>URAZ01000006.1 GCA_900545925.1 uncultured Eubacteriales bacterium | reverse complement strand
TTACTCTTAAAATATTATGTCGAAGGATATCGAGAAGTTTCTGGCACAGACCGAATAAAATAAATTGAAAAATTTACCAAATTGTGTTATATTCATGATGTCGCAGCGATAAAAAAGTCAGTGTCTGACACAAACCATATTATGAGGAGAGGTCAAAAATGGAAAACCGTGTCAAAATTTTGATCGCGGACGGGAACGAGGAGTTCTGCGATCACATCAAACGCCGTCTGGAACAGGTTCCCAGCTATGAGATCGTCGGTACGGCAGCCGACGGGCAGCGCGCGTTAGAACTTATGCGCGTAACGAAGCCGGATATCCTGGTGCTGGATCTGATGCTGTCGAAGCTGGACGGCATCGCGGTCCTGAAACGGGCGCGCGAGATGGACAAAGCGCCGGCAGCGCTGGTGCTGACGGGCTTTATGACGGAATATGTCGCCAACATGGCGGCGAGCCTCGGCGTGCAGTACTTCATGACAAAGCCGTGTGAACTCGACGCCGTGGCCGAGCGCATTCACGAGATGACTGCAATCGACAGCCAACTCCGCCAGAATGCCCAGCGGCGGCAGGAGGTCAACATCGAGGCGATGGTCACGTCCATCATCCACGAGATCGGCGTTCCGGCGCACATCAAGGGCTATCAGTATCTGCGCGAGGCGATCATGATCGCCGTACAGGACATGGACGTCATCAACGCCATCACGAAAGTTCTATATCCGCAGGTTGCCAAGACGTTTGCGACCACGCCGTCGCGCGTCGAGCGGGCCATTCGCCACGCCATCGAGGTTGCATGGGACAGAGGCGATCTCGAAACGCTCCAGCGCTTCTTCGGCTATACCGTGTCGAATACGAAGGGCAAGCCGACAAATTCCGAGTTTATTGCGCTCATTGCCGACAAACTCCAACTGCAGTTAAAAAACGGACAGGTGATCTGAGCGACGTGATACGGCCACTTCCTGTAGGGGCCGATGCCCATCTTCGGCGCTAAGAGCCGCGCGATGCGCGGTTGCGCCTCGAAACCAGTCTGCGGGCGTCGCATCGGCCCGGCAGTACAAGCCGTTTTTACGGTAATCTACAGCGAATTCGCAACTTCCCAGTGGGCCGATGCAAGCATCGGCCCCTACAAACAAACCTGAAAAACTGCAGCGTGAAACGGATATCTCGTTTCCCTGCCAGCCCATGCCCGGAAGCGCCGACGCGCTTCCGGGCAGATTTTTTGTGTTCCGCATAAATTTTTCTTGCGTATCGGGGAAAAGTATGGTATGATCTGTGCAAGAAGTTAAGGTTCTCTAACCGAAATGAATGGAATCGCCTGTTCTGCTGCAGCTGGCAGCGCGGACGAGATGCAGGGTGTACTGTATCCATCAGTTAGAGGTGTCTAACTAATTTCAAACCGAAAGGACGAGCCTATGAGCGTTGTAATTCTAGGCGGCAACGAATGTATGGAGCGCCGCTACCGGGAGCTTTGCGAAAGCTACCAATGTCAGTCGAAGATCTTCACCAAACCCGCCGGCGGCCTGCGGAACAAGCTGGGCAGCCCGGATCTGACGATCTTTTTCACCAATACCATGTCCCACAAGATGGTGCAGGGCGCACTGAGCGAACTCAAGGGCCGCGGGACGATTATCGAGCGCTGTCACACCAGTTCTTTGTCCGCGCTGCGCGGCATTCTGGACAAATACGCAGTGCAGGGGGCCTGCTGATGTCGGAGGAGATGGTCGTGCGGCAGGCTGCGCCAACGCTGGCCGGAATCAAGACCGGAAGCCTGTTTCCATGTCCGTGCACGGAAAAGGAAACGCTGCTGGAGGAGATCCGCGCGTTCAACCGGCGCTATCTTTCCCGCGGGCTGTGCCTGCTGCCGCTGCGGTTCACCGAGGGAAAGGCGCTTTTGTACCTCTACCGTCCGGCGGCACTGCGCCGCGATCTGCGCGGGCAGACAGCGGAAGCGCTGCTGGCAGACGCAGGCTATCCCTGCGGCAGCTGCGGCAGATGCGTCGCGCAGCTGGTGCGCCGCATGCGCGGATCGGCTGAATTCCCGCACGAGGTCGGCCTGTTTCTCAGCTACCCGCCGGAGGACGTGAAGGGGTTCATTGAAAATCGCGCGACAAACGCCAAATGCACGGGCGTGTGGAAGGTCTACGGCGACGAACAGCAAGCGCAGCAGACCTTTGACCGTTATAAAAAATGTACGCAAACCTACTGTGAACGTTGGCGCTCCGGCGTAAAGCTGGACCGGCTGGCGCTTGCAGACAGAATAGAAAGGAAGTCCTGAACATGAAAAAAACAGCAGTTATTTATTGGAGCGGCACCGGCAACACCGAGGCCATGGCCAACGCCGTCGCGGAGGGCATGCGCGAGGCCGGCGCGGAGTGCGCCGTCTGGACGCCTGCGGACGTCGGCGCGGATGCAGTGAAGGAACTGGACGCCGCCGCACTCGGCTGCCCGGCGATGGGCGCTGAGGAACTGGAAGAAACGGAATTTGCACCGATGTTCGATGCGGTGAAGTCGGCGCTCGCGGGCAAGCCCGTCGGCCTGTTCGGCTCTTACGGCTGGGGCGATGGCGAATGGATGCGCACATGGGAAGAAGACTGCGGCACAGCCGGGATCAACCGCGTGGCGGACAGCGTCATCTGCTGCGAAGCGCCGGATGATGAGGCGCTCGCTGCCTGCCGTGCGCTGGGCAGGAAGCTTGCCGAATAACGCTTGACAGTGCCTGTTCCCGATGCTATACAGTATAGAATAGAAAAACAGGATCGGGAGGCATCAGACATGGTACAGATCACAAAAGAGAATGGTATGCAGAGCGCAGGCGTCCCGTTTGCATGGGTCGAGGTACAGTACCCGGACAAGGCGCAGTGGGACGAGACAGGCTTCTACGATATGGTAGAGCAGCACGTCGCCGCGCTGCGGGAGCAATACCGGGAGTACGTCCGCGCGGACGTGTTCGGGCAGAACCCGTATTTCCGCTATTTCCGGAAATTCAAGAAGACGTACCCTGTCATGATGCAGTTCGAGTCCGTGCTGCTCAAGGGCAGGGAGTTCCCGCGCTGGAACGCCGTGACCGCCGTGCCGTTTCTGGTCGAACTGGAAACGCATGTGCTCTGCGGCACGCACGACATTGACCGCCTGATGGGGCCGGTCGAGTTGTATCAGGCAGAAGCCAAGGAACCGTTTGAAGGCCTGCGCGGCGACGAAGTCCACACCTACCCCGGCGACGTCACTGGACGGGACGCGGGCGGCATCATTTTCAGCATGATCGCTGGTGCGGACGCAAGAACCTGCGCCCGGGAGGAAAGCCGTCATGTGTTCTATCCCGTCTTCGGCGTCTCCGGGCAGGAGCCAGACGCACTGCGCAGCGCGCAGACGCGCATGGCAGAATATGCAAAACTTCTTGCAAAAAATGCGCAGATCGATTGCAATCTGATCTAAACAGCAAATACAAAAATCGCGGCGGCCGGGATTCCCGGCCGCCGCAGTCAGTTGCAGCGAGCCCGGAGGGATTTCATTTTCCCTCCGAACCTCCTTGACCCGACCAGAAAACCGCCTCTGTTTTCCCGGATTTTTCCTGCAATATGTGAGAGCGTTCAAAATTTCTGACGCATCAAAGGCTCCCCTTTTAATAAAGGTGGAGTTGGCCCGAAGGGCCTGAGGGGATGCAAACGTCGCAAATTCAGGAGCACCCTGAAATTTGCCGCTTATCCCCTCCGTCATTTGCTGACGCAAATGCCACCTCCCCTTGCCGCGCAGGGCGTGGCAAGGGGAGGCTATGGGGGACTCCGGCGAATCCGTACTGCCCCCCAAATTTTGAACGCAAGGTCAATTTACTGCAGCCATTCAAAGGCAACTACTCACAAATTTGGAATTCCGTAACAGGCGGCGCGTATCATAGCGCCTGCGGGGCGACTATGTGTGTTCGTAACGACTGAAAAATCGATTCTCGCCTGAATTGTACCCGCAGCACGCCCCAAACGCGTCCAAGCACTCTTTTCTCCCCTATCTTTTCTCTTGCGAGAGAAAAGATAGGGCCGCCGGAGGCACGTCGGAAACGCTTCGCTGGTTTGCACTTTGGTGGCTAAGCCTCGGCAGGACGAGTCCACGATACATGGACAGGCGCAAAAAACAGCCCGCCGGAGGCGGACGCCTCCGGCGGTGGGTACAGGTTTAGTATAGCATAGCTGTCCGCGCGCTGCAAGGAAAAAATACCGGTTTGTGAAAATTTCGGCTTGCTCCACAAAAGCCTGTGTTTTTCGTGATTTTATCTTCGTAAAAGTTTCATTCTTGACGTTTTGCGCGTGCAGCGGTACAATACCGTCCGTATTTTGTTTTTCGCAGAAACTGGGAGTTGGAGGCATACAGGATGAAGTATATTTTTATCACCGGCGGCGTCGTGTCCGGCCTTGGCAAGGGCATCTGCGCCGCGTCGCTCGGCAGGCTTCTGAAGCAGCGCGGGCTTCGCGTGCAGAACCAGAAATTTGACCCGTATCTGAACGTTGACCCCGGCACGATGAGTCCGTATCAGCACGGCGAAGTCTTCGTCACCGACGACGGCGCGGAGACGGACCTCGATCTCGGCCATTACGAGCGCTTCACGGACGAGAACCTGACGGCGGGCTGCTCCGTCTCAGCAGGCAAGGTCTATTGGAGCGTCCTGTGCCGCGAACGCGAGGGCGGATATCTGGGCCGCACCGTGCAGATCATCCCGCATATTACGGACGAGATCAAATCCCGCATCTACCAGATGGACAATGGGAAATCCGACGTGCTTATCACCGAAATCGGCGGCACAGTCGGCGATATCGAGTCGCAGCCGTTCCTCGAAGCCATCCGGCAGGTGGCCGCCGAGCAAGGAAAGAAAAACGTCCTGTTCATCCATGTGCCCATGATCGTTGAAATTCCCGGCTCGGGCGAACTCAAGAGCAAGCCCACGCAGCATTCCGTCAAGGAACTGCTGTCCATTGGTATCCAGCCGGATATCCTCGTCTGCCGCACAAATCAGCCCATGACGGAGGAAATCTGCCGCAAGATCGCCCTGTTCTGCAACATGGAGCCTGACTGCGTCATTCCGAACACGACAGCCTCGACGCTGTATGAAGTCCCGCTGCTGCTGGAGCACGAAGGACTTGCTAACGTCGTCTGCCGCAAGCTGGAGTTAAACTGCGGCACGCCGGATCTGACTGCGTGGACCGAGATGGTTGCGCGCATCAAGACCGCCAACCGCCATGTGACCATCGCTCTGGTCGGCAAGTATACAGAACTGCACGACGCATATCTGTCCGTGGAGGAATCGCTGTTCCACGCGGGCACGGCAAACCATGTGATCGTCGATATCAACTGGGTCGATTCCTCGAAGCTGACGCAGGAAAACGCGGAGTCCGTTCTCGGCGGCTGCGCAGGTATCCTCGTCCCCGGCGGCTTCGGCGACCGCGGCATTGAGGGCATGATCGTCGCCGCACAGTATGCCCGCACGCACAAAGTCCCCTACTTTGGCATCTGCCTCGGCATGCAGATCGCCGTGATCGAGTTCGCACGGCATGTATTGGGTTGGGAGGATGCGCATTCGGCGGAATTCGATGAGTTTACCAAGCATCCCGTCATTGATATCATGCCCGAACAGAAGTCCATCACCCAGAAGGGCGGCACGATGCGCCTCGGCGCGTATCCGTGCGTGCTGTCGGAGGGCAGCCGCGCAGCGGCGCTCTATGGAAAAACAGAAATTTCCGAGCGCCACCGCCACCGCTATGAATTCTGCAACGACTTCCGCGATGCGTTCGTCGCCGCCGGGCTGATCCCGACCGGTCTGTCCCCGAATGGGCGGCTCGTCGAGATCGTCGAACTGCCAGAGCACCCGTGGTTCACCGCCTGCCAGTTCCACCCCGAATTCAAAAGCCGCCCCGACCGTCCGCACCCGCTGTTCCTCGGCTTTGTCGAGGCCGCAGCCAGCCGGAGTTAAACCTGTCAAAAAACTATTGTTTTCCTATTTTGTGTAGGGTTTCCGAGGCTGGCGTAGGGGCGGAACGATATCGATCGTGATCGGACTTTTTTGACACGCTGACGAGCCGCCCCTCCCGGGGCGGCTCGTTTCTGTATCAGCGCAGAGTCTCAAAGCGCTTTGCGCCGCGCGTTTTAATCCAACGGGCGGTAAGTGCATACAAGATTGCCATCAGCGCCAGCATGAGGCCGAGGAAAGCTGCCGTCGGCATCAGCTCCGCCAGCAGGAAGAAATAGAGCGCGCCGACCGCTACCACAAAGCCAAAGTTCAGCAGCATGCTCAACAGCACGCCCGCACCCTGTTTGGCCGCCTGCGTCTCATTGATCCAGTCGAGGTTGCAATGGCGCAGATCCTCCACCAATCCGACATTTGCCGTCAGCAGCACGAACAGCAGCTGACATGCCAGCAGCAGGACTGTCTCGGCGGCAGGCAGCTGCAGTGCAAGCGCTGCAGCCAGCATCATAAGGAGTGCAGGGCCGGCAGACAGTGAGTTGGACAGATTCAGCTTTGCCTGCAGAATCTTTTCGGATTTGACCGGCATGGATCGCACGATCCAGTAATACTTGCCTTCCAGCGACACAGACGACGCCGTAAAGAACACCATGCCGGAAACCATCATACAGGCCAGCAGCAAAATGGGCGCAGCGGCTTCACGCAGATCCGGGATCGCAGTCAGCGCCGCCAGAAGTTCCTGCCGCTTGACTATGGCCAGAACAGCCAGCACCAACTCGAACACGAGGCCGAGCCCGGCGTTGAGCATATAGCCGGAGCTGCTGGTCAGACGGGCAAGTTCCCGGCGGTAGAGCGCCGCATTCTGCGAGGAGGTGCGCATGGCCTTTTTTTCGTACTGGACCTTGATCTGTCCGCGCCGTGTGGTGACAATGCGGATAAAGCTGCGATTGAGCAGCACATAGGCCAGCGCGAACGGCAGAAGCGTCCACAGAAGCGTCAACCCGAGATCTGCAAGACTTCCGTTTGCCGCAGCCCGGCCCAGCCAGACGAGCGGAGCCGCCGCGCCGAGCGCGTCCGCGATTACCGCGCCGTTGGCAGCCAGCTGCGTGACGTAGCTGTTCATGCGGAAGCAGAACAGGAAATACGCCAGCATGAACACGACCGAAATCACCATGGTCACGGCGGTCGTATTGCGCATGCGGCTCGTTACGAGCGAGACAAGCCACGCGAACAGACAGCTCACCGCCAGCGAAAACAGCGGCAGCGCCAGCACGATCACAATGAACGCCAGAATGCCGACTCCGTTCACCGTGCCGTATTGCAGCCACGCAGCAAAGACCGGGAGGGCCACGACAAGCTCAAGCACGAAGTTCATGGCCAGCAGCGCCGCCATGCGGCTGAGCAGGATCATGCCGGGCGGCACGGGCATGGACAAAAGCAGCTCGTTATCCTTCGCCTCAAACAGCTGCGATTTTGCCGTAAACACGCTGCCGATGAACATGAGCGCAAAGGCCATGATCGCGAACATGGCAAAATACAGCCAGCCGAGTCCCGCCGGGAAAAACGCGGCGGCAAGCTGGGAAAACGAGGTATAGAACAGGAAGACGAGCGCGCAGAAGCAGTAGAGCATCAAAAACGCGTAGCCGACGGCTTTGCCCTTTGTCTGGCTCTTCCGCTTCCGGCTCTGTCCGGTAAACGCGGCGAGCAGCGCCGCCATGCGGACGCGAAGCAGCGTTTTAAGCATTCTTTTCGCCCTCCAGTTCCAGGAACACATCCTCCAGCGACTGGTCGCCCTTGACCTCGTCCATCGTGCCGGAGGCGATGAGCCTGCCCTGCTTGATAATGGCGACCTTATCGCAAAGCTTTTCCGCAACCTCCAAAACATGCGTGGAGAAGAAAATCGCGCCGCCGCGCTCACAATGCTCCCGCATGATGCCCTTGACCTGATAGGCCGCCGTCGGGTCGAGGCCGACGAAGGGCTCGTCCATGATGATAAGCTTCGGGTCGTGGATCAGAGCGGAGATAATGGCCAGCTTCTGCTTCATGCCGTGCGAATAGGCCGAGATGGGCTGCGCCAGATCGCCGGTCAGTTCAAACAGATCCGCGTATTTTTCAATCTGCGCCTCGCGGTCCTGCTTTGACACGCCGAAAATATCAGCCACGAAGTTCAGATATTTGATGCCGGACAGGAATTCATACAGATCCGGATTGTCCGGGATGTACGCTAAAATCTGCTTGCAGCCGAGCGGATCAGTCTTGACAGATCTGCCGTCTATGGTGATTTCGCCCTGTTCAAACTGCAAAATCCCCGCACAGCTTTTAATTGTTGTGGTCTTGCCTGCGCCGTTGTGGCCGATAAAGCCGTAAATTTCGCCGGGTCGAATATGCAGGCTCAGATCATCGACCGCTTTTTTGTCTCCATAAATCTTTGTAAGATGCTCAATTTTCAGCATCAAATCCACTCCTTTCAAGATGGGTATCCCTTCAGACGTTTTGTTTGGGCAAAAGTTCCCATGTGTCTATCTATCATAGCAGGTTTTCCCGGTTTGTACAGGCTAACTTTTTAGCACTCTTTTGTGTTGACTGCTAAAATTAACAGTCCGTTCATACAAAGATGCAGAATTGTTCACAGGCAGGGCCTATCATGTGACTTGTAAACAAGAGATGAGCGAAATGCTCAGATCGAGTTTCCTGATATCATATATGACAAGACTTTAAGGAGGTCTTTTCCATGTTAGTACCGTATGCACGCAAAAATCACAATGTTTCCAATTTCAATCCGTTCCACGACTTTGACGAACTGGAACGCGCATTCTTCTCCGACAACGCCCTTGGCGAGTTCAAGACCGACATTCAGGAGGACGGTGACAACTTCGTTCTCGAGGCTGACCTGCCCGGCTTCAAGAAGGAGGACATCCACGTTGACATCGCCGACGACCGGCTGACTGTCTCCGCTGAACGTCATTCCAACTATGAAGACAAGGACAAGAAGGGCAATTATCTCCGCTGCGAACGTTCCTATGGCTCCTACGCCAGAAGCTTTGATATCTCCGGCATCGACGCCACAGGCATCAAGGCCGCATACGCAGATGGTGTTCTGCGCGTAACGCTCCCGAAGCAGAAGGAAGTCCCCGCCTCGTCCAGACGGCTTGAGATCGAATAAGCAGCATGTAAAATTCCCCCTGCCGGATTCTCCGGCAGGGGGTTTTACATATCTAGGGATACCGGGTTTCCGCACATAGCGATGACTCGTTCCGTCGAGGCCTAACCACCAAAGTGCAAACCAGCGGAGCGTTTGCACTTTGGAAAGGCGGAAACTGCAAATTTGGGAAAGACTTGCAGATATACGAAAAGCCTCCCCTTGCCGTGCTCTGCGCGGTAAGGGGAGGTGGCATTTGCTTAAGCAAATGGCGGAGGGGATACCCCGCAAGTTTTAGAGTGCTCCGAAATTTGCGTGTGAAATCCCCCAAGCCTGTATGAAGATACGCTCAGAACCACGTCCGTGTCCGGGAAAATCGGAACAGTTCCCAGAGCGTGATGAGCACCTGCACGGCGGCGCAGACGACAAAGATGAGGCTCAGGTTCGGGATGGGAATGGGGATTGACAGATAGATGCAGGCACCGGCCGACCAGATAAGGGCCGTGATGGACAGGGTCTGCATCAGGATGCCCCACCAGAGGGAGGTAAAGACGATACACACAATGCTCGACACCGGCACAGCGTACAGGAAAAACAGCCACGACGGGAACGGTACGGCAGCAATCGTGAAAGCCGTAAATAAGATCGCCGCAAGCACAAACACCAGCGCCACGGATAACAGCAGCACATAAATATGAAAATGCGGGTTGGCCTTCTTGGGCGGTTCCTCCTCGCCGATGAGGTTGCTGACGGTCACGCCGTATAACTGCGCGATCTGCGCGAGGATATACACATCCGGCAGCCCCTCTCCGCGTTCCCACTTGGAGACGGATTTATCGGAATAATTCAGCTTGCGCGCAAGATCCAGCTGGGTGTCCTTATGGGATTTGCGGTAAGCGGCGATGTTTTTTGCGACGGTTCGCCGCAGTGTCTGTTCGTCCTGAAGCATAAGGACGCCCCCTTCCTGAAAAGCATTGGTATTGCAGGAAATTCTACCGCCGGTAGAGTGCCGTTCTCCGACGGGTATCGTGCCTGTCCGCGCCGGTAGGGTGCATTTTGCGCCATCCGGTGCTAGAATACAGACAGCTTCGGAGGGCCGCCGACGGGCCGCCGTCCGAGCGATATACTGCGATATAGTATATCACTTTTTTTCATCCTGTGCAATGAGCATTTTCCGCCCGCTGCACGATACGCTCCCGGCATCTCACACACCGTGCCGGGGGCGTTTTTCTGCGAATTTTTACCGGCGCTTGCGTTTTTCCGCGCCTTATGTTAAAATGAATCCATAAAAACGAGAAGGGAGTCCTGAGAGCATGCGCATGATCTCCTGCTGAAAGCTTGGCACAATCGTAACACCCCGGCGGTGAAGACCGTCTGGTTCGTTGTGCCTGTTCGCGGGAAATCTGCTTTGTCTCTCAGCTTCCGTGCAGACCGTCTGCCCATTTATGGCAGGCGCAGTATGCCCTTCGGCTGTGGGAGCGGTTCCCGCAGCCAATTTTTTATGATTAGGTAACCGCTGATCCAATCACCTGCGGTTACCGGGAGGGCATATCGATGGCATTGATCCAAATTACAGACCTGACCTTTGCATATCCCGGCAGCTTTGACAATGTATTTGAGCATGTCAGCTTCCAGTTTGACACCGATTGGCGGCTCGGTCTGACGGGCCGCAACGGACGCGGCAAAACAACGCTACTGCGGCTCCTGCAGGGGCAGTATCCCCATCAGGGCACGATCACGGCCCCCGGCGGGTTCGAGTATTTCCCGTATCCGGTTCCGGACGCATCGCTTACGCCGCTGGAACTGCTGGAGCGCAGCTTCCCGGATGTGCCGGAATGGCGTTTCCGGCGGGAACTGGCTCCGCTCGCGGTCACAGAGGACGCACTGTACCGCTCGTTTTCCACGCTTTCCGGCGGCGAACAGGCAAAGCTTCTGCTGGCGCTGCTGTTCGCGCGGGAGGGCCGGTATTTGCTCATCGACGAGCCGACGAATCATCTGGACGAGACGGGCCGCGCGCTCGTCAGCCGGTATCTGGCGAAAAAGTCCGGTTTTCTGCTCGTCTCGCATGACCGCGCGTTTTTAGACGGCTGCGTCGATCATATCCTATCCATAGGCCGCAGCAGCATCGAGGTGCAGCGGGGCAATTTTTCCTCATGGTATAAAAATAAGCAGCGGCAGGACGCGTTTGAACTGGCGCAGAATGCACAGCTGAAAAAAGAAATCGGCCGCCTGAAACAGGCCGCGCGGCAGTCGCGCGCATGGGCAGACAAGGTTGAAAACACGAAGATCGGCCCGCACTCGGCCAAGGTGACGGGCGAAGCCGACGCCATGGGCGGCCGGGCCTACATCGGTGAGCAGTCGCGTCGTATGCAGCAGCGGCGCAAGAATCTCGAACGGCGGCAGAACGCCGCCATTGAGGAAAAATCGGCGCTCCTGAAAAATATTGAGCAGGCCGCGCCCCTGAAGCTGCATCAGCTGCTGTATCACACCAACCGGTTGGCGCTTCTGCGGAATGTTTCGGTGTGCTATGGCGATGTACCCGTCTGCTCCGGCGTGACCTTTTCCGTCGAACAGGGCGACCGGATCGCGCTGCGCGGCGCGAATGGCACCGGAAAGACAAGCCTGCTGCGCCTGTTGTGCGGCGAGAACATTCCGCACACCGGGATGGTAGAGTGCGGCTCCCGGCTGCAAATTTCCCATGTGCAGCAGGACCCATCCGGTCTGCGGGGCGATCTTTCCGCCTATGCCGCGCAGCATGGGTTGGACGAGAGTCTGTTCAAGGCGATCTTGCGCAAGCTGGACTTTGCACGGGTGCAGTTTGAAAAGGACATGGCGGACTTTTCCGCCGGGCAGAAGAAAAAGGTTCTGCTGGCGCGAAGCCTGTGCGAACCGTCGCACCTGCTTGTCTGGGACGAGCCGCTCAATTATGTGGACGTGCTCTCGCGCATTCAGCTTGAGGAACTGCTGCTGGAATTCCAGCCGACGATCGTTTTCGTCGAGCACGACCGTGTGTTCTGCGACCGCGTTGCGACAAAGGCCGTGACGCTCTGACGGCTTGACGTTTTGCGCGCTGCCGGATACAATACAGGAAAACACAAATGAGGTGAACCGGAATGGATAAACAGGCCGTCGAGCAGCAGTTGTGCCAGCTGCCGGTCAGTCAGTACGCATGGATCGACCCGCGCAAAATTGAATTTTCCGATCGCGTGCGCTACGTCTGCAAGCACGAGTGCCCCATGTACGGGACGAGTTGGGCCTGTCCGCCTGCGGTCGGCACGGTCGAGGCCTGCCGGAACCGGGTGCTGTCATATCCGGGCGCACTGGTCTTTACCTCGCTGGCTGAGGTCAGCGATATCGCGGACATGGCCGCAACGCTTGCCACGCGCGGCGCGCACGAGGCGCTTACGCGGCAGGTGCGGGATATTCTGCTGCAATTTTCCCCAGACGTGCTGACGCTCTCCACGGAATCCTGTGCCATCTGCACCAAATGCGCCTACCCGGACGCCCCCTGCCGCCACCCGGATAGAATGTTCCCCTGCGTTGAAAGCTACGGCATCGTCGCAACCGCGCTGGCTGAGCAGAATGGAATCGAATTTTATAACGGCAATCTTGTGACATGGTTCTCCGTGCTGTGCTACCGGTAGTCCAGCCTTTCACGGAGCAGGAGCCGAAGCGTATCTGAACTGTGCAGCCCATCCCTTTCGTCATATGCTCACGCAAATGCCGCCTCCCCTTACCGCACGGTGTGCGGCATAAATTCGTACTGACCTGCAAGGCGAGTTTGTGTTTTGGGTTTGGCTTCGACAGAACGGGTCTGCTGCGCACGCTTTTCTCTTGCAAAATCTGTCGAATCTGGTATGATGGCAGAGAAAGGAGCACCTTATGAAAATAATAACACGATTTTTATCCGCCGTTCTGGCGCTGTGCCTGCTGACATCGCTGTGCCTGCCTGCGCGGGCGGCCGGGACGCAGGACTGCGGCGCGAAGCTGTTGGCCATTACGTTTGACGACGGCCCCGGCAAGTATACCGGTGCGCTGCTCGACGGCCTTGCGGAGCGCGGTGTTCACGCGACGTTTTTTGTCAACGGCGTCAATGCTTCCGGCTGGCCGGAGACGCTGAAGCGCATCGTAAACGAGGGCCATCAGCTGGCAAACCATACCTATAACCACAAAAATCTCAATACCTGCTCCGCGCAGACGGTCGCATATGAGATCAGTGCCGTGCAGGCGCTCATCACCGCCGCCGGTGGAGACGAGAACGCGTACATCCGTGCGCCTTACGGCAATGCGAACAAGACGGTCAAATCTGTCGTGACTGCGCCGCTGATCTACTGGTCAGTTGACCCGGAGGACTGGAAATACCGCAACGCGGAGACAGTCCGCAGCAATATTGAGTCCGGCGTTTTCGACGGCGCGATCATTCTGGTCCATGATATTTACAAAACCAGTGTGGACGGCGCGCTCGCCGCAATCGACGATTTGATGGCCGAGGGCTATGAATTCGTCACCGTGAAGGACCTGCTGCTGCGGCGCGGCGTAACGCCCGAGGCGGCGACGGTTTATTACTCGGCAAAGAACAACGGCATCAATCTGCCTGCCGACGCCGTCGGGGAGCAGGCGTTCGACGAGAGCCAAATCGAGACGCATTGGGGCTACGCTGCCATGAAGACCTGTCTGGACTATGGCTGGATGACGCTGACGGACACGGGCGAGTGGAAGCCCAACGCATTCGTTACGCGGGCGGAATTTGCCGCCGATCTTGCCCGATTCGCGGGTATCCATACGCTCTACCCGACAGACGGTGCGTCGTGCTTTTCGGATATTGATCTGACGGCGGCGGATGCGCCGTATCTTGCATGGTCGGCGGACAGCGGCATTGTTACAGGCTATGACGACGGAACCTTCCGGCCCGAGAAAACGCTCACGCGGGAACAGATGGCCGTAATGCTGGCGCGGTATGCCGCCCGTACCGGCGTGACGGCGCAGGGACAGCTGGCGTTCACAGACGCTGCGAAGATCTCCGGCTGGGCAGCCGACGGCGTGGCGGTGTGCACGGGGCTTGGACTCGTGCAGGGCGACGCGCGCGGCAGATTCCTGCCGCAGAGCAGACTCACCCGCGCGCAGATCGCAACCATTCTCGTGCGGATGGCAGGCTGAACCGGCCCAGGCACCTTCTGTCTGCCGGAGTGAGGCAGCATTGAACATAAATCGGGGGCCGGCAGGAATTGCCGGCCCCTTGATAATAGCAGGAGGATTATATGCCGCCGAGTATTGTGCCCGTCTGGCGGCGGGCCTCTTCGATGACGGCGGCGGTCAGAATGCTGTTGCGGTTGCGCTTCTCCGGCTGCGTGCCGGAGGCAATATAGCCTGCAAATTCACGCAGTTCGTACATCATGTTGTTCGGCAGCTTTTCCCGGTACGGCAGTTCGACTGTCTCACCGCTGCGGCGTACGAGCCAGATGCGGCGGATATGATTGATATCGTCGAGCAGGATCGAACCGTCCTCGCCCATGAATGTGGTGGGAGCGGCCTGTTTGCAGACTTTCGACCAGATTGCCTCGCAGACGAAGCCGTCATAGCGCAGAAGCGCAATGCCGCCCGCCTCAAAGCCGCTTTCCAGATGATAGGCTTCCGCCGATACATGCGCAGGTTCGCCAAACATGGAAATGAGCGCGTGGATGGGATAGCAGCCCATGTCCAGAATCGCGGCGTTGCACAGCGCGGGGTCAAAGGCGTTGATATGCGGCTCTCCGGCGCGAACACGGTCGTAGCGGGAGGAGTACTGCGTAAATTCCGCCGTGACGCGGCGGAGTGTCCCGATTTCGGGAAGCGCGTCCCGGATAATGGGCAGCGCATCGTCAAACACCAGCCGCATCGCCTCGAGATAGACCACATGATGCGCCTTCGCCGTCTCGACGAGCGCTTCTGTCTGCTTTCTGGTCAGAACACCCGGCTTTTCCAGCAGCACATGCTTGCCGTGCCGCAGCAGGCACATGGCCTGCTCAAAGTGACAGATATTCGGGCTTGCGATATACGCCGCGTCAAACGCGTCCGAGGCTGCGAACGCCTCCAGATCGGTGAACACTGCGTCCAGATGGTATTTTTCTGCAAATTCCCGGCCAGTTTCCTCGGTTCGTGAGTAAATTGCCGCCGGACGCAGTTCCGGCACCTGTTCCATCGCCGCCAGCATCCAGTCAACGACGAAATTCCGCCCGATGATCCCCACGCGAATGGTCATGCTGTTCCCTCCATAAATGCGCATCCGTCCGGTTTCCGGGCGGATGCGATACTTTTATCGGTCGAGTCTGCCGCCCTCATGCAGCAGCCGATCCTTGATATCCCACAGCTTCTGCGACAGATCGACATAGTAGGTGTGCGGATTGTCAAACCGTTTGACCTCGTCCCAGAGTGTATCGACCTGCTCGGCGCAGTATTTCTGAATTTCATCCAGCTTCGGCAGCTGATAGACCAGTTCGCCGTTTTTGAAAATCGGCACAAGCAGTTCCTTCGCCGTGAAATTATAGACCTTTTTGCGCTTCCATGTCGCCTGCGGATCGAAAATCTCCAGATCACGGCTGTCATCGACTGTCTCATCATAGACACACAGATAGTCGGCGATGGCCTTGCCGGTATCATTGCCGAAGAAGCGATAGACCTTTTTAAAGTGCGGGTTCGTGATCTTGCCGACGTTCTCGCTGATCTTGATCTTGGGAATGATGGTCCCGTTCTCGTCCTCTATGGCCGTCAGCTTATAAACGCCGCCGAACACAGCTTCGGATTTGGCCGTGATGAGCCGCTCACCGACGCCGAACAGATCAATCTGCGCACCCTGATTGAGAATGTCCTCGATGATATATTCGTCAAGAGAATTCGAGCACGAGATTTTGCAGCTTTGCCAGCCTGCCTCGTCGAGCAGCTTCCGTGCCTTTTTCGTCAGATACGTCATATCGCCGGAGTCGAGCCGGATGCCGCATTTGGCCAGCCCGCGGGGCTTTAAGACCTCATTGAAGACGCGGATGGCATTCGGAATGCCGGACTTCAGCGTATTATAGGTGTCAACCAGCAGCGTGGGGTTGTCTGGGTATGTTTCGCAGTAGGCCTTAAACGCCTCGTATTCCGACGGGAACATCTGCACCCAGGAATGGGCCATCGTGCCGCCGGCCGGAACGCCGTAGAGCTGATCGGTCAGCGTACAGGCCGTGCCCTTGCAGCCGCCGATGTAAGCGGCGCGTGCGCCATCAACCGCTGCATCGACGCCCTGTGCCCGGCGGGAGCCGAATTCCAGAACCGTGCGGCCCTTCGCGGCCCGCACGACACGGTTGGCCTTCGTTGCGATGAGGCTCTGATGGTTGAGCGTCAGCAGCAGAAACGTCTCGACAAGCTGCGCCTGAATGGCAGGCGCGCGGACGGTCATGATCGGCTCGCGCGGGAAGATCGGCGTGCCCTCCGGCACGGCCCAGATATCGCCCGTGAAGCGGAAGCCGCGCAGATACTGCAGGAACCCCTCGTCAAACATCTTCCGGCTGCGCAGATACGCGATGTCGTCCTCGTCAAAATGAAGCTGCTGCACATATTCGATCGCCTGCTCCAGTCCCGCTGCGATGGCAAAGCCGCCGTTGTCGGGCACAGAGCGGAAGAAAATATCAAAATATGTGATGCGGTCCTGCATGCCCTGGACAAAATAGCCGTTGCCCATGGTGAGTTCGTAATAGTCGCAGAGCATGCTCAGATTGGCGTTTTTATTGATATCCATACTTGTTTTCCCTCATTTTCCGCCGCATAGCGGCAGTTTATTCTGCCAGCGCCCTTGCGCGCTGCAGCTTGCTGAGCGGCTGCTCGGACAGGCAATAGGTGTCCATGAGTTCCTGCGCAAACGCAGTCAGCGCGGCCTCATTGCCCTGCTTCAATTCCAGTTCCAATTCGCACAGAAGTGCCGTCCGGCCGCCGCCGGTCAGATCGCCGACGTCGCCGCAAATCATGCAGGCTGTGTCATCTGTCAGCCGCAGTTCCGCCGTGATGCGGGTAAAGCTTGCCCCGCAGATGGGCGCAAGCGCGTCCGGCTGCAAGGAAGCAAGTTCCTGCGGCGCGCCGAGCGCGGCCAGTTTGGAAAGCACTTCGTCGAGATACTCGCTCTCAACCTCCCATTCGCCGCGCGTATGCCCCTCACCGGGCGTTTTCATGGTAACAACGCTGCGGCCGTCCTCCGTGCGCAGGCGGAGCATCCAGCGCCGCTTTTCGAGAAAACCATCCTCCGTGTCGTAATACGTCGTGCGCATGCGGATATAGGCGTAAGGCGCGCACAGCTTTTCCGTGACCATCCGGCTGCAAAGGATACAGTCGAGCAGCTGCAGATCGCCGACAGCCAGCTTGTATTCCGTCTCTTTTCCCAAGTCGGAATCCTCCTTATGAGATTTCCTCCATTTTACGCTATTTTCCCCGCAAACGCAAGCGTACAGGCAAAAAGGACGGATTTTCTTTTTTCCGCCGCACGGCGGAGCCGTTCCGGTGTTTCCCGCGCCATTTCCCGACAGGTTTCCGCCCGTTCCGGATGGTACACTGCGCAAAGGAACAAAAGGAGGCGGCGCGATGGGAACGGCAAGAGCAGAACAGCTGCGGAAGCGTCTGGCGCAGGGATTGGCGGCGCGGCCGATCCTGCGCGGAGCGCTGCGCGCGCTCGGCGCAGGCTGCTTCTGCTTCGTGCTTGCGGGTGCGGGGCTTTTATCGGAGCATGTGCCGCTGGCACTCGCGCCGGTGTGTGTGCTGCCGTTTGGGCCGGCGGCTGTGTGCGCGTATCTCGGAGCCGCGGCAGGCTACGCCATGTTCTGGGGACTGTCCTCCGCGCTGGAGCCGGTCGCGGCAGGATTTTTGATGCTGGCGGGCAGCTGCCTGTTCCGCGAGCTGCTGCCCGCGCAGCGGCGCGGCTTTGTACCGGCAGCGGCGGGCGGGATTTACGCGCTGCTGGGGTTGATTTTTGTATTGCAGGCCGACGGCGGCATGCGCGCGGCGCTGCGGCTTGCGCTGCGGCTGACGCTGCTGGTCGTGAGCATCCGGGCGCTCTGCCCAGCAGAGGAAAATGCCCGGCTGCGGCCCTATGCAGCAGCTGTGTGCCTGCTGGCGGGGCTAGTGCGCGTGGAACTGCCGTTCGGCGTTCCGCTGGCAGCGGTCGAGGCTGCAGCTGTGTGCCTGCTGGCAGACAGTATGGAAGACGCGCTTCTAATCGGCGCGGCCTGCGGGCTGGTGCTCGATCTTGGAAGTGTTCCGTCACCGCCGCAGACGGCCTGCTTTTGCCTGCCGCTTCTCGTCTGCCGGATGGCAAATCTTCGCCGAACGGCGCGGGCAGCGGCGTTTGCGGGGCTTTATTTTCTGTGCGTGCTTGTTTGGGGCGGGGAGCATGCGGGCTGGACGCTGGGCGTGCTGGCGGGCGCGGTTCTCTCATGTCTGCTCCCCGGCTTTGCGCTGCCGGATACGCGGCGGGACGCACCTGCCGCGGCAAGCACGCTCGTGCAGACGGCGGACGTTTTGCAGCAGATGGAGACAAAGCTGTCCCTGTCCTGCCCGCAGACGCAGACGGCCCCGGCGCTGATCTTCGACAGTGCAGCGGACGACGTCTGCCGCAGCTGCGTCAAGCGCCAGCAATGCTGGCAGGAACGTGCGGACGATACCTGCCGCCTGCTTTCGGCCTGCGCCGGGACAATCATGCGGCAGGGGCAAGCAAATGCGGGCGATCTTCCCGCAGGTTTCTGCGCGGTCTGCATCCGGGAGGAGGCGTTCCGCGCGGCCGTTAACCGGGCGCTGCGCGCGCAGGAATCGCAGCTGCTGGCGCTCCAACGCAGCGAGGAAGCACGAGAGATCTCCCGCGCGCTGCTCGGTCAGCTTGCACGGTTTCTGCGTGCGGCAGGACAGAAGCGCCCCGATAAAGGCATTCCGCGCTACCAGCTCTCGCTTGGCGTCCGGGCGGTCGGGCTGCGGGGCGATACGCTCTGTGGCGACTGCGGAACAAGCTTTCAGTGCGGCGCGACCCAGTATGTTCTGCTCTGCGACGGCATGGGCACCGGCTCCGGCGCACAGTCCGACGCGCAGGAGGCAATTTCCGTGCTGCGGTCGCTTCTGACGCTCGGCTTTGACGCGATGGACGCGGCGGCGATGCTGAACGAACTGTATGTGCTGCGGGGCGACGGGTGCTTTTCCACGATTGATCTGCTGGAGGTGGATCTTTGTACGGGCGAAGGCGCGCTTTATAAATGGGGCGCGGCGCCGTCCTATCTTAAAAAGGGGGGAACAGTCAAAAAAATAGGGACAGCCTCGCCTCCGCCGGGGCTTGGTGTGGGAGAGGAACACCGGGCCGAGCGTGTGGGGCTGTCCTTACAGAGAGGAGAGCAGCTGGTGCTTACCACCGACGGCATACCGGAAGCCGCCTGCGAGCAGTATCTGCGCGCAAGCGGGCCGCTTTCGCCGAGGGAGTTGGCCGCCGGGGTCGTCGCATGCGCCAGCGAGTCAGAGCCTGATGACCGGACTGCAGTGATCGTGCAGCTTGATCCGGCCTCCATGCAGCCTCACCATACCACACGCCGCGCGCGAAGTGTGTCGAAATCGGGCGCGGAACCCCACATTTAGGAAATATTTTCTGTCGAAGCACAAAATACCGGCTCGAAGCCCGCCATTTCCTGCGGATCGTGCGAAGAAAAGGCCCCACCTTCCCATGCTGGAAGGCGGGGCCTTGGGTTTTAAATCTCAGCCCAGCTTGCGCCACGCGTTCATAACCGTGACGACAGCCTGCTCGCGCGTAATCTGCGCGCGGGGCGCGAAGGAGCCGTTCGCGTGTCCGTTCATCAGACCGATGGCCGTTGCGAACGAAACGCCGTCTTTTGCGTAGTCGCTGATCTGCGCAGCGTCGGTAAAGGTCTGGCCGCTTCCGGCCGCCTGCACGTCAAACAGTCCCGCCAGACGCTTGAGCATGATCGCCGCATCCTGCCGGGCGATGGCTGCGTCGGGACGGAAGGTGCCGTCCGGGTAGCCGGTCACAACGCCGGTCGCCGCAATCAGGCGGATGTCCGCGTCGGCGGTATCCGAGAACGAGGCGGAAGCCGGGTCAATGCCCCGGTTCCGGCAGAACTCCGCCGCGCTCACACCGCTTCTGGCCGCGAGGTATCCGGAGAGCAGACGGCAGAACTCGCCGCGCGTGATCGCGGTCTGGTAGCCGCTCTGCAGGGACTGCGGCAGAATGCCGAGCTGCGCTGCCTGCTCCACGTCGGCCTGCGCCCAGGAAGAGACGCTGCTCTGCGCGGGCTTTGCGGCGGGTACATCGTCGCCTGCATCGTCCAGAACGGCCAGAATGCTTGCCATTTCGCGGCCCGCGGGATAGAGTGTTCTGCCGTTTGCGTACAGCATGGAGGACGCGCCGCCGTCAAGCGTCATGGCGGCCTGCACACCCATCTGCACAAGACTCTGGGCAATGGCGCGGTAGGAGCTTGTGACGGTCGCCAGCATCAGCCGTCCGTCGGCAGTAATGGCCGCGAAGGAGCGGACGCTCACAGTATCGGGATCCTGATCGTCGGCAGTGACGTTCAGATTGTTGTCAACAGCGCTCACGCCGTGCTCCACGATCATACCAGTGCCGCCGATGATGTTTTTCATGTTTTCCATATCCGAATCGCCGTCGGTCACGCAGAAGCCATATTCCGCGCGCATACCCACACGGGCCATCCCGCGGACATAGCAGCCGCTGTTGAGGACCATTGCAACCGCGCCGGACGGCGTGCGGAAATTCGCACAGCCGCTCTGTACATCCTCGACGGTTCCGTCACGGACAATTACGATCTCGGAACTTTCCGGGATATCCACGCCCAGCGCCAACTCGTCCGTCAGGATGTAGCAGGCCTGCGGGTCGCTGTTCGAGGTGTTGACGCACCATGCGACAATCCGTGTTCTGCCGAGCGTCAAGGTGCCCTTAATTGTCGCGCGGGCAATTTTCATCGAGCCGTCTGACGCAATACCAAGCGCAACAGATGCGCCGCTGTTGAGCATTTTACCGTCCGTGACAATCGCGCCGTAGATACGCGGGTAGTTGTTTTCCATCACGCTCAGGGGCTTGTTCCGGTCGTACCAGCAGTTGTAGAAGTTGCCGTTGATAGCAGCAACGATTTTCTTGCCCTCCCGGGCAATGACGGCTTCCGCCTCTGCGGTCGTGCCAAGCTGGCCGTTGGCGATGATGGCGCGGATTTCGGTGTTCGCACTAGGCGTCACATAGACGACCTGCGCCGCCGCACCGCCGATTGTTTCGGTCCTGGTCGTGATGGCTGCAGCAAACGCCGCCGTGCTCAGCAGCAGGACAAGCGCAAGCAGCAGCGCTGCTTTTTGAATGATTTTCATACTTTCTTCCTCCGTTTTCCTCTGTTTCTTATTTTTAGCAAGCATTATGCGAACAAAAGCAGCCGGCAGAACAGACTCTGCCGGCTGCTTGGATGCGCAGTGCTTGCGGAAAGACTGAAGCGATGCAGCAGAACGGTATGCAGGTATCAGAACGTTGCGACGTTCTGCTCGGCAGGCTCGGCGGGCTGCACGTTCACAGCCGTCAGGATGGGTCCGACGCCCTTGTAGAGCGTGTGGAACTTGACCTCGACGGTCGCTGTCACCCAGACCCAGCTTCTGGCCGCAAGGCCGGAAGCAGCCGCAAATTTGCATGGCAGACCCATGAACGTGATATCCGCCTCACAGCAGGTCATGACGAACCGGCCAGGGGCAAACATGCCCTCCTTTTCCCGGCGCAGGCGCGCGACCTGACCCTTGAATTTCACGGTCTTACCCGCGTATTTCTTGGGTTCCTCCGTGATATCGCGGTAGAACAGGGCGTAATCCTCGTCCTTGATCTCGATCACAGGCGCGTTCAGGTCAAACGGCAGCGGATCTTCAATGTCGTCATAGTGGGTCGATCCGTCGGTATATTCATACAGAATATCGATCTTCCGGTTCACAGCCCGGGCGATCTTGTGATACGGCATCACGTCCGTGCCGGGGGCCATGCGGTTGAGAACCAGCATCTCCGCGCCTGCCAGCTTGTCCACGACAAGCTGGCGCATATTGGCGTTATAGCTGAGGAAGGTCGAAGCGTCGGCAAACATGACCTCCTGCGCGATCTTCCAGTGATCCGGCGTCTTGAGATAGAAATCCGCCGCAAGGTGCATGCCATTCAACTCAACGACTACACGCTCGGCCCGGTATTTCTTTTGCAGATCGGTCAGCATTTCCGGGCTCAGGTCTTCATAGTCCAGAACCTGCTCGTAGACCTCCTTGTGGGGATAGGTTGAGACGTCGTATTCCTCCTCACCCTCCTCGAAAACCAGCAGGAGCGTCCGCTCACCGGTGTTGAAACGCTCGTCCTCGAGCGTTTCCTGAATGAACTTCGTCTTGCCGGACTCCAGAAAGCCGGTAAAGACGTACATGGGGATATCGGGCATAGCCATAGAGAAAACTCCTTACTGCTTTTCCACGCCGAAGAGCGCTGCGACAGCCTCTTCGTTCAGCTTCGATCCGATCACGCAGATGCGGCCCGTGACCATCGCGCCGCCGTCGCGGATATCAGGCTCACCGGGAACATAGTCGAAGTGAATCCACTTTTCTCCCTCGGCGTTTGCGACATAGCCCTTCGCGCGCAGGACGATGCCATAGGTATCCGCGTCCTCGAGCGCTTTCAGGATGCGTTCGATCTCGGCCTTCGTGAATTTCTTATGCGTTTCCTCGCCCCAGCTGATGAAAACCTCGTCGGCGTCATGGCCGTGGTGGTGATGGTGATGATGGTGGTGCGCATGCTCGTCCTCATCCTCGTCGTCATGATGGTGATGGCAGGCGCAGTCCGAGTCGTCGCACCCCTCATCCTCGTCGTCATCATGGTGGTGATGGTGATGCTCATGCCCGTCTTCCTCATCGTCGTCATCGTGATGCTGGTGATGATGATGCGCATGTTCATCCTCATCTTCCTCATCGTCGTGGTGATGATGGTGGCAGGCGCAGTTGGGATCGTCGCATTCGTCGTCATCGTCATGGTCATGATGATGGTGCGCCTCTTCCTCCAGCTTTGCCAGTTCGATGGCGATGGTGCTGCGCTGCTCCATGGCCTCCATCAGCTGCTCGCCGGTCAACTCCGGCCACGGGGTCGTGACGATCACGGCGTCCTTGTTGTGCTCACGAATCATCGCAACGCACTGGTCAAGCTTTTCCTCTGCCATGCCGTCGGTGCGGCTGAGAATGATGGTGTTAGCCGTCTCAATCTGGTTGTTGTAGAACTCGCCGAAGTTCTTCATATACATCTTGCACTTCGTCGCGTCCGCCACGGTCACGAAATTACCAAGCTGCACGTCGTCGGACGTAACCTTGCGCACGGCGCCGATGACGTCGGACAGCTTGCCGACGCCGGACGGCTCGATCAGAATACGATCCGGTGCATAGTCTGCAATGACCTTCTTGAGCGCGCGGCCGAAATCGCCCACCAGCGAGCAGCAGATGCAGCCGGAGTTCATCTCCGTGATCTGAATGCCCGCCTCCTGCAGAAAGCCGCCGTCAATGCCGATCTCGCCGAATTCGTTCTCAATGAGGACAATTTTCTGGCCGTGATAGGCTTCCTTGATCATCTTTTTGATAAGCGTTGTCTTGCCAGCGCCAAGGAAACCGGAATAAATATCAATTTTTGTCATACAGGAACACCTTCCAGTTGCATTTTTTATTTAAATAATATAGCACGTTCCAGATAGAACATCAAGGTTTCTTCCTAAAATATTCACGGGTCTCTCTAAAAGGAATTGACAAACCCGGCCTGATATGATAAGATAATTCACGGCTTTGGAGGCCGGCATTCGGAGAGATGTCCGAGCGGTTTAAGGAGCTGGTCTTGAAAACCAGTGACACAGCAATGTGCCGTGGGTTCGAATCCCACTCTCTCCGCCATTTTCTTTCCTTCATATCGGCTCAACCGACCTGCGGAAGTACCCAAGTGGCCGAAGGGGCTCCCCTGCTAAGGGAGTAGGCGTCTAAAAAGCGCGCGAGAGTTCAAATCTCTCCTTCCGCGCCAGAAAAACCTTGAAAACATCTGTTTTCAAGGTTTTTCTCATTTTCCGGATATGCAGCGGGCTGCCGCAGAAGCGGCAGCCCGGATTTTTTATCAGTCGCCCATCAGCAGGTCCATGACATACATTTCGAGTTTCTCGAAATTCTGCTCCTTGACGCAGGCAGCCTGGAATTCGTAGTCGAATCTCTTGACCTTGTCCAGCAGCTTCTCGAAGATCTTCTTGGAGTTGATGAGGTGGCGGTAGCAGTCCTCGTCGGGCTGGGTACGCATAGCCTTGACGTCGAGACCGACGCACTCGAAGTTGCCGCGGTCGCCGAAGTTGTTTTCGTACAGAACCTTGACCTGGTTGAATGCGTTGCGCAGGTTGTCAACGCCGAACGCCTTATCCTGGTCATAGCGGCAGCCGTTCTGGTCGTTCAGATGCACGCCCCACAGCTTGTTCAGAGCCAGTGCGAAGCCCATGTCGTTTGCGGGATCGAGACCAGCGAGGATGGAGTGCGCGGATTCAATGCACAGGCCGACACGGTTCGGATCAACAGTGTAAGCGCCGACAGCCAGTGCGTGACCGGCAGTGCCGCAGATGGAGCGGTCGATGGGCTCATTGGGCTTCGGCTCGACGAGAATCAGCGCATCATCACGATAGGTCAGGATGTCGTTGAACGCGTCGCGCAGCTGGAGGGTCATTTCAACGGGATTCTTGCCCTCGGCGCAGAGCGTGCCCTCACGGGCCAGCCACAGCTGGATCTTGTTCGTGCCAAGCGCCTTAGCGATGTCGCAGGAGCGGCGGGCACGCCACTGGGCAAACTCACGGTCTTCCTTGCGGGAAGCAGTGAAGCCGCCGTCATTCGTGCGCTTGTCGAACCACAGACGCGGCGCGACAAACTCTGCAAACAGGCCGTATTTGTCGAGCATCGCCTTGACGTCCTTTGCGTAGTCGATGATCTGCTTCTCGGTCATGTTGTTCATGTCGGGAACGGCGTCGTCGTCATGGAACTGCATGCCGGCCAGGCCGATCTCGGCGTACTTCTTCATTTTCTCCTCGAGAGGAATGCTCTTGCGATGGCCGGGGCCAAAGGTTTCGTTGCCCTCGTGGACGTTCCACGGGCCTGCGGTAAATCTGAATGTTGCCATGTCTGTATCCTCCTGTATCCATTGTTTGGTTTTATACAAATATGCGCTTGAGGGCGGATGGTTTCTGGCGAGAACCGCCTTCGGATACCATCATCATAGCGGAACCGGCCGTTTCTTCAATGTTAGACTTGCTTTTTTTATCCGACAATCTTGCGATTTCAATTTTTTCAGCAGTCTTTCACAAATTCGTATCTTCGGATTTGTGCGGTTCATCAACGAACGGAGGAAAACTTCTTTCGCCGAAATATCCCCCCCTTTAAGACACGGGAGGGATGCAGCGTGAACAAGGCGGAACAGGCAGGGCTTGAACTGCGGGAAATAGACGAACTGGCAGCGCAGGATTCGATTCTGCACCGGCTCAGCCCGCTCTCCAAGCTGTTTGTGACGGTCTTTTATATCGCCGTCACCGTTTCCTTTCCCAAATACGCCCTGACGCGGCTCGTCTGGATGGCGCTGTTCCCGGTTGCAGGTTATCAGCTTGCCGGGCTTCCGATGCGTCTGTGCTTTCAGAAGCTGCGCATGGTGCTGCCGCTCGTGTGCGCGGTCGGGCTTTTAAATCCGCTGTTTGACCGGCAGATCGTGGTGCAGGTCGGCACGCTTGCCGTCTCAGGCGGCGTGTTGTCCATGCTGACGTTGATTTTGAAGGGCGTTTTCTGCCTGCTTGCGTCGTTCCTGCTGATGGCCACGACCACGATCGAGGCAATCTGCCGCGCGCTGCGGCAGCTGCATGTACCGAAACTGCTGACAAACCTTCTGCTGCTGACGTTTCGCTATGTCGGTCTGCTTCTTTCCGAGGTCGCCGTGATGCAGCAGGCCTACAGCCTCCGCGCGCCGGGGCAGCAGGGGATTCATATTTCCGCGTGGGGCTCGTTTCTCGGCCAGCTGCTGCTGCGCAGCATGGATTGGGCGCAGGCGCTCTACGAGAGTATGGAGTTGCGTGGGTTCAGCGGCGAATTCCCCGGCGCTGTGCGCGGACGAGGCTCGGCGGCGTCGTGGCCGTATGCACTCGTGTGTCCGGCGCTGATGATGCTGCTGGCTCGTTATTTTGATTTGTCCGCGCTTATGGGCGGACTGTTTGTCTGAGACAGGAGGCGCTTATGCTGGTATTTGATCACGTCAGCGTATTTTACGGCGGGACGCAGGTGCTGCGCGGCCTTTCGTTTTCCATTCGGGACGGTGAACAGGTCGGCCTGCTTGGCGCGAACGGCGCGGGAAAGTCCACGCTTATGAAGGCCGCGCTCGGCCTCGTCCCGTATACGGGCAGCATCACCGTGGATGGTCTTCCCGTCACGCGGGAAAACCTGCCTGCCGTGCGTCGGAAGCTGGGCTATGTGCTGCAAGACGCAGATAATCAGATGTTCATGCCGACCGTGCTGGATGATATGCTCTTTGGGCCGATGAACTACGGTCTGAGCCGCGCAGAGGCCGAGCGGCAGGCGGACGAAACGCTTGCCAGTTTGCACATGGAGCATCTGAAGCTGCGCCACAACCACAAAATGTCCGGTGGAGAAAAGCGCATGGCTGCTATCGCGGTCATTCTTGCCATGAAGCCGGATATGCTTTTCATGGACGAGCCGTCCACCGCACTCGACCCGCGCAACCGCCGCACATTGATCAATGTCCTGCGCGCAAGGCCGGAGACGAAACTGATTGCCTCGCACGATCTGGATCTGGTTCTGGAAACGTGCCGCCGCGTGCTTCTGATCGCGGACGGCGCATTGGCTGCCGACGGCCCCGCGCAGGAACTTCTGCGCGACAAGGCGCTTCTGGAAGCAACCGGGCTGGAACTGCCGCTGTGCCTCGCAGGTGTCCCGGAATTCTGAATCTTGCATTCCCGAAACGCATACAGTATAATGGACGCGTCCGGAAAAAGGAAGAAATAAGAGAATTCAGAAAGGACTGTGTAATTTATGGATCGTGCAGAATTAAAGGCCCGCGCAAGAGCGCAGCTCGGCGGCGGTATTTTTCAGAATCTCTGGATGATGGGTCTGGCCGTGTGCCTGCTGATCGGTCTGATGGAGTCGGCTGCCGCCGGGATCATCCCCGGTATCGGTGCGCTGCTCGTGGTCGGCCCGCTGGAATACGGCATGGCGTATATCTTCCTCAAGCAGGCGCGTGACCATCAGCCCGTGCAGCTGGGCGATATGTTCCGCGGCTTTCAGGATGATTTCGGCGGAACGTTCCTCATCGGCCTTATGACGTCGCTGTTCACGTTCCTGTGGTCGCTGCTGTTCGTCATCCCCGGCATTGTCAAGGCGTATGCCTATTCTATGGCATACTATATCAAGCTCGACCACCCCGATTACGGCTGGAACGCCTGCATCACCGCAAGCCGTCAGCTGATGAACGGCCACAAGTGGGAAAAATTCGTGCTCGACCTGAGCTTTCTCGGCTGGATCATCGTCGGCTCTTTGTGCCTCGGCGTCGGCACGCTCTGGGTCACGCCGTACATGGAAGCGGCAAACGCACAGTTCTACGAATATGTCCGCACCTGCCCGTCCGTGATGGAAGACTGAAAGGCGGCTGCGTATTCATGCTTTGCCGGGCGGACACTGCTGTCCGCTCGGCAAAATACACCGCCGGCGAAGCCGGCAGAAAGGCAAATGCCATGAGACTCGATAAATATCTGAAGGTTTCCCGCCTTATCAAGCGCCGCACAGTTGCAAACGAGGCGTGCGACAACACCCGCGTGACAGTCAACGGCAAGCCCGCCAAGGCCAGCTATGACGTCAAGGTCGGCGATCATATCGCCATCGCCTTCGGCGCGCGAACCGTCACGGTCGAGGTACTCGCCGTGGCCGAGGCTGTGCGCAAGGACGACGCGGCAGCCATGTACCGCGAAATCTGAACATAAAAAAGCTGCATAGGCCCGTCCTTCCCGCGTATATATGTAGGGAGAAGCCGGCATACCCGGACAGAAGAAAGGATGATACCATGCAGCAGGCGCTGATCGAAACGAACCTTGCCCAGCAGCCGCACCGGCTGACGCTCGACTCGCGCAGCCGTCTTTCCATCACAGGCGTTCTGGAGGTCGAAAGTTTTGACGACACGGAGATTTTGCTGACCTCCACGCGCGGCCCGATGTCCATCCGCGGACAGGGGCTGCATCTGCAGCAGCTGTCTATCGACGGCGGGCAGGTTTTGGTCGATGGGAGCGTCGATGCGATCTCGTATGAGGATGATATTCCGCGCGGCGGCTTTTTCGCCCGGCTGTTCGGCTGATGGAGATCCCTGTCTCGGCGCAGGCGCTGACCTTTGCGCAGGGGGTGCTTCTGGGGCTGGGGCTGTGTCTGGCATACGATCTGCTGCGGGCGCTGCGGCGGCTCTTGCCGCAGACGGGCTTCGCAGCGGACGCACTGTTCGGGCTGCTGCTCACGGCCTCGTTTTTGTCCTTCGCGCTCACGGCGGGGCAGGGACAGTTCCGGCTGTATGTGTTCCTCGCTGTATTTTTGACCGCTGTTTTGTATTTTCTGACGCTCAGCCCGTTTGTGCTGCGCGTATTCCGGACGCTTTTCCGCCTGCTGGGGCGGATTTTGCGGACGCTGCTCGCGCCGCTGCGCTTTTTCTTGAAATTTCTCAAAAAAATTTCAAAAACCCTCTTTGCAAGTTTCCGAAAATGGGGTACAATGACCTGTAAGCATATTCTCGATTGGAAACACGCACAACTCGAAAGGAGCAGACGCCGGAATGAAATTCGTCAAGTCGTCTCTGCTGGTCAAGCTGGTGATTCTGATCCTCGTTGTGTACGCCACTGTTACCCTGGTGC
This sequence comes from uncultured Eubacteriales bacterium, assembly GCA_900545925.1. Classification (GTDB taxonomy): domain Bacteria; phylum Bacillota; class Clostridia; order Oscillospirales; family Oscillospiraceae; genus CAG-170. The sequence continues at coordinate 72,383 of URAZ01000006.1, read as the reverse complement.
GCCTTCGTTCCCAGATCAACGAAAAGGAAGCCGAAGCCGCCGGGCTGACAAGTTCTATCGCAAGCACACAGCAGGAAAATGACCGTCTGCAGAGTTCGATCGACGCACTCGACACACCCGATGGGCTGGAACAGGTCGCGCGCGACCAGCTCGGCATGGTTTCAGAGGGTGAGATTGTCTTTGAAGACGTCGGTGACTAACAAAATGGGGGATTAGGATAGAAAGATGCAGTTGAAGGTTGGAGAAATTGTTGAAGGAACCGTCAAGAGTCTGACAAAATTCGGCGCGTTCGTCACGCTGGACGCAAATACGACCGGACTTGTCCACATTTCCGAGGTCGCGCACACCTATGTGAGCGATCTGCACGAGTATCTGACCGAGGGTCAGACCGTCAAGGTCATGGTCATCGGACTGGACAATGGAAAGATCAATCTTTCCATCAAGCGCACGCTGCCTGCGCCCACGCGCCAGCAGAGCCAGCGTCCGCGCGGCGGCGCACAGCAGCGCCAGGCGCAGCCGAACCGGCAGCAACCGTCCGCGCCGCAGCAGAAATCGTTCGACGATATGCTCAAACAGTTTATGTCTGAGTCCGACAGCAAAATGTCCTCCATCCGCGCCTATTCCGACCACAAAACAAAAACCAGAAGAAGATAACGTCATTCGCCCCAGCGCGGTCTGCCGCGCCGGGGCGGCGTTTTATGAGGCATCAAAATATGAAGCATGTCATCATCACCGGCGGCTCACGCGGCATCGGGGCCGCAGCCGTGCGCGCGTTTTCTGCGCGCGGCGATCAGGTCGCATTTCTCTATGAAAAGGAAGCCGAACAGGCGGCGGCCGTCGCTGCGGAGACGGGCGCGCTTGCTATCCGCTGCGATGTGTCGGACGAGGCGGCGGTGAACGCTGCGTTTGCGCAGCTTTCTGGTACGGATATCCTCATCAATAACGCCGGGATCGCGGATTATGATCTCATCAATGTGATCACGCCCGAGCGGTGGCGCAGGCTGTTCGCCGTCAACGTGGACGGCGCGTTCTACTGCATCCGCGCAGCCCTCCCCCATATGCTGCGGCAGCAGTCCGGCTGCATCCTCAACGTCAGTTCCATGTGGGGACAGGTCGGTGCGTCGTGCGAGGCAGCGTATTCGGCGACGAAGGGCGCGATTCTGGCTTTGACCAAAGCGCTGGCGCAGGAACTGGGGCCGTCCGGTATCCGCGTGAACGCCGTCGCGCCGGGCGTCATTCAGACCGACATGTGCGCGCATGTAGACCCCGCCGTCATGGAGAGCCTGCGGCAGCAGACGCCCATCGAGCGGCTGGGCACGCCGGAGGATATCGCGCGGGCGATGGTCTATCTGGCAGATGCAGCGTTTATTACTGGGCAGGTCCTGCCCGTCAATGGAGGATTCGTCATTACCTGAACTTGCTTTTACAAAGGAGGAACCCATGAAACGCTTCTTGCACAGACTCCCGCTCCTGTTCGTCGTTCTTCTGCTGCTGACCACAGCGGTTTTCGCCGACATGGGCCCCAAGCCGCAGCTTACCGTCGTCGTGGAACACGCGCCGTCAGAACTGTATTATCTCGACCTGCTTGCAGAGGGCGAATACGAGTACGACCCTGACTTCGCCATGGATGAAACCGATCTTGACCCCGAGCTGCTAGCCGCATTCCGCGCCGCGATCCCTGACGGCTGGCACGCCTGCATCGCCGAGGGCACAACCGGCGCTCCGATCTGGGGGAAACTCACCGGCGACCCTGCCGGACCCACGAATTATCACAGCTTCCGCTATTACGGCGTCCCAGAGACATACCGCATTCTGATCGTCACGGCCTCCGGCGAGACGTTTTTGTCGGACGTACTGACACGCAGGACGCTCCAGTCCTCTGTCACGGTCGATTGGGTGGCGAAGACGGCGAAGCCGCCGCTGCAGTCCGAAGGGTATCTGCTGCAATTCGCCGCGACGTTTGTGCCGACGATTTTGATCGAACTTGTGGTCCTGCTGCTGTTCGGATTCAAGCTGAAAGAGAACTGGAAGCCGTTCCTGCTCGTCAATCTTGTGACGCAGGGGCTGCTGCACGGATATTTTGCGCTGTTCGCCGTCAACAACGGCGTCGGGCCGTGGTATTTCATGCTCTTTATCCCGGCGGAGTTGGTGATTGCACTGCTCGAGGCATTTATCTACCGCGCCGCACTCAAGGGCCGGTCAAAGCGCCGTGCGTTCCTCTGCGGCCTGTGCGCCAACGTCTGCTCAGCCGCGCTCGGCTATTTCCTTGCAGAGCCGGTCTGGCGATTTGTTGTATCGATCAGCTGAGGTGCAGATGAAAAGCCTCCTCTTGCCGTGCCCCGCACGGTAAGGGGAGGTGGCATTTTCGAAGAAAATGACGGAGGGGATTTGTTGCAAAGTTCAGAGTTCTCCGAAATTTGCAGCGTTCGAATCCCCTCAGGCCCGTTGGGCCAGCTCCCCTTGTGCCCAAGGGGAGCCTTTCGTGCGTGTGAATTTGCCCCTATGGAGCAGGCATATATCCGGGCTTTTCGACAGACTGACAAAAATTCAATGCAGAAAGCCGGATTTTTGGGGCGAATCTGCCATTGACATTTTCTGACCCGCTGTATATAATGGCTCCAGAAATCAGGAAAGGAGCCGACACGCGATGAAAAAGCTGTTTACGACCGCTATGATGATGCCCATGTGCATGCGCCGCATGTGCATGTTTTCGCGTACCCAAAAATCGGCTCGCTTTGTTTCATAAATTTCCATATTGGCAGACAATCCGCCAATTCCGGAGCTGAGAAACGATGTGAGTTTCCCGGCTCTTTTTATTTGTCTCAGAAAACCTATTAAAACACTGTGGAAGGGGATTTCCCATGATCGAGCTGAAACACCTCGGCAAAATCTATTCCTCGGCCTCCGGCAGCGTGGAAGCGCTGAAGGATGTGAATCTGACTATCGCGGACGGCGAGATTTTCGGCATTATCGGCCTGTCCGGAGCGGGCAAATCGACGCTTGTGCGCTGCATCAACCTGCTCGAGCGCCCGACCTCCGGAGAGGTCTGGGTAGACGGTCGGAATCTGACGACGCTCAGCCAGAAGGAACTTCTGCAGGTTCGCCGTCAGATCGGTATGATCTTCCAAAGCTTCAATTTGCTTGAGCAGCGCACGGTTCTGCGCAACGTCTGCTTCCCGCTTGAGATCTCCGGTACGCCGAAGGCGGAGGCAAAGAAGCGCGCGGAGGAACTTCTGAAGGTCGTGGGCCTTGCTGACAAGGCTGCAAGCTTCCCCTCGCAGCTTTCCGGCGGACAAAAGCAGCGCGTTGCCATCGCCCGCGCACTGGCAACCAATCCCCGATATCTGCTGTGCGACGAAGCGACCAGCGCCCTTGACCCCAACACAACGCGCTCCATTCTCGAACTGCTGCGCGAGATCAACAAGTCTCTCGGCGTGACGATCATCGTCATTACACACGAGATGAAGGTCATCGACCAGATCTGCGACCGCGTGGCTGTCATTGACAAAAGCTGTATCGCCGAAGAAGGCCGCGTGGCAGACGTCTTTACGAATCCCAAGTCTGATATCGCGCGTGAGCTCGTGCTTCCGCAGGAGCGCCCGGTGCTCGATCCCACGACCGGCGGCCGGAAGCTGCGCTTGATCTTCAACGGCGAGGATACGCAGAAGCCCGTCATTTCCGAAATGATCCTGGCTTGCCGCGTGCCTGTGAATGTGCTGTTTGCCGATACGAAATCCGTCGAAGGCGCGGCTTACGGCCATATGATTCTCGAACTGCCGAACGACGAGCACGATGCAGAAAAGGTCGTCAGCTGGCTGAAAAACAGCGGCCTGACGTGGAAGGAGGAGCGGTAAATGGCTACCGAATATTTCGTAAAGCTGTGGGACAACAATATTATCCAGCTTGGCATCTGGCAGACGATTTACATGACCGCTCTCACGACGATTTTCGCGTATCTCATCGGCCTGCCGCTGGGCGTCATCCTCTGGGCGACAGACAAGGATGGCCTGCACCCCAATAAGTGCGTCAACACCGTGCTCGGTTTCATCGTAAACTTCTTCCGTTCCATCCCGGCGGTCATTCTCATGGTCGCTATGATCCCGGCGGCAAAGCTGCTGCTCGGCACCTCGACCGGCAACGGCGCGGTCATCGTCACGCTGATCATTGCTGCTGCGCCGTATGTGGCGCGCATGGTCGAATCCTCCTTGAAAGAGGTTCCCGCAGGCGTGATTGAGGCAGCACAGGCAATGGGCTGCACAAATTTTCAGATCATCTGGCATGTGCTGCTGCCCGAGGCAAAGCCCTCGCTCATCTCCGGCTGCGTCATTTCAACCGTCACCATCCTCAGCTACACGGCGCTTGCCGCGACGCTGGGCGGCACGGGTCTTGGACAGATTGCCATCATCCACGGCCACCAGAGAAGCCAGAAGCTGGTCGTCTGGGTCTGCGTGCTGCTGATTGTTGTGATCGTCCAGCTGATTCAGATTGTCGGCACGACCGTCGTCCGCAAGACCGACAAGCGCGCCCGCTGAGTAACCGCTGAAAGGAGTTTTCCATGAGATTGATTTTTGAGCGGCTGCTCCGCATCAACTGGCGATGCGGACGAATGTGACCGAAGCCATCCGCACGTTAAAAACGAACTGACTCTTTCAAACTTCTAAAAATAACAAAAGGAGATTTTGTCATGAAAAAGGTACTTGCAATCGTTCTTTCCGCCCTGCTGCTCGTCGCCGCGCTTGCCGGCTGCGCTTCCAAGAGTGAGACCGCTTCCAACGACACCCCCGCCTCCACCGATCCTGCTGCTTCCACCGATGGCAAGCTTGAGGTGCTGAAGGTTGGCGCTTCCTCCACTCCGCACGCTGAAATTCTCGAGCAGGTTAAGGACACGCTGGCTGCCGAGGGCTATGACCTCCAGATCGTGATCTACGACGACTATGTGCTGCCTAACCAGTCCTTGGCTGACGGCTCGCTCGATGCGAACTACTTCCAGCACACCCCGTATCTGAACAGCTTCAACGCTTCCAACGGCACGGATCTCGTCGCTGCTGCCAAGATCCACTATGAGCCGTTCGGCCTCTACGGCAATGGTGTTTCCTCTGTTGCGGACATTGCCGCTGACGCAACCATCCTGATCCCGGCTGACGACTCCAACGAGACGCGCGCGCTGCTTCTGCTGGCACAGGAAGGCCTCATTGAACTGCCCGCCGACGCCTCCGCTGAAAAGGGCGTGACCACGCTGGATATCGTTGATGCGAAGGGCCATGACGTACAGCCGCTGCAGGCCGATACCGTCCCCGCACAGCTGGCCAACTCCAACCCCGGTACGGTCGCTGTTATCAACGGCAACTACGCGCTGCAGGCTGGCCTCCATGCCTCTGATGCGCTTGCCATTGAAGACGCTTCCGGCGACGCCGCACAGACCTACGCCAACATCGTCGCCTGCCGCGCAGGCGAAGAAAGCAGCGCCAAGATCCAGGCGCTTGTCAAGGCGCTCCAGTCCGACGCTGTGAAGGAGTATATTGAAAAGACCTACAACGGCGCTGTCGTTGCGATCTTCTGAGTTTTCTGCTCTACCGCCCGGCTCCATTTCTGGAGCCGGGCGGTTTTGTCTTTTCTCCGCAGCAAAAAACCGAGGCGGCTGTTTTCAGCCCCCTCGGTTTTCTCTGAACGATTCGCTTATTTCTCCATCAAGCCAACACAGTCATAATACGGCTTGGAGGCGATAAGTGCTTTGTTCTCTTTAAAGATATTGTGCATGAGCGTAATGACGGCATAATCGCACTGCGCCATGGCTTCGGCAAGAGAATAATTATGGTATCCCGCCACATCGCCCCGAATATACGGCTCACAGGCAAGAACCTCATAGCCGCGCGCTTTCAGGATGTTCGCAAACAGGACGGACGGGCTTTCGCGCGTATCGTCAATGTTGGCTTTGAAACTCATGCCGAGCACGGCAATTTTTGCGCCGGGCTTCACGTCGCGCGCGATGCGGTCCGCCGTCCAGGCGGGCTTGCCATCGTTGACAAGACGCGCCTCGTAGATGAGCGGCGTAATATCCTCGAACTTCTCATGGATGAACCACGGATCAACCGCGATGCAGTGTCCGCCGACACCGACACCGGGCGAATGCACGTTCACTCTGGGGTGGCAGTTGGCAAGTTCAATCAATTTGAACACGTCGATGCCGAGCCGGTCACAGACTTTGCTGAGTTCGTTGGCATAGGCGATGTTGATATCGCGGAACGTGTTTTCCGTCAGCTTGCACATCTCGGCAGTCAGATCATCCGTCAGGCGGATCGTGCCGCCGGTGACGACCTTTTCATAGATTTCCTTGGCGAATTGCGCCGATTCCGGACGGTTCGAGCCGATGATGCGGTCATTCTCGCGCAGTTCAATGAGCATCCGGCCGGGGATGATGCGCTCCGGGCAGTGCGCTGTCATAAACTGCTCCGGTGCAAGGCCGGACACCTCAGAGACAATCTTCTCCACCATGCGCGTGGAGTAGGGAGGCGAGGTGGATTCGAGCACGCAGAGATTCCCCGCGCGCAGAACAGAGCCGACCTCCCTTGCGGCGGATTCAACAAAGCGCATGTCGGACACGCGCTTGTGCTCCTCCGTCTCGCGGTAGGGCGTCTGGACGCAGATGATAAAGACGTCAGCCGGCTCCGGCTTTGTCGTAAAGTGCAGGCGGCCGGTTGCCATGGCCTTCGTCATGGCGTCCTGTAAGCCGGGTTCTACAATATGGATATGGCCCGCGTTCAGCGTGTCCACGACGGTATCCTTCACGTCGAAGCCGCAGACCTCATAGCCCGCCAGCGTAAATGTGATGGCGGTGGGGAGGCCGATATAGCCGCAGCCCATGATCTCGATTTTTTTCATGCTTTTTCGCTCCTTTGTATGCAAACATACAAGGATACTATATCCTATTTTTTACGCTTTTGCAAGCAGAGTCTGCACCATATCCGTCTTTTCCCACGGCAGATCAAGTTCCGCGCGGCCAAAGTGGCCGTAACCGGCGGTCTGACGGTAGATCGGGCGGCGCAGGTCAAGCGTCTTGATGATCGCCGCCGGGCGCAGGTCAAAGCATTCACGCACAAGCTGGGCCAGCTTATCATCCGCGATCTTGCCGGTTCCATATGTCTCGACGAGAACGGAAACAGGGTGCGCCACGCCGATGGCGTAGGCCAGCTGCAGCTGGCACGCGTCTGCCAAACCTGCTGCGACCAGATTTTTTGCGATATAGCGTGCCATGTACGCGCCGCTGCGGTCAACCTTCGTGGGGTCCTTGCCGGAGAACGCGCCGCCGCCGTGGGCCGCGTAGCCGCCGTAGGTATCGACGATGATCTTGCGGCCCGTAAGGCCCGAGTCGCCGGCAGGCCCGCCGATGACGAAGCGGCCCGTCGGGTTCACATAGTATTTTGTGTTCTCGTCCAGCAGGCGCGACGGCAGGTTCGGCTCGATGACCGTCTCAATAACGGCCTTGCGCAGATCGTCGATGGCGATGGAGTCTGCGTGCTGAGTGGAAACAACGACAGTATCGATGCGGGCGGGCATGCCGTCGGGGCCGTATTCCACGGAAACCTGGCTCTTGCCGTCCGGGCGGAGCCACGGCAGAAGGCCGGACTTGCGTGCGTGGGTCAGCGCCTTGGTGAGATTGTGCGCGTAGGCAATGGGCGCGGGCATGAGTTCCTTCGTCTGTGTGCAGGCAAAACCGAACATCATGCCCTGATCGCCTGCGCCGGTCGTACCGTCGTCATACGCATTGTCAACGCCCATGGCGATATCCGGGGACTGCCGCCCCATGGCGACCATGACATTGCAGCTGTGGCCGTCAAAGCCCATCTCGGGGCGGTCATAGCCTGCGTCGCAGATGGCCTTGCGGGCGATCTGGGCGATGTCGATGCGGGCGGACGTGGTGATCTCGCCCATGACGAGCACCATGCCGGTCGTCGCCGCCGTCTCGCAGGCGACGCGGCCCATAGGGTCCTGCTCGAGCACGGCGTCGAGTACGCTGTCGGAGACAAGGTCGCACAGCTTATCGGGATGTCCCTGTGTAACGGACTCTGAAGTAAAGATTTTTCTGTTGTTCATATCTGATTCCTTTCCGGGCATAAAAAAGCGCCCTGCCCGAGGGGCAGAACGATATACGGTTCTCTCCCTCATCTTTCGATTCCTTCGCCGGATTTGGCACCTTGCTGTGCAGCAGGTTGCCGGGTTTCATAGGGCCGTTCCCTCCACCACTCTTGATAAGGCTGTTCAGTTGTACCCTGATTATACAAAAACCGCTGAAAAAGTCAAGAGAAAAGTTTTTCTTTCGGCAAATTCCTCTGTTTATCCCGCGTCAAACGCGCCTATACTCCAGAAGAACAGAATGTTTACATTTGCAGGGTAGATTTTTCCGACCGAAGCCGGTATGATGAAACCTGAACATCAGGAGGGTGAACGCTATGAAGGATCTTCGCAGACGGTTTGAACGCTTCTGCCTCAAAAACCGGGGCAAGGGCATTCCGAATCTCATGCTCGTCATTGCCATTGGAAATCTGGCGGTCTATATGCTCTCGCGTATCGACCCCAGCAACATCGTCTACAGCTATCTCTGCTTCAGCCGCTCCGCCATTCTGCGCGGACAGGTCTGGCGGCTGTTTTCGTACATCTTTACCTATCTAAATGACGTCGGCGGAGTTGGGCTGCTTCTGGCTGCCGTTTCGCTGTTCTGCTATTATCAGTTCGGCAAAATCCTGGAAAGCTACTGGGGCACGTTCCGCTTCAACCTTTATTATCTCGCAGGCCTTGTGCTGACCGATCTGGCCGCGCTGCTGCTGGGCTCCGGAGCTGACGCGTCCGCGCTGAACCTCAGTCTGTTTCTTGCCGTGGCGACCATCGCGCCGGAGGCAAAGGTGCTGCTGTTTTTCTTCATCCCCATTAAAATGAAATACATGGCGTGGGTCTATCTCGGCTTTACGGCGCTGAACGTGTTCTCGTATCTGCAAGCGGCCTCGTTCCTCTCGTTCTATTGGCTGCTGCCCGTCGTGCCGCTTTTGAACTATTTCCTCTTCTTCGGCAGCGATATCAAGAACATCCTGCCCGACGCACTTCGCTACCGGCAGCGGAAGAATTACCGCACCACCGCCTCAAATGCCCGTCCGAACCCCAACTGGGCAGGCTCCTACCGCTCCAAATCCGGCGAGAAGCCCTACCGGCATAAATGCACGGTCTGCGGCCGGACGGATACGGATTATCCGAACCTCGAATTCCGCTATTGCTCAAAGTGCAACGGCTATTACTGCTACTGCATCGACCACATTAACAACCATGTCCACATCACCACGCCCCCGGAAGGCGCGGGAAAAGAAAAATAAAACGGAGGGACCGTCATGAACGAAGTATTGCACTGCCTGCTGACCCGCAGAAGCGTCAAGAAGTATCTTTCGCAGCCGGTCGAGGAGGAAAAGCTGGAGGCCGTTCTGGAGGCCGGAACGTATGCTGCCTGCGGCATGGGCCGTCAGGCCGGGAAGATCGTCGTGCTGCAAAATCCGGATGATATCGCGCAGCTGGAAAAGATGAACGCCACGATTCTTGGAAACCCGGACGCGCACCCGTTCTACGGCGCGCCGGTCGTATGTGTCGTGTTCGCGGACACGAACGTCAACACCTGGGTCGAGGACGGCAGTCTTGTCATCGGCAATATGATGGCTGCCGCGCACAGTCTCGGCCTTGGCAGCTGCTGGATCCACCGGGCCCGGCAGGAGTTTGAAAGCGCGGAGGGCAAGGCGCTGATGAAAAAATGGGGCGTGAGCGAAAATTACGCCGGCATCGGCCACTGCATCCTCGGCTACGCCGCGCAGGAGCCTGCCCCCGCAAAGCCTAGAAAGGCCGATTTCATCGTCCGCGTTGATAGTAACCGATGATCCAATCGCCTGCGGTTACCAGCGGATCTTTTACCGCAGCTGTGCAGTTTGAAAAGCTTGAAATACACAAAGTATTCCTGCGCTTTCAAACTTTCATCTGCGGCAAAATCTCTCGCTGGTAACTCTTGTCGATTAAATCATCGGTTACTAAACCCCTTGCAAAATCGAAAAAACAGGCTTATACTAAAGAAAAAACAGGAGGGCACTGGTATGAAGTCCATTAAAAGCATCCTGAAGATCGCGGGCGCGGTCATGGCCGTGATCGGCACCGTGCTTGTCGTCATCGGCTTCCTCGACGAGATTTGCGCAGGCGTCAAAAAGCTTGCCGCCTGCCGCGCACGCCGCGAGGAAATGAAGGATTACGCAGATTGAACGAACGCCTCGAAGCAGCTGCTTCGGGGCGTTTTGTACGTTAAAAATGATGGTTTTCTACAACAGGCCGCCGGCATTCCCGGCGAACCATGCGCCAATGATTTTGTGGGGAAGGCAGAAACCATCAAGCGCCGGGGCAGCGCCATACCGGATTTATTTCAAGATGCGTTTCATGCTTTCTGACAGATGGACCCGCTCTGAGCAGCTGCTCGGGGCGGGTCCTGCATATCAATCACTCAATGTCGTGGTTGACAACGGGGGCGGGCTTGTCAAGCTGTTCGGGGTGGGACAGCAGGCGCTTGAGGTGCTTGAGCGTGGTGGCGTAGTAGAAGCCGTCGCAGATGCGCTCGTCGGTGTTGACAGTATAGTCGATGTACTTCCGGCGCACGACGGTGCCGTCGTCGAGCACTTCGTTCTTGTGATACTTGCAGCCGAAGGCCACGAAGACGGGCATGTTGCCGAAGTCGTACAGATGGTGCACAATCGGCGGAATGCCGAGCGAACCCATGGAGGTAAAGAAGATCGAGGCGTGGAACGGACTGACCTCCAGCAGGAACTTTGGCAGGAATCCGAAGTAATCGATGGTTTTGAGCAGCCAGACTACGAATTTGAACAGCACGCCGGGAATAAAGGACAGGAATTTTGCAGTCTTGTCAAAGTCACTGCCGCCGATGGCCTGCCCCTGAATGGAAGCGATGCCCTTGTTGAGTTTTTCGTAAATATCATCGATGGTGTCAGTCGGCTTCAGATGAAGCTTTGTGATCGACTCCGGCGCGGAGGTGTCCATCGAGGTCTTGACGACCATGCAGAACTGAATGTCGTCGTCGCGCGAATAGACCTGCTGTCCGGACAGGAAGCGGTTGAGCGCCGGGTATTTCGCCACGCACTGGACATAGGCGGCGAGAAATACATGCGTCACGCCGAGATTCGTATAACCTTGCTTGCGCTTTTCGCGGATGTAGCGCTCCATGGCGGAGATTTCAACGGACTCGCGGATAAAATTGGACGACCCGCCGCGCGTCGGCATGATATAATTGGCTACGACCGCCATCGGGTCAAGCGTGCGCAGCTTGCGGCCGTCGGGACGGTCGCCCCAGGTGGGGTGGTACGCGCCATCGAGATAGACCTTCGCGCCGAGCAGCGTCAGAATCCCGGCAAGCAGGAACAGCATATCAGGCAGAATCTGCCGCAGCTGGGGCCAGTTCTCCTGCGTGAATTCCTTTTCGTGCATGCCGACCAGAATGCCGAGTGCGGCGAGCAGCAGCAGAAGCAGCGGGATCGTGCTTTTGATGTGGCCGGAGACGGTCACGGCGTAAAACGCGGCGATGGCGAGATAAGCGATCCAGAACATGAACGTCAGCCACAGATACGGTGAGACGAGCGTGATCTTGATGCCGTAATAGATCGCAAGCAGAATGACGGGCACGGAGGAGCGATAGAACCGGTCGCTGCCATTGCACAGGATATTCAGCACATAGAACACACAGCCCACGACCGGCAGCACGACTAAAAACCACACCGTCTTTGCGTCTGCGCCTTTCCCGCAGACATTTGCGATGCGAAGCGCTGCCGAGGCCAGCATGACCAGCGCAGCCAGCCAGATAAGCGGGTTCTTCCGGCTGACATAGTAAGCAACTCTTTTCTTCATAGCTTTATCATACCAGCCGCAGGCAGAAAAAGCAAGAACTCTGGGGAAACAGGGAAAATTTCCGCGCGGCTGCAACAAAATCGGCCAAACACCCGACATGATAGACGTCAGCATGTTGAACACAACGCAAAGGAGGAATGCGGCTTGGACGAAAAGGAGCTGCTGCGGCAGCTGCAAAAGCAGCGCACGGGTGCGCTGGAGCAGGCGGTCGCGCAGTACGGCGCATACGTTCTGGCCATCATCCGCAACCGCAGCCGCGGCGTTCTGACGCCGGAGGACCACGAGGAAATTGCCTCAGACGTGTTTTTCGCGCTCTGGAACGGCGCGGCGCGCATCGAACGCGGGCAGCTGCGGCCATGGCTTGGCGCGGTGGCGCGGAACCGGACGGCGGAGGCCATGCGCAGGCAGAACGTCTATCTTCCGCTGGAGGACGATACGCTTATCACGCTCGACCGGCTTTGGGAGCAGATGATGGAAAAGGAGCGCTGCGCGGCCATCGCACAGGCCATGCGTACCCTGCCGGATGAGGACCGGGAGATCTTTTACCGGTTTTATGATCTGTCGCAGACAGCCGCGCAGATCGCGGAGGACTTACATTTGAACGCATCGACTGTGCGTTCGCGTCTGATGCGCGGACGGCGGACGCTGCGCGAGGCTTTGGAAAAAGGAGGTCTGTTTTGTGAAGACGACGTGGGATGAACTTATGCGCTATGCGCCGGAGCAGGAGATTCCGCTGCCCCCGATGCAGGATGGTGAGTGTGCGCGAATTTTGAACAAAACGATGGGGAAAATCAAGGAAACGAAACAGAAGCCCGCCCGGCCTGTCCGGACGGTGCTGATTGCGGCGGCAATCGCGGCGCTTTTGTGCGGCAGCGCGTTCGCGGCGCACTCCTTCGGCTGGTTCGACCGGCTGTTCGGCGAAAAGGCCGCGCTGGTCAAGGATCATGTCACCAGCTACGACGAAACTACGACTACGGATATCACACAGCCGACGCATACCGAGGAAGAGCAGGCCATGATCGCCGAGGGCACGATGCAGGTGCCCGACACTGCCGATTTGGCGGATACGGGCGTATCGGCCACGACGGAGAATTTCGTGTTTACGCTCCAATCCATGCTCGTCTCAAAGGATTCTGTGCTTGCGGTCATGCGTATCGACGCGCGGACAGACAAGGCAGCGGAGACGCTTGCCGCGCTGCCGGAAGCCAGTGACAACGAGAAGGAGATGGCTCGGATGCTGCAGGTGCATGTGCGCAACAACATTGACTTCCGCGGAGATCACAGTCTGGAATGGAAACTCGGCGGCATGGGGATGCACATCATTCAGGTGGAAGGACGCACGGCATATATGGTTCTGACGAACAACGGCGGTGAAATTGAACCGGGCGACCAGCTGCTGTTTCAGGCGTGGTATCAGGACAAGACCGTTGATCTGTTTGAACTTGCGGTGCCAGACCGGATGGAACAGGAACTGGTGATCGAGCTGGACGAATCGGCCTACGAGGATCAGTACTGCTGCTGGCAGACCGCAACGATCACACCGATCTCCTTCCGGCTCGACGGCCGCTACGGAAGCAACTGGAGCAGTCCGAAAACCAACAACGCTGTTTCCATCACGCTGAAGGACGGAACTAGCTTCGACCTTGCCAGTGCGGAAAACGGCTACACAGACAGCGCCTACGGAACCTACGGCTCCATGAGTTTTTCCGGCGCTGGGATGCCGGAGGAGAACCGGCAAAAGGATACCTGGCTGTTCTCCCAGCTGATTGATCTGGACGAGCTTGCGTCCATTACCGTGTGCGGTGTCACCTATCCGGTTTCGCCATAATAGACGCCGCCCCCTGCCGCAGCGTGCGGCAGGGGGCGGCGGTTTGTTTATGATTACTCCCGTATCTGCCGCTGCTCCAGCGCGATGCGGATGGCTGTGCCGTGGTCGGGAACGGAAGATGCGGTGATGGTGTGGCCGAGGCGTTTGCAGATCGTCCGGCAGAGATAGAGGCCGAGGCCGCTGGCCTTCTGGTCGCCGCGGCCGTTGTACCCGGTGTAGCCCTTTTCAAAGATGCGCGGCAGGTCCTCCGGCGCGACGCCGATGCCGGTGTCGCGGATGACAAGCGTTTTGGGCGCTTCAAGTTCGATGGTGATGCTGCCTGTGCGCGTATACTTGAGCGCGTTGGATAAAACCTGCTCCACCACGAACAGCAGCCATTTTTCGTCCGTCACGCACGATGCGTTCAGCGGCTCATAGCACAGCTTCAATTTTCTCCCGATGAACTCACCCGCGAACCGGCGCACGGCGCGGCGGACAATCGTATCGAGTTCACATTCGCGCAGGACAAGATCGCTGCCGCCGTTCAGCCGCAGATAGACCATAACCATTTCGACATACTGCTCGGCGCGGGAAAGTTCCTGCAAAAGCTGCCTTGCCTGCGGCGTATCCTCCTGCTGAAGCTGCAGCCGCATGGAGGCGATGGGTGTTTTGATCTGGTGCGCCCAGAGCGTGTAATAGTCAAGCATGTCCTGATACTGCGCATTCATGCGCGTTTCGAGCGCCTGCTGCTGCGCACACAGCGCCTGCACCAGCGCGCGGTAAGCCTCCTCTGGGATGGAATGCGCAGCCGGGAGCGTCTCGGGAAGCGTGGGCAGCTGGCAAAGGATCAGCCGCAGCGTCTCATGCCGCGCTTTGACCCGCCGGAAATCCAGCAGCAGAACCGCAAGCCCCAGAATGACACACAGCGCAGACGGATACCACACCGCAGCCAGCGGCAGGTGGTACAGCGCAAACGAGACGATAAAAATGACCGCGAACAGGAAAAACGCGACGATCTTCCCCGTTTTTCCGCGCAGATACTGTAAAAATAACCGCATACCTACTCCACCAAGGTAACCGCTGATTCAATCGACAAGAGTTGTCAGCGAGAGATTTTGCCACAAATGAAAGTTTGAAAAGCGCAGGAATACTTGGTGTATTTCAAGCTTTTCAAACTGCACAGTTAGGGCAAAAGATCCGCTGACAACCGCAGGCGATTTATTCAGCGGTTACTAAATAGCCCGCGCCGACGCGCGTGGCAATAAAGCCCGCAAGACCCGCGCCATCCAACTTTTTGCGCAGGCGCGCCATGTTGACCGAAAGCGTGTTCTCATCGACAAAGCTGTCCGTCTGCCACAGCGCCTCCATCAGCTTCTCGCGGCTGACGATTTTGCCCTTCTCCTTTAGAAGCGTCCACAAAATGCGATACTCGTTCTTGCTGAGCGGCAGCTTTTCACCGTTTACGAGCAAAGACTGATCGCCCGGCTGCAAAACGGCTCCCCGGTGCGACAGAACAGGCTCTGCGGGCGCAAAATCATATGTCCGGCGCAGCAGCGCCTGCACCTTCGCCGTCAGCACGTCCAGATCAAAGGGCTTGGCGATAAAATCATCCGCGCCCATGTTCATGGCCATGACGATGTTCATATTCTCCGATGCGGATGAAAGGAACACGACCGGCACCTGCGAAACGGCGCGGATCTGCGTGCACCAGTGATAGCCGTTGAAAAACGGCAGCGAGATATCCAGCAGCACAAGCTGCGGGTCAAAGGCTGTGAATTCTTCCATGACGGTGTGGAAATTCTGCACGCACCGCGCGTCCAACTCCCACTGCCGCAGATGCGCGCAGACGGCCTGCGCGATGCCGGGGTCGTCTTCGACCAGCAAAATACGGTACATGCGTCCGCCTCCTGAACTTTTTTTCCTCAGTATAGCACACCCGGCGGCCAGCCGCAAGAAAAGGTCAATTTCCTCTTTCTTTATTGGAAGAAATCGTGTATACTATATTCCAAATTACGCTTCTTCCGAAATGGGGGATTTTATCATGGAGCGGGAAGACAAGAACATGCAGGCGGAGCCGTCCGAAGCGCAGGAAACCCCGAAAAAGCAGCCGCAGCCCAAGGGCTACGAGGCATATCTGAGCCTGTTCGATCTGGTGCGGATGCTGGCAGTCATTACGCTGGTCTTCGTATTCTTTTTCCGTCTGAACGGCGTGAGCGGCAGCTCGATGTACCCCACGCTCGTCAACAAGGACTATCTGGTGCTGGAGAGCAATTTTCTCTATCGGGACGCGAAGCAGGGCGATATCGTCGTTTTGTATACGCCGCCGTTTTCCGAGAATGACGAACTGCTGGTCAAGCGTGTGATCGCAGTCGGCGGGCAGACGGTGGATATTGACTTTAACGCGGGCGTCGTCTATGTTGACGGGCAGGCGCTGGACGAGCCGTATACGTTTGAACCGACCTATCTGAGTTACGCCGAATACGGCAAGGCGCTCGACTATCCGGTCACGGTGCCGGAGGGCGAACTGTTCGTTATGGGCGATAATCGCAATCACTCAGAGGACAGCCGGTTCTCCGACGTCGGCTGCGTCAAGAAAGAGGCTGTTTTGGGAAAGGTCCTGTTTGTGGTCTTCCCGGGACGGCAGACGAATGAATACGGGACCGTGACCGGCGGGCGCAGCTGGCACAGATTCGGAGCGGTATCATGAAGCAGGAAGACACCAACCAGCATACGATGAACATCCAGTGGTATCCGGGGCACATGACCAAGACGCGCCGGATGATCGAAGAGGATGTGAAGCTTGTCGATGCCGTGTGCGAAATTCTCGACGCGCGCATCCCGATTGCCAGCCGCAACCCGGACATTGACGCGATTTGCGGCAATAAGCCCCGCATGATCGTCCTCAACCGCATCGACATGGCAGACCCGGCGCTGACGAAAAAATGGGCAGAGCACTTCCGGGCGAAGGGCTATGCCGTTTTGCAAACCGACTGCAAGACGAAAAAGGGCATTTCCGGCTTTGTTCCGGCTGTGCGGACGCTGCTGGCTGAAAAGCTGGCGCGGTACGCGGAGAAGGGACAGGTGGGACGGCCCCTGAAACTCATGGTCGTCGGCATTCCGAATGTGGGAAAATCGACGTTCATCAACCAGATCGCCGGGCGCAAGGGCGCGAAGGCCGAAAACCGCCCCGGCGTCACGCGAGGCAAACAGTGGATCACGGTCGATCAGGGGCTTTTGCTTCTGGACACGCCGGGCATTTTATGGCCGAAGTTTGAAGACCCGGAGGTCGGCATGCGCCTTGCCTACACGGGCGCCGTCAAGGAGGACGTCATCGACACCGAGACGCTGGCCTGCCATTTTATCGCACTGCTGGCAAAGTATTACCCGCAGACGCTTTCCGAGCGCTATAAGCTTGAAGCGCCGGAGGGTGCGGACGGGTATGACCTTTTACAGCTGGCTGGGAAAAAGCGCGGCTATCTCGTTTCCGGCGGAGAGGTCAATACGGAACGTATGGCAAAGGCGCTCATGGACGATTATAGAAGCGGAAAGCTTGGCAAGCTGACGCTCGAGAGCCCGGAGGACATGCAATGAGACAGGAAGAACCGATAGATCTTTGGGTGTATGAACGCGAAGCGTTCGACGCAGGCATCAAACTGGTGTGCGGCGTGGACGAAGCGGGACGCGGGCCGCTGGCCGGACCGGTATGTGCGGCGGCGGTCATGCTGCCGCCGGGGCTGGAAATCCCCGGCCTCAACGACTCGAAAAAGCTTACGGACAAAAAGCGCCGGGAACTGTACGACGTGATCGTCGAACAGGCCGTCTCTTACGGCATCACGTTCGCAAGCGAACAGGAGATCGACGAGATCAATATTTTACAGGCGACGTTTCTTGCCATGGAGCGCGCCATGCAGACCCTTTCCCCGCAGCCGCAGCTTGCGCTGATTGACGGCAACCGGGCGAAAGACTTCGGCCTGCCGGTCAGAACCATTGTCAAGGGCGACAGTCTGTCTGCCTCCATTGCTGCCGCGTCGATTTTAGCCAAGGTCACCCGTGACCGGCTGATGGAGGAATACGACGCGCAGTACCCGCAGTACGGCTTCGCCGTCCACAAGGGCTACGGAACAAAGCGGCACTATGAAGCGCTGCGCGAATTCGGTCCCAGCCCGATTCACAGGAAGACGTTCCTCAAAAAATTCTATGAGAACCCGTGACCTGACCGGTCCGTGGGGCGAGGCGCTGGCGGCGGAGTATCTGCGCAAAAAGCACTACCGCATTGAGGCTATGAACTACCGCACGCGGCTCGGCGAGATCGATATCATCGCGTCGAACCGGCAGTATCTCGTCTTCTGCGAGGTCAAGCTGCGAAAATCGGCGAATTTTGCCGCTGCGCGGGAGTTTGTCGATGCACGCAAGCAGCAGCGCCTGCGCACGACCGCGCTTTTATATTTATCTCAGCACGAAACGCCGCTGCAGCCGCGCTTCGACGTGATCGAAATCTATGCGCCCGACGGCACGCAGACCCGCCGCCCGCAGATCACCCATATGGAGGACGCATTTTGACAAATTACCGCGTTTTTGACGGCCACTGCGACACGCCCATCGAACTCTGGCTGCAAAATCAGCCGCTGCTGGAAAACACGCTGGCCGTTTCACTCGCACGGGCGCAGAGGCTTGGCGGCTGGGCGCAGTTTTTCGCGTTCTGCACCGCCTGGGTCAAGGCAAAGCTGCCAAGACCGGAGATTTTCTCCCGCGCGCTGGACAATTTTCACGCGCAGCTGTGCGAAAACGAGGATAAAATCACACTCTGCCGCACGGTATCCGAGGCGGAGACTGCCATGCAGGCGGGAAAATGCGCTGCGTTTCTCGCCATTGAGGGCGCAGAGGCTGTGCGCGAGGACGAAGGGCTTCTGGAACACGCATATGAATCCGGCGTGCGGATGATCTCGCTCGTGTGGAATCTCCCGAACGGCCTTGCCGCGCCCTGCGGCTCGGACGAGGGCCTGACGGAAACGGGCAGGCGCTTTTTTAAGCGGGCGCAGGCGCTCGGCATGCTTGTCGATGTGAGCCATCTGTCCGAAAAGGGCTTCTGGGACATGATCGAACTGGCCGAGAAGCCAGTTCTTGCAAGCCATTCCAATTCATTCTCTGTCTGCCCGCATCCGCGCAATCTGACGGACGACCAGTTCCGTGCCATCTGCGATCTCGGCGGCACGGCGGGACTGAATCTCTATGTACCGTTCCTGACGGAGCAGCCCCGCGCATCGTTTGACGATCTGCGCCGCCATCTGGATCATTTTCTGGAACTGGGCGGCGAAGGGCATATCGCCCTCGGTGCGGATCTGGACGGCTGCGACAGGCTGCCGGCGGGCTTTTCCGGACTGGACGATTATGAAGCGCTTGGCGATTTCTTAAAAAATACCGGATATTCCGATGAAACCATACAGAACCTGTTCTGCAATTCTCTCATGAAGGTCGTGAAAACATGTATTATGTAAGTACGCGGGACGTAAGCCGCCGCTTAACTGCCAGTCAGGCCATTGTCGAGGGCCTCGGCCGCGATGGCGGACTTTATCTGCCGGAACAGATCCCGCAGATCACCACGGAGGAAATCAAAGCGCTCGCCGCGCTTTCCTATCCCGAACGGGCCGCAAAGATCATGAAGCGGTATCTCGATGAATTTACCGAGGAAGAACTGCTGGGCTTTGCGAAAAATGCCTACGGCCCCGCGAAATTCGACACACCCGCCGCTGCGCCCGTCGTAAAGCTGACGGAAAACACCTATATTCAGGAACTCTGGCATGGTCCGACGTGCGCGTTTAAGGATATGGCGCTGCAGATGCTGCCGTATCTGCTGGCGGCTTCGCTCAAGAAGACCGGCGAGGAGAAGACTGTCTGCATCCTCGTTGCGACGTCCGGCGATACGGGCAAGGCCGCGCTTGAGGGCTTCCGCGACGTGGACCGCACGAAAATTCTTGTGTTCTATCCCGACGGCGGCGTTTCTGACATGCAGAAGCTGCAAATGGTCACGCAGGAGGGCAAAAACGTCGGCGTATGCGCCGTGCGTGGGAACTTTGACGATGCGCAGACCGGTGTGAAGCGCATTTTCTCCGATGAGGCGCTGCGCGAAGAACTGGCCGGACGCGGATACTTCCTGTCCTCCGCCAACTCCATCAACTGGGGCAGGCTCCTGCCGCAGATCGTGTATTACGTCTCGGCCTACTGCGACCTGTTGAACGCCGGGGCCATCGAAGCCGGGGACGCTGTGAACTTCTGCGTCCCGACGGGCAACTTCGGCAACATTCTCTCCGGCTTTTACGCGAAGAAGATGGGCGTGCCCATCGGCAGGCTCATCTGCGCGTCGAATGAGAATAACGTTCTGACTGACTTTATTAAAACCGGCACCTACGACCGCAACCGGCCGTTTTATCAGACGGCTTCGCCGTCGATGGATATCCTGATCTCGTCCAATCTCGAGCGGCTTTTATCCCTGCTGTCCGGCTCGGACGAAGAGGTGCGCGGCTATATGCAGAAGCTTTCCGAAACCGGGCGTTATACCGTTTCCGACCGTGTGCTGCAGGCAGTGCAGGCGGAATTCTCCTGCGGCTTCTGCACGGACGCGCAGGGCGCGCAGACAATCGGCAAGGCTTTCCGGGAAAAGAATTATCTGCTCGACACGCACACCGCCGTAGCCTGCACAGTTCTGGACGCGTACCGCGCGGAGACAAGCGACCAGACGCTAACCGTCGTAGAATCCACAGCAAGCCCGTTTAAATTCTGCGCCAGCGTTCTGGACGCGCTCGGCGTGACGGAGCATGCGCCCGGCACGGGCGTTCTCGCGCAGCTTACGGCCGAAACGGGCCGTTCGGCGCCGGGGCCGCTGGCAAGCCTTGCGGGCAAGGCCGTGCGCTTCGATCAGGTCACGGACAAGGCCGCAATGCGCACCGTCGTGACGGAGTTCCTGCGCTGATGGCCCTGTACGCAATCGGAGATCTGCATCTGTCGCTCGGCCCGGCGGACAAGCCGATGGACGTGTTCGGGGGCCGCTGGACAGGGTATATGGAAAAGCTGCGGGAAAATCTGAAGGTGATTGGCCCGGAGGACACGACCGTCCTGCTCGGCGATCTCAGCTGGGCAATGAGCCTCGACGACGCGGCGGAGGATTTTGCGTTCATGAACGCTATCCCTGGCCGCAAGATCATCCTGAAGGGCAACCACGACTACTGGTGGACAACGCTGCGGGCCTTTGACCGCTTCTGCGCGGAGCACGGCTTTGCGGATTTTCACGTCCTGAATAATTCCTGCTTCTTTTACGGCGATATCGCTCTGTGCGGCACGCGCGGGTGGTTCTATGACGCGCAGAAGGAGGGCAGCCACGACGAGAAGATCTTCCGGCGGGAACTCGGGCGGCTCGAACGCTCTTTGCAGTTGGCGGGAGACGCGGAAAAATACTGCTTTCTGCACTATCCGCCGCGCTACCGCGGGTACGCCTGCCCGGAGATTCTGTCGCTTCTGAAGCAATACGGCGTGACGCGCTGCTATTACGGCCACCTGCACGCCGACTCCATCCGGCTGGCGCTGGAGGACGACTATCAGGGCGTGCAGTACCGCCTTGTTTCGGCAGATCACGTCGATTTTCAGCCGCAGCGCATCGGATAGACGGCAAATGGGCGGAAAGATTTTGAATTTTTTCTGAATTCGGATAAATTCCTGAAAAAACAGTGGATTTCTTGTATGAAGTCTGGTAGAATAGAGCGGATTCAAATGAGAATGGTGAATTACGGCCTTTTATAAGCCGCACCGCATAGGAGGAAAGTACCACAATGAACGTCAAAAACGTAGAGAAAGAAAACGGCCGCGCAAAGGTTACCGTTGAGATCGCAAAGGACGAGTTCCAGACTGCGCTGGACAAGGCATATGCCAAGATCCGCAAGGACATCATGATCCCCGGCTTCCGCAAGGGCAAGGCCCCGCGCAAATTCGTCGAGCGTATGTACGGCTCCGAGGTGTTCTATGAGGACGCCGTCAACGAGATCTTCCCCGAGATCTACAAGGCAGCCATTACTGAGCAGGAGATCAAGGCCGTTGGCCAGCCCTCCGTTACCGATATGCAGACCCCCGAAGACGGCAGCGTCGTGCTGACGGTCTCTACGGAACTCTATCCCGAGGTCACCCTCGGCGAATACAAGGGCATCGAGGTTCCCAAGGAGTCCGTCTCCATCTCCAAGGCAGAGGTTGACGCGGAACTTGCCCGCATGCAGGAGCGCAATGCCCGCATCGAGACGGTTGACCGCGAGGCCAAGACCGGCGACACCGTCGTTCTGGACTTTGAGGGCTTTGTGGACGGCAAGCCGTTTGACGGCGGCAAGGCCGAGGGCTACACCCTGACGCTCGGCTCCGGCGCGTTCATCCCCGGCTTCGAGGATCAGCTTGTCGGCCTCAAGGCAGGCGACGAGAAGGATGTCGTCGTGACCTTCCCTGAGAACTACACCAAGGAACTGGCCGGCAAGGAAGCAACCTTCAAGTGCAAGATCCACGAGGTCAAGGAGACCATCAAGCCCGAACTCGACGACGAGTTTGCCAAGGATGTCTCCGAATACGACACGCTGGCCGCGCTCAAGAAGAGCATCAAGGCCGACCTCGCCGCAAAGCGTCAGGAAGCTGTTGACCGCGACTTTGAAAACGAAGCCGTCGTCCTCGCAGGCAAGAACATGACCTGCAATATCCCCGCCTGCATGATCGACGAGCAGGTTGACAAGCATCTTGAGCAGTTTGCCTATCAGCTGCAGTCTCAGGGCATGAAGATGGAAGACTATCTCAAGATGATCGGCGGCGACGTCAAGGGTATGCGCGATTCCATGCGCCCGATGGCCGAGCAGACCGTCCGCAGCAACATTCTGCTCAGCGAGATCGTCCATCAGGAGAACCTCGACGTGACCGAAGAGGAAGTCGAGGAAGAACTGAAGAAGATGGCCGAGCAGTATAAGATGGAACTGGACAAGATCAAGGAAATGGTCGATGTCGAGGCCGTCAAGTCCGATCTGAAGGGCCGCAAGGCTGTCAAGCTGATCGTGGACAATGCAAAGCCCGTCGAGAAGGAAAAGAAGACGGCAAAGAAGGCCGCCAAGAAGGAAGACGCCGCTGAGGCTCCCGCCGAAGAAGCCAAGACTGAGGAATAATTCTCCAAGCGGTTGGGTAGAATCCTACAGCCAACCAGACATCCGTGTGAAAGGAGAATCCTGAAATTATGAGTTTAGTTCCGTATGTTGTCGAGCAGACAAGCCGCGGCGAGCGGTCTTACGACATTTTCTCCCGCCTGCTCAACGACCGTATCATCATCCTGTCCGAAGAGGTCAACAGCACCACTGCCAGCCTGATTGTTGCGCAGATGCTCTATCTCGAGGCGCAGGACCCCGACAAGGATATCCAGTTTTATATCAACTCCCCCGGCGGCAGCGTGACCGACGGCATGGCGATCTATGACACCATGCAGTTCATCAAGTGCGACGTGTCCACCATCTGCGTGGGCATGGCCGCGTCGATGGGCGCATTTTTGCTGTCCTCCGGCACGAAGGGCAAGCGCCTTGCGCTTCCCAACGCGGAGATCATGATCCACCAGCCATCCGGCGGCACGCAGGGGCAGGCGACC
This sequence comes from uncultured Eubacteriales bacterium, assembly GCA_900545925.1. Taxonomy (GTDB): domain Bacteria; phylum Bacillota; class Clostridia; order Oscillospirales; family Oscillospiraceae; genus CAG-170. The sequence goes on along the minus strand of URAZ01000006.1, from coordinate 49,002 downwards.
GACATGCAGATCCAGGTCAAGCGCATGCTGAAGATCAAGCAGCGTCTGAACGAGATCCTTGCCTCCAACACCGGCAAGCCGCTCGAGACGATCAAGATCGACACCGAGCGCGACAACTTCATGACCGCCGAAGAAGCACAGGCCTACGGCCTTGTCGATAAGGTCATCTACAAGAGACAATAATCCCTGAAAGGAGGAGTCCAGCTTGGCAAGAGACTCCATCCGCTGCTCCTTCTGCGGCAAACGGCAGGAGCAGGTCGGCCGCATCATCGCCGGCCCCAATGTCTACATCTGCAACGAGTGCATTGAACTCTGCTCGTCTATCCTGCACGATGAGATGCACAACGGGCTGAACGCGCAGCAGCTGGAACTGCCCGATACGCTCCCGACGCCGCAGCAGATCAAAACCTATATGGACCGCTACATCATCGGCCAGGATGACGCGAAAGTTGCCCTGTCCGTGGCGGTCTACAACCACTATAAGCGCATTTACTTCCAGAACGATTCCGATGTGGAACTGCAGAAGAGCAACATTCTGCTCATCGGCCCCACCGGCTCCGGCAAGACGCTGTTCGCCCAGACGCTGGCCAAGATCCTGAACGTGCCGTTCGCCATCGCGGACGCGACCACACTGACCGAGGCCGGTTATGTGGGCGAGGACGTCGAGAATATTCTGCTCCGGCTTCTGCAGGCGGCGGATTTTGACGTGGAACTGGCCGAGCGCGGCATCATCTATATTGATGAGATCGACAAGATCGCCCGCAAGTCGGAGAACACCTCCATCACCCGCGACGTATCCGGCGAGGGCGTCCAGCAGGCGCTTTTGAAGATCGTTGAGGGCACGGTCGCCAACGTTCCCCCGCAGGGCGGGCGCAAGCATCCTCAGCAGGAGTTCATCCAGGTCGATACGACCAACATCCTCTTCATCTGCGGCGGCGCGTTCGACGGACTTGACAAGATCATTGAGCAGCGCACCGATACCTCGGCCGTGGGCTTCAACTCCACGGTCAAGAGCAAGGGCGACCACAACGTCGGCAAGCTGTTCCAGCTTGTGCAGCCGCACGATCTGCTGAAGTTTGGCATCATCCCCGAACTGGTCGGCCGTCTTCCGGTCATTACGTCTTTGCAGGGGCTCAGCAAGGACGATCTGGTCCGCATTCTGACAGAGCCGAAAAATGCGCTCTGCAAGCAGTATCACAAGCTGCTGTCCTATGACCAGGTCGAACTGAGTTTTGAAAAGGGCGCGCTGGAGGCCATCGCGGAAAAGGCCATCGAGCGCCAGATCGGCGCGCGCGGTCTGCGCGCGATCATGGAGGAGATCATGACGAAGATCATGTATGAGATCCCGTCTGACCCCACCATTCAGTCTGTCTGCATCACCGAGCGCTGCGTGCGCGAAGGTGAACCGCCCCAGATCACCCGCGACGCTTCAAAACCCCGCGCTCCCATCAAGAACGCAGGCGTAACGCTGTAACACAACAACCAGGAAGGGAGCGCACGCTCCCTTCCTGCGTATTTTTATCCTCCGCGAAAGGAGACAACGAGTATGAGCGACTATAAACCTCTGACCTGCCTGCCGGTCCTGCCGCTGCGCGGGATTGTGGTGTTTCCCGGCTGCGTGACGCATTTTGACGTCGGCCGGAGCCGGTCTGCCCGCGCCGTTGAGGAGGCAATGCGGGCTGATCAGATGATCTTTCTCGTCACCCAGCGCGACGTGCAGTGCGACGAGCCGAAGAAGACCGATCTGTACCCGATCGGCACTGTGGCCTATGTACGGCAGATTTTGCGTCTGCCGGGCGATAATATGCGCATTCTCGTCGAGGGCAAATATCGCGCGCAGCTGACCGATATGATCCATACCGAGCCGTATCTCTTCGCCCGCGCGATGGAACTGGACGAGCCGGACTATCATGCCGCCGTGCCGCGCACGCAGGCGCTCGTGCGGCAGGCACACCAGCTGTTTGAGCAGTTTGTCGATCTGGCCGTCAAGTCCGGACAGGAAAATCTGCTGCAAGGCTCCGCTACCGACAACGCAGGCGAACTGGCCGATTTTATCGCCCAGAACGCGACATTCGGCTATGAGGACAAGCAGCGCATTCTTGAGACGCTGCCGCCTGTCCACCGGCTGGAACTGTGCATCCGCATGATGGCAAAGGAACTTGACATTCTGCGTCTGGAGAGCGAGATCAACGATCAGGTACAGCAGAACGTCAACCAGAACCAGCGTGATTATTACCTGCGCGAACAGCTGCACGTCATCCGGGAAGAACTTGGCGAGGATGACGACAGCGACGCCGACAGTTACCGCACGAAGATCAAGGCGCTGAAGCTTCCGGAGGAAACGGAAGAAAAGCTGCTGCGCGAAGTGGCGCGCTTTGCGCGCCAGCAGCCCGGTTCCGCCGAGGCCTCTGTTCTGCGCAATTATCTCGATACCGTCCTCGAACTGCCGTGGAACAAGGAAACGAAGGAGCGGCTGGACGTGAAGGCCGCCGCGAAAATTCTTGATGAAGATCACTTTGGCCTGGAGACGGTCAAAAAGCGCATTCTCGAAACGCTGGCCGTGCGCCAGCTGGCCCCGGAACTGCCGGGGCAGATTCTATGCCTGGTCGGCCCTCCGGGCGTGGGCAAAACATCCGTTGCGATTTCCATTGCCCGGGCGCTGAACCGGAAGCTGGCCCGCCTGTCTCTCGGCGGCGTGCGTGACGAGGCCGAGATTCGCGGCCACCGCAAGACATATATCGGCGCTATGCCGGGCCGCATTATGACGGCTCTCATTCAGGCCAAGAGCAAAAACGCGCTGCTGCTACTCGACGAAATTGACAAACTCGGCAGCGATTATAAGGGCGATCCGTCGTCGGCACTGCTGGAGGTTTTGGACTCTGCACAGAATTCCAGCTTCCGCGACCATTATATTGAGGTGCCGTTCGATCTGTCCCACTGCATGTTCATCACCACCGCCAACACGACCGACACCATCCCCCGCGCCCTGCTCGACCGGATGGAGGTCATTGAACTGGGGTCTTACACGGACGAGGAAAAATTGCAGATCGCCAAGCGGCATCTGCTGCCGAAGCAGCTGAAAAAGCACGGCATAAAGCGCACGCAGGTGCGTGTCTCCGATGACGCGATCCGCGAGATCATCGCCTGCTATACGCGCGAATCCGGCGTCCGCAGTCTCGAACGGCAAATTGCCGCGCTCTGCCGCAAGTGCGCCATGCGTTTTGTCTCCGACGAGCCGCCCAAGCGCATCTCCATCACCGGCGGCAATCTCGAGGACTTCCTCGGCGTCCGCAAATTCCTGCCGGAAGCGAACGTCACGACCGATCAGGTCGGACTTGTCACGGGTCTTGCGTGGACGGCCGTCGGCGGCACGACGCTCGAGGTCGAGGTCAACGTGGTTGACGGCTCCGGCAAGCTGGAACTGACCGGCAATCTGGGCGATGTGATGAAGGAATCCGCCTTTGCAGCCATGAGTTTCATCCGGTCGCGCGCAAAGGCGCTGGGCCTTGCTCCTGATTTCTACAAGACAAAGGACATTCACGTCCACTTCCCCGAGGGAGCCGTTCCGAAGGACGGGCCCTCCGCCGGTATCACGATCTGCACCGCCATCGTTTCGGCACTCACGAACCGCCCTGTACGGCGCGACGTCGCCATGACAGGTGAGATTTCTATTCGGGGCCGGGTGCTCGCCATCGGCGGGCTGAAGGAAAAGACCATGGCGGCGCTGCGCCACGGGGTCAAGACTGTTATCATCCCGGCGGAAAACGAAAAGGATCTGGAGGAAATTGACCAGACCGTGCGGCAGGCGCTGCAATTCATCACAGTTTCCAGCGCCGACCGCGTTCTGGAGGCCGCACTGCTACCCGCAGGCGATGCGACGGAGACGATTTCGGTTCCCGCTGCGCCCGCGCTGCCGATTCCGGCGCCCAAGACGCGCCGCAAGCCCGGCATCCGGCAGTAAGGAGGGCCGCATGAATCTGCACAACGCGGAATTTGTCCGCTCCGTCACCTCCGTCGCCGACTGCCCGAAGGACGGCCTGCCGCAGATCGCGTTTGCAGGCAAGTCCAACGTCGGAAAATCCTCCGTCATCAACAAGCTTCTGCTGCGCAAAAACTTCGCCCGCGTCGGCGAAGCCCCCGGCAAGACCACGCATATCAACTTTTTCCGTATTGACGAGGCCATGTACCTCGTCGATCTGCCGGGCTACGGCTATGCCAAGGTCCCGCAGAAGGAAAAAGAGCGATGGGGCAGGCTCATGGAGGCCTATTTTGCCGCGCCGGATACGCTCAATTTCGGCGTCATGCTCGTCGATGCGCGCCACGCACCGACAGCGAATGACGTGGTCATGGCAAAGTACTTCCTGCAGTCCGGCAAGCCCTTTGTGGTGGTTGCAAACAAGCTGGACAAGCTGAAAAAAAGCGAGATCGCGCCCAACATGGCCCGCATCCGCGAGGTTCTGTCCCTGCCGGACGATGTGCGCCTGATTCCCTTCTCCGCTGAAAAAGGCGATGGCCGCGATGAACTGCTGGCTGTCATTCTGCACGCTGCGGAGCAGTGAGGACTTGTTCCGTAGAGGTCGGTTCCGACGAGCCTCCGGCGGCCCTGTCTTTTCTCTCGCAGGAGAACAGACAGGGGAGAACGGATTTTCCGAGACTCTGTAAGGGCCGCTGCCCGTCCGTTTTAGAGGCCGCAAATTTGTGAAAGACTTATAATATGTAAAAAGCCTCCCCTTGTCATGCTCTGCACGATAAGGGGAGGTGCTATTTGCAAAGCAAATGGCGAAGGGGATGTGCTGCAAGGTTCAGCATGCTCCAAAATTTACAGCAGCCAAATCCCCTCACGCGTTTTTTGCACAGCACGATCCGACAGGTTCTCCACAGTTTCCACATGGTTATCAACATCTTGTATTTCCCAACGATTTCCCGCCACAATTTATTGTGGCGGGCGTCCGCTTTTCGCGCGTTTTTGCGCCCGGCTTGTCCTACTATAGAACTGTCAGAAGTTCTTGCAGCAGAGGAGAGACGCTATGCCAAAGACGAGAAGTCCGTCGGTGCTGGGCTCGGGCCGGATCTTATACCTGCCGACGGCGCGGATCCGGCCCAACCCCATGCAGCCGCGCAAGCATTTTGATACCGGCGGCCTTCAGGAACTGGCCGGGAGCATCCGGCAGTACGGCGTTTTGCAGCCGCTGACCGTCCGCAAGGCGGGCGGCGCGTATGAGCTGGTGGCGGGAGAGCGCCGCCTGCGCGCGGCGCGGCTGGCCGGTCTGACGGAGGTTCCATGCCTGCTCGCGGACGTGGACGAGGAGGCGTCCGGAATGCTGGCGCTGGTGGAAAACCTGCAGCGGCGGGATCTGGATTACATCGAAGAGGCCGAGGGGCTGCAAAAGCTTATGCAGCAGTATCACTTAAGTCAGGAGCAGGCCGCCCGCCGCATTGGCAAGAGCCAGTCCGCCGTTGCCAACAAGCTGCGCATCCTGCGCCATCCGCCGTCCGTTTTGCAGGCGCTGCGCGAAAATCATCTGACCGAGCGCCATGCCCGCGCGCTTCTGCGCCTGCCGGATGAGGAAGAGCGCCTGCGCGTGATTGGTCTGATCGTCCAAGGAGAGTGGACGGTCGCAAAAACGGAGCAGTACATCGACGCGCGGCTCGCGCCCAAAGTGCCGCAGCGGCGGGAACTCGGCACGTTTGTCCTGCGCGACGTGCGTGTGTTCCTAAACTCCATCGACCATCAGCTTGATCTTGTCCGCGCGGCTGGCGTCAGCGCCAGCCGCGACCGGCAGGAGACAGACCGCGAAATCGTCCTGACCATCCGCATTCCGAAGTCCAACCCACCCGCAGCCGGATAGCACGCCCGGCTGCGGGTTTTGTGCATGGCGCAGCAGGAAAGAACTGCACGGTATGTGCATTTCTTACAATATGATTTCTGATATTGCGTTCTCTTGACGCTGATATGGCACTTTTGCCAGTTTTTCAGATGCAGGCTGTCTCGAAATCTAACATTTTTTTAGCGAAAATAAAAACTTTTTAGATTGCAAACCCCCGGAAATATGGTATAGTATGTATTTGTCTGAAGAATCTGAAGGATAAAAAATGACATGGCGGCGGCGCAAGGGCGACCAGCCGCAACACTGGAAAGGGGTTTACCAAATGTCTCACAAGTACGTCTATCTTTTCTCCGAAGGCAACGGCAAAATGCGCGAGTTGCTCGGCGGCAAGGGCGCAAACCTGGCTGAAATGACCAACCTCGGCATGCCGGTCCCGCAGGGCTTCACCATCACGACCGAAGCCTGCACGCAGTACTATAAGGACGACCACCAGATCAACGCCGAGATTGAGGCCGAGATCATGGAGTACGTCGAAAAGCTCGAGGAAATGACTGGCAAGAAGTTCGGTGATCTGTACAACCCGCTGCTTGTCTCCGTCCGTTCCGGCGCACGCGCTTCCATGCCCGGCATGATGGACACCATTCTGAACCTTGGCCTGAACGACGAGGTCGTCGTCGCCTTCGCCAAGAAGACCAACAATCCCCGCTTTGCATATGACTCCTATCGCCGCTTCATCCAGATGTATTCCGATGTCGTCATGGAGGTCGGCAAGAAGTATTTTGAGCAGCTGATCGACGAGATGAAGGAAAAGAAGGGCGTGAAGCTCGACACCGAACTCGACGCCAATGATCTCAAGGAACTGGCTGAGAAGTTCAAGGCTGAATACAAGGACAAGCTGGGCGAGGAATTCCCGCAGGATCCGAAGATACAGCTGATGGGCGCCATCAAGGCCGTTTTCCGCTCCTGGGACAACCCCCGCGCGATCTACTACCGCCGCATGAACGATATTCCCTCCGACTGGGGCACTGCTGTCAACGTCCAGTCCATGGTCTTCGGCAATACCGGCGATACCTCCGGCACAGGCGTCGCGTTTACCCGTAACCCCGCGACCGGCGAAAAGAAGCTGTTCGGCGAGTTCCTGATGAACGCGCAGGGCGAAGACGTCGTTGCCGGCGTCCGTACCCCGCAGACCATCGACCAGCTGGCCGAGGTCATGCCTGAGGCATACAAGCAGTTTACCGATATCTGCGCTAAACTCGAATACCATTACCGCGACATGCAGGACATGGAGTTCACCATTGAGGACAAGAAACTCTACATGCTCCAGACCCGCAACGGTAAGCGCACGGCTGCCGCCGCGATGAAGATCGCCTGCGATCTCGTTGACGAGGGTATGATTACCGAGGAAGAGGCTGTCGCCATGATCGACCCGAAGAGCCTCGATTCTCTCCTGCACCCGACGTTTGACCCCGCCGCTCTGAAGAAGGCCAAGGTCGTCGGCACGGGCCTCGCCGCATCCCCGGGCGCTGCCTGCGGCCAGATCGTCTTCTCCGCCGAGACGGCGACCGACTGGGCCAAGAACGGCAAGAAGGTCGTGCTTGTCCGTCTGGAAACTTCCCCCGAGGATATCGAGGGCATGCACTACGCGCAGGGCGTTCTGACCGTCCGCGGCGGCATGACCTCTCACGCGGCTGTTGTCGCCCGCGGCATGGGCACCTGCTGCGTCTCCGGCTGCGGCGCCATCAAGATGAACGAGGAAGCCAAGACCTTTGAACTGGCCGGCAAGACCTATAAGGAAAGCGACTGGATCTCCATCGACGGTTCCACCGGCAATATCTACGGCGAAAAGATCAAGACTGCTGCAGCAAGCATCTCCGGCGATTTCAACCGCCTGATGACCTGGGCTGATAAATTCCGCCGTCTGCAGGTCCGCACAAATGCCGACACCCCGCACGATGCACAGCAAGCTGCCGCCTTCGGCGCCGAGGGCATCGGACTGTGCCGTACCGAGCATATGTTCTTCGAGGCTGACCGCATCAAGGCGATGCGCGAGATGATCGTCTCCGAGACGTCTGAGCAGCGTGAACGGGCGCTGGCCAAGCTGGAGCCGATTCAGCAGGCTGACTTTGAGGCCATCTATGAGGCCATGAAGGGCCGCCCGGTTACCATCCGTCTGCTCGATCCGCCCCTGCATGAGTTCGTTCCGACCGATCCGAAGGACATTGAGGAACTGGCCAAGGAAATGAACCTGAGCGTCGAGCATCTGAAGCAGGTCATCTCCTCCCTGCATGAATTCAACCCCATGATGGGCCACCGCGGCTGCCGTCTGGACGTCACCTTCCCGGAAATCGCCAAGATGCAAACCGCCGCGATCATCAAGGCCGCACTGGCTGTCCGCAGCCGCCGTCCGGCATGGAAGATCACACCGGAAATCATGGTTCCGCTGGTCGGCGAAGAGAAGGAACTGGCCTTCGTCAAGTCCGTCATCGACAAGACCGCGAAGAAGATCATCAAGGAAGCCGGCTCCGACATGACCTACAAGGTCGGCACCATGATCGAGATCCCGCGCGCCGCGCTGACTGCCGATGCCATTGCCAACGAGGCAGAGTTCTTCTCCTTCGGCACAAATGATCTGACGCAGATGACCTTTGGCTTCTCCCGCGACGACGCCGGTAAGTTCCTTGCCTCCTACTATGACCGCAAGATCTATGAGTCCGATCCGTTCTCCAAGCTGGACCAGGCCGGCGTTGGCCGCCTTGTCAAGATGGCAGCGGAACTGGGCCGTCAGACCCGCCCGGACATCAAGCTTGGCATCTGCGGCGAGCAAGGCGGCGACCCGTCCACGGTCGAATTCTGCCACAAGATTGGCCTGACGTACGTCTCCTGCAGCCCGTTCCGTGTCCCCATCGCAAGACTTGCCGCTGCGCAGGCCGCGATCAAGGACAAGAAGTAAGCTGTCTGTTCCTGAACAGAGCATTGCTCCGATAAAAATGACCGCCGCCGGACAATCCGGCGGCGGTATTTCTGTCATTTCACAAATTTATCGATCGCTTGACACAGGGCGTCGAGGGCCTGTTCGTCGTCGTGCTCTACAGCATCGACAATGCAGTGCTGGATATGATCCTGCAGAATCACCTTGCCGATGTTTGTGATCGCTGCGCGCACGGCAGCGATCTGGATGAGAACTTCGCTGCAGTCCCGGCCGTCGGCGACCATCTTCCGCACGGATTCCAGATGGCCGATGGCGCGGGATAACCGGTTCAGGACGGCCTGCGTGTTTTCGTGCACATGGCCGTGACCGTTTGCGGCGTCGTGGCTGTGCGCATGATTGTGCGCCTCATCGTGGACATCTGATTCGTGGTGCAGATGTGGAATGTTATGCTCATGCAGATACGCATGGTCGTGAGAATGCTCATGATCCATGGGGAACGCTCCTTATATCACAAATTGCTTATAATGTATCATATTTCACATGGAAATTCCACTTAAAATCGGGAAATGACCGAAAAAGTTTTTGGAAAAACAGACAGACGTGCATCCGACTGCTTTACAAAATCGAGTAGAAAAGCTATAATATAAACAGAAAACAAAGTACGGAGGAAGCATCATGCACCTTGATCACGACCACGACGAAACCGTCCACAGCCATACACATACCCATGCGGACGGCACGACGCACACCCATACGCATGCCCATGCGCACGACCACGAAAACGAGCATACGCATTCCCATGAGGAGTGCGAGCATACCCACTGCGACGCCTGCGGCGGCTGTGCGCACAGCCCGAAGGAAGAACTGATGGCGCTTATGAAATATATGGTTGGCCACAACGCCTCCCACGCCAACGAACTTGCGAATCTCGCAAAGCAGCTGCAGGAGATGGGCGAGACGGCAGCCTACGACCAGATCATGCTGGCCGTGAGCGATTTTGAAAAGGGCAACCTGCGCCTGTCCACCGTGTTGGCGTCCATGCAGGCCCCGAACGCATAAGGAGCAGAAAATTATGTGCCTTTCCAATGTCTATGAAAACAGCGTCGAGCAGAAAAACCTGATCCTGTCCAACGTGCAGCGTATCGACTGCAAGGACGGCTTTGTTGTGCTCTACGATCTGTTTGAGCGCGAAACGCGCGTTGAGGGCCGTCTTGCGACCATCGATCTGGTCGGCAACACCGCCGTCATTGTCAAGGACTGATATGGCCGAATACGAAGTCGTGCGCGAGGTGCAGAACCTCTGCGGCAACAACCAGATGCGCGACGTATTTTTTGAGGAGATCGAGACGGATGACCCGGTTTCATGGGTGCGCGGCTTTCTCAAGGGGAAGGACGTGGAACTGACCGTCGATGAGAAGGAAAACGGCGATCTGACCGTCTATGCTGTCTCCGGCGGTGTCAGCCAGAAATTTCTCATGACGAAGCTGTAAAATTCCGGCGTCGGCCATGCTAAGAATGTAAAAAGAAATGCTTTTTTTCATATATTTGCACGCTGCAGGTCTTGTAATTGTCAGCCAAGTGTGATACGATAATTTTGTATCGAATCCATGCCGGTTTTATGCCGGCATGCAGCCACTCAGGCAATCTATTTTGGATATGGAGGCAATTATGAGCGTAGCAGACATCTACGAAAAGAGAGCAACATTCTCCTTCGAGGTTTTCCCGCCCAAGACGGACGTGGGCATGGAAAAGCTGTGCGGCAAGGACGGAGTTCTGGACAAACTCTACACCCTTGAGCCTGACTATATTTCCTGTACCTACGGCGCCGGCGGCACCAACGTCGGCAAGAATCTGGAAGTTCTGGACAAGATCCAGAAGGATGGCAAGTGCACCCCTGTTACCCACTTCACCTGCATCGGCAACACCAAGGAAGACATCAAGGAAAAGCTGCAGACTTACCTTGACCATGGCATCGACCATATGCTTGCTCTGCGCGGCGACCTGCCCTTCGGCTGGACCGGCACGAACGGCGATCTGCACTACGCGACTGAGCTTGTCAAGTTCGTCCGCAAGGAGTTCGGCGACAAGTTCACCATCGCGGTCGCAGGCTCTCCCGAGGGTCACATCCAGTGCCGCAGTCTCGAAGCCGACATCGCCTTCCTGAAGCAGAAGCAGGACAATGGTGCGGACTTCATCATCTCCCAGCTCTGTTGGGATATGGACGCGTTCCGCTATTGGCTCGAGGCCATCCGCAATGCCGGTATCTGGCTGCCTGTCGATGTGGGCATCATGCCGATTCTCGACCAGGCTGCAACCATCAACATGGCCCTCAGCCGCAACGGCTGCGTCATGGACCGCAAACTCTGTGAGATCATCTCCAAGAACTGGATCTTCCCGAACCCGTTCGACAAGGAGCCGTTCGACGCAGACGTCGCCGGCAAGAAGGAAAGCTTCAAGAAGGCCGGTATCGAATACACCATCAACCAGATCGACGAGTACCGCGCCTGCGGCGTTGACGGCATCCATCTGTACGCGCTCAACAAGTACGATGATGTCGCCTACATCGCCAAGGAAGCCGGTCTGATCGACCTCGTTTAATTACATCCCGATTCGGCAGGCGGGCGTATGCCCGCCTGCCGGAACCACGTTCCAAGGAGCGATTTTTATGGCCAAGACCCATATCATTGCAGTTGCCGGAAAGGGCGGCGTCGGCAAGACGACGACCTGCGGCATGATCATTGACTATCTGTGCAAGCAGAAAAAAGGCCCCATTCTGGTCGTAGACGCAGACGCAAACTCGAATCTCAACGAGGTTCTGGGCGTCGAGGTCGAGACGACACTGGGCGATATCCGCGAGGAAATGGCCCACGCTGAGCAGACGGGCACCGTGCCCGCCAATATGACCAAGGCTGACTATGCCGAGATGAAGTTCAACTCCGCCCTCATTGAAGAGGACGACTATGACATGCTCGTCATGGGCCGGACGCAGGGCAAGGGCTGCTACTGCTTTGTCAACGGCGTTCTCAAAACGCAGATCGACAAATATGTCGGCAATTACCGCTACATGGTGGTGGACAACGAGGCTGGTCTGGAGCATATCAGCCGCGGGACGCTTCCGCATGTTGACACCATGCTTCTTATTTCCGACTGCTCCCGCCGCGGCATTCAGGCCGTAGGCCGCATTGCCGAGATGATCCGAGAGATGGACCTGAAACCCGGCGAAATGAAACTGATCGTCAACCGTGCGCCGAACGGGGTGCTGAACCCCGGTGTCATGGAAGAGATAAAGAAGTACGGCCTCCAGCTGGCAGGCGTTCTTCCGCAGGATGAGACTGTTTACGAGTACGACTGCGAAGGAAAGCCCAGTTCACAGGTGCCGGACAAAACGCCCGTCAAGATTGCGCTCGCCGCCGTCATGCGGGACTTAAATCTGTAAGCAAAAGACAATATTTTTATAGGGGGATTCACAACTATGCCTTTCGTTCCCAAGAAACAGGCGTTCAATGCGCACATCAATGAAGTTGTGCTGGGCGTTGGCGACAAGGCCACGGCCATCGGCGGTCAGAACGTGCTTCCGTTCCACACGTTTGACGCTGAGATCAAGAACGCACCGAAGATCGGCGTTGAGCTGACCGACCTCGGCATGGCGGAATACACCATGCCCGGCGAGAAGGCCTTCTACGCTGGCTGCACCACCGTGGCCGAAATGGCCAAGCGCGCAGAAACGCTCGAGGGCGCTTCTTTCATCTGCCTGCACCTCGAGGGCGCAGATCCCAACGGTCTGAACAAGTCCGTGGAAGAGTGCGTCCAGCTTGCCAAGGACGTCGCCGACGCGACAACCCTGCCGCTCGTCATCATGGGCTGCAAGAACATTGAAAAGGACACCGAACTGTTCAACAAGATCTCTGAAGCGCTGGCCGGCAAGAACATTCTGGTTCTGTCCGCACGCGATGAGGACTACAAGACCGTTGTTGCTTCCGCCGGTATGGCTTACGGACAGAAGGTCGGCGCGGAATCCGCCGTCGATATCAACCTTGCCAAGCAGCTCAACACCGTCATCACCCAGATGGGCTTCAACGCGCAGTCCATCGTCATGAACGTCGGCTCCGCCGCCGCAGGCTATGGCTATGAGTACGTCGCCTCCACGCTCGACCGTGTGAAGGACGCTGCGCTCAAGCAGGCGGACGCCATGCTCGAAATGCCTATCATGACCCCTGTCTCCGCTGATACCTGGGGTGTCAAGGAATCCGTTATGTCCGAAGAAGACATGCCCGAATGGGGCAGCCAGGAAGAGCGCGGCATCGAGATGGAGATCACAACCGCTGCGGCTGTTCTGGCCGGCGGCTCCGACGCAGTTATCCTGCGCCATCCGGAAGCAGTAAAGACCATCGCCAAGATGATCGACGCGCTGATGTAAGCAGAGAGGGGGAACCATACTATGGCAGTTAAAGGTCTTGACATTTTCAAATTATCTCCGAAGAAAAACTGTAAGGAATGCGGCAGCCCCACCTGCATGGCATTCTGCATGAAGGTCGCACAGGGCGCTGTTCCCATTACCAAGTGCCCGTATATGTCTGAAGAGGCGATCGCACTTCTGTCCGAGGCTACACAGCCGCCCATGAAGACCATCGAGGTCGGCGCGCACAAGCTTGGCGGCGAGACCGTCATGATGCGTCATGAGAAGACCCTCGTCAACCGCAACCTGTTTGCGGCCACGCTGTGCACCTGCATGGACGATGCGACTGTTGAGGCTCGTCTTGAGGGCATCAAGAAGGTCGATTACGAGCGTATCGGCGAACGCGAAATGGTCGAGTGCGTCTTCGTTCACGACGCGGGCGACAGCGCGAAGTTCGTCGAACTCTGCAAAAAGGCAGCTGCTCTGCCCGACCGCACCGTTATCATCGACACCAAGGACGTCGAGACGGCAAAGGCCGCCGTCGAGGCGATCAAGGACAATAAGCCCATCCTGAACGGCGCGAACAAGGATACCTTCGCGGCCATGAACGAGATCGCCAAGGCGGCGGGCCTCGTTCTGGGCGTCAGCGGTGCGGATCTGTCCGAACTGCACGACACCGTTGCCGAACTTGAAAAGGCCGGCAACAAGAATCTCATTCTCGATGTGACCGCCTCCACCATCAAGGAGACGTTCGCAAACGCCGTGCTTGTCCGCCGTTCTGCCATCAAGGACGGTGACAAGACCTTCGGCTATCCCTCCATCGTCAATCTGGGCGTTCTGTGCAACCATGACGAGCATCTTGAGACGGCTCTGGCCGCCATGTTCGTCGTCAAGTATGGCTCCATCATCGTCATGGACAAGGTCGGCTACGCAGAGGCGCTGCCGCTCTACGGTCTGCGTCAGAACATCTTCACCGACCCGCAGAAGCCGATGAAGGTCGCTCCCGGCATCTACCCCATCAACGGCGCCGGCCCCGACGATCCCTGCGCGCTGACAGTCGATTTCGCGCTGACCTACTTCCTGGTTTCCGGCGAACTCGAGCGCTCCAAGGTTCCCGTGAACCTGCTCATTACCGACGCATCCGGCATGTCCGTTCTGACGGCATGGGCCGCAGGCAAGTTCTCCTCCACCTCCGTCAAGAAGTTCTTTGACGAATTCGATGTCGCCTCCAAGATCAACAACCGCACCCTCATCATCCCGGGCAAGGTTGCTGTCATGAAGGGCGAGATTCAGGACAAACTGCCCGAGTGGAACGTCGTCGTCGGCACCCGTGAGGCGGTCGAACTGGTGAAGTACCTGCGCGATGGCGAGCACATCAAGGCTGCTGAGGCTGCTGCCGCTTCCAAGGTTCCCGCTGCCGAGAAGAAGGACGCTGCCGACGCCAATGCACCGCTCGATTTCGAGAAGATTGCTGCGTCCATCCCGGCCATCGAGGTTGTCGATATGGGCGTGACCTACAAGCAGCGTGATCCGGAGTCCCCGAAGTTCGTCACCATCGGCGAACGTATCCACTGCATCTCCCCGGTCATCCGCGAGGCCATGAACACCATGAACCCCGAGCCCATCCTGAAGCGTGCTGCCGAGCAGATCAAGGCCGGCGCAACGTATCTGGACGTCAACATCGGCCCGGCCGAGTCCAACGGCCCCGAACTTATGACCTGGGCAGTCAAGCTGCTGCAGGAGAACTTCAACAACGTGCCTCTGGCACTCGATACCGCCAACAAGCGCGCCATCGAGGCCGGCATCAAGGTCTACAACCGCACGAACGGCAAGCCCATCGTCAACTCCGCTGACGCAGGCTCCCGTATCTCCTATATCGATCTGGCTGCGGCCAACGACGCCATCTGCATCGCGCTGTGCTCTGCCGACGGCATCGCAAAGGACAACGAAGAGCGCATGATGCACTGCCATCATATGCTCGAGCGCGGTCTGTCCCTCGGCATGGAAGCGACCGACCTGTGGTTCGACCCGCTGTTCCTCGTCGTCAAGGGCATGCAGGACAAGCAGATGGACGTTCTGAACGCCATCAAGCTGTTCTCCGACGAAGGCCTGAAGTCCACCGGCGGTCTGTCCAACAACTCCAACGGTGCGCCGAAGAACGTCCGCCCGATCATGGACTCCGCGCTCGTCGCCATGGCCATGATGCAGGGTCTGACCTCCGCCATCGTCAACCCGAACGACCTGCGTCTGATGGAGACGATCAAGTCCTGCGACATCTTCAAGAACAACGAACTGTACTCCGACTCCTATCTGGACGCGTAATTTGTCTTTCCACGGTTCCCTGCTGCGAAATACCGGCAGGGAACCGCCGCATTTCCCCTATATAATTCAAAATTCAACAGAATTTGCAGGAGGTATTTATGAGCGTATTAACCGATCTCATCTATGGCGGCTCGCATGCCGTGGCTGGCCTGACCGAGGGTGCAGTCAACAACGCCATTGCAAAATATGGCGCAGGCCATCCCATTGCCTTCCCCGATACTGCGTATTTCTTCCCCACTATCTACGCCGCCACCGGCGTCAAGGTCAAGACCCTGGGCGATCTGCCCGCCTGCGTGGGCGTTCTCAAGAGCCTCATCACCGATCAGGAGGATCTGGGCCAGGCGCTCAACGCCGGTCTTGCCACTGCCGTCGGCGCCGAGATCCTTGAGGGTCTGAAGTTTGCCGAACCGAAGGATGCCTATGAGCAGGCCGCGGTTCCCGGCATCGGCTTTGTGCCCGATCCCATCATCCGCTCTCTCGGCGTGCCGCTGGTCACGGGCGATATCCCTGGCGTGGCCGTCGTGCTGGGCAAGGCCGAAAACGGCGAGGACGTTGCAAAGGTCGTCAAGGACTATCAGTCCAAGGGCATCATGACCTTCATGGTCGGCGAAGTCATTGAGCAGTGCGCGGATGCGGGCGTCAAGATGGGCCTTGAGTTCCGCGTTATCCCGCTGGGCCATGACGTGACTGCCGTGATTCATGTCGTCACCGTCGCCATCCGTGCTGCGCTGATCTTCGGCAACGTGCAGCCGGGTGATCTGGCTGGCCTGCTCAAGTACACCAAGGAGCGCGTTCCCGCGTTCGTCAATACCTTCGGCGCAATCGACAATGTTGTCGTTTCCGCGGGTGCAGGCGCAATCGCGCTGGGCTTCCCGGTCGTGGTCGATATCGACCTCGGCGAAAATCAGGTTCCGGGTGCGCTGGAATCCTGCACTGACCACAATGAGACGGTCAAAAAGTCTCTGGAACTGCGCGGCATCAAGATCAAGTCCAAGGAACTGCCCATCCCCGTCGCGTTCGCAGCTGCATTCGAGGGCGAGATCATCCGTAAGGCCGACATGAAGGTCGAGTTCTGGTCCGCCAAGAACACTACCTGCGAACTTGTCCTCATGAAGAACATGGACGAGGTCGAGGATCACAAGCTGGTCATCGACGGCCCGGATATCGACTCCGGCGATCTCGAATACGCCCTTGCCACCTGCGTCTATGTCGCGGGCAAGAAGATGCAGGCCGATTTCGAGTCTGTTATTGAGCGTAAGATCCACGCCTGGTTCAACTATATGGAAGGCGTCATGCACACCGGCCAGCGCAACCAGTTCCGTATCCGTATCTCCAAGGACGCCTATGACAAGGGCCTGCGCCTGACGCACTTTGCCGAGGTTCTGTACCACATGATCACGGACGAATTTGACGCTGTTGTTGACAAGTGCGAGGTACACCTGATTACCGACCCGGTCAAGGCTACCGCGTTCCTGAACGATGTCGCCATCCCGCGCTACAACATGCGTGACGACCGTCTGGCCTCCATGACCGACGAATCCGTTGACCGCTTCTTTACCTGCATCCTCTGTCAGTCCTTCGCCCCGGCCCACTGCTGCGTGGTCACGCCGGAACGTCTGGGCCTGTGCGGCGCTGTCTCGTGGCTCGACGCCAAGGCGACCTATGAACTGAACCCGAACGGCCCGTCCCAGCCCATCATGAAGGAAGGCTGCCTCGACGAGCGCACGGGCCGCTACACCACCGTCAACGACGCCATCAAGGACGCGACCCACGGCGCGGTCGAAGAAGTCACGCTGTACTCCATCATGGAAGACCCGATGACCTCCTGCGGCTGCTTCGAGTGCATCTCCGGCATTGAGCCGATGTCCAACGGCTTCATCGTCGTCAACCGCGAGTACGCAGGCATGACCCCCGCCGGCATGACCTTCGGCGAACTGGCCTCCTGCACCGGCGGCGGCGTCCAGACCCCGGGCTACATGGGCCATGGCCGTCACTTCATCTCCTCCAAGAAGTTCATCCACGCCGAGGGCGGCATTGAACGCATCGTCTGGATGCCGAAGGAACTGAAGGACGACGTTGGTGAGCGTCTGAACAAGACCGCCAAGGAACTCTACGGCATTGACAACTTCACCGACATGATCGCCGATGAAACCGTCTGCACCGACTGCGACGCGCTGCTCGAGTTCCTGCAGGAGAAGAACCACCCGGTTCTGTCTCTTGAGCCGCTGATGTAAGCAAAATCTCATACCTGCTTGTATTACAAGCGCCCGGGCAGCTGCCCGGGCGCTTGTCTATCTGTTAAAAAATGCTCTACCCTTTTCCTGCTGTAACCTTCCGGTTTGTCAAGCGGCCAAAACCAACACAGATTGACATTTTCCGGCTGGTTTGGTAGAATAGGCTTGGTTCCTTTTGAACTCCAAGGCTCCCGATGCAGACGGGCGGTTTGGCCTCCTCCGAAAGGAGGGATGTTTATGCCGATTACGATCACGTTCCATATCTTTGGACTTACGGTCACCATCCGCATAAATGGCCGAAACCGCCACTCTGGCAAGTGACGGTTTCGTGATTATTTCTCGACCCTAACATAACCAGAGGCCAAACCGTTCTTGCGGAGGGAGCCTTGGTTATTTTTATTATACCAAACTCTTTTGATTTGTCAAGCGGGCGAAAACGGCACGGACTGACCATTACGATCCGCATTAACGGGCGAAACCGCCACTCTGGCAAGTGACGGTTTCGAAACGCTATATGTGTTTTCTTTGACTAGCACTTAACCGGGGACAACCGCTTGTCGAGGCGTCCTTGGTTATTTTTATTATAGCAGGTTCTTGCGGTTTGTCAAGTGTGCAGAAAAGGGGGCCCCTTGCGGGGCCCCCTCTTTGCTTTGGGGTTTCAGAGAGGAAATCTCAAATTAGTACGGAATGGTCCTGTCGAGGACGTAGATCACCGCGTACGGAGCATTGCCCATGCTGGAAACCTTGGAGTAGATGATGTAGTCGCCCGCGGCGATGCAGGAAGCGTCAGCCTTGACGACCGTGCCGTCAGCCAGAACGTTGTAGATCACAACGTCGGTCAGGCCGATGGTCTGCGTGTAGCCAGTAGCATCCTTGACCTTGATCGCGGTCGCATCGTTGCTGTAGGACTCAACAGCTTCGCCCATCCAGTTGCTTGCGTTCTGGTCGATCATGTAGACCTCAGAGTAGGTCACGCCATTGGCATCGACCTGCGTCTTGAAGGTGTACAGGCCCGGACGCAGCGCTACGCCGTTGGCATCATCGCCAGTCTCGATGGTGCTGTGCTTGACATTGACCGTGACAGGCTCGCCATCGACATAGACGGTGATGAGGTCATAGCCATTTGCCCAGTTGAACGGCGTCCACTTCAGGACCCAACCAGTGACATTGTCAGCCGCGAAGACTGCCTTGCCGATGTAGACGATGTCAGCGAAGCCGTCGCCGTCGTTATCGAGATAGTCAACGTAGGAGGCAGTCAGTGCGGGCAGAGCGGTGTAGCCGGTGTAGGACGTGACAGCGCCGCCAGCGCTCTTGACCACGAACTTGGTGGACTCGGACAGGGAGAGATCGCTGCCGCTGTATACCTTATCGTTGGTCTTCATCATGGCTACGCCATTCAGGGAAGAAACCTTGATGAATGCCAGCTTTGCAGTGTGGACGAAGGAGCCTTCCAGACGGCCGAATGCATGGCCGTAAGTGACGTTATTGGCAACATCAGCTGCGGTGTATGCAGCAGCTGTGGTAGCCGTAGTCGCATCACCGACCCAAGTCAGGGTGTAAACGTCCTTGTCGTTCTTGGTGTAGGAGTACAGCGCGTTGGTCAGCTTCGAATCGTTGTGCGAGGCAACCATGTAAACGAAGTTGTCATACGGATAGCTGTCGTTGCTGTAATTACCAACATTGTCGTAGCCGTCCTTAGCAGAAGCGAAGGAGCCGGCGATCGCGACAGTCGCGCCCTCGATGGCCTTGCCGTCCAGATCGAACATGTCGGCCTTCAGCGCGAACTTGCCGTTCTCATGGACGCCGTAGATACGGTCGAGAACCACATAGCTCTTGGCATCGGTGTTCGCAACACGGCCGATGACGTTGCCGTAGGTGTCGAGGTAGAACGTGAAGACCTTGCCATTGTTCGCAATGTTCATGGCTTTATCCTTGCCAAGAACGAAGCGGCAGTTGGTGGGATACTTGGTGCCGTCGATGGAAACAGTTTCCGGATAGTTTGCATCGGAAGCACCGGTCAGAGCGCCGGTCTTGGCCTCAGCAACAGCGACAATACCAACATTGCCGTTGACATAGTCAGAGTTGTCAAGGTTGACAGTCTCGCTCTTCTTCAGGGAGACCTGAACCAGAACCTTGGTGCCGACAGTGTAGTTCATGTCGGTGGTGGTCATAGCCGTGGTGGTTCTCTCAACGTACTGCGGCTCATCATTCACCATTTCCTGCCAGAACTTGAGCTCCGCAGTCTCGCCGGTGGCGTGGCTGTACTTGTTGTTCTTGTTGAGCTTGGTGATCTCGCCGAGGAAGGTGTGGATGGTGGTGATGACCCAGCCGTCTTCGGTCTTGAAGACCTGCGTCAGATCGCCCTGGCCGCCGAAGACCGGAGACTTCCAGCCATATGCAGCTTCCCACCAAGTCTGGCATTCCTTGGCCTTGTCATGCTGAAGCTCCATGTAAATTCTGTCATTGACATCAACATACTTGTAGCCGTCGACTGCGTAGTAGTTCAGAGCGGTGCCGGCATCGGCGAACATCTGGCCGGTCGTGGTAGCGCCGGCATCGGTGGGCGCTGCGCCCTTGCGGTAGCCATTCAGAACAACCAGCTTGTCAGAGGTCTCGGGAACCTCCATGTCGTTCTTCAGGATGTCGCACATGGTAACAGCGGTGGTGTAGCTGTTGACCGGCGCGTCCATGTAGAACTTGCTCCAAGTGCCATGGCTCCACTTGTAGCCCGGGCGGCGGAATGCGTCAGTGGTACGGGTGATGCCGACGCCCATCTTGGCGGCGAGCAGAACACCGGTGGACACAACGGACTCGTTGGCGACGAACGCCTTGGTGAGGAAGTTGCCAGCCGCAACCGTGGGATTGTAGCCCTTGATGTTCTGGCCATACTCGACAAGGCTCGTGGTCAGCGCGTTGTAGAGGATCTGAGCAGCTTCGCCGCGCTTGATGTTCTCGATGGCTTTCCAGCCAGTGGGAAGACCAGCAAGCAGGCCAAGCTCATTGGCGCGGTTCAGGACGTTGATGTCCCAGCCGGTGCCGGTGTAGCCTTCCTTGGCGGTGTCGAAGTTCAGGGTGGTGAGCATCAGCTTCAGCCACTGCACGCCGGTCAGTCTGCGCTCGGGAGCGTAGGTGGTCTTGGTCATGCCGTCAGCCAGACCAGTAATGCGGCAGTAGTTGATGAAGGGCAGAGCCCAGGAGTTGTTGCAGTCAACGAACGGGTTCTGTGCGTTGGCGTACAGGGCGGAGATAGCATCCTGACCCTTGATCTTGCCGTTGGTAGCCGCGTTGTGGACGATCGCCACGATCTTGGCTGCCTGAGCACGGGTGAAGTAGCCATCCGGCTGGAAGTTGTACGTCTCACCAGTCTTGAAACCATCAAGAATGTTGAGGTTGGACAGGACATCAATTGCTTCGGCGTAATCGCTGTCAGCCTTGATATCCGCGTAGTCCTTTGCGCTGGCGACGGCGACGGTGCCCATGATCATGACAACGGCCAGAACCAGCGCGAGAACCTTTTTCAGATTCTTCATTTGGATTTCCTCCTGTTTAAATTTTACACATCGGAGCAAAGCCCCCTGTGTAATTTGTATCTGCATCTTACCGCACCGCCCCCGTTTCGTCAAGCGTTTCGGGGGGTTTGTAATTTAACTGTAACATTGCGCGTCATATGACACGGGGCTGTGACTAGATATAGGGGTAAGTAAATTTGAGAGGCACAAGGACGCGTCTTAAGGCTCCCCTTGGGCCCAAAGGGTGGCTTGGGTGCATCTTGTTTTGTTTCCAGCAAGCCTTATTTATATAATGTTACAGACTGCTGCGCACATGGCGCGGGCGGTTTTGCAGGGGCTTTTTCATCCGTTGCAAATTTACATGGAATCTGCTATAATAAATTGTTAAGTTATGCAGTTCGGAGGAAACGTACATGGAACGCAAACCCGTTGTAATCCCGCAGGAGGCGCTGGAAAAGGAAGCCGCTGTCTGCGGACAGATCAAAGCCCTTTGGGCCTCGCGCGGCAGGACGCCGCGGGCCTTTGTCGATACATACGGCTGCCAGCAGAACGAGGCGGATTCCGAGCGTATCCGCGGCATGCTGCGCGCAAGCGGCTATGAGATCGTGGATACCGAAGAGGGCGCGGACTGCATCGTCATCAACACCTGCGCCATCCGCGAACACGCGGAAACGCGCGTCTACGGCAACGTCGGCGCATTGGTGCACACCAAGGCCCGGCATCCGGAGCAGAAAATTTTCCTGTGCGGCTGCATGATGGGCCAGCCGCAGGTCGTCGAGCGCATCAAAAACAGCTACCGCCATGTTGACGGCGTGTTCAATCCGCACGAATTATGGCGCTTCCCGGAACTGCTGCAAAGCGTGCTGCGCACGAACAAGCGCATTTTTGCCGTGGACGATTCCGCGGGCAATATTGCAGAGGGTATCCCCGTCGTGCGCTCGTCCGATCTCAAGGCGTGGGTGTCGATCATGTACGGCTGCAACAACTTCTGTTCGTACTGCATCGTGCCGTATGTCCGCGGACGGGAGCGCTCGAGACGGCCCGAGGAGATTCTGGAAGAGGTCAAGGGCCTCATCGCGGCAGGCTATAAAGACATTACGCTTTTAGGTCAGAACGTCAATTCCTACGGCAAGGATTTAGGCCTCGGTGTCGATTTTGCCGACCTCATGGCCGAGATCGCGCAGCTGCCGGGCGAGTTCTGGCTGCGCTTCATGACGAGCCACCCGAAGGACGCAAGCAAAAAACTCTTTGATACCATTGCGAAATACCCCAAGATCGCCAAGCAGTTCCACCTGCCCTTCCAGTCCGGCAACGACCGGGTGCTGAAAGCCATGAACCGGCACTATAACCGCGAAGAATATCTGAAGCTGGCGCACTATGGCCGCGCGATCATGCCCGATCTGGTTCTGACCAGCGACGTGATCGTCGGTTTCCCCGGCGAGACGGAAGACGAATTCGAGGACACGATCAGCCTGATTGAAGACGTGCGCTATGACGCGCTGTTTACCTTTATCTTCTCCCCGCGCGCGGGTACACCCGCCGCGAAAATGGACGATCCGACACCCAAGGAGGAGAAAAACCGCCGCTTTGACCGGCTCTGCGATGTGCAGAACCGCATTTCGCTGGAAATTCATCAGGGCTACGTCGGCAAGACCGTCCGCGTGCTCTGCGACGGCCGCGACAAGGACATGCTCACCGCCCGCACCGAGGGCGGAAGACTCGTCCGCTTCGCGGGAGACGACAGCCTGATTGGGCAGTTTTTCGATGTGACGATCACGGGCTGCACGACGTGGAGCCTTGTAGGCGAACTCCGATAACACAGCACCCTGGTGCGGGCTTTGTAGGGGCCGATGCCCACATCGGCCCCTACAAACGAATGCGTAAGTGCATATGGATTTGCCGAAAGCATAATTTCAGACGTTAAAAGAGAAAACCCGGAGGTTTTGTTTATGGCCGAACTCACCCCCATGATGCAGCAGTATTATGCGGTCAAGGAGCGTAATCCTGACTGCCTGCTGTTTTTCCGGCTGGGCGATTTTTATGAGATGTTCGAGGAGGACGCGCGCATTGCCTCGCGTGAACTCGACCTGACGCTCACCTCGCGCGACCATGCTAAGGACAAAAGCGCGGAGGATAAGATTCCCATGTGCGGCGTGCCGTATCATTCCTCGGAGAGTTATATCGCGCGGCTGGTCGCAAAGGGCTACAAGGTCGCCATCTGTGAGCAGATGGAGGACCCTGCCCTGGCGAAGGGGCTGGTGAAGCGCGACATCATCCGCATCGTAACGCCCGGCTCCGTGACGGAAAGTTCGATGCTGGTGGAATCCAAAAATAATTATTACGCCTGCGTCTACGGCGCAGCCGGTACATACGGCCTTTGCTTCTGCGACGTATCGACCGGCGCATTCAGCGCAACGCAGGTTTCCGGCGCCGACGCCATGCAGGACGCGCAGAACGAACTCGGCAGCTTCCTGCCGTCCGAGGCACTTCTGGGCGGCACGGCGGCGGAGGACGACGCGCTGGCAGATTTCCTGCGCGACCGCTTCCACACCTGCGTAAATCTGGGAACGGACGCGCAGTTTGACTCTGCACTGTGCGAGGCTGCCGTGACGGCGCAGTTCGGGCAGTCGCCGGAGGTGCTCGGTCTTGCGAATATGCCGTGCGTCATTGCCGCCGCGGGTGCGCTTCTCATTACGCTGCGCGATTTACAGAAAAACGAGTTGCCGCACATCCGGGAACTGGAACTGTACATTGCAGGCAAGTTCATGCAGCTTGACCTTGCCGCGCGGCGGAATCTCGAACTGACGGAGACGATGCGCGCAAAGGAAAAGCGCGGGAGCCTCCTGTGGGTGCTCGACAAAACGAAGACCGCCATGGGCGGCCGTCTGCTGCGGGCGTGGATGGAGCGGCCGCTGCTCAGCCCCGCGCAGATCACGCGCCGACTGACTGCCGTGGAGGAACTGGTCAAAAAAACCATCGACCGCGAGGAACTGATTCTGTCCCTGCGTGAAATTACGGACTTTGAGCGCGCCATGACCCGCATTATGACGGGTACAGCCTCCTGCCGCGATCTTGCCGCGCTGTCACAGGGCGCGGCGAGTCTGCCTGCCGTCAAGGAGCGGCTGTCCGGTATACGCGCGCCGTATTTGCAGACGCTTTTTGAGCAGCTTGACACGCTGGCAGATCTCAAGGAGAAGATCGACGCGACCATTGTGGACGATCCTCCGTTCCTGCTGCGCGAGGGCGGACTTATCCGCGACGGCGCAAACAAAGAGCTCGATGAACTGCGCGCCGTCCAGTCCGGCGGCAAGGGCATGCTCACGCAGATCGAGGCGCGTGAAAAGGAAAAGACCGGCATCCGGAATCTGCGCGTGGGCTATAACCGTGTATTCGGCTATTATATCGAGGTTGCAAAGGGTCAACTGAATCTTGTCCCGGACAGCTATATCCGCAAGCAGACGCTCTCGACCGGTGAGCGGTACATCACGGAAGAACTGAAGGAACTGGAAAGCACCATTCTGACGGCCAAGGACCGCATTGTGGCGCTGGAATATGACCTGTTTGTGGCGCTGCGGCAGTTTGTCGCGGGAGAATCCGCCCGCGTCAAGCAGACGGCGCAGGCCGTCGCGCAGCTGGATGTGCTGTGCAGCTTTGCCGCCGTCGCCGTTCACAATCATTACTGCAAGCCCGAGGTCGATCTCGGCAATACCGTATCGATCACGGCGGGCCGTCATCCGGTCGTCGAGCAGATGCTCAAAAACGCGCTGTTCGTGCCGAACGACACGCTGCTTGGCAGTGAGGACTGCCGCACGGCCATCATCACCGGCCCGAACATGGCCGGTAAATCGACCTACATGCGGCAGGTGGCGCTCATTGTCCTCATGGCGCAGATGGGCTCGTTTGTCCCGGCGCAGTCGGCACACATCGGCATTGTTGACCGGCTGTTTACGCGCATCGGCGCATCGGACGATCTGGCCTCCGGCCAGTCAACGTTCATGGTCGAGATGACCGAAGTCGCCGATATTCTCAAAAACGCGACGCCGCGTTCACTTCTGATTCTCGACGAAATTGGGCGGGGCACATCGACATTTGACGGCATGGCGATCGCCCGTGCCGTGCTCGAATATGCAGCAGACCGCAAGCGGCTGGGCGCGAAAACGCTTTTCGCCACGCATTATCACGAACTGACGGATATCGAGCAGGCACTGCCGGGCGTCAAAAACTTCAACATCGCCGTCAAGAAGCGGCAGGGGGACATGATCTTCCTGCGCAAGATCGTCCCCGGTGCGGCAGACGACAGCTACGGCATCGAGGTTGCCAAGCTGGCGGGTATTCCCGACCGGGTCATTACGCGCGCGCGGGAAATCCTCAAGGATCTCGAATCCGGCGCGCCGGAGCGCGCAAAGCCCGCGGCTGCACCCGTGTCCGATCAGGTTTCCATGCTCGATATGCAGTCGGATGAACTGCGCCGCGCGCTGGAGTCCATCACCGTCGAAACGCTCACGCCCATCGAGGCGCTGAACCAGTTGTACCAGCTGAAGCAGATGCTGTAAAAGAGGCGAAAAACCTCCTATTGCCGCGCCCCGCGCGGTAAGGGGAGGTGTCATTTGCAAAGCAAATGACAGAGGGGATGGGCCGCGTTGTTCAGAATGCTCCGAAGTTCGCTACATTCAAATCCCCTCAGGCGCTACGCGCCAGCTCCCCTTGTGCCCAAGGGGAGCCTTTACCGGAAAGGAAGGCTGTCTATGGCCCGCAAAGCGTCCCATTCGATTTCTTACCGGCTGACGAAATTTGAAACGATCGCCGGGTGGCTCTATCTGCCGTTTTATCTACTGATTTTGAATCTGCTTTTGCAGCTGGCAAACGAGAAATTCTCGCTCGGCATGACGGCGCTGACGATGAACATCGTCTATTTTGCCGTGAATCTGCTGGCGGTTCTGCTGATTTTCCATGGATTTTTGCGGCAGTCGTTTTTCGGCGGCTCTTTCTGGAACTTTGTGCAGGCGCTGGTTCTGGGCTTTGCGATGTATTATGCAGGCACATGGGTGTTGCAGTTTGCGCTTTCCAGGCTGGCTCCCGGCTTTACGATCTACAACAACGAGACGGTCGGTTCGCTCATTTCCGACAATCAGTATGTCATGCTGGCCGTGACGGTTTTCCTTGCGCCGATCATTGAGGAGACGCTTGTACGCGGACTTGTCTTCGGCTCCATTCAGCCGACGTCGCGCGTCATGGCGTATCTCGTGTCCGTTATTCTGTTCACGCTCATGCACAACTGGCAGTATTTCATGCTCTATCCTGCCGGAAAGGTGCTTTTGAGTTGCATTCCGTATCTGCCCGCCTCCGTCGCGCTGGCCTGGACGTATGAAAAGGCCGGGACGATCTGGGCATCTATCTCGCTGCATGCCATTGTCAACGCGCTGTCGTTTGGGCTCTTGCAGCTGAACTTCTGATTGGGAGGGGCTTTATGCCGAAGATCATTCAGCTTGACCGCCACGTCGCGGATCTCATCGCCGCAGGCGAGGTCGTCGAGCGGCCGGCGTCCGCCGTCAAAGAACTGGTTGAAAATTCCATTGACGCGGGTGCGAAAAACATTACAATAGAATTACAAAACGGCGGCATGACCTTCCTGCGCATCACCGACGACGGCTGCGGCATGGACCCCGTTGATGCCCGCGCGGCATTTCTGCGCCATGCAACGAGCAAAATCCGCAGGCAAGAGGATCTTGCCTGCATCGGTACGCTTGGCTTCCGCGGCGAGGCGCTGGCCGCGATTTCGTCCGTGTCAAAAATCGATCTTCTCACGCGGGCGCAGGGCGCGGAAAACGGCGTTCGCCTGCATCTCGAAGCCGGAAAGGTTCTGTCTGAGGAGCCTGTCGGCTGCCCGTGCGGCACGACGATTTTGGTGCGGGAGTTATTTTACAATACGCCTGCGCGGATGAAGTTTATGAAATCCGACGCGGCGGAGTCCTCCGCTGTTTTCTCCGTTGTGCAGCAGCAGGCGCTGGCACACCCGGAGATCTCCTTCCGCTTTTTGAAGGATGGCCAGGAGCAGCTGCACACCGACGGACAGGGCGACCGCATGGCCGCGATCTACGCCATCTACGGCCGGGAACTTGCCAACAATATGCTGCCGGTTGACGGCAGCTGGGAAAAGCTTCGCGTGCGCGGCTTTGTCACAAAGCCGACTGCCACACGCGGAAACCGCGCATGGCAAAGCTTCTTCGTCAACAACCGCTATATCAAGTCCCGTCTGCTCTCCGCCGCCGTGGAAGAGGCGTACCGCAACCAGATCATGGTAGGCCGCTTTCCGGCCTGCGTGCTGGAAATTGACATGCCGGTGCAGGCCGTGGACGTGAACGTTCATCCGGCCAAAACGGAGGTCAAGTTCCTGTCCGAGCGTGAGGTCTTCGATGCGGTACACTATGCCGTTTTGTCCACGCTTTCCAGAGCAGCTGGCCGCCCGGAATGGAAAACGCCGGAGAAAAAGCAGGAGGCCGCACCGCAGCCGCAGGCACAGCCCAAAATCGTCCAGCCGCCGAAGCCCGGCTTCTATCAGACCATGCAGGCATCCGAATACCGCCGCCAGGCCGCACAGCAGCCCATGCCGAAGCAGGAGCAGCCGATGCTGGCCTCGCCGGTGCAGCTGCCGCGCTCCGAGCCTGCGCCTGCGCAGCAGGCCTTTGATCTTCCAAAGCCGGAAGCAAAACCGGAGGTCAGAGCGGAGCCGAAGCCCGAGCCGCGGCCGGAGGCAAGGCCCGAACCGAAGCCTGCAGAACGACCGGAGCCGAAACCGGAACCGGTCAAGGCGTCTGAAGTACAGCAGCAGGAATTTGCCGTCAGGGAAGAGCCCTTCCGTATCATCGGCGAGGCGCTGCACACCTATATTATTATTGAGCAGGGCGAAGCCGTTCTGTTCATTGACAAGCATGCCGCGCATGAGCGCATTCGCTTTGAGGCGCTCAAAAAGGAAGACCATCCCATCATGGCCCAGCTGCTGCTGGCCCCCGTCTCCGCGGAACTTTCGCGCGAAGAGGCCGCAGCTGTGCTGGAAAACAAGGCGCTTCTGGAGCGCTGCGGGTTTGAAACGGAGGACTTCGGCGGCGGAGACGTGCTCATCCGGCAGATCCCGTCCGACGTGGACGTGGAGGACGCAAAAGCGCTTTTGCAGGAACTGGCCGGCGATCTGCTGGCCGGAAAAACACTTGACCCGGACAGCCTGCGCGACAATCTGCTGCACACCATCGCCTGCAAATCGGCTATTAAGGCCGGCTGGCAGACATCTGACGAAGAACTGCGGCGGCTCGTGCAGGAGGTTCTGTCCCGCGACGATATCAAATACTGCCCGCATGGCCGCCCCGTTTGCGTGACGCTCACGAAGCGGCAGCTGGAAAAGCAGTTCAAGAGGGTTTGAACATGGACAGGATCATCTGCGTCGTCGGCCCGACGGCCTCCGGCAAGACGAAGCTTGCCGTGCAGCTTGCGAAGCTGTATGACGGCGAGGTCGTCTCCTGCGATTCCATGCAGATTTACAAGCACATGGATATCGGCACGGCCAAGCCCACAAAAGAAGAAATGGAGGGCGTTGCCCACCATTTAATTGACATGGTTGAGCCAGGCGAGGATTTTTCCGCCGGGAAATATGTGCAGCTGGCGGACGCGTGCGTGCAGGACATTCTATCGCGCGGCAAAACCGCCGTCATTGCGGGCGGTACGGGGCTGTATGTTGACAGTCTGATTGCAGGCCGGTCGTTCGCACCTGTCCCGCAGACTGGCAGGCGCGAAGCGCTCGAGGCGCAGCTGCGTGAAACGGGCGGCGAGGCCATGCTGGCTCGGCTGCGCGAAATTGACCCGGAGGCCGCCGCGCGGCTCCACCCGGCAGACGAAAAGCGCGTCATCCGCGCGCTGGAGGTTTATGAGGAAACGGGCAAGACCATCACGCAGCACAATCTGGAAACAAAGGCCGTCCCGCCGCGCTACCGGCCCGTGTGGATTGGTCTGGATTATCAGGATCGCGCCGCCTTATACCGGCGCATCGACCTGCGGGTCGAGAATATGCTGTCGGCCGGGCTGCTGGACGAGATCCGCGCGCTGCTTGCCCTCGGTGTCAGTCCGAAAACAACGGCCATGCAGGCTATCGGCTATAAGGAATTCTTCGGGTACCTAAGCGGCGCGTGTTCGCTGGACGAAGCCGCCGCGCTCTGCAAGCAGCGTTCCCGCAACTACGCCAAGCGGCAGCTGACCTGGTTCCGGCGCAACCCGGACGTTCACTGGCTGCGGATGACAGGCACGGAAGATTTTTCGGAGGTTCTTTCCGCCGCTCGACAGAATATTCCTTTTTCCGCGCTTTGAATATGGTACGATATGGGTATCAGATCAAGGAAGTTCTGGCTCTATGGCCGAAGGCCATTGAGTCAGAGGTTCCCATATAAATGAGAAGGAGCCGATACCCATGCAAAAAACAACAGAGAATTATCAGGACATTTTTCTGAACCAGGCCCGCAAGGACCGCACGATGCTGACCGTTTTTCTGATGAACGGCTTTCAGATGCGCGGCATTATCACGGGCTTCGACCAGTTTGTGATCCTGCTGCAGTCCGATGGACGGCAGCAGATGATCTATAAGCACGCGGTGTCTACCATGACGCCCGCCGTTCCCGTTCACCTGACGCAGGGTTGAGCACCGCTCCGCTCCCGCCGGGTTACCTGAAGGAGCACTATGAAGCAAGGCAAATCCTATTTTACCGTTATCCTCTGGATCCTGCTTGCCGCGATCGCCGCGTATTTCGGCTATAACGTGGTAAGCAGCCTCTATGCACCACTCATGACGGCCACCGTCACACCATACGAAGCCGGGGCGGGCTATTACGCCTCCGGCTTTGTCGTGCGTGAGGAGGAGCTTCTGTATTCGCAATACGGCACAACGGTTCTGAACTGCGCCGAGGGCGCCCATGTGGCCGCGAACGACGCCGTCGCCACCGGCTACCGCTCCGAGGATGCAAAGACCCGCCAGACGCGCATCGATGAACTGTCCGGCCAGATCGAGCAGCTTCAGTACGCATGGAGCGCTGTTTCCAGCGTCTACGATCAGGCCGCGCTCGACGCGGACATCGCGGGCGATCTTGCACAGCTGAGCCGCTATCTGGCGCTGCGCGACATGAACTCCGTCTCCGACCTGTCGCCGGAACTCAAGGGCCTGATCCTGCGGCGCACCGGAAGCGACTCGGACAGCGGCTCGCTGCAGGCGCGCATCAGCACGCTGCAGGCAGAACTTGAGACGCTCGAGGCGCAGTCTGCGGGCGACACCAGCGCCATCCTTGCAGGCAAGGCCGGAACCTTTTCTGCCGCTGTTGACGGCTATGAATCCGTACTGACGCCGGAACGGCTGATGGAAATGACTGTCGCAGAATTTGAGTCCGTCCAGCCGGACGAAACGGATGCCAACGCCATCGGCAGGCTCGTCACGTCTGCAACGTGGTACTATGCCTGCGTCGTGCCCGCAAGCGAACTTTCCGGCGTGGAGGAGGGCGACCGCGCTACGCTGACGTTCGCCCGCGATTATTACCAGCCGGTCACCATGCGCGTGGCGCGCCTCGGCGGCAACGAGGCGGGTTCCCGGCTGCTGGTGCTGTCGTCCGACCGGGCGCTGCAGAACGTGACGCTGCTGCGGCAGCAGTCGGCGGAGATCGTCTTCACGTCCTATTCCGGGCTGCGCGTCCCGAAATCCGCCGTCCGTGTCGAAAATGGTCAGACGGGCGTGTATATCCTCGAAGGAACACTCGCCAAGTGGAAGCCTATCACCATCCTCCACGATACCGGCGAAAGCTACGTCGTCACACTCGACACCAGTTCGACCAACAATCTTTGGCCGGGTGACGAGTTGATTATCAACGCGAAAAATCTATACGATGGAAAGGTCGTCAACTGATATGTCTACGATTGCTGAAAATATTGCGAATATCCGTGCGCAAATGGCCGATGCCGCAAAAAAGGCCGGGCGCGACCCGTCTGAAATTCTGCTCTGCGCCGCGACGAAGATGAACGACGCCGACCGCGTCAAGGAGGCAGTCGCCGCAGGCGTCGATTGCTGCGGCGAAAACCGCGTGCAGGAAATTCAGGCCAAGCGCCCGCTGGGCGCGTACACGGGAAAGCCCCTGCATTTCATCGGCCATCTGCAGACCAATAAGGTCAAGTATCTCGTCGGCGTGGTCGATCTCATCGAGTCTGTTGACCGGCCGGAATTGCTGGAGTGCATCGAAAAGCAGGCGGAAAAAGTGGGCGTTGTGCAGAACATTCTCTTCGAGGTCAACATCGGTGCAGAGGAAAGCAAATCCGGGTTTACGCCGGCCGAAGCCGCTGCACTTGCCGCCCGCATGGCGGATTTTCCGCATGTGGCGCTCAAGGGACTGATGGCAATTCCGCCCGTGAGCGAATTTCCAGGTGAAAATTGCAGATATTTTGCCGAAATGCGCAATCTTTTTGTTGACATAAGGGCGAAAAAATACGATAATGTGTCCATGGAATGCCTGTCGATGGGCATGAGCGACGATTTTACCGACGCTATCGCTGAAGGCTCGACCATGGTGCGCATCGGCACCGCGATCTTCGGCAAGCGGAATTATAACGTCTGACCGACACGACCCAATTACATAGAATAGCAATTCTGGAGGATACACTACAATGGGATTTATGGATGACCTAAAGAAGCTCACGAAGCCGTATACAGAAGACGACGACGATTTTGATGAATTCGACGACGACGCCCGCCCCAGCAGGCCCTCCCGCTCGTCCTCGGCGCCGAAGCCCTCTTATAACACCAGCTTCGATCTGGACAGCGACGATTTCTCCGCGACCGGCAGCACCTCTTCTGCGGGCCGCCGCACGCTCGGCGGAAACAACGCAGGCACATCGAACGGCAAGGTCGTAAACATTCACACCACGGCCCAGATGCAGGTTGTGCTCGTCAAACCGGAGCGTTTTGACAACGTATCCGACATTGCGGAGCATCTGCGCAGCAAGCATGCAGTCGTTCTGAATCTGGAATCCACCAACAAGGATGTCGCACGCCGTCTGGTCGATTTCCTGTCCGGCTGCGCCTATGCACTTGACGGCAAGATCAAGAAGATCGCCATCAGCACCTACATTATCACGCCGTACAACGTCGATATCGTCGGCGACCTCATCGACGAGTTGGAAAACAACGGCGTCTATCTCTAATTTACACAGGGAGGCAGCTTCCATGTTCACACCGCAGGAAATTCAGGAGCAAACCTTCTCCAAGGCCGTCTTCGGCGGCTATGACATGCAGCAGGTCGATGATTTTCTCGAGCCGCTGACGGAAGATTATATTACGCTCTACAAGGAAAATTCCGTGCTCAAGGCCAAGATGAAGATTTTGGTTGAAAAGCTGGAGGAATACCGCGCGCAGGAGACGAAGCAGTCTACAGCCACAGCTGACGCGGAGGCCAGAAGCGCACAGATGCTCAAGGAAACGCAGGCGCGCTGCGCCGCGATGCTGCAGAACGCAGAGGTAAATGCACAGGCCAACGCGCAGGTCAACGCCGCAAACGTGCAGCTTGCGCAGCTGAACCAGCAGATCCACGCCGAGCAGGAGCGGCTCGATTACGCCAAGCAGACCGCGCTGAATTTCATCTCTGTGGTCGAGCGCGATATTCAGGGCCATCTGGGCCTGCTTGAGACGCTCAAGACCCGGGATCTGACGAAGGAGTCCGCCCCCGCGCAGCCCGAACCAGCCCACGAACGTCCCTATGATTGGCAGGCCGACCGGACGGAACCTGTGACCGCGCCCGTTCCCAGCGAAGATGCGGAGAAAATTGCAACAGAGATCTCCGATAATCTGGAAAAGCTGATCGGCAGTGAACCTGAGGCGAAGCCTGCCCCCGCACCCGCGCCGGCTAAGTCCGCCTCGCGCCCCATGCACCCGGAAAGCGCGACGATCAAGTTTGAAGACCTCAAATTTGGCCGCAACTACGACCCGACCTCGTCTAAGTAAAAGCAAATCAAAACCGAACGCGCCCCGCACGGCAGACCCAGTTTCCGCTGTGCGAGGCGCGTTTTTTCAGCGGCAGGCGCGTCATGATAAAGTGTGCCCGGAACTGTCAGCCGGCAGTTCCGGGCAGTTTTTTATTCCGCGTTTCCGTCGATGTGCCGCTGGATGCGGTTGATGATCATCTCGAGCGCGATCAGGTTTTTGCCGCCCTCCGGGACGATAAGATTCGCATTTTTCTTGCTCGGCTCAACATAGAGCTCGTGCATGGGCTTGACGGTGGTCAGATACTGGTCAATGACGGAATCGATGCTGCGTCCGCGTTTTTTCACGTCGCGGCGGATACGGCGGCACAGGCGCACGTCAGCATCGGCGTCAACAAAGATGCGGATGTTCATCTCATCACACAGCGCCTTCTCGACGAAGATCATAATGCCTTCCACCACGATGACCTTGCGCGGCTCGATGTGCAGAACCCCGTCGGCGCGGTTGTGGATGGTATAGTCATACGTCGGGCAGTCGATGGCTTGACCGTTTTTGAGCATGCGCAGATGCTCGATCATCATATCGGTGTCGAACGCGTCCGGACAGTCGTAATTGAGGTGGGTTCGCTCCTCATAGCTCATCTCGTCGTGCCGCTTGTAATAATTGTCGTGGCTGAGGACGCTGATATTGTCGCCGAAGCGGTTCATCAGAGCCTTGACGAGCGTGGTTTTTCCGCTGCCGGTTCCGCCGGCAACACCGATGACGATCACATCTGACATATCTCTTTCTCTCCTCTTTTTACTTTACAATCCCGTAGATCAGCGGCTGTGCCTCGGGCGCGTCGGTTCCCCAGCGGATGGCTTCCAAAAAGACGCGTTCGGCGTCGGCAATCGTCTCAGGCCGGTTCGTGTGCAGAACAGCCAGCGTCTGGCCCTGCTCGACCTTTGCGCCGGTCTTTTCCTTCAGGACGATACCGGCAGCGAAGTCAATGGCGTCGTCCTTCGTCTTGCGGCCCGCGCCGAGAATGGCGGAACTTTCGCCGATCTTCTGCGCGTCCATATGGTGGATATAGCCCGTCTGCGGCGCTTTGAGTTCGTACTGCACCGACGCCTGCGGCAGCAGGCTCACGTCGTCCAGCACCCGCGCATCGCCGCCCTGTGCGGCGATCCAGCGCTTCATCTGCTCAAAGGCCTTGCCGGAGTTAATGGCTTCTTCCGCCTGCTTCGTGGCCTCTTCAATGGGCCAGCCGTTGCACAGGTGCAGCATATTGGCCGCCAGTGTAATGCACACGCCGGTCAGGTCCGGGCAGCCATGGCCGCGCAGGACCTCAACCGCCTCGCGCACCTCGAGCGCATTGCCGATATAGAAGCCGAGCGGAATATCCATGTTGGACATGACTGCCACGACGTTCCGGCCGCAGGCCTTGCCGATGCGCACCATGCTCTCTGCCAGTTTCTGTCCGTCTTCAAGCGTCTTCATAAACGCGCCGGAGCCGATCTTGACATCCAGCACGATGGAATGCGCGCCTGCGGCCAGCTTTTTGGACATGATGGACGACGTGATGAGCGGCAGAGAATCGATTGTCGCGGTCACGTCACGCAGCGCGTAGAGTTTTTTATCGGCGGGCGTCAGATTGCCGGACTGGCCGATGACGGCTACGCC
Organism: uncultured Eubacteriales bacterium; assembly: GCA_900545925.1. Taxonomy (GTDB): domain Bacteria; phylum Bacillota; class Clostridia; order Oscillospirales; family Oscillospiraceae; genus CAG-170. The sequence continues at coordinate 14,127 of URAZ01000006.1, read as the reverse complement.
GACGTCCTCGACCTGCTGCATGAAGGCCTCTGCCGAAAGCGTCGTCTGATAACCGGGGATGGATTCCAGCTTATCGACCGTACCGCCCGTATGGCCGAGGCCGCGGCCGGACATCTTGGCCATCTTGCCGCCGAGACTCGAGACAATCGGTGCAACGATCAGCGTCGTCTTATCGCCGACGCCGCCGGTGGAATGCTTGTCAACGGATTTATCGCCGAACCGGCTCAAATCCACTGTGTCGCCCGAACGCATCATCGCGTCCGTCAGGACGGCGGTTTCGTGATCGGTCATACCCTTGTAGAACACCGTCATGGCAAAGGCGGACATCTGGTAATCGGGGATGGAGCCGTCGGTAAAGCCCTGGATGATAAAGCGGATCTCGTCGTCGGTCAGAATCCCGCCGTCCCGCTTTTTTTCAATGAGATCAACCATTCGCATGAGAACAAAATCCTCCTGAGTTTGATGTGCTTGAAATGAAGGCTCCGGCAAGTCCGTATGAACTTGCCGGAGGCAGAGAACGAATGCAGCTTAGCGCATGCCCTTGTCGTAGGGAATACCCTCGGCCTTCGGCGCGCGGGAATTCTTGGACGTAAAGGCAAGCACAATGAGCGAAATGATATACGGCAGCATGTTGTACAGAGAACTCGGCAAGTTCAGCGCCTTGAGGAAGCTGAAGCCCGTGTAGACATTGCCGAGTGCACGGAAGAAGCCGAACAGCAGCGCGGCCAGCGCGATACGCTGCGGCTTCCACTGGCCGAAGATCATAACGGCGAGGGACAGGAAGCCGAAGCCCGCCACGCCGTATTCAAACCGCCACTCCGAAACGCCCGCGGTAATGAAGACGATACCGCCGATGCCGCCGAGAACGCCCGAAATCAGCACGCCTGCCCAGCGCATCTTATAGACGTTGATGCCGACGCTGGCAGCTGCCTGCGGGTGCTCGCCGCAGGCCATCAGGCGCAGGCCGAAGCGGGTCTTGTACAGCGTCACATAGGCAAACACGAGCGCAATAAACGCCACGAGCATGAACCAGTTGAATTCAAACGAGCCGATGGATACCAGCAGCGCACTCTTTGCGCCGCCGTACTGCACGATGGACGAAACATCGTCGGGGTTGGCAGCGGTGTTGATGGCCTTGACGATAACGGTTGCGCCGGCGGTGCCGAGCAGGTTCAGCGCCGTGCCGACGAGGGTCTGGTCGGCCTTGAAGTTGATGCTCGCCACAGCAAGCAGGCAGGAATACACCATGCCGACCAGCGCTGAGACAACGATGACCGCGAGAAGCGTCACAATCGCCGGGGCTGTATTCGGTACATAGCGCATCGTCAGCGCGCCGCCGAGCGCACCCATGATCATAATGCCTTCGAGGCCGAGGTTAATGACGCCGGAATGCTCTGCGAAGCAGCCGCCGAGGGCGACCAGGATCAGGACCGACGCGAAAATCAGCGTATACTGAAGCAGCAGGATCATTCCGCCTCGCCTCCTTTCTTGGCTTCCGCCAGGGCTTTGGCCTTTGCAATGGCCTTTTCCTCCCGGCGGGCGGCGATGGTATTCATCGCGCTCTTCATGAACAGCACAAAGCCGCACAGGTAAATGATCAGCGCAGAGATCAGATCGGAGATCTGCGCGCAGTACATGCTCTTATCGACATACGCACCGCCTGCGGTGATATGCTGGATAAAGAACGAGGCGAAGATCGAGCCGATGGGGTTCAGGCCGCCAAGGAAGGCAGCTGCGATGCCGTTGAAGCCCATGGCCGGAACGGAAGAGGAAGAGCATTGCCACTGCTCATAGCTGGTCAGGTACAGCATCGCCGCGCCAAGACCGGCCAGTGCACCGGAGATCATCAGGCTCAGGATGATGTTTCGCTTTTCCGCCATGCCGCAGTATTTCGCAGCATTTTTGTTGAGGCCCGTGGCCTTGAGTTCGTAGCCGAACTTCGTTTTGTCGAGCACGATCCACACAACGATTGCCATCACGACAGCCAGCGGGATTGCAAGGCCGACATACTGGTTTTTGTTGAACAGCGCGCCGAGGCCGAGCGACGGCAGCACCGCAGAGGCGTTGGTGTTGGCCAGAACCTTAGTATAGGGGCTGGCGTCCTCTTTGACAAGCGTAAGAAGCATATTGGTCAGATACAGCACGATCCAGTTGAGCATGATGCCGGAAATGACCTCGTTGACGTTGCAGTAGGACTTGAGCAGGCCCGAAATACCGGCCAGCAGCGCGCCGCCGAGAATGGCGAGCAGCATGCACGGCAGCCAGCTCCAGCCAAGGCCCAGCGCTGCGTACAGGCTCAGCGCCGCGCCGATGCAGTATTGACCGGCAGCGCCGATATTGAACAGGCCGACCTTATAGGAGAACAGGATCGACAGCGCGCACATCAGAAGCGGCGCCGTCTTGACGAGCGTATTGCCCAGATACTTGACCTGCGAGGCCTGCCGGTTGTACGTCCAGAAGTTCTTGATAACGGTCAGAATTGCGTCGCCCGCACCAACGGGGTTGATCAGCAGCAGAACAAGATAGCCGAGGAACAGGCCCAGCACGATGCAGATCAGCGACGCGACCAGCGTCTGTACGGCGCTGTTTTTCAGAAGATTCTTTTTCATGCTTTCACCTCATCTCTCTTGGCGCCAGCCATGTAGAGGCCAAGTTCCTCCTGCGTGGTGGACTTTGGATCGAGTTCGCCGACGATCTCGCCCTCGTACATGACGAGAATGCGATCCGGCACGTCCATGACCTCGTCCAGTTCCAGCGAGACAAGCAGCACGGCCTTGCCCGCGTCGCGCTGGGCAACAAGCTGCTTGTGGATGTACTCAATGGCGCCGACATCCAGACCGCGGGTGGGCTGAACCGCGACGAGCAGTTCGGGATGCTTGTCGATCTCACGGGCGACAATGGCCTTCTGCTGGTTGCCGCCGGACATGCTGCGCGCCGGTGTCACCGGGCCCTGACCTGCGCGCACGTCGTACTGCTCAATCAGGCCCTCGGCATAGGCGCGGATGTTCTTGCGGCGCAGGAAGCCGGCCTTGTCGGTAAATTCGGGCTCAAAATAGCGCTGAAGCACCATGTTGTCCTCAAGCGTATAGTCGAGCACAAGCCCGTGCTTGTGGCGGTCCTCGGGGATGTGGCTCATGCCCATGAGACTGCGCTGGCGGATGGATGCGTGGGTGATGTCCTTGCCCTCGAGTGTGATCTTGCCGCTCACGGCAGGCTCCAGTCCGGTCAAGGCATAAACAAGTTCCGTCTGGCCGTTGCCGTCGATACCGGCGATGCAGACGATCTCGCCCGCGCGGACGCGGAACGACACGTCCTTGACGGCATTGTTCTTGTGAACCTTGGAGGCGACCGTCAGATGCTCGACGGACAGAACCTCGCTGCCCGTCTTAAGCGGGCCCTTTTCGACATGGAAATTGACGTTTCTGCCGACCATCATAGCGGACAGTTCCTCCGCCGTGGTATGCGCAGTTTCGACCGTGCCGATGCACTTGCCCTTGCGCAGAACGGTGACGCGGTCGGAGACCTCCATGATCTCGTTCAGCTTGTGGGAGATAAAGAGGATGCTCTTGCCCTCGGCCGCGAGGTTTTTCATGATCTGCATGAGTTCCTCGATTTCCTGCGGCGTCAGAACGGCCGTCGGCTCGTCGAAGATCAGGATCTCGTTGTCGCGGTAGAGCATTTTGAGAATTTCGGTGCGCTGCTGCATACCGACGGTGATATCCTCAATGATTGCATCGGGATCGACGTGCAGACCGTATTTCTCAGACAGCGCGAGAACCTTTTTGCGCGCGTCCTGCTTCTGCAGGAAGCCCATTTTGTTCGGCTCAACGCCGAGAATGATGTTGTCGAGGACAGAGAAGCACTCGACCAGCTTGAAGTGCTGATGCACCATGCCGATGCCGAGTTCGTTTGCGTCGTTCGGGTCGCGGATCTCGACCTTGCGGCCGTCCTTGTGGATCTCGCCCTCCTCCGGCTGGTACAAACCGAACAGGACGCTCATGAGCGTCGATTTGCCCGCGCCGTTTTCGCCGAGCAGGGCATGAATTTCTCCCTTTTTCAGCTTCAGGGTAATGTTGTCGTTGGCGATGATTCCGGGGAAACGTTTTGTGATGTTCAACATCTCAATCGCGTAATTCGTTTCCAAGTTTTTCGCCCTCCTTCCGTTTTTATGGCCCGCGCTTGCGAGGACGGAAACCATTGTATTCAGTATACTATAAATTGCTGCATAAATCAAAGTTATTTTGTTCATTCTGTCTGTTTTTTGCAAAAAACTCTTTGTCTGTTCTGCACTGCACGTTTTCCGGCGTTAGCTGCTAAGGCTGCGGGCCGGTTTGAACCGCTGTCCGCTGTATAGAAGCTGAAATCGACGGCATTGCCTTTTCCGGGGAAATGCACTATAATATTGATAACTATGTAAATTGGGGAGGAGGCACCTGCGATGCTGCCGGAGGGCTTTGCTGCGCGGATGCGCGCGCTTTTGGGAAGCGAATATGGGGACTTTCTCGCGTCCTTCGACCGGCCGCTCTGCACCGGTCTGCGGAAAAATCCGCTGAAAGCCGGCTTTACGGGAGATCTGTCCCGCTTTTCGCTCGCTCCCGTGCCATGGTGCCCGACGGGGTTTTACTATGACGCAGCCTCCCGGCCCGGTTTATCGCCGTATCACGCGGCGGGGCTTTATTATTTGCAGGAGCCGAGCGCCATGGCCCCGGCGGAACTTTTAGACCCGCAGCCGGGCGAGCGCGTGCTCGACCTATGCGCAGCCCCCGGCGGGAAATCGACACAGCTGGCAGGCAAGCTGCTGGGGAAGGGGCTTCTGGTCTGCAATGAGATTAACGCCAAACGCGCAAAAATCCTATCCGGAAACATGGAACGGCTGGGCATTTCCAACGCGCTGGTTTTAAACGAGCACCCGAAAAAACTGACGGAGCGCTTCGCGGGGTATTTTGATAAAATTCTTGTTGACGCGCCATGCTCCGGCGAAGGCATGTTCCGCAAGGAAGAGGCCGCCGTCACTGACTGGACGGAGGACACAAACGCCATCTGTGCCAACCGGCAGCTGGAAATTCTGGCCTCGGCGGCAGGCATGCTCCGCCCCGGCGGCCGTCTGGTTTATTCCACATGCACATTCTCACCTGTGGAAAACGAAGGTGTGATCTCCGAGTTTTTGTGGAAGAATCCCGATTTTTCTGTGGAAAAACTCGATGTACCGTTCTTTTCCCCCGGCAGGCCCGACTGGGTGCCAAACCCCGCGCCGGGACTGGAGCATACGTTCCGGCTCTGGCCGCACAGACTCTTGGGCGAGGGGCATTATGCCGCCGTGCTCCGCAGGACGGGAGACGAAGCGCCTGCGGCGCTTTCACCGGAACCCGCGGCCAAATGCCCGCCGGAACTTGCGGCATTCCGCGGCCAGACCGGCGCTGCACTGCCGGAGGGGAAGCTGCTGCGGTTCGGGGACGTGTGCTATCTCGTCCCGCAGGAACTGCCGGAGGTAAAGGGGCTGCGGGTGCTGCGCGCGGGACTGGAACTCGGCGCAGTTTTGAAAAACCGCTTTGAACCCGCACACGCGTGGGCGCTGTGGCTGCAGACGCTGGAAAACAGCGTCTCGTTCGAGGAAGCCGACCCGCTGCTCGCCCGGTATCTTTCCGGCGACGTGCTGCCGTCCGGCAGGCGCGGCTGGACGCTTGTACAGGCTGACGGTCTTTCGCTCGGCTGGGCAAAGGGCGACGGAAACCAACTCAAAAATCACTATCCGAAGGCGCTTCGCCGCCCGGTTTAAGAAACAGGAGGATACACTATGGCAAAGACAGTCCTGATCGTAGAGGATGAACGCGCAATCGTGGAGATCCTGAAATTCAATCTCAAGCGCGAGGGCTATGAAACGCTCGAGGCGCTCGACGGCGAGACGGGTCTGCTGCTTGCGCAGACAAAGGACCCGGATCTGATCTTATTGGACGTCATGCTGCCGAAAATGAGCGGCTTTGACATCTGCAAAACGCTCCGCGGCGAAAACCGCACCACGCCCATCATCATGCTCACGGCCCGTGAGGAGGAAATGGACAAGGTCTTCGGACTCGAGACCGGCGCGGACGACTATATGACCAAGCCCTTTTCCATGAAGGAGCTCATGGCCCGCGTCAAGGCGAATATCCGCCGCCGCAGCATGGAATACGCTTCCGCGCAGGCCTCCGGCACGGCAAATACCGTTGAGGCAAATGGCCTGTGCCTAAACCCCGAAACCTATCAGGTGACGAAAAACGGTGCGCCGGTCGATCTGACACAGAAGGAATACGACCTTCTCTCCTATCTTATCCGCGAACGCGGAAAGGTCTTCTCCCGGGAAGATCTCATGCAGCGGGTGTGGAATTATGACTATTACGGGGATATGCGCACGGTCGATGTGACGGTGCGGCGGCTTCGTGAAAAGATCGAAGACGATCCCGGCAAGCCCCAATATATCCTGACCCGGCGCGGCGTCGGCTATTATTTCGCGGGATAACGCATTTCCCCGCGCGAGAGAGGAGGGACGGCCATGCGGTCCCTGCGCATGAAGATGGTCATGATCATGGTGATCCTGATTTTGGCCCTGATGCTGACGACTGGCGCGTTTTTGATGAGCGGCGTCGGCAATTTCTATGTGTCCCAGTTCTATGAGCAGATGGGGGGCACGTTTACCCCGGAATTCATCGCCCAGCTGCAAAGGCTTTCGGCGGAGGACAACGCGCCCGCGCAGATGAAGGAGCTTCTCATGGCGCAGGCCGGACTCGGCATCGATATTACGGGCCGCAACGTCTACATTCTCGACCAGAACGGCTCCGTGCTTGACAGTTCCAATCAGCGCACTACCGTTGTTATGACGCAGAACATTCTGTCCGCCATGAACGGCTCGGTTGGGCAGAGCAGTTCGGTCACGAACAACTATATGGATCTGGCCGTCCCCGTCGAATCGGACGGCGCGCAGTATATCGCCTACATCCGCGACAACCGTGCCACAGTCGATGCGTTGACGAGCGAACTGCTGATCATCATCCTGCGCGCGCTGGCGCTGGGCCTGGTGATCTGTGTGATTTTGTCCTTCCTGCTGTCGCAGATTCTGATTACGCCTATCCGTGCGCTGACCGTCGGGACGAAACGCGTCGCGGCAGGGGACTTTGCAAACCGCGTCACGGTAGACAGCCGCGACGAGATCGGCGACTTGACCCAGAACTTCAACCACATGGCAAAGGTTCTGCAGGATACGATCTCCGAGGCGGAGAACGAGCGCAACAAGCTTTCCACGCTGTTCCTGCACATGACGGACGGCGTCGTCGCGTTCAACACCTCCGGAACCGTCATTCACTATAATCCTGCCGCCACGCAGATGCTGGCGCAGAATCTGTCCGGTCAGACAACCTTCGACGAAATTTTCTCGAAGGAGGCGGAACTCGACACGCTCCTGACGCTGCGCAGACCGCAGTATATCGAAACGCAGAAAACCGTCGGCGAGCGTGAACTGGAACTGTTCATGGCGCCGTTCTCGTCCGACCATGCACAGGGCGGCGTCCTCGTTGTCATTCACGATGTCACCGAGCAGCGCAGGAGCGAACAACTCAAGCGCGAATTCGTCGCCAACGTCTCGCACGAACTGCGCACACCTCTGACCAACATCAAATCCTACGCTGAAACGATCGTCGATACCGGCGACGAACTGCCGCCGGAACTGCGCGCAAACTTCATGAACGTCATCATCAGCGAGGCCGACCGCATGACCCGCATCGTGCAGGATCTGCTCACGCTCAGCAAGATCGACTACGGCAAGATGGAGATGAATATCTCCCGCTTCCCGTTCCTCAAAGCCGTGCAGAATGTCTACGACGCGGCGAAGCTGAATGCCGAACAGAACCACCACCACACCATGACGCTCACCTGCGAGGGTGAGATTCCCGACGTCAACGGCGACCGGGAGCGCATCGAGCAGGTCATCACAAACATCGTCTCCAACGCCGTCAAGTATACGCCCGACGGCGGCAAAATTGACATGCTCGTCGGCACGAGCGGCAAAAATGTCTTTGTCCGCGTGACCGACAACGGCATCGGCATCCCGGAAAAGGATCTGCCGCGTCTGTTCGACCGGTTCTACCGTGTGGACAAGGCGCGTTCGCGCGAGTCCGGCGGCACAGGCCTGGGCCTTTCCATCGCGCAGGAGATTCTGAACCAGCACAAGGGCCGCATCGAAATTTCATCCGAATATGGCAAGGGCACCTCGGTTCTCATCACCATGCCCGCCGCGGAGGCACAGGCATGAAGCAGGAACGAAGACCCGGCTCCGCCGGGCATGGCCGCCGGCTGCTGGAGATTGGGAAGGATATTCTGATTGTGTTTCTCGTGCTGGTCAACGTGACGCTTGCGATCATGTGTCTGCCGACGAAAACGCTCACGCAGACCAAGTGGCTGGCGAGTGCGCTGCGCCCGTTTGCAGGTCTGTTCGGCCTGAACGAGGCAGAACTGACCTACACTGCGCCCGCCACCGGCAGCGCGTTCATCGGCGCGGCGCAGCCCATCGCCGTCACGCTGAGCACTGAGGCAGGCCGTCAAAGCGCACAGTATGACTTTGCCGCTCTTGACACGCTTTACGGTCAGTACGGCGGGTTACTTGCACAGGCGCTCGAGAGCGCCGAAACGCCGCAGGCGTGCACTGAATCGGCATTTTATGCCGCGCTGCGCGGCCCCGGCGCAGCCTTCTGCTTTCCGGGAACCATCTCACCCGCTGTGCTCGGCGCGTGGCTGAACGTGCGCGCACCGGAGGGTGCGGACGCGCAGTGGTACCTGCTGGCGCTGAATGGTGAGACAGTTGAACTGTATCTGCTGGACGGCAGCTGCTACCGCGCACAAACGGCGCTTTCCGCCGAGACGCTTGCCGCCGAACTCTCCGCCGCCGTTCCGGACGGCAGCTTTTTCGCCTTTGAATCGGACGCTGCACCTTACAGCGTGCTTGATCCGCTCTCGCTTATCAGCGCGTCGAGCGCCGCCGTCTGCACGGGCCTCGGCACGAACCCGTGCGACGCCAGATTCATTTCCGCTCTCGCAACCCAAATTGGCATCAATCCCTACGGTGACGCGCGATTCGTCGGAAACGACGGCACGACGTCCTTTACCGAAACCGGCCTGCACCTGCGCGTAAGCGCGCAGGGCCGAATCGACCTGCAGATTCTCCAATCAGACGACCGTTTCCAGAGCGCGTCCGCCGACGCGCTGGACCGCATTGAGGCTGCGCGCAGTCTTCTCAGCCGTCTGACCGGCGACAGCTACGGCGAGGCGCGGGTCTATCTGCAAAGCTATTCTGAAGACGGCCAGAGCGCCGTGTGTACCTTCGGCTATTATCTGTCCGGCATCGAGATTGCGCCGCGCGGCGGCGGAATCGAGATTCGCTTCGACGGCACGCAGATCACACGCGCCTCCGTTCTGTACCGCAGCTACACAGCCACATCAACACCCGCGGCGCTTCTGCCCGCTGCACAGGCGGCGGCGTGTCTGCCGAAGGGCGAAACGCTCCGCCTTCTGTACGCAGAAGGCACCGGAGGCGAACTCACCGCCGGTTGGGAGACGGAGTAAGCTTGATATGTACCTGCCCACGATGCACTGGCGCGGGAGCGCCTGAGAGGTCGCAGCAGGTAATTGCGAAAAGCGATAGTCCGATGCGAATCCGCAGGCTTTTCGCTGTTAATCGTAGGGGTCGATGCCCACATCGACCCGGCAGAACGCACCGTTTCTGCCGGAATCTTAGGCGAATTCGCAATTTCCCAGCGGGCCGATGTGGGCATCGGCCCCTACAAACAAGTGGGTAAATCCATACAGATTCGCCGAAGACCTCTTTAGAACAGCTGCTTTCCGCCGTATCCATCGCACCACTGACTCAAATTTTCCATCAGGAGGAGCCGCTATGAGCGCTTCGCGCATGAAAAATCTGATTCTTCTTGTCTTGACGCTCTGCGCGCTGGGGCTTCTCTGCATTGTCGTGCCGAACCGGCTTGCACAGACGCATGAACAGCGGCAGATGCTGCAGGAACTCAAGACACTTTACGAGGGCTATGACCTTTCCATTGATCTGGACGAACTGCCGCGCAGTCCCACGCTCTATATTGTCGAACTCTCCGAGGACGGCGCACAAACGGCTGCGCAGGCGCTTCTGGGTGCAAAGACCGCGCCCGCAGGTGCGTCCGGCTTTGAAAGCACCTATGAATCCGATCTTGGAACGCTCCACATTACACGCACAGGCGGCTTTTCCGCGTCGCTGACCGGCGGCAGCCGGGTGCGAAATTCGGAAAAAGCCGCAGAGAAGCTGCTGCACGCCATGGATTTTCAATACCAGTCGCTCACACGCGAGCAGGCAGAAAGCGGCGCTGTGCGTATCTGCGCCTCACAGACGCTGCTCGGCGTCCCTGTGCTCGGCAGTCTTCTGGAGCTGACCTATATGGACGAGCATCTCACGGCGGTCGAGGGCACGTTTTACACCGGCGGCAGTTCCATCACGCGCGTATCAGAGCAGGAGGCCATTTCCGCCGCTGATGCGCTGGCGCAGCTGCTGGCACGGCGCGACGCGCTCGGCTGGGTCGGAAGCACGGTGACATCGCTCACGCAGGGCTATCTGCCGTCGGATCAGGCGGGTACCGGTATCCGCTTTGTGCCGGTCTGGCTGGTCGAGACGGACGCCGGAAGCTTCTTTATCAACGGCATTACGCGTGAAATCACGGCGGAAAAATAATCCTGCTGTCCAAACTTGTCGAATTATGAAGAAAATCTGAAGATTTTCTGTTGCTGAATTGTCATTTTCCTTTACATTCCTGCCGTGGTGTGCTATTCTAGAAGCGGCCGAATTTGGCTCTGTTAACATAACGCGTTTCTGCAAACACTCTTAGTGTCAACTGACGCTACCAAAGAGGGACTACATTTTGATCAAATACATCGTTCAAGGCGGTACAAAGCTTTCCGGCTCCGTGACCATTTCCGGAGCCAAGAACGCGGCGGTCGCAATCCTGCCGGCCACACTGCTCGTCAGCGGCTCCTGCCGGATCGAAAACGTACCGGATATTTCAGATGTGCGGCTGCTGCTGGAGATTCTGCGCGATATGGGCGCGGAGATCCGCCGCTACGGCCGCAACACACTCGAGATCGACTGCACCCGTGCACGCAACGCAACTGCTCCCATCGAACTCGTCCGACGCATCCGTGCGTCGTATTACCTCATCGGCGCAGAGCTTGGCCGCTTTGGTCATGCCCATGTTGCCATGCCGGGCGGCTGCAACTTCGGTGTCCGCCCCATTGACCAGCATATCAAGGGCTTCGAGGCCATGGGTGCCATGGTCGAGCAGGCCGGCGGCTATGTCTGCGCCGACGCCCCGAAGGGCGGACTGCGCGGCGGCCATATCTATCTCGATATCGTCTCCGTCGGCGCGACGATGAACATCCTGCTCGCAGCAGTGCTTTGCAGCGGCATGACGATCATCGAAAACTGCGCCAAAGAGCCGCACATCGTGGATCTTGCGAACTTCCTGAACGCCATGGGCGCGCAGATTTCCGGCGCAGGCACCGACGTGATCAAGGTCCGCGGCGTCAAGGCGCTGCACGGCGGCTGCTATTCCATCATTCCCGATCAGATCGAAGCAGGCACCTATATGGCGGCCGCGGCAGCTGTCGGCGGCGATGTGCTGATCGAGAATGTCATTCCGAAGCATCTCGACTGCATCACTGCAAAGCTGCGCGAGATCGGCGCGGACATCACGGAATATGACGACGCCATCCGCGTCGAATCGGCCTACCGGCTGCACCGCGCAAACGTCAAGACCATGCCGTATCCCGGCTTCCCGACCGACATGCAGCCGCAGATCACGGTCTGTCTTGCTACTGCAGTCGGCACCAGTCTTGTGACCGAGGGCGTCTATGACAACCGCTTCCGCTACACCGCCGAACTTGGCCGCATGGGCGCAAACATTCAGGTAGAAGGGAAGACCGCCATTATCGACGGCGTGCAGACGCTGCACGGATGCGAGGTCCGTGCCTGTGATCTGCGCGCAGGCGCAGCAATGGTTATTGCTGCCATGTGCGCCGAGGGCATGACGCTCATCGAGGACGCGCACTTCATCGAGCGCGGTTATGAGGATATCGTCGGCAAACTCACCGCACTCGGCGCGCACATCCGCCGTATCGAAACCTACGAAACCCCCAGCGTTTCAGAGGACGCAGGCTGAGAAAAAATTTCCCCGGCAGGACGCAGACGTGTCCCGCCGGGGTTTCTTTACATAAAAAGTCCCGGGTCAAATGACCTGGGACTTTCATATTTGCTTTGGTACAATCTGCATGATTTGGGGACCCCCGCAGCGCAATTTGCCGTTTTCATTAATTGGTCAGATACGAATCGTCTGTGATTGGAATGAAGTCGTCTATCGGCGTTAAGGTATCCAGGAACGCGCGCAGGTCCTCATAGCTGCATTCCTCTGTACTCATAAGCGTATCTGCCCACTCCAGCCGATTATCTGTCATGGAAAACAGGGAAACGTATTCAACGTGCAGATATCCCATGCCTCCGTCGTGAACAGCGATGCCGTTGCCATCATACGCATACAGGCAGTTACTGTAACTCCAGTAATTTCCTTCGCTTGAAACAACCTTTGCGCCGTCAAATGTATAAATATAATACCACACCGCTTTTTCCCGCACAATGAGTTCTGGTATGCCGTTCTTGTCAATGTCATACAGCGTATACTTCGTTGTATAGCCTGAACTCATCGTCGGGTGCACCAGCAATACCGCTTTATATTGCTCCATGTAGGAGTTGTCATTGGCAGCGCTTTGCCCTGTCTGCAGGTCGATATCCTCTTTATTTCCGCCAGTCCATTCGATATATCCCGTAAGACGTTCTGCATCTATGGAAACTGTTCCTACAAGAATATTCGCCTGATGCGTCCATTCGGCACTCTTCGTTTGAACTCGGATCTCAAACAACGCCTCTGTGTCATTCTTCCAGCAGCCATTCACGGCACTTCCGGACACGATATCCTCATTTCCCCACGGATAGTCAGCAAAATACGCATCCAATAATAGCTTTAATTGATCAAGCGGTAGCGGCTCCGCCGCACGCTCGTCCAATTCAGAACGGACGGCATATGTACGCAGATCCACATAAAAGATTTTGGGATCATCATAATTGGATGTGCCGCCATGCAGATATACAGCCGCGTACCCATCTTGAAGTTCGATTTCGCTGGCCCAATAATAACCTGGATCAAACTGCTCGATTCTCGCCAGCGTTTCCCCGGTGTAGGAAACTGCATAAAAATCAGGACCGTATTGTCCGCATAGATAGATTGCAGCGTCCCCGAAGGCAGCCCCCGTTTTTCTTCCCGCATAGTCAGAATTTTTCCACAGGCCCGCACCTGACTGTACATCCAGACAGACGACCGAGGTATTTTCGACAAAATAGTAGCAGGAGTCCTTCTGCCCAAGTTCCACAACTGCCGGCAGTTCCGTCATTGTGAATTTTGGAGTCTCATACCTCCATACAACATCCCCCGTACTGCGATAGGCGGTAATCGTGGCGTATTCATATGGCATTCCCTGTGCTTCATCATACCGCCCAGTAACCAGTTCGATTCTGGACGGGGCTTCTTTTGGTTCTTCTATCTGCGCCTCCGTCTGGCTGCCAGGGTCCTTTTCAACCTCTACTTCCTCATTCTGCGGCAGGGGATCAACTGCTTCGTTCTGTTTTCCACAGCTGATCAGCCCCGCTGCCATCACAGCCAGAACTATCATGAGAAGGAATCGTTTCATTTTGCAGATACCTCCCATTTTTGTCCTTTCTTTCTTCATTCGTTTGCCGCATCTTGAAACGCCGGGAGCACCATATCCTCGTAGGCGCGCCCCAATACTTTTAGTTGGTTTTTTCTCTGGAAAGCAAAACGACCGTCTCGGTATGTGCTGCATACGGTTGGCCCGATCATCAGCGGTATAGTAACCAAAGAGGACAAAGAGCTGTTGGCTTCCTGCTATCGCTCCTGTCTGGAGTTGGCGGCAGAAAACAATCTGGAAAGCGTGGCGTTCTGCTGTATTTCCACAGGGGAGTTTCATTTTCCAAACGATCTGGCGGCAGAAATCGCG
>URAZ01000005.1 GCA_900545925.1 uncultured Eubacteriales bacterium | reverse complement strand
TGAGTTCGTCAGCCTCCGCCACGGTAGGGACGAAGGGCTTCTCGCAGAGGACGTTCTTTCCGGCCAGAAGCGCCGCCGTTGGGGGCGGCGAGTTTCCGGACGGAGGAACTGGTATGACCTATTGGACTGCCATTTTACTTGGAATCGTACAGGGGCTTGCGGAGTTTTTACCGATCTCCAGCTCCGGACATCTTGCAATTCTGCAAAACTTCCTGCGCATCGGCAATCTGGAAAACCAGATGCTGTTTGACGTGCTGCTGCATTTGGGGACGCTTGGGGCGGTAATTATTGCGTATCATACGGAACTGCGCGGGCTTTGCCGTGAAGGACTCATGATGCTGCACCTAAAAAAGCCAAAGCGCGGCGCGCGGCAGGATCCCCCCCGGCGGAGGCTGCTGCTGTTTCTAATCGTGGCAACGCTGCCGCTTATTCCGGCGGCGTTTCTGAACGATTATCTTGACCCGCTGTTCTACGATACCTTCTTCATCGGCTTTGCACTGATTGCGACGGGGTTTCTGCTTCTGGCTGCCGACCGGTTCGGCCATGGCAACAAGACGGAAAAGGCTATGACGCTCTCGGATGCGCTTATGATTGGTCTTGCGCAGATGATCGCGGTTGTGCCGGGCTTATCCCGTTCCGGGACGACGATCTCCGCCGGGATGCTGCGCGGATTTGATCGGACATTTGCCGTTAAATTCTCGTTCTTCCTTTCTATCCCCGCCGTGCTCGGCGCGAATCTTCTATCGCTTGTGAAAGCGATCTCCGCCGGAATCAACTGGCCGGAGGTTCCGATGTATCTGTGCGGCGTTGCTGCCGCGTTTGTCTCCGGATATCTTGCCATTTTCGCGCTCAACCGCATTGCGCAGCGCGGGAAATTCGGTGGCTTCTGTTACTACTGCTGGGGCGCAGGTCTGTTGACGCTGATTCTGTCCCTGATCTCGTGAGGTGTTACGGTTCCATGGCTTCTACGAACAAAAGAAAATCCACGGCTTCCCGTGGACGAAAAAAAACAGCGAAAAAGCAGGCTGCGCCCATCCGGCGCGAGATCGGCGCAGGCGTATGCGCCGTGTTTGCGCTGCTGTCGGTTTTATGCTGCTTTAAGATGAACGCGGCGTTTTTAAATCTCTTGACGTCGGTTTTCCGCGGACTTATCGGCGCAGGCTTTTACATCCTGCCATTCTCATTCATCATGAGTTTTCTGATTCTGTTTCTGCACGACGGCAGACCTGTCGCGCTGCGCGTGACGTGTACGTTTCTGACGGCCGCACTCATCGGCAGTCTGGTGCAGCTGGTCGGCGGAAAATTTGACGCGTCCGGGGACTGGAGCGTTATTGCCGCTCTTTGGGACGGCGGTATCGACGGAACGGCAGGCGGCGTGCTGGCGGGCGGATTTGCAAGCCTGCTTGAAGCGCTCATCAGCCGCATCGGCGCGGTAGCGGTTGTGATCATCGGCATGCTGCTGAGTTTGATTACAAGTCTCAATATGACGGTATCGAGCATCGTGACAGCCATCAAAAACCGTCCGCGCGTGGAATATGCCGAGCCGCAGCGCGAGCACAAGGATCCGGCGCAGGTGATCGTTGATACCGTTGCAAACAAGCACATTGAGCATGTGCAGCGCACAGAGCAGCGCCGTGCCTCCCGCATGAGCGAGTTTGATCTTCCGGTTGACGATCCTCCTCTGCCGGAGCAAGCAGAAAAGAAGCCTTCCGGCAGAAAAAAAGCGCCGATGCGCCCGGACGTTTTTCTGGAAAACAGCCGCCGCCAAGCAAAGAGTGCCGAAGCCTCTCCTGCTGCACCGCAGCCGGAACAGCAGACTGCTGCCGCTTCGGAACCGGAGGAGCCGCCTGTTCATACCGATTACAAATCACAGTTTGACGCGCTGATTGCAGCCGAACCGGATGCCCCGGCAGAGGAACCGGCAGAAACAGCACCTGCGTCAAATGTGATTCCCATAAGCCTGCCGCACCAGATGCCGCCGCTTGTGATCGACCATTTTGATGCGCCGAAGCAGGAGTCGAAACCGGCCCCTGCTGAACAGCCGCTGCCGCCGGTTGAAATCCCAGAGCAGCCGGAAAAACTAAAGAAAGCGGATGTACAGCTGGAAGCGGCCCAGATTGCGCAGGAAATCGGCCAGCAAGAGCCGCAGAAGCCGGAATATGAATTCCCGCCCGTGTCTCTTTTGAAAGCAGGCAGCGGACAGTCCCACGACGGCACGGAGGAAATGCGGCAAAACGCCGAACGGCTGGGCGACACACTTCAGTCTTTTGGCATTGAAGCACATATCATCAACGTTACGCGCGGTCCGTCGGTCACACGGTACGAACTGGAACTGCAGCGCGGCGTGAAGCTGTCCAAGGTCACGAATCTGGCCGACGATATCGCGCTGGCGCTCGGCGCGTCCGGCGTCCGTATTGCAGCTATTCCGGACAAGATCTCCGTTGTCGGCATTGAGGTGCCGAACCGGGTCGTCTCGGTCGTCATGGCGCGTGAGGTCATCGATTCGCTGGAATTTGAGAAGTGCAAATCCCGCGTATCCTTCGCAGTCGGCAAGGATATCGGCGGCAACCGCATCATCGGCGATATCGGCAAGCTGCCGCATCTGCTGATTGCCGGTACGACCGGCTCCGGCAAATCAGTCTGCATGAACTCGCTGATTATTTCCCTTCTCTATAAAGCGAAGCCAGAAGAGGTCAAGTTGATCATGATCGACCCGAAGATGGTTGAACTCGGCATTTATAACGGCATTCCGCATCTGCTGATTCCCGTCGTCACCGACCCGAAAAAGGCCGCTGGCAGTCTCCAGTGGGCTGTGACGGAGATGATGCGGCGATACCGCATGATGGCAGACGCAGGCGTCCGCGATCTCGAATCCTACAACAAACAGGCGCGCGCCTCGGCGGACGATGAACTTGAGCCGATGCCGCAAATCGTTGTCGTAATCGACGAGTTGGCAGACCTCATGCTGGTTGCAGCCAAGGAGGTTGAGGAGTCGATCTGCCGCATCGCGCAGATGGGCCGTGCCTCGGGCATCCATCTTGTCATCGCCACGCAGCGTCCGTCTGCGGACGTTATTACCGGTCTGATGAAGGCCAACATCCCCTCCCGCATCGCATTTGCCGTCGCCTCCGCGATGGAATCGCGCATCATTCTCGACACGGCAGGTGCGGAAAAGCTTGTCGGTAAGGGCGATATGCTCTATGCGCCGCTCGGGCAAGGCAAGCCCAAACGTGTGCAGGGCTGCTTCATCACGGATGATGAGGTGCAGGAGGTTGTCTCCTTTGTCAAGGCCTCGAGCGAAGCAGAGTATTCCGACACAGTTATGGCTGAGATTGACAAGAAGGCGGCAGAGAGCGGAAAATCCGGCTCCGGCAGTTCCGGCAGCGCAGCCGCAGAAACAGATGGTTCTGACGGCGATGAAATGCTCCCGACGGCAGTCGATGTTATTCTGGAAACCGGACAGGCCTCCGTCTCTATGCTTCAGCGCCGTCTGAAGCTTGGCTACGCCCGCGCGGCGCGCATCATGGATGAGATGGAAGAGCGCGGCATTGTCGGCCCGTTTGAGGGCTCCAAGCCCCGTCAGCTGCTCATTACGCGGGAGCAATGGCAGGCTATCAAAGACGGCGCGCCCACTTCCAGTGAACCGGTCGAGGAGGAAATCCCGTAATTCTTCCTTTGGCCAAGGTATAAATAGAATGACTGCACGGAACAATTTCAGTGTACAGATTGCGCCAGCAGATTTTTTGCCAGGCAAACAAAAGCCGGAGGAAATCCTTTCTGGATTTCCGAGGATTTTTGTGAAGCATGGTGAACAAATACAAGCAAGCTGTGCGCTGTAATTGTGTAGCGCTGTCAAATAAAGTTGCGTTGCATCCGAGAGAATTCGGAGTGACAGCAGGAGGTACTTATGAAACGCAGTAACCACGCATCCGTCGTCCGTCTGACCTCGCTGGCCTTGCTGGCCGCGCTGGTCGTTGTCTTGCAGACCGTTGCAAGCGGTATCCGCATCGGGCCGGTCCCGATCTCGCTGACGCTGGTTCCCATTGTCGTCGGCGCGATTTTGTTTGGCCCAGGTGCAGGAGCCGGTCTTGGCGCGGTATTCGGGATCGTCTGCCTGATTGCAGGCATTACGGGCGCGGATCAGTTTACAAATGTTCTGTGGGTCGCAAGCCCATTCTGGCTCGTCGTCGTGTGCGTCGGCAAGGCCGTTCTGTGCGGGCTTTGCGCGGGACTCGTGGCAAAGGCGCTGCGGCAGAGGCAGACGCTCAGCTGCATACTCGCCGCACTGACGGCCCCGTTCGTGAACACCGGCGTGTTCGCCATTGGGATGCTCACGGTCTTCAAGCCCGTTCTGCAGGACTATGCAGGCGGCACGAACATTGTCTATTTCCTTTTCGTCGCGTTTA
The DNA here is from genome assembly GCA_900545925.1 of uncultured Eubacteriales bacterium. Taxonomy (GTDB): domain Bacteria; phylum Bacillota; class Clostridia; order Oscillospirales; family Oscillospiraceae; genus CAG-170. The sequence continues at coordinate 97,344 of URAZ01000005.1, read as the reverse complement.
TCGGCGTGAACTTCCTCGTAGAATTCGCCGTCAACGCCGCTTTGAGCGCTGCGATCGCACGAATTGTGCAGGTTGTGCAGAAACAGCTTGAGAAATAACACAGCGGGCGCGCCATTTGGCGCGCCCGTCCTTTATTTTGCGTAGATCAATCCAACCAGCCAGTTCAGTGTCTTTGCCGGGAGAATCTTAACGAGGAAGCAGAAAAATTTGTATTGCAGGCCGATGGTGTTGACGGGCCGGATTCCCTTTCTCGTCGCAACATGCGCAATAAATGCGCCTGCCTTCTCCGGGTCCATGCCGTTCTGCTCGTCGCGTTCCATACCTGCGACGGAGCGCGCGATACGTCCGCCGTAAATATCGTCCCCTTCCGGGTTCTTTTCCCGCGCGGCGGTGAAGCCCGTGCGGATATCGCCCGGCTGGACGCAGCAGACCTGAATGCCGAAGGGCTTGACCTCATTGGCAAGCGCCATGGTGTAGGAGTTGATGGCGGCCTTGCTGGCTGAATAATAGGTCTGGAACGGGATAGGGATTGCGCCTGCAACAGAACTCAGATTCACAATGCGGCCATAGCACTGCCTGCGCATCACCGGCAGCACCTGCCGATTCATGCGTACCATGCCGAAAAAGTTCACGTCCAGCTGGTGCTGTGCGTCCTCTGTTTTCGTGAATTCGACCGCACCGGAAATGCCGAAGCCAGCGTTGTTGATCAGCACATCGATATGGTCTTCCCGCTTTAAAATCTCCTGTATAGCTGCGGCAAGCGTCTCTTCTTTTGTAACGTCGGCCGCAATATGGTTCATGCCGGGCGCTCCCTCGGCTCTTCTGGAAAGTTCATAGACCGTGTAGCCCTTTTCGAGCATGGCTTGCGCCGTACACAGGCCGATACCGGATGTGCCGCCGGTGATGACACATACCTTCTTTACAGGCATCACAGGTCATACCCCCTTAAGACATCTGCAATGATCGCAACAGCCTCGTCGATTAACGCATGTGTGTGCGTGGCCATGAGGCTTGTGCGGAGCAGGCACTCATGCGGAGCCGCCGCAGGCGGCAGAGAGGAATTGACGTAGACACCCCGTTCGTAGAGTTCCTTTGCAATGGTGAGCGTCGGAATTGGTTCATAGGTATAGATTGGGATAATGGGAATACGGTCGCCGTTGGACGGGCGCATTTTGATGTTTCGTTCGTTCAGAAGACTGCGCATGTAAAGTGCATTCTCCTGAAGACGCGTCACCAACTCCGGATGCGCTTCCAGCTGACGCAGTGCTTCCAGAGCCGCAGCAGCGTTCGCGGGCGGGATGGATGCGGAGAAAATAAAAGGACGGGAACTGTGGCGCACAAAGTCCGCCACGCGGCTGCTGGCTGCCATATAGCCGCCGAGCGAGGCGAGCGACTTGGAGAACGTGCCCATGTAGATATCGACCTGATCCTCGAGCCCGTAATAGCTTGCCGTGCCGCGGCCGCCCTCGCCGATGACGCCGAGGCCATGCGCATCGTCAACCATGACGCGCGCACCGTATTTCTGCGCCAGCGCGCAGATCTCGGGCAGATTGGCAATATCGCCGCCCATGGAGAATACGCCGTCGGTCACGATCAGGCAGCCTGCCGTTTCCGGCACCTTCTGCAGCTTCTTTTCAAGGTCCGCCATGTCGTTGTGCTGGTAGCGCAGCATCTTGCCGTAGGACAGCTTGCAGCCGTCGTAGAGGCTGGCGTGATTTTCGCGATCCATGATAACATAATCATGCAGGCCGACGATGGCGCTGATAATGCCGAGATTGGACTGGAAGCCCGTGGAGAAGGTCACGACCGCGTCCTTGCGCAGGAACTTTGCAAGTTCGTCCTCCAGCTCCAGATGCAGCTTGAGCGTGCCGTTTAAAAAACGGGAGCCGGAGCAGCCGGAGCCGAGTGTTTCGTAGGCGTGCATGCCGGCTTTGACGACTGCCTCATTCGTCGTCAGACCGAGATAATTGTTCGATCCCAGCATGATGCGGCGCTTGCCCTCCATAATGACCTCGGTATCCTGCCGGGATTCGAGCGCGTGGAAATAGGGATAGATGCCGAGATCCCGGACTTCATCCTGAATATAGCGCTGATTGCATTTTTCAAAAATGTCCATAATATCCTCCTTCGTTACAGAAGCGTTCCGAGGGCCAGCAGCACGCGTTCGGCGCTGCAAAGTTCTTCGGGTGTAAACTGCGCGGAGAGCGCAGCGACTTTTTTCTGCATTTCTTCCTCATTTTCATCAAAATAACCGGAAAATTTCTCCGAGGTCGTCAGCACGATCTCGCGCCGGTCGTGCGCCTGCACTGTTTTGCGCAGATAGCCTTTTGACACAAGTTGATTGACCTTATAGGTTGCATTTGGCTGAGAGATCCCGATGGTATCGGCAAACTGGGAAATTGTCGGACTTCCAAGCAGATGAATGATGTCTGCGGAAAAGGCCTCCGTCGCGCTGAGACTGCCCGGTTTTTCCCGCACAGCGGAAAACAGCTTCTGGTAGCAGAACAAACGGTATTTGCGAAACAGCGCCTCGATGGTCTGAAGCAGCATGGCAACTCCTTTCATTGTATAAAATATTTTAATTAAAAAATTTTAAGTATCACAAGTATAGCGCCCGTATCTGAATCTGTCAAGAAATTTTTGTGCATGTTCCGGCTGTATATGCTATACTGGACTCGAAGAGGAGGCTTGTTTTATGAAGGTTCTTGCCATTATTGACATGCAGAAGGATTTTATTGACGGCGTGCTGGGGACGAAAGAAGCCGTTTCCATTGTGCCGAGGGTTGCCGCACGGCTGAAAAAAGCGCGGGAGGACGGCGAAACCGTCGTCTTCACGCGCGATACGCATCATGCGGAGTATTTGTCCACACAGGAAGGCCGGAATCTTCCGGTCCCACACTGCATAGAGGAAACGGAGGGCTGGCAGATTGATGCGGCTCTGCCAGTTCTGGACGCGCCGGTCTTTGATAAGCCCGGTTTTGGTTCCCCTGCCCTGATCGACTATCTCAAGGGTCTTCCGGAGCTGGAAAGCGTTGAGTTCATCGGCCTCTGCACCGATATCTGCGTCATTACGAACGCGATGATGACAAAGGGCGCGCTGCCCGAGGTTCCGCTTTTCGTCCGTGCGGACTGCTGTGCAGGTGTGACCCCCGAAAGCCACGAAACGGCGCTGAGCGCGATGAGGATGTGCCAGATTTTGATCCTTTAAGCAAAACAGAACCGCTGGAACAACTCTTCCAGCGGTTCTGTTTTTACAATTCTCCTGGGAACAGCGCGTCGATGGCAGCTGCGGCTGCGGCCTGTTCAGCGCGTTTTTTACTGCTGCCGCTGCCATTGCCGCATGGCTTGCCGTTGAGCAGAACCTCGACCTCAAATTTCTTGTCGTGATCCGGTCCGGACTCTCCGGTGAGTTCATAACGGAGCACCTGATCCTTTTTCCGCTGCACCAACTCCTGGAGCGCGGTCTTATAGTCAAAATTATGCGGCTTGCCCGCCGGAACGTCGCTGAGGATCAGACGGTCGATGATCTCCTTTGCAGCGGAAAAACCGCCGTCCATGTAGCTGGCCGCAATCACGGATTCCATGGCATCGGAGACGATGGAATCGCGCTTGCGTCCGCCGCCATGCTCCTCGCCGTGGCCGAGCAGCAGAAAGCTGCCGAGTTTGATCGTCCCCGCTGCGCGGGCCAGATTTTTTTCGCAGACAAGATCGGCGCGGATGCGTGTCAACTCGCCCTCCGGCTTGTCCGGGAAATTCCGGTACAGGTAATCCGCCACGACGAAACCCAAAATCGAGTCGCCTAAGAATTCCAGCCGTTCGTTATCGTGCAGGCCGCGTTCGCGGTTTTCATTGGCATAGGAACTGTGCGTCAGCGCGTTTTCGAGAATGCTCTTGTCCCGGAACGTGTAGCCCAGCCCGGCTTCCAGTTCACTCAGCATGTTGATACTCCTTTGGTATGACCATATGGTCCATATTTGCGGCCAGCGTCGCGGCCACGTCCGCCTCGACAGCGCCGATGGCCTGCCGGATGGCGTTGCGGATGGCCAGAGCGTCGGACGAGCCGTGCGCCTTGATAACGGGCTTACTCAGGCCGATAAGCGCCGTGCCGCCCGTCTCGCGGTAGTCCATCTTTTTCTTGAATGCTTTTACGCCGTCCATGCACAGCAGCGCCGCCAGCTTGGTCAGTACGTTTTTCTTGAACATATTCTTCATCATGGAGGCCATGAAAAGCGCCGTGCCCTCAATGCCTTTGAGCAGGATATTGCCCGAGAAGCCGTCGGCAACAACCACGTCCGCGCCGCCCAGCGGCACGTCGCGCGCTTCAATGTTGCCAGTAAAGTTGATTGCACCGGTCTCGCCTGCCTGCTTTAACAGTGGATAGACGGCCTTCTGCAGTTCGCCGCCCTTGGAATCCTCCGCGCCGATATTTAAAAGCGCAACGCGCGGATTCTCAATGCCCAGCACCTTTTCGGCGTAATAGGAACCCATGAATGCAAATTGCAGCAGGAATTCCGGCGTGCAGTCGGCCGTTGCACCGCAGTCGATGAGCACGGCCTCTCTGCCGGTCTTCGTCGGAATCTGCGGGGCCATGGCCGCGCGGCGGATGCCCTTGACGCGCCGGACAGTCAGCGTGGCCGCAGAGAGCAGCGCGCCGGTCGAGCCCGCAGAGACGAACGCATCTCCGCCGCCCTCCTTCAGCATATTCAGGCCCACGACCATGCTGGAATCCTTTTTCTTTTTTACAACCGTCGCCGGATCATCGTGCATATCCACGACGTCGTCCGCGTTGGCAATCTCCACGCCCTTGGGAAGCGTTTCAATGCCCTGATCCTTCAGCGCGCGCAGGATTGCCTCGCCGCGTCCGACCAGCACGACCTCGCAGTTGAAGTCCTTTGCTGCCTGGATCGCGCCCAACGCAATCTGATCAGGGGCGTTATCGCCGCCCATGGCGTCTACCAGAATTCTCATGTTGCTTCCTCCTGCCCTGTCATTTGATCGATGATTGCAAGCGACCGCTGTGCAATGGCGAGATTTTTGTTGGCTTTTCCCTTGACGCGGTGCTCAAGCGGCGTCAGAATGCCGAAATTCACGTTCATCGGCTGGAACGAGACAACGCTCGCATCCGAAATGTACGCTGCCAGCGCCCCGATGGCCGTTTCGCGCGGGAACTCGGGCAGCGGCTCATTCTTGACTTTTGCCGCCATACTGACACCTGCTAGATAACCGGAAGCCGTTGACTCGACATAGCCCTCTACGCCCGTCATCTGGCCCGCAAAGGCGACCAGCGGGTCACGCCGGTCAGCATAGTAACGGTCGAGTAGACGCGGAGAATCAAGGAACGTGTTGCGGTGCATCACACCATAGCGGACAAATTCCGCGTCGTGCAGCGCGGGAATCATAGAAAACACGCGCTTCTGCTCCGGGAATTTCAAATGGGTCTGAAAGCCGACGATATTGTAGACGGAGCCTGCGGCGTTATCCTTGCGCAGCTGCACAACGGCATACGGCTCACGGCCTGTTTTCGGGTCCTTCAGCCCAACGGGCTTCAAGGGTCCATAGCGCAGAGTATCGACGCCACGGCGGGCCATGACCTCGACGGGCATACAGCCCTCGAAGACATGCTTGTCCTCAAAGCCGTGCACCGGTGCTTCCTCCGCCGTTTTAAGTGCTTCGACAAAGGCAAGGTATTCGTCTTTGTCCATTGCGCAGTTGACATAATCCGCATCACCACGATCGTATCGGGATGCAAACCACGCCTTGTCCATGTCGATGGACGAGAAAGTCACAAGCGGCGCAGCGGCATCGAAAAAACTCATATACTCCTGTCCGCCGAAATAGCGTTGGATCGCATCGCTCATCGCGTCAGAGGTCAGGGGGCCAGTCGCAATGACAGCCGGGCCTGCCGGAACCTCAGCTGCTTCTGCTTCCACGACGGTGATATTGGGATGCGACCGGATTTTTTCCGTTACCATGCCGGAAAAACCATAGCGGTCAACGGCCAGCGCACCGCCTGCCTCGACGCGGTTTGCTTCCGCGCAGGTCAGAATCAGGCTGTGCAGCCGCCGCAGTTCCTCTTTCAGAAGGCCAACGGCGTTTTCCAGACGGTCACCGCGCAGAGAATTGGAGCAGACGAGTTCAGCAAAGTCCGCGCAGTGGTGCGCAGGCGTCATTTTCTGCGGCTTCATCTCGGTCAATGTCACATGAATGCCGCGCTCAGCCAGCTGCCACGCAGCCTCGCAGCCTGCGAGGCCTGCACCGATCACTTTCACTTCCAGCATGTTGGGGTGTCCTTTCTATCTCTGTATCAGAACGGAAGATCGTCTTCCGGCTCGGTCTTTTTGGCAGCTTTTTTGGCAGCTGGTTTTTTAGCCGCAGGCTTTTTCGCTGCTGTCTTCTTCGCGGCAGGCTTCTTTGCAGCCGCCTTTTCGGTGGGCTTTTTCGCTGCCGCTTTCTTTGCGGCTTTCTTTTCCTCTGCCTGCTTCTGCGCAGCTTCGGCAGCGGCCTCGGCGTTGGATTCCGCAGTTGCGGCCTCGCCGGTCGCAGTGGACTTGCGGCGATAGCCGCGCCTGTCCTCCGGCAGGAAGTTGGAGCACTCAGGATTTGCGCAGAACGGCTTCATCGCACCCTTGCCGGAACGCTTGAACATCGTCTGGCCGCAGACCGGGCAGTCTTGATCCGTCGGCACATCCCACGTCATAAAACCGCAGGCTGCACCGCGCTCACAAGCGTAATAAGCGTAGCCGCGCTTACTTTTGCGTTTCAGAATCGCGCTGCCACACTTCGGACAGCGGCCCGGCATTTTTTCCGTAATGGCCTTGGTGAACTTACACTCCGGGTAGCCGGGGCAGGCAAGGAATTTACCGAAGCGGCTCGTCTTTACGACGAGATTCCGACCGCAGATCTCACATTTTTCGTCTGAAACCTCATCCGGCACCTTGAGCCGGGTGTCCTTGAGCGCTTCTTCCGCGTCGAGCATTTCCTGATGGAATCCGGTATAGAACTCCTCCAGCACGCTCTTCCAGCGGCGTTGCCCGGCCTCAACCTGGTCAAGCTGCTTCTCCATGTCAGCAGTGAATTCAACGCTGATGATATTGGGGAATCGATCCATCATCAACCCGTTCACGACCTCGCCAAGCTTCGTCGGCGAAAGCTTTTTATCGGTCTTGATGACGTATTCACGGTCTTGAATCGTCGCAATGATTGCTGCGTAGGTAGACGGGCGGCCGACGCCCTTTTCCTCCATTGCGCGCACCAAGGACGCCTCCGTATAACGCGCGGGCGGCTGGGTAAAATGCTGCTGTTTATCAAAGCCGACTGCCGTGAGCGCCTCGCCTGGGGCAAGGTCAGGCAGCGGAGAATCCAGCTTTTCCTGTTCGTCGTCACGGCCCTCTTCATAAATGGCAGTAAAGCCAGAGAACTTCATGCTCTGGTGGGTCGCGCGGAAGACATGGTTTCCGCAGGCAGCCTCGATTGCCGTCACGTCGTACAGCGCGTTTGTCATCTGCGACGCGATGAATCGACTCCAAATCAGCTTATAGAGCCGGTACTGTTCCTTGGTCAGATCGTGCTCGACCGCTTCCGGATAGAGTGCAACGTTCGATGGGCGGATGGCCTCGTGCGCGTCCTGTGCACCGGATTTTGGCTTGTAGCGGCGAGGCTCAGCATAATATGCCGTGCCGTAGCGGCTGCGAATTACCTCACCTGCAGCGGCCAGCGCCTCCTCGGAGATACGCAGGGAATCGGTACGCATGTAAGTGATCAAGCCGACAGAGCCCTCACCGGAGATCTCTACGCCCTCGTAAAGCTGCTGCGCGATCATCATTGTGCGGCGTGGGGTCATGTTGAGTTTGCGCGACGCCTCCTGTTGGAGCGTCGAGGTGATGAAGGGCGGCGCGGGAGTGCGTTTTTTCTCCGACTTTTTCACGCCGGTCACAGAAAATGGATGCCCTTCCAGTGCGTCCAGAACAGACTGCACATCCTGCTCACTGGACAGTTCACGCTTTTGTGGGTCGCCATAATAGTGTGCAGTAAAGCTGCCAGACTTACCGACCCGGTTCAGATTCACGTCCAGCGTCCAGTATTCCTGCGGGACAAAGGCCCGGATCTCGTTTTCACGGTCTACGACCAGACGGGTTGCAACAGACTGCACACGGCCGGCAGACAGGCCCTTGCGGATCTTTTTCCAGAGTAAGGGGCTAAGCTGATAGCCGACGATGCGGTCGAGCACGCGGCGCGCCTGCTGCGCATCGACGAGATTCTGGTCGATGGGACGCGGGTGCCGGATGGACTCCTGCACAACGTTGCGCGTAATCTCGTTGAAGGTCACGCGGTATGTCTCATCGTCCGGAATGTTCAGCAAATATTTCAAATGCCAGGAGATGGCTTCGCCCTCGCGGTCCGGGTCGGTTGCAAGGTAGATGCGGCCAGAGCCCTTCGCAGCCTTACGCAGATCTGCGATGATCTCTTCCTTTCCCTTGAGCGGCTGATACTCCGGCTCAAAATCGTGTTCAATATCGACGCTCAGCGTGCTCTTTGGCAGATCACGCAGATGTCCCATGCTGGCCTTGACCTGATAGTCGGGGCCGAGGTATTTTCCGATGGTTTTGGCCTTCGAGGGAGACTCCACGATGACCAGATTCTGTTTTGCGTTCGGCATAGACGCCTCCATGTTATTTTTTCGCCAACTCATAATATCGGGCCGGCAGCCGCTTGACAAAGCCCTTGACCTCCAGCAGCGTCAGCGCGGAGAGCACACGCCCGGCGGGCAGCTGCGTTTCGTCGATCATCCGGTCAACCGGTTGTTTTCCGGACTCCAGCTGCCGGAGAACCTCTGCTTCGTCGGCAGATACGCGCGGCAAAATTTCCTGTACGTCAATATAAGCCCTGTTTTCCAGCTTGTCAACGGCTTTTGTGTCAGTTTTTTCCGGATTGGACGGAGTTTCCGCCACAACAAGGTTGTCTTTCGTTTCCTGTTGGCTGAGCGTCATGGGCCCAATCGGCTTCTGGCGCAGCGGTAGTTCCGGATAGAGGTAGGTATATTCCTGCAAGACATCCCAGCCCTCAGCAATCAGGATCGCACCCTCTTTGAGCAGCTGGATGTTCCCTTCGCAGGTCGGATTTCCGAGATTCCCAGGCAGCGTGAACACATCCCGCCCCTGTTCGAGCGCATGGCGGGCGGTAATGAGCGCGCCGCTCTTTTTGGGTGCCTCCACGACAACAGAACCAAGCGAAAGGCCGCTCAGAAGTCGGTTACGAGGCGGAAAATGCTCCGGCAGAGGAGGTGTTCCTGGCGGAAGTTCGCTGATGACGCAGCCGTGGGTGCGCAGGTCTTCAAACAGGCTTCGGTTACTTGCCGGGTAATCAACATCCACACCGCAGGCAAACACCGCCACAGGCGGCGTCCCGGAGGATACGGCCCCGCGCAGCGCCATGGTGTCAATTCCGGCTGCACCGCCGGAAACAACGATTGCGCCGTAGCGGCCAAGTTCATAGCCCAGGCGCTTTGCCTGAAGCAATCCATAAGCGGAGGCTTTGCGCGTGCCGACCATAGCGATGACGGGTTCCGCGTCAAAGTCCGGGAAAACGCCTTGATAATACAATACCAACGGCGCATCGTCAAGATTTTTAAGCCGGTTCGGATAGACAGCATCCTGAAACGTCAGAACATGGATGTTCTTGCGGTAGCACTGCTGCAGAATCTGACGTGCAGGCGCAAGTTCCTTGTCAGCAAGTGCAGCGCGCCCCTCTGGACGAAGTTCCTGCGGATATTCGCCCGCCGCAGCGCAGTAGACCGCCTCGGGCGTTCCGAACTGCTCAAGCAGCGCACGCAGCCCACGCAGACCGACACCCCTGCGTCCAGTCAGCCACAACCAGTATTCCAGCATAAAAATCCCTCTGTCTTTCTCGGATTTTTGATATATTATATATGGCTTCAGCGCTTCATCTGCCACAAAACGATCGTCGCAGCGACTGCCGCGTTCAGCGACTCGCAGCGAGGCGACATGGGAATGATGATTTTCTGCTCCGCAGCCGCGAATAGTTCTGGACAAATTCCCTGCCCCTCGCTGCCGATCACGACCGCTGCAGCACGCAGATCAGCCTGCCGCAGATCGACAGCATCAGCTGACATGGCAGTTGCCAGCAGCGGAATGCCCTGCTCCCGGCAGCCAGCGATGGCCTGCGTCCTTGTCATGCTGACAGGCTGGGTCCGAAACACCGCGCCCATGGAGGCACGAACCGTTTTGGGGTTATATGCGTCGGCGCAGCCATCGAGCAAAACAACTGGAATCTCCAGTGCGTCCGCCGTGCGGAGGATCGTACCGAGATTGCCGGGGTCCTGAATGCCGTCCAGCAAAAGCGTTCCCGACGTGAGCGCGCCGGACTTCCGCTCCGGCAGGCGGCAGAGAAAGATTGCTCCCTGCGGCGCGTCCATCAGGGAGACAGACTGCATAACGTCTTTTGGCACACGGATGACGCGGACGGTGTCCGGTAATTTGCATAGTTCTACAGCTTCTTCCGCAATCACCGTATGCAATCCCGGATACCAGCGGGCAGCTTCTGCCAGCAGCTTCACACCGTCGGCGGCAAACTCACCGCACTTTTCGCGGTAGGCGCGCGAGGTAAGCAGCTTTTTTGTGTGCGTCAGAAGCGGATTCCGACGGCTTGTAATCCGCTGCTCCATCACGGCTTCACCTTTGCAAGCCGGTCATTCTCCCCGAGCAATACGAGCGTAATGTGCTCGTTCAGCGGACGGTTAGCGTCCACTGTGACATGCACCTTACCGTTTTCCCGCACAGCGATAACATTGACGCCGTATTTGGCACGGATATCCAACTCCCGGATGCTCTTGCCGCACCATTCGGACGGCGTTTGCAGTTCGGCGATGCCGCAGTCCGGCGAAAGTTCGATAAAATCCAGAATACTGGACGAAGTCAAGGACTGCGCCAACTTGATGCCGGACTCACGTTCCGGCACGACGACATGATCCGCGCCGATCTTTTCCAGCGCGCGGCGCTGCGTCTCGTCGGTGGCTTTACACACAACTCTCTGCACGCCTAATTCCTTGAGATTCAGCGTCGCAACAACGCTGGTAGCCAAGTCGCCGCCGATGGCGACAATGGCGCAGTCGTAATTCCGGACGCCGAGCGTGCGCAGGGCGTCTTCATCCCGCGCATCGCACACAGCAGCGCAGGTGACTCTGCTTTCCATCTTCTGTACGAGTTCCGGGCGCAGATCAATGGCCAGCACCTCGCTGCCGAGTTCATACAGCCGCTGCGCGACCGCGCTTCCAAAGCGTCCAAGTCCAATTACAATATATGTTTTTTTCATGATATTACTCCCCCTGCTCAGCCGATCATGATTTTTGTTTCGGCATAGCTGACGCGCTCTTCTGCGCGGTCAGCCGCCATAAATCCGACGCTGATGGTCATGATCCCGAGCCGCCCAAAAAACATGAACAGGATCAGAACAAGCTGCGACGCAACGCACAGTGAACTTGTAATGCCGGTCGTCAGACCGACAGTGCACAGTGCGGAAATCGTCTCATACAGTGCGTTTTCCAGACTCACATGATCTGCTATGCTCAAAAACGCTGCGCCGAGCCCGGACAGCAGCAGAACCAGAATAAACAGCGCGGATGCGTTTGCAACCGCCTGCTGCGGAATCCGGCGCTTCATGATCTGCACGCTTGTCCGTCCCCGCGCGGTTGACCATGCGGCAAACAGAATCACGCCGACCGTCACGGTCTTGACGCCGCCCGCTGTCGAACCGGATGATCCGCCGATCAGCATCAAAAAATCCGCAACAGCCTTTGAAACGTCGGACAGCGCATTCTGGTCAAAGGTCGCAAAGCCTGCCGTGCGCAGCGTAACCGATTGGAACAGCGCAGCCATCAGCTTCTGCGGCGGTGTCAGGCCGCCGAGCGTGCCAGGATTGTTCCATTCAAGCGCAGCGAAAATGCCGGCGCCGCCAAAGATCAGAACTGTTGTGATGATGATGACCAGTCTCGTGTAGACGCTCATGCGGGAGAAACGGCGGTTATGCCGGATATCACCCCAGACGGCAAAACCGAGGCCGCCGATGATAATCAGTGCCATGATGGTGAAATTCACGACTGGATCTGTTGCATAGCGGCAAAGACTCCCGCCAACATCTGTATCCGCAAGCACATCAAAGCCTGCGTTGCAGAACGCGGAGATCGAATGAAATACGCCGTACCACAAAGCTTTTCCAAAGCCGAACTCCGGCAGGAAACGAAAAAACAGGATAAGCGCGCCTGCACCTTCGACCGCAGCCGTGCCACGCAGGATGTTGCGCACAAGACTCACAATGCCGCTATAGCTGTCGCTGCCAAGCGCCTGCGCCAGAACCATGCGTTCCCGCAGACCGATCTTCCGGCGAAGCGCAAAGAAAAACAGGCACGCGATGGTCATAAATCCGAGACCGCCGACCTGGATGAGCAGGAGGATGACAACCTGACCGAACATGGCCCAATGGGTTCCGGTGTCAACACGGATAAGGCCTGTGACGCAGGTCGCGGAGGTTGCGGTGAATAAGCTTGTCAAAAACGGCGTCGCCTCGCCGGAACGCGACGCGGCGGGGAGGCATAGAAGACCCGCTCCAAGCAAAATAATGAAGAGAAAGACCAACACGATCAGCCGTCCCGGACGCATGGTACGGAACGGTCTTTCAAGCCGTCGAAAAAACGATAGAAGCATAACGGAAAGCCGTCCCCTTTCTGGAATACACTATATTATAATCAGATGGCGCACCGCCGTCAAGAAAAACCGCTCCCCAGACTTGTTTTGCCTGAAAAATCATGGTAAACTGACAAAAAACGAAACGAAGAGGGATCCCAAATGCGTATTTCCTGCCTGCTTTCCTGCTTTTGCCTGCTGGCGCTGCTCTGCGCCTGCACCGCACCGGAGACGGTTTTGCCGGAGCCTCCCGCCGCGCAGGTGCAATCTCCGGAGGAGCCGCCCGCGCCGGTTGAACCGCCGGTGGAGCCTATCATCGAAGAGGAGCCGGAACCCGCGCTTTTGCTGTCGGAACCGGTCTGGCTGCTGGGACGGCTGACGGAACTTTATTGCGCGGACGAAACAGAATGGGCCGCGCTGGCTGACATACTGGAAGCGGCAAAGCCCTTAAACACTGATGCACAGATGCTTGCGGGAGTGGAAACGATTCGCTTTCAGGCGCAAGACTATGTCCCGCTGGCAGAGGCCGCACAGCGGCTCGGGCTGGAATGGGGCGAAGCCCCGGACGGGCTTCGCTATCTGGCACGGCGGCAGACCGTCGGCCAGATCCCCGAGGGCTGGAACGTGCCGGTCCTCATGTACCACGCCGTGGGGGACGAGATCTGGGGATATTCCGATCTGTTTGTCAGCGAGGCCGGGATGGAGGAGCAGCTGCAATATTTGCAGGAAAACGGATATGAGCCGATCTGGTTCTCAGACCTTGCGCACATCGAAGACTATGAAAAGCCGGTCATTCTGACCTTCGACGACGGATATGACGACAATTACACGGTGCTCTATCCGCTGCTGGAAAAGTATCAGACCAAGGCGACCATCTTTGTCATCGGCAATGCCATGGGCAGCCAGCACAAGATGACGCAGGAGCAGGTGTACGAGCTGGCGGCCTCCGGCCTCGTCAGCATCCAGAGCCATACCTACACGCACGGAAATCTCAGCGCCATGGACGAACCTGCGCTCCGGCAGGAAATGGAGCGCGCCAACGCCGCGCTGGCTGCCGCGACGGGACAGATCCCGTACGTGCTGTGCTACCCGGAGGGCAAATACAGTCACCTGACGATGGACGTGGCGAAGGATTATTACACATTTGCCCTGCGCATGGACGGCTGGACCTATCAGACCGGCATGGACCCGTATCAGGTGCCGCGCAGCTTCGTCTCACGCCGCATCACGCTGCCGGATTATCTGTGGTTCCTCGCCCCGTCCGGAAAAGCGTCCTGAAGACAAACGCACAGCCTGCGCCGCAGCATTTGCGGCGCAGGCTGTGCGTTTACAGCACGTGATAATACGGGCAGATATCCTCGTAATGTCCGTCTTTCATGCGGAAGCCGCCGGGGATGACGCCGAGAGGATGAAAACCAAGGCGCTCATACAGGTGCCGCGCATGCGTGTTGCTGGCGACGACAGCGTTGAATTGCAGGATGCGGAAGCCGTGCGCCCGGCCCTGTTTGAGACAGTCGGAAACCAGCTTTTCTCCGATATGCAGGCCGCGCGCTGTGCGCTCGACCGCGTAGCTGGCGTTGCAGATATGTCCGCAGCGGCCAACGTTATTGGGGTGCAGAATATATAAGCCGCAGATGCGGCCTGTCTGCCGCTCCTCCGCGACGGCGGTATAAGTCTGCTCTGCGAAAAAGTCTGCGCCGGACGAAGCATCCAGCAAATCCTCCTGTGGAAAAGCGGCACCGTCCTCCACGACCTCGTTCCAGATTCGGATCAAATCCGGAAGATCGGCCCGCGTATATGCTCTGACTTGAATCTCCATAGAAAAACGCACTTTCTTCCGTTTGAGTGGCTTTTTGACGGCGTAGTTATACCACCGGCTGCGCAGTCTGTCAAGTGGCGCAGTTTGTTGTTGACAAGTATAAACAACTGTGCTATTCTAAGATTACAAACGTAACCAAAGGAGGAATTACACATGGAAAAAAAGCTGAGTCTGACGGACGCGGAATGGTCTGTGATGGAGCAGCTTTGGGCTGCTCCCGGCAGCACAGGACGGGCACTGACTGCGGCTTTGGAACAGAAGACCGGCTGGTCGCGCAGCACGACGCTGACACTTCTGCGTCGTCTAGCAGAAAAGGGCGCGGTGCGCTATGAGGATTCCGGCAGCATCCGTACCTTTTTCCCCAATATCACCCGCGAACATGCCGCTGTTCGGCAGACGCGTGACCTGCTGGGGCGGGTCTACCACGGAAGTCTGAGCATGCTCGTCAGCGCCATGACACGGGAGGAGACGCTCCCACAGGAGGAGATTGACGAATTGTACGCGCTTTTGAATGAAATGGAGGCGAAAAAACGGCGTGACTGAATGGTTCGTGTCCTCTGCCGTGCTTGCGGCGGTGCTCATCGCGCTGCGGTTTGCGCTGCGCGGAAGAATCAGTCCGAGGCTGCAATATGGACTTTGGGCACTGCTGCTGCTCCGGCTGCTTGTGCCGGTTTCAGTCGGACAGAGCGCGGTAAGCGTAGAGAATTTCGTTCCTGCGGCGGAGCACCGTGTTTTATATCTGGCGCAGCGCAGCGCACAGCCGTCTTCGCAGGCAGAATCTAAAGAACAGGCTGCAGAGCCGTCGGCTCCCGCAGAGCAGGCCGCGCCGGAATCGGATGGTTCGGCTTCTGTCACAGTCGATCTGAAAAAGATTTTGCGTACAGTCTGGCTCTGCGGTGCGGCAGCAGTATTCTGCTGGTTTCTGGGCTGCGACCTTGTATTCGGCTGCCGCCTGCGGCGAGGCGCGCAGCAGCTTTCTGCGGCAAAGCACGGCTGCCCGGCTGTTTTCGTCTCCCCTGCTGCCGGTTCGCCATGCCTGTTTGGACTGCTTCAACCCGCGATCTATCTGACGCCGGAGGCGGATGCTGACGAGGCAGCGCGGAGGCACTGCCTTGCGCATGAACAGACGCACTTCCGGCACGGCGACCATATCTGGTCGGCTTTGCGCTGCATGTGTCTGGCCCTGCACTGGTTTGACCCGTTTGTGTGGTGGGCGGCCGCCCTTTCGCGCACAGATGCAGAACTGGCCTGCGATGCAGCCGCTGTGCAAAGTCTCGGCGAAGCGGAGCGCGCTGCGTATGGCAGGACGCTTTTGCGTATGACCTGCCACACACATGCACGCCTGCTGTCGGCAGCAACCACCATGTCCGGCCGGGGCGGGCAGCTTCGGGCACGAATTCATGCACTGGCAAAGCCGGTGAAGCCTGCACTCCCGGCGCTGCTTACCGCCGTGCTGATTGCCGCATTTGCCGCAGGGTGCACGATGACGGGCAGTGTCGCACAGGATACGCCGGCCTCTGAGACGGAACCGCAGGAGGTGCTCGTTTCAGCCCGGGTCGAAGATGCGGAACCGGCGGATGAACAGTTGAACGTGCTCTTGGAGAAAGCAGGCGCTTCGGTTCTCACGGACAGCGAACAGGCCGCGTTCTGCGCCTATCTGCTGGACAATTTTGACGAGCTGGAAGGGCGCGGCGTGCTCAACGCGGAGTCGCGCTGGACAGCCGAGCGGCTAAGCGATACGGTTGCCTGCCTGACCATCTATCGGCCGGACGCACAGGATGAAGTCTTTGACGAGCTGATCTATCACGGAGAGACAGGGCTTGTGAGCGACACGCGGTTCCGCTGCTTTCAAGCGTGTACCGACGAAAACGCGCCGGAGAACGTCAGGACATACACATATAATGCGCTGCTCAGCAGCGTTTATCAGAAACTCCCCTTCGAGTGCTTCGCAGACTATCTGGACGGGCAGTTCAGCATGCTTTCCCAGCTTGGACTGTGGAACTATGAAACGGTCTGGTCAGTCTCCATGACAGAGCAGACTATACGGCTGACAATCTCCGGCCTGCCGAACGGCGGGAGCGAAGCGTTTACGCTGGATCTGGACACCATGCTAGTGCGCCGGGAGGAAACAGACGCGCAGCGCGCAGTCTTTGCGCAGTGGTTCGACTTTGCCGTCCAATGGCGGCTGGACGAACTGCCGGTTTTCCAGTTTGACGAGACTGCGGAGAATAACGGCCTGCCGGACAGCGCCTCGGCGTATCTCACATGGTTATACGCAGTAAATCAGGAAACGCTGGACGCGGAAGGCTTGATCGAGCCAGACTGGGCCTATGCCAATATCTCGAAGTATTTCCCCATCCGGCGGCTGAGTTTTGACGATCTGCCGGACGTCTGGGAATTTAAAGACGGCGGTTATTCTCTGCGCAATGCCGGTGCCGGACAGAAGCCGCTCGTCCGTCTTGACTCACTGGAAGCCGACACTTTGGATGGAGAGACTGTTTATACGATGCAGCTGACGTTTCTGGAGGCGGAACACACAGTCGATGATGCAGAATGGGACACATTCCGTACGCAGATCCTGTCCGGTGATGAAACCGGGCTTCGAGAGGCGCATATCGACACATACCAGATTCGGTTTTCCGGCGGCGAACCGTATTTCCTGTCGCACAGAGAGAATGTAATATGCAGATAAAGTTTACGCGCGTACCGGGGAGCCGGTACGCGCGTTTTGGGAAATTGGAATGGTTATCAGCCGATGCCGCCGAGGGCTGCGCCTGCAACAAGCGCTACGATGCAGAGGATGCAGTAGACATACTTGGCAAGCGGATAGAACCAGCCGCCGATGGGCTTCTGGAGGCCGTCGTTGACTTCGTCGAGGACGAATTTCTTACCGGCAACCCAGAAGAACATGATACCGGCCAGCAGAGCGCCGAGCGGGCAGATGTAGATCGAGACGACGTCCATCCAGTCGGAGGTGATCTCCTGGATGAGGATTGCAATCACGCAGCCAATGACAAGGATGATGGCAGTAGCCGGAACGCGCTTCAGCTTCAGGTTATCCTGCAGGGTCGCAACGGGT
Organism: uncultured Eubacteriales bacterium; assembly: GCA_900545925.1. Taxonomy (GTDB): domain Bacteria; phylum Bacillota; class Clostridia; order Oscillospirales; family Oscillospiraceae; genus CAG-170. The sequence continues at coordinate 79,751 of URAZ01000005.1, read as the reverse complement.
GCTTCATACAGGTTGATGATGGAGCTGAGGCCGGCGAACAGAACGCAGACGAAGAAGATGACGCCGATGATCCGGCCGCCGGGCATACCGTTGAGAACATTGACCAGCCAGACGAACATGAGGCCGGGGCCGCCGCTCTCCAGCGGAGCGCCGCCCGCTGCCATGGCGGGGATGATAACGAACGCGGCAAGCAGAGCAGCCAGCGTATCGAAGATCGCAACGTTTCTGGCGGAGCCGGGCAGGTTTTCATTCTTGGGCAGGTAAGAGCCGTAAATGACGGAGCCGTTGCCCGCGACGGACAGGGAGAAGAACGCCTGACCGAAAGCAAAGATCCAGACCATGGGGTTCGCAAGGCCCTTGGGATCGAGCGTAAAGATATACTTGTAGCCTGCACTTGCCCCCGGCAGGAACGCAATGTAGATGCCGAGGCCCACGAACAGGAAGAACAGAACCGGCATCATGACCTTGTTGGCCTTCTCAATGCCGCCGGAGACACCCATCGCCATGATGGCGAACGAGGCAACGATTGCAACGATGATCCACGGCAGGTTGCTGACTGCGACGATGTCGAAGTGGCCGCCGATGGCCGCCATATCCTGGCCCATGGCGTGCATGTCGCCGGTGATGGCGATCGCGGTGTACTTGAAGATCCAGCCCATGACGACGGTGTAGCCAATGGCCAGCGCCATGGAGCCGAGAACCGGGATGAAGCCGATGGCTTCGCCGATCTTGCGGTTGCCGCGCAGTTCGGTGCACTTACCGAACGCGCCGATGGGGCCTGCGCCGGTGGCACGGCCGAGCGCGAATTCACCGATAACGCCGGTGGAGCCGATGAGGATGACGCAGATGAAATACGGGATCAGGAACGTCATGCCGCCCCAAAGGGAGACCATAATGGGGAAACGCCAGATGTTGCCCATGCCGACGGCGGAACCGATGCAGGCCAGAATAAAGCCCCATTTGGATTTAAAGCCGTCGCGCTGTGTGGTTGTCTGTTTGTCAGCCATTTCTTTCCCTCCAATAAGAATGTTGGATTCGACTGTCACGCTGCGCCGGAGGTTCCGGCGCAGCGCCGTCCAGGTTTACTTACTTTCTTCTGAGTTTCTTACTTTTCCTCGTTGGGATACGGCTCGAGGAATGCGTGGAAGTGGCGCATCGGGAGGTTGTGCCCCCAGACGATACGCATGTTGGGGATGGATTCGCGGTCTTCATACAGAGCCTTGACGGCTGCGATGACATAATCCAGATGCTCCTGCGTGAGACGGCTGCGGTCGATGGCAAAGCGGACAACGTTTGCCAGCTCTGCCTGCTGCTCCGGGGTCTTGAGGTCGTATTCCATGGAATAGTCGCCAAGTTCGGAGACACGGATGCCGTAGCGGCGGATCAGTTCGAGCGAGAAGCCTTCGCCGGCAAAAGTTTCATGGCCGCGCTTGCCGTCGAAGAACTCATCCATGTTGATGTAAACAGCATGGCCACCAGCGGGAAGAACGACGCCCTTGACGCCTGCCTTGTAGAAGCCCTGTGCGAGATATTCACACTGCTTGATGCGCTCGTCCATGTAGTTGAAGTCGCAGCTCTCGTACATACCGACAGCCAGCGCCATGATGTCACGGCCGGACATGCCGCCGTAGGAGTCGTTGCCGTAGCAGGAGATCTGCTTAACCTTCAGCAGAACGCCGACGTCGGTCTTGACGGTGCCGTCCTCGTTGAAGTCGGAGAAGTTCTGCCAGAACAGGCCCTTGTCGCGGAAGGCAACCATGCCGCCCATGTTGGCGTGGCCATCCTTCTTGGCGGACATACAGAAGCCGTCGCAGTAGGAGAACATCTCGGTGGCGATCTCGGCGATGGACTTGTCGGCGTAGCCGTCTTCATTCATCTTGATGAAGTAGCAGTTCTCGGCCCAGCGTGCGACGTCGAAGATCAGGGGGATGTTGTACTTGTGCGCAACGCGGTTGATCTCACGGATGTTGCCCATGGAGACCGGCTGGCCGCAGATGGGGTTGTTGGTGATGCAGGTGAAGACCAGCGGGACATTTTCGGGGCCGACCGTGGTGATGAGCTGCTCCAGCTTCTCAATGTCCATGTTGCCCTTGAACGGGTTCTTCTCGTACTTGCCGCCTTCGGGTACCTGATACAGCAGTTCCTTATGATAGAGGTTTCTGGGGATGGAGCCCATCTGCTTGATGTTGCCCTCGGTGGTGTCGAAGTGGCCGTTGGAGGGGATGGTGAAGACCTTGCCCGGATGGCGGGCAGCAAGGATTTTCTTAACGATCTCCATCAGAACGGATTCCGCTGCGCGGCCCTGCTGGATGATGAAGGTGTTGGGGCGCTCCATCTGGGCTGCGCCGCCGTTAAAGAGGCCGCCCTCATATTCGGGCAGGTAGACCTTTTCCATCATCGTCTCGACGTCGCGGCAGTCGGTGCGGACAAGATCAAGGATCTTCTTCCAGTTCTTTTCGCCGCCGCGCTCAAAGATGTCACGGAAGGTGTCGAGCAGGACATAGTAGCCGGTGTTGCGGCCATATGCCTCGTCGCCCAGGAAGAGGGAAGCCCACTGGTGGTTGGTCATGGCGGTGGTGCCGGAGTCAGAGAGCATATCAACCGTCAGCATGCCGGCGGGGAATGCGAACTCGTTATAATGGGTGGCCTTCAGGACGCGCTCGCGCTGCTCGACGGTAACGTCGGGAATGTCGCGGACGGCAAAGGTAAAGTGATGGGGTGCGGGGACATTCAGCGGATATTCGTGACTCATAATACTGACCTCCATAAGTATTGGCGTTTTACGCCGATTGTTTTGGAGATACCCCGGTCGTCGCAGACAGCGGGCTGCCGGCGCCTGGCGGACAGTATCGATTTACAGATTCTATTTTCTGCTTACAGGACTGCGATGCACTCGATCTCAACGAGCGCATCCTTCGGAAGACGGGCGACCTCAACTGCGCTGCGCGCGGGGCAGGCCCCTTCAAAGAACGTAGCATACACGCCGTTCATGGCTGCGAAGTTGTTCATGTCGCTGAGGAAAACGGTCGTCTTGATAACGTTTTCCATGGCTGCACCTGCCGCTGCGAGAACTGCCTTGCAGTTTTCGAGGGACTGACGGGTCTGCTCCTCGATGGTTGCGGGGAACGCACCGGTAGCCGGGTCGATGGGCAGCTGGCCGGACGTGATGATCAGGTTGCCTGCCTGGATACCCTGCGAATACGGGCCGATGGCCGCGGGGGCCTTTTCAGTAGAAATGACGGTTTTCATAAACTGTCCTCACCTCCTCATTGTGATAATAGTTTATCATTCAGTTATCTCATTGTCAATATAATTACTGTAAACCGGCATGTAAAAAAGTCAAAATTGTGCATTTCGCACAATTTTGGCTCTCATTTTTCGTATGTTAAAAATTTTTTCTCGTATTGAGAAAAAATTGCATACAAAACAGGCTGATTTCGTTGCTTTCACATAAAATCTATGCTAGTATGAGAAACACGGACAACTTCACAAGGAGGATACCCCCATGACGGAACAGATGCTTCGGCAATATACCGTATTGGTCGAATACCTCGGCGCGACGCTTGGGCCGGATTACGAGGTCGTGCTGCACGAGATCCTGCCGGAAACCAGCCGCGTGGCTGCCATTGCCAATGGCTCCATCAGCGGCCGCAGCGTCGGCGCGCCGATCACAAACGCGGCGCTGCGCATGATCATGCAGAAGCAGTATGAGACGAGCGATTATAACCTGAATTACACCGGTCAGCTTGCGAACGGAAAAACCATCCGCTCAAGCACGATGTTTATCAAAGACGGCGGCAAGCTGGTCGGTTTGCTGTGCATCAACTTTGACGACAGCCGGTTCCATGAGATCAGCGACGCCATTCTGAAGCTGATTCACCCGGACGATTTTGTCCACCACCACTACTTCCCTGTTGACGCACCCGCCAAGCAGCCCATGCAGCCGCAGCACGCGCCAAGTGTCCCGGCAGAGCATTTTCAGTCTGATATGAACGGCCTTATGGAAGAACTGTTCGAGACGGTCACCAAATCCGTTGATGTGCCGCTCGACAGGCTGACGCAGGCGGAGCGCACACGGATCATTGCCCAGCTGCACGAACAGGGCATGTTTGAACTGCGCGGCGCGGTACAGTTCACGGTCAAAAAGCTGTCCTGTTCACAGGCAAGCATTTACCGGTATATCAAAAAAGCAAAGGCAGGAGAAGAACCGCAGCACGAATGAGTTTCGCCTGTCCAGCTGTAATCCCATTTCTCTCTAATAGAATGAAACCCGCCCCCGGACGGCTTGTTATACGTCCGGGGGCGGGTTTTTTATTTGAGTTCCCATTCTTTCAGCTGGCTTGCCAGTTCGTACAATCGCTCATAACTGTCGTAACGGGTCTGGCCGATTTCCCCTTCTGCTAGAGCCTTACGGATGGCGCAGCCGGGTTCTTTTCGGTGGGCACAGTCGGGAAACTGGCAATGGCCAAGATATGGAGCGAACTCTGGGAAAGCATATTGCAGCTGTTCCTTGTGCACCAGTTCCATCCGTTCGGTATCGAATGCGGAAAAGCCGGGAGTATCGGCGACGAACGTACCGCCGCCAAAACTGTAGAGTTCGATATGGCGCGTGGTGTGGCGGCCGCGGCCAAGCTTTTCCGAAACCTCGCCGACAGGCAGCTGAAGCTGCGGGCAGGCGCGGTTGAGGAGACTGGATTTTCCGACGCCGGAATTGCCGGTCAAGCAGGAAAGCTTTCCGTTGAGCGCTTCGCGCAGAGCCTCGATCCCCTCGCCCGTCTCTGCACTTGTGACGAGCACGGAAACGCCTGCCTTGCGGTAGATCTCCGCAAGGGGCTGCGCCGAGGCCAGATCGTCCTTATTGACGACGACGAGGGCCGGGACACCTTGCATCTGGGCGATGGCGAGGACACGGTCGATCAGGAACGGCTCCGTCACTGGGATGGCGCAGGAGGCCAGCACGACAAGCTGGTCGATGTTGGCGACTGCCGGGCGGATGAACGCGTTTTTCCGGGGCAGAAGTTCCTCCAGAACGCCCTTATCGCCCTGTCTGGTAATGCGGACAAAATCGCCGACGAGGGGCGACTGGTCCTGTCGCCGGAAGCGTCCTCTGGCGCGGCATTCGACAACGCCATCTTCCGTCTGTACATAATAGAAGCCGCTCAGGGCTTTGATGATACGATACTCTTCCATATGCTCACTCAAACAGGATCAGCTGCGAATCATAGATTGCACCGTCAAGATAGACATCAACCGGTAAGGTTCCCTTGCCTCTGACAGTGACCTCAACGATCATGGAACGGTCGTCCGTGATCGACACAGAGGTCGGGCCGTATTGCAGCACACCATCGACATAGACGGTGATCTCATACAGACCACTCTTGCTCGGGAGATTGATCTCGATGGTTTTTTCTACAGTCTTCTCTTGCACAACGACCTCGATCATGTTGGATTTTGTCGTTTTTGTATCGTCGCCGAAGGAATTTTCCACGACGCAGAAGTAATAATAGGTGCCGGGGACAGAAGTATCGGCCTCGCAGGTGGTATTCCCTTCCCTGCTGCGCGAGACAAGCGCGGCGTTTTCATAGCTGCCGTTGGTACTCATATACCACGCATAGCGAAGCGTTCCATCATCGGTAGAATAGGCGGAGATAGAAAGCGTGACCGATTCATCCTGTAAAACAGCCTGATCCTGCGTCAGATTGGTCACAACCGGAATCGCAGCCTCCTGCGGGCCCTTGGACACGCGCAGGTTGATGACGGTATCCTTTTTGACCATCTGGCCGCCGTCGATGGACTGGAACGTGACCGTGCCGGCGGGCAAGTCGCTGTCATCGCTGCGGATGCTGCCGTTTTGCAATCCGGCGTCCGCGATCATCTGCAGCGCCTTATCCACGTCCTCACCAACAAGCGTCGGAACCTCGATCAGTTCGACATCCGGGCCGAGCGAAACGGTAAGGGTAACAGTCTGGCCGCTGGTGAGCGCCGAGCCGCTGGCCGGGTCTGTCTGGATGACATAGCCCTCGGTGTAGATATCGTCCTTGCGCTCCTCGATCTGAATGTTCAGGTTCAGGCCAAGCGCGTTCAGCTGCTGCTCGGCATTCTGGCGCGTAAGATTCACGAGCGGCGGCATTTTCGTCTCACTGACGCCCGAGGAAACAGTCAGTTTGATGGTGCTGCCGACTTTCGCCTGTTTTTCCGGCAGCGGCGACTGGTCAACGACGACCCCCGCCTCATACTGGCTGCTTTCGACGTAGCCGTCGATCTGAATGACGAAGTCCGGGTAATCCTCGGCTCGGATCTGCTCGGCGTTCAAGCCGATCAGACGCGGGACAGCTGTTTCCTCCGTCCTGCCGAACAGGCCGGAAAAGAAATAATTATACAGGAAATAGCAGATGACGATCACAGCCAGTGCGATACAGACAATACCGGCGATGACCGCAACGCGGCTGCCGCGCCGGGAGGCGTCCTGCTGGGCTTTTTTATTCTGTTCCTGCTGCTTTTTCTTTGCGACCGCGTCGGCAAGCGCGCCCTTGACCGCGTTCGTGCGGCCCAGCGTCTTCGGCATATAATCCGGGTCATTCAGAAGGCGCTGTACGTCGATGCTGTCCGCTTCGGCAGTAAAGTCAAAGACGATATTCGGCTCCTTGCGGAATTCCTCCAGATCGTGGAGCATGCGGGTGGCAGAAGGATAGCGGTGGGACAGTTCTGCTGTCATGGCGTGCATGGTGATCTGCTCGAGGCCGAGCGGAATCGAGGGATTCAACTCACGCGGCATGGTGGGGTGTCCGTTGATATGCTGGATGGCAACGGACACCGGCGTATCACCGTCATACGGCGGGCGGCCCGTCAGCATTTCGTACATGACAATGCCGAGGGAATAGAGGTCGGCACGGCAGTCAACCTGCGCACCCTTGGCCTGCTCGGGCGAGATATAGTGGACGGAGCCGAGCGCCTCACGCGTGAGGGTATTCTGAGCGGAGGAGACGCGGGCAATGCCGAAATCTGCGACCTTGACGCTGCCGTCCTTCAAAATCATAATATTGTGGGGCTTAATGTCGCGGTGGACAATCCCACGGCTGTGCGCGTGCTCGAGCGCTTTACAAATCTGGGTGGAAAAATGCAGGGCTTCGCGCCAGTTGAGGATTCCCTTCTGCTCCATATACTGCTTGAGCGTAATACCCTCGATGAGTTCCATGACAATATAGTCAATGTTATCCGAACGCGAAACGTCGTAGACACTCACGATATTCGGGTGTGAGAGCATGGCGACGGCCTGCGATTCGGCGTGGAAGCGGCGGCGGAACTCGGCGTCCTGCGAGAGGTCTTCCTTTAATATTTTAATGGCCACGAGCCGGTTGAGGCGGTGACAGCGGGCCTTATAGACATCCGCCATGCCGCCGGAGCCGATTTTTTCAAGGATCTCGTAGCGGTTATCCAACAGCTTTCCGATGTATCGGTCCATCAGGCTCGCTCCTTTCTGAGAATTTGGTTCATATGCGTCCTCCCGTCAGACAGCCGCCAGCGTGACGGTCACATTGTCGGGTGCGCCGCGGTTTTTGGCGATATGCAGCAGCCGCTGACAACAGTCGCTCTTGCTCAGACCGTGGACGACCTCAAAGAGCATCTCCTGATCAGCCATTTCATTGGAAAGGCCGTCGGAGCAGAGCAGAATGCACTCGTCGCGGCGCAGACGGCAGGTAAACACATCGCCCTCCACCTCCGGCTCGGTGCCGACGGCGCGGGTAATGACGTTTTTGCCCGGATGAAGCTTGGCCTGTTCCTGTGTGAGTTCGCCGCGCTCGACCATGTAAGCGACCATAGAGTGGTCGCGCGTAATGAGGCGCACGTCTTCGCGTGTAAAATGATAGGCGCGGCTATCGCCGACGTTGATGACGACGGCCAGATCGCGGCTGATCCAGACGGCGACGAGCGTTGTGCCCATGCCGGTAAAATCATCGCTCAGCTGCGACTGCTCAAAGACGGCGCTGTTGGCTAGTTCCAGCGCGCTGCGGAGCATGGCGGCGGCCTTTTCCGGTGTCATGCCGGCCCGCTGGGTGCGGCGAACCTCGTCCGTAAACACCTCGACGGCGAGACTGCTTGCCACGTTGCCAGATTTTGCGCCGCCCATGCCGTCGCAAATGATCATAAGCACACGGTCGCGGCCAAACGGCATGATCGCATAGGAATCCTGATTCTGCTGCCGGATATTGCCCGGATCGGTCAAGCCCCATGTCTGCATGCGGTTCCCTCCTTCAGTTCGATTCATACTTGCGGCGCAGCTGACCGCAGGACGCGTCAATGTCGCTGCCGAGCGTCCGGCGGAGCGTCGCGGTAATGCCGTTTTCTTCAAGTATGGTCTGAAAACGGTGGATAGCCTGCTTTGACGAAGTATGCAGGCCGCTCTCTGTGACGTTGTTGAGTGGGATCATATTGACGTGTGCGCCCATTCCTGCCAGCTTCTTTGCCAGCAGCTGCGCCTGCTCCGGACTGTCGCTCACGCCGTCGATCATCGTATATTCAAAGGAAATGCGCCGCCCGGTCTTCGCAAAATAATCACGGCAGGCTGCCAGCAGTGTATCGACCGGCCAGCGGCGGTTGACAGGCATAATCTTGCTGCGCGATTCGTCGTCTGGCGAATGCAGGGAGACAGAAAGCGTCAGCTGCAGATCTCGCTCGGCAAGCTTTTCAATCTTATCGACCAGACCACAGGTAGACAGGCTGATGTGGCGCATGCCGATGTTCATGCCGTCCGGACTATTGACAAGTTCAAGGAAGCGCATAACATTGTCAAAGTTGTCCAGCGGTTCGCCGATACCCATAAGCACGATATTGGAGATGGGCAGGCCGGAATCCAGCTGGGAAAAGAGCACCTGGTCGAGAAGTTCTGACGGCTCCAGCCTGCGGACGAGGCCGCCGATCGTAGACGCACAGAACTTGCAGCCCATCGGGCAGCCGACCTCAGACGAGATGCAGACGGTATTGCCGTGGTGATACTGCATGACGACAGATTCGACGCAGTTGCCGTCACGCAGCTTCCAGAGATATTTAATCGTCCCGTCAAGCTTGGAGATCTGCTTGCGGGCGACGGTCGGCGCGGTGATGAAATAGAGGCTGTCCAGCTTTTCGCGCAGAGTCTTGGAGAGATTCGTCATAGCCTCGAAGCCGACCACGCCGCGGTGCAGCCATGTGAAGACCTGTTTTGCGCGGAATTCGGGTTCTCCGAGCGCCGCGAACACGTCTTGCAGTTCAGCCAGCGTCATGGATTTGATATCCTGTTTCATGCGTGTTTCCTCAGCTTACAGATGAAAAAGCCGTCCGCCGCGTGCTTGTGCGGCAGGAGCGTGGCATAGCCCTCGTTGGGAAGGTCAAGTCCGTCCGGAACCGGAAACGGTTCCAGCGAAAATTCCGGATGCGCCTGCAAAAACGGCAGGACAACGGCTTCGTTTTCCTCTTTTCGGACGGTGCAGGTGCTGTAAAGGAGTGCGCCGCCGGGCTTTACATAGCGGCTGACGGTTTCCAGAATGGCGCGCTGCACGTCCGGCAGGCGCTCGATGGCATCCAGCGGCTTATAGCGGATATCCGGCTTTTTGCGGATAACGCCGAGGCCGGAGCACGGCACATCGGCGATGACAAGGTCAAACTGCTTTTCCAGCGCGGGCTCAAATTCCGCTGCGCTGCGCTGTTCAGCCTCTATGATGGAAATGCCGAGCCGGGCAGCATTCTTTTCGATCAGGGAAATCTTATGCGCGTGCAGATCACAGGACAGAATGCTGCCCGTGTTTTCCATCTGCATGGCGGCGGCGAAACTTTTGCCGCCGGGGGCCGCGCAGCAGTCGAGCACGCGCATGCCCGGCGCAGCGCCGGATGCCAGCACGGCCAGCTTCGCGGCGGCATCCTGTACACAGACCGCCCCGGAGTGGAACAGCGGCAGCGCCTCAAGATTACCCGTACCGGAGACGAGGAAGCATCCATGCAGCCACGGGTGCGGCTCATAGGCGACCCCCGCTTCGTCCAGCGCGGCAGCGACCTGTTCAGGTGCGGCTTTCAGGGGATTTACTTGCAGCGCAGTCTTCGGAATATCATTATCGGCGGCGAGGAACGCTTCGAGCGTTTCGTCATCCATAGACGCGCGCAGACAGTCAACAAGCGGCTGCGGGTGAGAATACTTTGTAGCCAGATCATGCGGCTGGACCAGTTCGTCCCTTCTGCGGGCGAGGGTGCGCAGTGAGCCGTTCACCAGACCGGCAGCGCGTTTGTTCGCATGGGTCTTCGTCTGTTCGACCGCTTCATTGACTGCGGCGGAGACGGGGATCTTGTCCAAAAATAAAATCTGATATGCGCCGAGGCGCAGAATATCAAGCACGACCGGCTGCAATTTTGCAAGCGGCGAGGATACGACCTGCGCGAGATAAAAGTCCAGCAGCATGCAGTTCTGCACCACGCCGTATAAAAGCCGCGCGGCAAGCGCCGCGTCGCGGCGGTCGAGCCGGTCGCGGGCCGCATAGTCCTTCAATGCGCCGTCGGCCCATGCGTTCTGCCGCCGTATGGCGATCAGCGCGGACAGCGCAGTCGTTCTTGCGTTCATAGCTACCTCTTACTTGATAGTGATGGGATGTCCCCGGAAATAATCAGGGGCTGGCATGCGCTTTCCGCCCTTGGCCTGCAGTTCACGGATGAGGACAGTGTCTCCATCCTTACAGGCAACGAGCAGCCCTTTTTTCGTCAGCGCGACAAGCGCGCCGGGCGCTTTATCCGTCTTTTGATCAGTATATTCTACACGATAAATTTTAAATTCCGTGCCGCCAAGTTCTGCCGTGGCAACCGGCCATGGAACAAGACCGCGCACATGATCGACGATAAATCTGGCTGGCTGGTTCCAGTCGATGGGGCTTTCCTCCTTGGACAGCATGGGCGCATAGGTCGCGCGGGCGCTGTCCTGCGGGATGCGCACGGCTGTTCCGGTTTCAATGGCACGGACGGTGTCGGCGCAGAGCGGCGCAGCGATCTGCGCGAGGCGCGCCATGAGTTCTTCGGAGGTTTCCAGCGGCTGAATGAGCGTTTTACGGATCTCAATGATATCGCCCTCGTCCATTCCTGCGGAGAGGTACATGGCGGTGACGCCGGCTTCATCACAGTGGTTCAGAATGGAGCGCTGCACGGGCGCGGAGCCGCGAAGCTGCGGCAGAATGCTGCCGTGCATGTTGATCGCACCGTATTTCGGAATATCCAGCACAGCCTGCGGCAGAATTTTGCCGTAGGCGACGACGACCAACAGGTCCGGCTTCAACTCGCGCAGCTGCCGAACCGCCTCTTCATCCCGGAAGGACTGCGGCTGATAGACCGGCAGGCCCACAGACAACGCGTATTCCTTGACAGGCGACGGAATCAGCTTCATGCCGCGGTTTTTCGGCGTATCGATCTTGGTATAGACAGCGGCGATATCAAAGCCGTCCGTATACAATGTTTCCAGACATGCCTTGGCAAAATCGGGCGTGCCCATGAAGACGAGTCTCATTCGCCATCCTCCTGCTCTTCCTGCCGGGTCAGTTCTTCGAGTTCCTCCGGCGTGAGCATCTTTTCGGCGATCTCCGTGTACATATGGCCATCGAGATGGTCGATCTCATGCAGGAAGCAGCGGGCGACAATATCGTCGCCTTCATATTCGTACCAATCGCCGTTCCGATCCTGCGCGCGAATGACAACGTGCTCAGGACGGGTAACAATGCCGTATTTGCCGGGCAGACTCAGACATCCCTCAACGCCGGTCTGCGTTTCCGCGCTGACTTCAACGATTTCGGGATTCACAAGTTCCACGTCTTCCTCGCCGGTATCGACGACACAAAGCCTGCGCATCACGCCGACCTGCGGCCCTGCAAGGCCAACGCCGTTTGCCTCATGCATCGTCTCGATCATATCCTCGATTAAAATTGCAAGCTTCTGGTCAAATTTTGTGACGGGGCGGCAGACCTTGGTCAGAATCGGGTCGCCTACCGTTACGATTTTTCTCAGTGCCATAGTATTCTCTGCTCCTTTTGTGAAAGGTCCAATTTGATTTATTTTATCACGCTTTTCTATACTTCTCAAGTCAAAAATCGGTGAAACCGTATATAAAGCAAAAAACTGCGAGCCTCCGCGCGGAGCGGAGGCTCGTTTTGTGATAGTTCATCGGTCAAGCCAGTCAAGAACATCCTGATAGACCTCGGCCTTATTGCGCTCATTGAGCATTTCATGGCGGCCCTCGGGATACAGCTTGATGGTGATATCCTTCATGCCGCTGCGTTTGAACGCGTCGATGCACTTCAGAACGCCCTTTGCCATGCCGCCGACGGGATCCTTGCAGCCGGAGATGAAAAGGACGGGAAGCTGCTTGTTCATCTTATCCAGATTTTCCGGCTGTTCATTCATACCGACACCCGTAAGCAGATCGCGCGCAAGGCCGACTGTTGCATCAAATCCACAGAGCGGATCCGCGTCATAGGCAGCCACAACGGCATCATCGGAGCAGATCCATGCGTTTGGCGATGTTACGGGACCGAAAGCTTTGTTATAACTGCCGAACATCAGCTTTGTAACAAGGGCGCTGGTGTTTTTTTCGCCGATACGGGCCTGCTCCAGCTTGCAGACAAGCTTGCCCATGCGGACCTTCATCGGATCCTCCCAGCCGGTGCCGGAAATGACAGCCTTGTCCACCGCGTCGGGGTAGGTATACAGATAGGTGCGCAGCAGGAACGACCCCATGCTGTGGCCGAGGATATAATACGGCAGATCCGGATACTGCGCGGAGATCTCGTCGTGCAGGCGCTTTTCGTCCTCGACCGCCGACAGCCAGCCGCCGGAAAAATAGCCCTTGAGCCCATTCTCCACAGAGCCGCCGTGACCCATATGATCGTCAGCGGCGACGACATAGCCATGCTGCGTCAGAAATTTCGCAAACTCGTCATAGCGGCCGATATGCTCAGCAATGCCGTGAATCAGCTGAACAACAGCCTTCGGCTCCCCTTCCGGCTTCCAGAGCGCGCAGTGCAGACGGCCTGCGCCGCAGGAATCGAGATAGAATTCTTCCATTTTAGATGGTGCTCCTTTCAAAAGTCCGGTTTATCGTACATAGAATCTGATAGGATAGCATCAGAAAAACATAGGAGGAAATTCTGATGCGTTCTGATTCTGTGATTGAACTGTCCCAATATTTGAAGCGTTCCCCGGAGACGCCCGCTTCATCCGTATCCAGCAGCCGCCTGCAGGTACGCAGACGGCGCATCCGGTACGCTGCCGCTGTGATTGACGCAGCGGTAACGGTTTGCATCGGGGCAGGCTTTCTGGTCTGCCTCGGGCTGGTGTTCAGCATGCTGTAATTCCGCCGTCCGGATGGATCAGATATTCCGGGCACAACTCCGCACCGCCGTAGCCGGAGGCAAGACTGCGTCCATCCGCACCGAGCATACCGACGAGAACCGGATCGCCGGGACGAAGTTCCGGCAAAATCCGGCGCATGGCGTTGCCGTCCTGCGTGCTGCCGGTCAGAAGCTGCATCAGCATCCGCCGCCCGTCGGCACGAAAAACGCTTATGGGATGGTATGCACCGCTTCTCGACAGGCGGAGGCACTGCGCCGGATTGATATCCAGCACAGCAAGCGGCGTCGGGCCGGGCTTGACAGTCCGTACCCGCGCGACCAGCGTTCCGCTGGCCGCAGCCAGAAACCTGCCAGGGCTCATTTGCAGCGCAACGCCGCGAAGCGCTTCCGGGAGAGACTGCATCTGCTTTTGGATGGCAGCAGCGCACGCGTTTGGATCCGGGCCAGAAAAACCGGATCGGTAACTGATGCCGAAACCGCCGCCAAGGTCGAGCGCATCCGCTGCAATGCCGGTTTTCTCATACAGTTCCTGCGCCAACGCAGCAAGTTGTGCGAACACAGCGGGATAAAAGTTCTCGTCCATACACAGATCGCCCAGCCGCATACCAAGTCCGAGCCATTCTGTGCCGTTCACATGCAGACAGTCTGCCATGCGCAGAAGTTCCTCACGCTCCATCCCGGCATAGGAAGCCATGATGCCAGTAACAGGTTTCGCGCCGCAGCGCAGCGGCCCCTGCTGGCGCAGGAGCAGAATCGCCGCTTCCGGCGGTTTCTCAGGAAGCAAGTCGGCTCTGTCCAGCACGAAAACCGCGCCGAGCGCACGCGCAGTCTGCTCGGCTTCCGCGCTGCAAAGCAGCGGTTCATAGGCAATTTGTCTGTCATGGAACCCGCACCGTGCAGCAAGTTCCAACTCTGCGCGGCTCCGGCAGAGTACACCGCAGCCGCAGCTGTGCAGAATCTGCAGAACAGTGGGATTCGGATTCATGCGGATGGGAAAGCGCGGCAAGAATCCGTTGCAGTCGGAAAATGCACGGAAAAGAGCCTGCGCTGCCTGCACGAGACTCTTTTCATCGTATAAAAACAGGGGCGTCACGGCGGTTTTCAAAAACCGCGTGAGCGTTTTTGAAGGAAGAACACACTGCGCATTGAGATTCGTCTGCACATAAATTCACTTCTCTCTGCGGTTATTTTCATAGAGGATAGATAGACCCTTCAGAAGAAGGTCACGGTCGTATTCGATTCTGCGGCGGCACATTGGAAGGACAAAGCGCGCAATGCCGCCTGTTGCAACGATAGTCACGCCGCCGCCGAGTTCTTCCTCCATCCGGTCGATCATGCCGTCAACCATACAGGCGGAGCCGAGCATCACACCGCTGCGCATGGCATCGACGGTGTTTTTGCCGATGGCCTTTTTCGGGCTATCCAGACTGATGGCGGGCAGCTGCGCCGTGCGTGTAGAGAGCGACTCGGCAGAGAGTTTCGGACCGGGGCTGATGCAGCCACCGACGTAGGTGCCGTTTTTATCGATGGCCGTCATGGTCGTGGCTGTACCCATGTCAACGATGATGAGAGGCGGTTTAAATCGGCTAAGTGCGGCGACAGCGGCGACGATCAGATCACTGCCGATCTGAGCCGGGTTCTCCATCTGGATATTGAGTCCCGTTTTGATGCCCGGGCCGACGATCATCGGCGTTTTGCCGGTCAGCTTACGCACGGCAGTCTTGCAGGAATTGAGAACCGGCGGTACGACAGACGAGATAATGACGCCCTCGACGCTCTTCGGATCAATCTCATAAAGATTCAAAAGATTTTTGAGTTCCACGCAGTACTGGTCGGAGGTCTTGAGCAGGTCGGTCGCCATGCGGGCCTCGACAAGAATGCGGTCGTGCTCCATGCAGCCGAGCACAATGTTGGTATTGCCGATATCGATTGCTAAAATCATAAAATCACTATCACTCCGTATCCGTTTCCAAGCGGCAGGTAAATGTGCCGTCCGTGATCTCGACCACGGCGTAGCCGCTGCGGCCGAAGCGCCCGGCGGTGCCGGGGTTCAAAAGCGTGATGTCGTTGCGCTCCTCCATGTGCTGGATATGCGTATGGCCGAAAAGCGCAAGCTGCGCGCCCGCATCTTTTGCCGCGCCTGCCAGCGCAGTCAGATCGCGTTTGACACCGTAAATATGGCCGTGGGTCATAAAGACCCGAACGTCGTCAAACTCCAACGTCAGACTCTGCGGGACCGTCGGGGCATAGTCGCAGTTGCCGGGAACGTAATAAAAATCCGGTTCCTGACAGGCAAAGGATAACTCCTCGGCGTCGGTCAGATGATCGCCCAGATGCAAAACTGCGTCCGGACGTTCTTTTTCTATGGCATCGTACGCAAAGCCGAGGCTCCGGTGCGTGTCTGACAAAACAAGAAGCTTCATATGGTTCACTTTCACGCGCTGCGCGCATATGATAAGGAAGAATCGGGTTGAGTAACCGATTGAATCAGCGGTTACTTAAGAACGGAGGGGGTAGCTGGATGGAACATTCGTTTTCCCCAGAACAGCTTCGACGCGTATTGGGGTCTTCAGAGGGACGGCAGCTGCTGGCGCTGCTATCGTCCGGCTGTGGCGAGCGCCTGCGCCAAGCCGCAGACGCAGCAAAGCAGGGCGACCACGCGCGGGCAATGGAACTCCTGCAGCCTGTCCTGAACACAGAGCAGGCACAGGCGCTGTTGAGAAAACTCAATGGATGATCTGGAGCGCGCGCTGCGCGCCGTATTAGACGATCCCGCGCAGATGCAGGAACTGCGGGAGTTAGCCGGAGCGATGGGCTTTTCCGCACCACAGCCGCAGTCTGTAAGTGCAACCGCGCCAAAAGCTGCGGAGCCGGAACCCGAACCAAAGCCGGTGCAGGCCGTTTTTCAACAGCAGCCGCTGCCGGAGCCTGCCGCCGCAATGCTGCGGCAGGCGGGAAAAATGGACAAAAAGCAAGAGGCGCTTCTGCTGGCGCTGAAGCCATTTCTGCGCAGGGAGCGGCAGGAAAAGATCGACCGGGCGCTGCAAGCAGCGCGGCTGGCAAGCCTTGCGAGTCTGGCTCTGAAAAACCGGGGCCGAAGTCCCGGAGCAAAGGAGACGCCATGATGTATAACCGCTACATACCGGATGCCGCAGGCGTCTATCATCCGACGCGCGTCGGCGCCGAGCCGCAGACAGCTGCGCCTGCTCCGCCTCCGGAGCCTGTGCGCGCGCCGCCTGCTCCCCCGCCTCCGCCGCCCTCTTCTCCGCCCTGTGCGGCGGAACATGGAGGTTTTTTGTCACGGCTGCTGCCGCGCAGTATTGACACGGGGGATCTGCTGATGCTGCTGATTTTGCTGCTGCTCGTCGTGGACGGCGAGGAGGAAGATCAGCTGTCGGTTATTTTAACGGCGGCGGCGTTTTTGTTGTCGTGATTTTTTTCTTTGAGAAACTGACCGCTGTTTCATTTTTGGCGGCAATTCTTTCGACTTGGTTGTAGGGGCCGATGCCCACATTGGCCCGCTGGGCAGCTACGAATTCGCCGCAGATCGCCGTAAAAAGTGCATTCTGTAGGGGGTGATGTGAGCATCGCCCCCTACAGAGCGCCATATAAATTTACGGCTGTTTACTCCTGGAACGGGACGCTCCCGTCTGGGAGGGTGAAGACGTCCTCGAAGGTCTCGTCTCCTGCGGCGAGGATTTCGAGTCCGGTCTGGAGCGCGTCGTAGATCGTCTCGCCGCCGGATTTAAGGATACTCTCGGTCAATAGGCCATAGTTGAGGCTGATCCAGCACTCGCGGCGAACGGTTCCTTCTTCAGCGGCAGCAAAAATCTGCTGCCCGGAATCGTAGCGGTCATCCGTGATGAATTCACCGTCGGTAATAGCGGCCGGCGGCATGGCCCCGACCTGTTCATAGGTTGGGATACCGATGAGTTCATCCATCGTCGCATTCTGAGAAGCTGCAAGCGTGCGCACCGTTTCATCCCCGGCATACCATACATAGAGTGTCTCGCCGTCAGTCAGAATGTGCTTTTCTCCGCTTGCGGTCGTTAGAACAGCGCAGACGCGCGTATCTGCAACCCAGAGTTCAGCAGATGTCTCGGACACAGCGCCGTTCATCTGGCGGGTAATGGTATAGGTCTGGTGGTAATACTGCGGCCGGTGCAGGCTTCGCACGATGTTCTGCACATTTTCGCGCGTGACCTCAAGCAGCGCAGGCTTATTTTCATCCGGCTGCGACTCTGACTGAACACTCTGCGCTGTGTCCGGCAGGACGATGGCATCGCGCGTATTCTGGCGGATATTCCCGATAAAAAGCGCGCCGATCACGACGATTACGGCCAGCGTTGCGAGAATGAACATCAGTAACGTCCGCTTGTTTTTCTGGTTCTGCTCCGTCGTCCGTCACCGTCCTTTCCTATTGCTTCCGCTCAGGCGCCGAAATCAGCTGGTCTTTCCGCTGTGCGGCCGAAGTGCCACAAAATTGCCTTCACAATGCGTTCGCTTGCATGGCCGTCTCCGTAGGGGTTGACGGCCTTTGCCATGCTCGCATACGCGTCTGGATTGTCCAGCAGTTCGTTTGCAAGCCGCACAATCTCGTTCTTTTCTACGCCGGCAAGCTTCGCCGTTCCGGCAGTGATGGCCTCCGGGCGCTCCGTCTCGCGGCGCATGACAAGGACGGGCTTACCGAGGGCAGGTGCTTCCTCCTGCAATCCGCCGGAATCCGTCATGACCATATAACAGCGGGCAATGAGATTGTGCATTTCCTCCACATCGACCGGGTCGATCAGGTGGATGCGGTCATGGCCGCCTAAAATCGGGAACGCACATTCGCGCACGACGGGGCTCAGGTGGACGGGATAGACAACCTCCACATCGAGGTGCGTCTCCACGATTTCCAGAATGGCGTGCATGATGTCCTCCATGGGTTTGCCGTAATTCTCCCGCCGGTGGCAGGTAACGGCAATAATCCGGTGATTTTGGAAGTCCAGTTCGTTGAGCAGCGCCGTCGGGAAAACAAAATTCGGCTTCACGGTATACTGCATGGCATCGATTGCCGTATTGCCGGTGATGAAAATGTCGCCCATAATGGCCTCGCGGCGCAGATTGTCCGCATTGGCCTTTGTTGGGGAAAAATGCAGATCGGCAATATCGCCGACGAGCGTGCGGTTCATCTCCTCCGGGAAGGGGGAGTATTTGTCCCAGGTACGAAGTCCGGCCTCAACATGACCGACCTTGACCTGATGATAGAACGCGGCAAGCGCACCGGCGAACGTTGTGGACGTGTCGCCGTGGACAAGAACAAGGTCAGGTTTGGCTGCATTTAAAACTTCGTCCATGCCAAGAAGCGTCTTGGTTGTGATGGTGGAAAGCGTCTGGCGCTTTTCCATGATATGCAGGTCGTAATCCCCCGTCAGCCGGAAGATTTCCATGACGGAATCAAGCATTTCCCGGTGCTGACCGGTCAGGCAGACGATACTTTCAATCTGCTCACAGGCCTGCAGCGCCTTGACAAGCGGCGCCATTTTGATGGCCTCCGGCCTTGTGCCGAAGACGGACATGACTTTCAGCTTATTCATGCGGTTCCTCCTGTTTTTCTTCCGGCTCGTCCTCTGCCGGGTCGTTCTTCGAGAAGATCAGCTTGAAGCCGATAGCGCTGACAATAAAAATTGCAGCGATGAGAATGAGCGCCTTGAGTTCGCCCGAGGACGTCAGCAGCACAGCAGCTAACCCTAAAATGCCGGTCAGCATATAGGCGATGGCGACAGCCTGCTTCTGTGAGAAGCCCATGTCGATGAGGCGGTGATGGAAATGGCCGCGGTCGGCCTTCATCGGGTTCTGGCCGTGGGCAATACGGCGCAGGAAGGCAAAGCTGATATCGAAGATTGGGATACCGAGGATGAGGAACGGCACGGCAAAGGAGATAATGGCATACATCTTGAACAGGCCCGTAATGGAAAGCGTGGCAAGAATATAGCCGAGAAAGGTCGAGCCGGTGTCGCCCATGAAAATTTTCGCAGGGTTCATGTTATACGGGATAAAGCCGAGGCATGCGCCGAAGAGCGCACAGAGGATGATGGCGATGTTGACCTCCTTCACCATGAGCGCCACGACGATCAAGGACGCGGTCGAGATGGCAGACACACCGACGGCGAGGCCGTCGAGGCCGTCGATAAAATTGACGGCGTTGGTGATAGCGACGATCCAGATGATGGTGACGGGGATGGACAGCCAGCCGAGATTGAGATAGGTTGCCTCGGAAAAGACGTTGGGGTTGGAGACAAACTGAATTGTGCAGCCGTGCCAGACAGCGACGCCTGCGGCGGCAATCTGGACAAACAGCTTTGGCAGCGCCTTGAGTGCCATGATATCGTCCAGAACGCCGAGAATAACGATCATAATGGAGCCGAGCAAAATGCCCTGCATCTGCCGGTCAATGTCTGCGAAGACGAGAACCGACAGCAGAAA
The DNA here is from genome assembly GCA_900545925.1 of uncultured Eubacteriales bacterium. GTDB lineage: Bacteria > Bacillota > Clostridia > Oscillospirales > Oscillospiraceae > CAG-170. The sequence goes on along the minus strand of URAZ01000005.1, from coordinate 59,931 downwards.
CGCCAGGAAAATCGCCAGACCGCCCATGCGTGGAATGGGAACCTTGTGCATGCGGCGGTTATCCTTTGGCACATCGATCGCACCGACCTTACAGGCCAGCGTCTTGACCATCGGCGTGGACGCAAACGACACAGCTGCGGCGACAAGCATCGCCAGCAGCATGTAAACGACTTGTTTTGTTGTCATAATGATTGTTTAACCTTGTGTGGGGGCCGACGCTCTGCCTGTGTAGGGGCCGATGCCCACATCGGCCCGGCAGAATATGGCCGTTTTTGCGGAAATCTACGGCAAATTCGGCACTTCCCAACGGGCCGATGTGGGCATCGGCCCCTACTGGGAAGCAGCGTGCTTCATGCGTTACCGCGCGACGAAGCCGACCTTTTTGTAGACCTTGCGGAGGGTCTTGTTGGCGAGATAAGATGCGCGCTCAGCGCCCTCCTTGTAGATGCTTTCCAGATACGCCTTATCGCCGAGCAGCTGCTCGGTCTTTTCGCGGATGGGACGGACAAGTTCGACAACGGCTTCGCCGACAGCGGGCTTGAAGACGCCGTAGCCCTGATCTGCAAACTCTGCCTCGGCCTGCTCGATGGTCTTGCCGGTGGCGGCGCAGTAGATCGTAAGGAGATTAGAGATGCCGGGTTTGTTTTCCTTGTCAAAGCGGACGGCGGTTTCGCAGTCGGTCACGGCGCGCTTGAATTTGCGCATGATATCCTCGGGCTTATCCATGAGGAAGACGCAGCCGTCGGGATCGGACTTTGACATCTTGTTCTCCGGATTGCCGAGGCTCATAACGCGTGCGCCCATTTTGGGAATGAACGCCTCGGGCAGCTTGAAGGTGTCGGGGAAGGAATTGTTGAAGCGCGCGCCGATGTCGCGGCAGAGTTCAACATGCTGGCGCTGATCCTCACCGACGGGGACAAGGTCAGTCTGATAAAGCAGGATATCGGCGGCCATCAGCACAGGATAGGTAAACAGGCCGGCGGTAATATTATCTGCATGCTGCTGCGATTTCATTTTGAACTGCGTCATGCGCGACAGTTCGCCGAACTGCGTATAGCAGCCTAGGACCCAGGAGAGTTCCGCGTGCTGCGGCACATGGGACTGGATAAACATGATGTTTTTCTGCGGGTCGAGGCCGCAGGCGATATACTGCGCAAGCTGCTCCAGACTTCTGCGGCGCAGATCAGCCGGAACCTGCCGGACAGTAATGGCGTGCATATCGACGATACAATAGACGCACTCATATTCGTCCTGTAGATCGACCCAGTTTTTGATCGCGCCCATATAGGAGCCAAGCGTCAGATCGCCGCTGGGCTGGATACCGGAAAAGATGCGTTTTTTTTCGTCCATGATATGTCCTTCTTTCTATTCGATAGATGTGCTTATCATACCACAAACCGCCGGAATGCGCAATCAATGATTGACTGTTTCTGAAAAAAACTATATAATGTTTACACTGTATTTATTTTTATTGGAGGAATACGCATCATGGATTTTTTTGAGCAGATGGAAGCGCGCATCCCGCACGGCGAGGTCCGCACCCGCTTTGCTCCGAGCCCCACGGGCTATATGCACGTTGGCAACCTGCGCACTGCGCTTTATACATGGCTGATTGCCCGCCGCCACCACGGCAAGTTCATTCTCCGCATTGAAGACACCGATCAGGGCCGTCTGGTCGAGGGCGCGGTCGATGTAATCTACAAGACGATGGCCGAGTGTGGTCTGACGCATGACGAGGGACCAGACGTCGGCGGTCCAGTTGGCCCGTATGTGCAGTCTGAACGGCGCGATCTGTTCGGCAAGTATGCGAAGCTGCTGTGCGAAAAGGGCGGCGCGTATTACTGCTTCTGCCAGAAATCAGACGAGGAAGAGGCTGGAGACGAGACAGGCGAGATCAAAAAACACGTCTGCGCCTGCCGTGATCTGCCGCTTGAGGAGGCAAAAAAGCGCGTGGAGGCGGGCGAACCGTTCGTCATCCGTCAGCGCATCCCGCATGAGGGTACAACAACGTTCCATGACGCCTCCTTCGGCGATATCACGGTAGAGAACAAGGAGTTGGAAGATCAGGTGCTGCTGAAGTCTGACGGTCTGCCGACGTATAATTTCGCAAACGTCGTTGACGACCATCTGATGGGCATCACACATGTCGTGCGCGGCAGCGAATACCTGTCCTCGGCGCCCAAGTACAATCTGCTGTACGAAGCCTTTGGCTGGGAAATCCCGACATATGTCCACTGCTCCCCTGTTATGCGCGACGCGCAGCACAAGATGTCCAAGCGCCATGGTGACCCGAGTTATGAGGATCTCATCCGCGAAGGCTATCTGACTGAGGCTGTGCTCAATTATGTTGCGCTGCTTGGCTGGAGTCCGAAGGGCGAATATGCAGAGCGGGAGTTCTATACGCTCTGCGAACTTGCCGAGATCTTTGACATTTCCGGCATTTCCAAGTCCCCCGCTGTATTCGATATCAACAAGCTGCGCTGGATGAACGCGGAATACATGAAAAAACTCAGCCCAGAGGCATTCTTTTCCAAGGCCGAGCCGGTTCTGAAATCTGTCATTACAAATCCCGCGATTGATCTGAAGGCGGTCGCCGCGCTGGTGCAGCCGCGCTGTGAGATTCTGTCCGACCTTCCCGAACGCGTGGATTTCATTGACAAGCTGCCCGTGTATTCGACAGACCTGTACGTCCACAAAAAGTCCAAGACAACGCTGGAAAACAGTCTTTCGTCGCTGCAGGCCGTTCTGCCGGTTCTGGAGGGGCTGGAAACGTGGACAAATGAGGCGCTTTACGACGCACTCGTCGCGCTGGCAGCCAAGCTGGAGGTCAAGAACTCCATCATTCTCTGGCCGCTGCGCGTAGCCGTATCCGGCAAAGCCTCGACGCCCGGCGGCGCAACAGAATTGTGTGCACTTCTAGGCAAGGAAGAATCAATCGCACGCGTGAAAACCGGCATCGAACTGCTTCAAAAATGAAGAAAATCAGCCCCTGCCTCTCATCTGCAAGAGGCAGGGGCCTGCTTTACCATGCGGAATAAAACAGTTCTATGGAAATAACGGCGAATTCGTCTCTTTTACGAATGAAGAGGGCTGCAGCACTCCGTTATCGGGGCATTATTTCTGCTCCTGCATATAGAGACCGACGCGGCTCTGAATGAGTTTAGATGCCTCTTCGACGGTCTTGCTGCCGGCAAAATAGCCTGCGGCTTCGTCGGAGATGATGGACAGAACATTCTGATCGTAATCCACAAAGCTGGTCGTAGAATCAATAAGCGCCATTACAGCATCGTACTGTTCCTGCGTGACGGCATAGAGTTCGATCATCGGCTCGTCGCCGTAACTCATGCCGCCGTTGGAGATGGGGATGGGATTGCCGTCGTCATCGAGGATCTGATTGCCGTCGGCGTCTGTCTCGTATTCCTGCGTCATAGCCTCCTGCGCTTTTGCCTCAAAGACTGACTTCACGATGGGGTAATTCCAGAGATTCTTCTGGTAGTCATCAGAGAGCGTTGAGCGGATAAAGGCCCATGCACCGGACTTATCCTTGCATGTCGTGGAGATGGAAAGCGTGCAGCTGGCGTTGAACGCGTTGCCGCTGGAGCCGTCCTCGCGCGGGAAGCCAACAAAGCGAATGTCGTTGTTCAGTGCGGCGAAGGTATAGTACAGATCACTGAAACCGGAAAGTGACGTCGGATAGAGCAGCTGCTTGCCGTTTTTCAGGCGGGTGAAATCGCTTTCATAATCATCCGAATCCGATTGCCAGTCATAGTCTGTCGGGAAAGGCTTGACAAACTCCAGAAGCGCGCGGAATTCGTCAGAGTCAAAGCTGCATGTTCCGTCCTGCCAGTTCATGAAGCTTTCCGCATTCATTGCAACGCAGTATTGCAGCATCTCGGCCTGGGTGTAATATTTGTTGAAAACCGTCGCGCCCTCGGGAAGCTTGGAAAGTGCATCGTTGACATCAGCCAGCGTCCATGTCGTGTACTCGCCCACAACTTTGCCAAGTCCGACCGCAGTCGTAACGCCGAAGTCGAGGGGCAGGCGGTAGAGTTTGCCTTCTGTCTGCGCCGCGTTCAACGGCTGCGCCATAAGCTTATCGCGCGAATATTCGGGATCCGCATCGATATACGGCCACAGGTCTTCCAATAGGCCCTTAGAAGCGTACTGTGCAAGAGGGAATTCCGTTTCGTTGGCGATAATATCGGGCACATTGCCAGAAATGATCTCCGTATTGAGTTTGGTAAGACCGGCATTGGAATCGTCATCGGTCGCATATTCCGAATAGTCCTTGACAACGATGCGGTAATCCGGGTTGGTCTTGTTGAATCTGACAATCTGGCTGCGGAGGTTGTAGTCAAGGTAGAAGCAGGCCAGTGTCAGTTCGGTCTTGGTCTGCACAGAAGCCGCGTCCACACGGTTGAGGACCAGAATCTGCTGCTTGCTGGGACCGTTGTCTGCATACTCATAAGTCACAGCGACGATACGGCCGTCGGAGAGGAAGCCGAAGCGGTCGGAATTGATGGTGTTGCTGTCCACGTCGCAGGCCATCCAGTCAACGACCTTCTCAACGTCACCGGTGTCCCTGCGTTCACCGAAGATATTGCCGTTATCCATAAAGAAATAGGCATAGACATCATTGCCGGGGAGGATGTTCCACGCGCGGGAGGAAACGGGCGTTTCCTTGCCCCAGTCCTTCGTCTCCGGGTCAAGCTGCTTGAAGACCATCTTGCCGTCTGCGGAGGAGGTCGTCATGCCGACCTCGCTGGCGGACAGCTGGCAGATCTGGCCGTTCAGCTCGTCGCCGGACTTGCTGAACACGAAGCTGCCGTCCGGACCGTAGACATTGACGGCCTGATAGTCGTAAGTATAGACATAGCCCTTATCATCGGAAAGAATGGTATCGATATAGCTGTAGCGCCAGCTTTCGGTGCTGTCCGTCTCTTCATCGGAAACGGGCGTGATGGTGCGCAGCAGCGTACCGTGCGCATCAAGCTGAATCAGTTCGGAGATGGAATCGCCCTCCGTCCCGTCGTCCGTATAGCGGCTCGTCTGCCGGTAGAGCCAGAGTGTGCCGTCCGCACCGGCCGCCATAGTCTGGATGTTGGTACTGCTGTTGAAAACCTGCATGCTGCCGTCCGGGTTCATCGTCACACCGTCGGGAGCATCCGGATCTTCCGTGACCGGCTCCGCTACATAATTGTCAAGCTGCACACATTCGCCGGTGTCGAGATCAAAGCGGAAGATGACCTCGGAATAGGTATCGTAGGAGATTTCCTCGCCATTTTCATCGGTGTAAGTCTCCTGTCCGCCGTCCGGAATGCTGGCGGAAAAGTAGAGCGTGTCGCCGGAAACGCAACTCGTGCCAATCCACTGGATATCCTCCGGCAAATCAAAATACTGTGCTTGGTAGGCAAACTGCGTCGAGGTCTTGTCCTCCGCAGCGTTTTGTTCTGTCTTTTTTGTATCGTCCGCCGACTGCGGCTCACTTTTGCTGCATCCGGCGAGAACGCCGAACAGCAGAACGAGCACAAGGCAGACGGAAAGAATCCGTTTTGTCATAAACGATTCTCCTTCCTGTTCGCATATAGCATAGTTTTCCGTGCTGCCACATCGTAACAGAAAACCAGCAAAAAAGAAACCCCTCCGGAACAGATTTAAGAAAGAATTAAGTAAATTGACCATTTTTCATACTGCTTGGAATTCGCAGAAATTCGTGCTATACTGTAAAAAAACCGCAACAGGAGGCACTTTATGCCCGCGCGTGTCATTTCCAGTGAGCAGCAGCGCGACCGAATGCTGTACACACCGATTCCGAAGTTAATCGTATCGCTGTCTGTTCCGACGCTGGCGTCACAGCTGATTTCCGTGTTTTACAATACTGCCGACACCTATTTTGTCTCCAAGCTGTCCACAAGCGCTTCTGCAGCAGTCGGCGTCGTTTTTTCGCTCATGTCCATCATTCAGGCTTTCGGTTTCGGCATCGGCATGGGCTGCGGGTCGATCATCAGCCGCAGTCTCGGCAACCGGGACAACGAGCGGGCTAACCGCACCGCAAGCAGTGCGTTCTTTTTTGCCGCCGCCGTGGGCCTTCTCATCTGCATTGCAGGCCTCTGCACGCTCCGGCCGCTTATGCGGCTGCTTGGCTCAACGGAAACGATTCTCCCCTACTCCGAAAGCTACGCGCGCATTATTCTGCTGGCTGCGCCCATCATGTGCGCCTCGTTCGTGCTGAACAACACCTTGCGCTCCGAGGGTGAGGCAATGCTCTCCATGTACGGCATCTGCACAGGCGGACTCCTGAACGTCGCACTCGACCCGCTGTTCATCTTTGTCTTCGATATGGGCATCGCGGGCGCAGCGCTGGCCACAGCGCTCAGTCAGCTGGTCAGCTTCTGCATCCTTGCGTGGCTGTTCCTGCACGGGCGGAGCATCGTGCGGGTTCACCTCCGCTGCGTCAGCAAACGGCCCGGACTTTACGGCGAAATTCTGCTTGTCGGCTTCCCGACGATCTGCAGGCAGGGCTTCGCCAGTCTGTCCTCGGCGCTTTTAAACAACGCAGCAGCCGTCTATTCCGACGCGGCGGTCGCCGCCGTGACGATCTCCAACAAGGTCTATCTGCTTGTCCGTTCAATCGTGATCGGCATCGGGCAGGGCTTCCAGCCGGTCGCCGGGTATAATTTCGGCGCGGGCGATAAAAAGCGCACGCGGCAGGCGTTCTGGTTTTCCGTGCTGCTCGGAACAACGGTGTGCATCGTCTGTGCGGCTGTGATCTCGCTCTTTCCCGACGAGATCATGCACTTCTTCCGCGACGATGCGGAGGTCACGCGCATCGGCCGTCAGGCACTGCTCTATGCCTGCGCCGTCATGCCGCTGATGGGATACTCGACTTATGTAAACCAATTATACCAGTGCCTCGGCTTCCATCAGGCCGCGACGCTTTTGGCCAGCTGCCGCAACGGACTGCTGTATGTGCCGCTCATTCTTCTGTTGCCGCGCATGCTGGGCCTGCCCGGCGTAGAAATGAGCCAGCCAGGCGCAGATCTTCTGACCTTCGTCGTATCTCTTCCCTTCCAGATCTGGTTCTTCCGCCACAAACTCCGGTAATCCGAAGCAGACACCTTTTCCCCCTGTCCGCGTATGCTGATAGGGGGGATTTTTTATGTGTGTAAAAACCGAGCAGCTTGGACTGCTGCTGATTGGGGTGGGCATCGGGCTTTTCCTGTCATTTGCGCTGTGTGGCTGGTTCCTGCGGATCTTGATTGCGACGATCCTAATCGTACTGGGGCTTTTGATTTTGAAATAATTTCGGAAACATATCCTTGTCCGGCTCTGCGTATATATATCCCAGAACATATACAAGGAGTTGAGACTATGGAGCTTGCATTTGAACAGAAACAGCAATCCTGCCTGCGGCGCACGGCGCATCTTTCGCTCGCGCAGGAGCAGACACAGGAACTCATTATACCCGACAGCATGCCGGACGCAGCGCGCATGCTCATCTGCTATGCCGAGCCTGAGGTGCAAAGCAAAACAAACCGGGAAGGCAGCCTTCTTGTGACAGGGACACTGCGCGCCAGCTGTCTGTATGCAGACGAGACGGGCGGCTTGCAGCTGCTGACCTCCGAACTGCCGTTTACGGTCAAGTTAGAGAGCGCCGATCTGCATGAAGAGACGCAAACGCTCGTACGCTGCTGCGTCCGCAGCGCGGACAGCCGCCTGATCAACTCGCGCAAGGTGCTCCTGCGCGTGAGTGTTCTGGTACAGGCAGACGGCTTTGAACCGCAGACGGAAAGCACGCGTGTTCTCACAGACCCGCCTGCCTGTTTGCAGCTGAAAACACAGACCTATGAAATGAACGCGCCTGTAGAACTTGCCGAGCGCGCGTTTCAGGTCAGCGAGGAACTGAATCTGCCAGACGGCAGGCCTCAAATTGCACGATTGGTCAGCTATTCGCTCACGCCGGTCGTACAGGAGCAGGGGCTGGTCGGAAGTAAGGCGGTTTTAAAGGGAACCGCGAATTTGCAGATTACCTATCTGGACAGCGAAAACGCGCTGCGGACGCTGAACTTTTCCGTACCGTTTTCGCAGTACTGTCAGATGGAGGGAGACTACGACCAGAACGAAACGCTCGAATCTGTGCTGCTCGTAACCGGAGTGCAGCTGGAGCCGGTCGCGTCAGAGCAGTCGCAGAAGCTGCTGTTCGGCGCAGGACTGCTGGCGCAGTGCATGTTAGTACAGCCGCAAGCGCTTACGCTTTGCGAGGACGCGTATTCGACGAAGGGCGAGTTCCAGCCGCAGTGGGAAACGCAGGAACGCACCATGCGGCTTGACGCGCAGGTGCAGCGTGAGCCCATCCGCGCCTCGTTCCCGGCGCAGGCTGCCGCCGTACTCGACTGCCGGGTCTATCCGGACGCGCAGGCGTTTGAACGGACAGACGACGGCGTTACCGTCCATGTACCGCTGCGTGCGGATCTCGTCTATACCGATTCCGATGGCGCGGTGCAGGCTGAGACGTTCCGCACGGAGGTCAGCTGCCATACGGCGCTGAACGAAAACGGGCTCTGCGAAGCCGTGTGTATGCTCCAGCCGGAGGGCTACGCCTCGGCAGGCAGCGGCACAGTCGAACTGCGCTATGACGCGGTCTTTCAGGTGCAGACATTTTCTCGGCAGAAGCTGCAAAACCTGTCCGGCGGGACGCTTGACCTGACAAGGCAGCAGAACACGCAGCGACCGTCGGTCGTGATCCGGCGCATAAGTGAAAACGCCGCGCTTTGGGACCTTGCGCGGCAGTACCGGACGACGGCGCAGTCGATTCAGCAGGCCAATCATCTGACGCAGCCGGAGGCAGACGCCGGACAGCTGCTGCTGATTCCCATGTGAGACGGGAGGCGGGAATATGGAACAACGTTCGATCTACGCGCAGATCGCGGACCGTACGGACGGCACGGTCTATATCGGCGTCGTCGGCCCTGTGCGGACGGGAAAGTCTACCTTTATCAAGCGGTTTATGGAGCAGCTTGTGCTGCCGAACATCGAAAACATTTATGAGCGTGAGCGCGCCACCGATGAACTGCCGCAGTCCGGCTCGGGCCGGACGATCATGACGGCGGAGCCGAAGTTCGTCCCGAACGAGGCTGCCCGCATCAGCCCCGACGGAAAAACGACGCTGCAGGTGCGTCTGATTGACTCCGTGGGGTATATGATCCCCGGCGCGGTCGGCGATACGGAGGACGGCAAGCCCCGCATGGTCACGACACCATGGGCCTCCGAAGAACTCCCCATGGCACAGGCAGCGGAACTGGGGACAAAAAAGGTCATGGAGGAGCATAGTTCCATCGGCGTGGTCGTCACGACGGACGGAACTGTCACAGATATTCCGCGCGAGGATTACCGCGAGGCGGAGGCCCGCGCCATCGCAGATATGCAGAAGACGGGCAAGCCATTTGTGGTCGTCGTAAACACGCAGGACGCGAAAAAGGGACAGGCAGACGCGATCTGCGCCCGTATCCGGGAAGAATATGGCGTGCAGGCACTGGCGATGGACTGTGCCGTCATGCAGACGCAGGACATTGCACGGCTGTTGGAAGCCGTGATGTATGCGTTCCCGGTCGAGGAACTGCGGTTCTTCCTACCAAGCTGGGTTCGGGCGCTGCCGGATGATCATCCGGTCAAATCCGCCCTGTACGACGCAATGCTGAGCCGTGCGGAAAAGCTTACAAGCCTTAGTGACGCGGAAAGTGTGATGGGGACGCTGCAGGAACTTGAGCCGGTTGACGCATTCCGGGTACGGGAGGTCGATCTAGGGACAGGCACAGTCACCTGCGAACTGCATCTGCCGGAGACGCTGTTTTATGAAGAACTGTCCAAGCAGGCAGGCGTGGAGATTGCCGATGACGAAGCGCTCATGCAGATGCTGCGGGAACTTTCGCAGACGAAAAAGCTTTATGACAAGGTGCAGACCGCGCTCGAGCAGGTCAAGGCCACCGGCTATGGCATCGTGATGCCGGGCGCAGAGGAATTGAAGCTGGAGAAGCCGGAAATCGTGAAGAAAAATGGCAATTATGCCGTCAAGCTGCGCGCCAGCGCGCCGTCCATCCACATGATGCGCGCGCAGATTGAGACGGAGATCAGTCCGATGGTCGGCGGCGAGCAGGAATCGCAGCAGCTGATCGACTATCTGCTCGGCGAGTATGAAGAGGATACCGACAAGCTTTGGCAGAGCAATATTTTCGGAAAATCACTCTATGAACTCGTCTCCGAGGGTGTCACGGCGAAGATCATGCGCATGCCGGACGACGCGCGGCAGAAGCTGACCAAGACACTCGGCCGCATGATCAATGAAAACACTGGCGGCATGATCTGCATTCTGCTATAAACAGCGACCCGCGCTTTGCCAGACAGCAAAGCGCGGGCCTGTTTTTTCTGCGTGCGCCTTTCTTTTGGGCACGCGGCATGATAAAATAATAAAAAAGCAAGCAAAGGAGGCGAGCGTATGCTGGAACTATTGCATGGACCGGACAGGACAGCAAATTCCATGGAACTGCTGGAGCAGATCTGCAGGAATGCGAAAAGCGGCGTTTCCGGTCAAATTCTCATCGTTCCAGAGCAGTATTCACATGAAACGGAACGTGCGCTGTGCATGCACGGCGGCGAAACAATCAGCCGGTATGCCGAGGTTCTGAGTTTTACCCGGCTGGCAACGCGGGTCTTTTCCGTCTACGGCGGCGTGTGTGAGGAATACCTGGATGAAAATGGGCGCATTCTGACGCTCTATCTCGCCGCACAGCAGGTTCGTGAACAGCTGAAATTTTACGCCGCCGTGATGACGCGGCCCGACTTTTTAAAGCAGCTTGGCACGCTTATGGAGGAACTTCTGACTTCCTGCATCACGCCGGATGCACTGCACGCAGCCGCCGCGCGGCTCGAAGGGCGGCTGGCGCAGAAAATCACAGAGTTGGCGCTTTTATATGAAAGCTACCTGTCCGTCTGCAAGACAGGACGCGGCGATCCTGTCACGCGGCAGATGCGCCTGTGTGAACTTCTGGACGAGACGGAGTTTCTGGATGGACGCGAGATCTTTCTCGACGGCTTCTCCGATTTTACCGCCTTGCAGATTCAGATCATCGGAGCAATCCTTGCGCACGCCAAAAACGTGCATATCGCGCTGCTCACCTCCGGAGGCCAGCAGGCCGCCTGCCAGACCGGGAATGAAACAGAAAAGCAGCTTCGGCAGTTGGCCGCCCGTCAGGGCGTGGAACCTGTCCGCCGGTGCGCCGCGCCGCGCGCGCATCGTGCGCCGGACGTGCAGCTGTGGTTAAACGGCCTGTTCTTCGGCAGCAGCGGTTCAGAGGACGTACCGCAGAATGTCGGGCTTGTGCACGCAGACTCACAACAGGCCGCCTGCGCCTATGCCGCCCGCGCAGTGCGAAGCGGCGCGATAGCCGGTCTGCGCTACCGCGATTTTACCATCTGCATGACGGACGAGGCCGCTTACCGGCTTCCCATGCAGACACTCTTCTCCCGCGCAGGAATTCCGTTCTACTGCGCATCCAACGCACCGGTCGCACAAAACCCGCTCATCGCAGCGCTGCTGTCTGCGATGCAGGCCGTTCTGCGGTATGAACCGGGCCCTGTGCTGGCATTTTTGAAGTCAGAGTTCTCTCCGCTCAGCGAATCGGACTGCGATTTGCTTGAGTGCTATGCCTATTACTGGAGCATTCGCGGCTCGGCGTGGGAAAAACCGTGGCAACTGCACCCGCGCGGGCTTGGCCAGTCTATGACGCCTGAGGACGAAGCCGCGCTGCAAACGCTGAACGAACTGCGCGAGCAGGCTGTTGTCCCGCTGCGCACGCTTCGTCTGGCGCTGACAAAGGCACAGACAGTAGACGAGCAGGTGCGCGCCGTTGCCGCACTTCTGGAAACGCTCGATGTTGCAGGACGCCTTCAGGCGCAGCAGGAGGCACTTGAGCAGGCCGGACAGGTGCAGCGTGCACAGGAATGCGGCCAGCTTTATGAGGCGCTTATTTCCGCACTTGAGCAGATGGATCAGGTTCTTGGGACAGCAAGCCTCGAAACGGAGTTGTTCGTCCAGCTGTTTACCATGCTGCTGCAAAACACAACGGTCGGTTCTATTCCCTCTGTCTGCGATGCCGTCCAGCTTACAACGCTGCCGATGCTCCGCCACCGCCGCAGCCGCGTTTTGCTGGTTCTCGGCGCGAACGACGGGCTGCTGCCCGCGTTTTCTGACCCCGGCGGACTGCTTGCGGACCCGGAACGGCAGAAGCTTCGCAGCCTCGGCGTGGAACTCAGCCCGGGACGGAACGCATCTGCGGACCGTGAGATGAGTTGGGTCTGCGCGGCACTGAGCGCTGCAGAGCAGCGCGTGTGCCTTGTGACCGATTCTGTGCAGCCGTCATTTTTGTACACCCGCACAAGCGCGCTATTCCCGGCGCTGCAGCCGGTTCCGGCGGAAGATTTTCCCTTCCTCCCAGACTGCGCCGCAGCCGCAGGCGCTGCCTTGCAGCAGATCACGCTGCCGGACTGGCTGCCGGAGGCAGTGCTGTTGGAAGCACGGACACTCTCGCAGCGCTGCACATATTCCTTCACCGCCATGCGGCCGGAAGCGGTACGCGCGCTCTACGGCAGGACCATCCCGCTCTCCGCCTCGAAGATCGACCGTTTTGCAGGCTGCCGCTATGCGTTCTTCCTGCAATACGGCCTGCGCGCCGCGCCATGGAAGCAGGCAGAATTCGACGCACCCCTGTTCGGCTCGTTCGTGCATGACGTGCTCGAACACGTTGTACGAGCGGCGCAGGAGAACGGCGGCTTCGCGGCCATGACGGACGGGGAAATTTCTGCGCTGACAGAGCGCTGTATGGATGCCTGCATGGGCACATATCTCCCACAGGGAGAAGCCGCTGCGAGCCGCGAACGCTATCTTTCTGCCCGCAACCGGCAGGAGGCTGCCGCCGTCGTGATGGACGTGGCGCGGGAACTGCGCCTGTCGCAGTTCGCACCGGCGGCAGAGGAACTGCGCTTTGCCCCCGGCGGCCCGCTGCCGCCGATCGAATACCGCGCAAAAAGCGGCTCCGGCCTGCTGACCGGTCAAATTGACCGCGTAGACATCTATGAGGCAGACGGAACACGCTATTTCCGCATCATTGACTACAAAACCGGCCACAAGGATTTTGACTATGCAGAACTGCTCTACGGAAAGAATCTGCAAATGCTGCTGTATCTGTTCGCACTGGAATCGTATCAGAAGCAGACTGGGCAGCCCATGCAGCCGGCCGGCGTACTCTATGTCCCGGGCCGGTGCGATATGGTCAAACTCAAACCCGGGGAAGACCCCGCGCATGCCGACAACGAGCGGCGGAAGGACCTGCGCCGCAAGGGGCTGGTTCTGAACGACGAGGCCGTTCTGCATGCGATGGAATCGTATGAAAAAAAGCCGCAGTACCTGCCTTTCGAGCATGGCCCGGACGGACTGGCCGGGGATCTTGCTTCCCCCGCGCAGTTGGCAGAACTGGAGCGCTTTGTAACCGGGCAGGTCGAGTCGATGATCGACGAGATTCTTTCCGGCGTAACCGCGCCAAACCCCATCAACCGTGGTCCGTCGGACACGGAATGCAAATACTGTGATTTTTCATCGGCCTGTCACAAAGACGTCTGCAGCGTGAACACGCGGCGGTTCGCCTCCGTCACGCCGGAGGAATTCTGGCAGGAACTCGAAAGGAGGCTGGAGCATGGCTGAGATTCGTGCAACGCCGCAGCAGCGGGCTGCGGCAGAGGATCGGGGCGGCGCGCTGCTCGTTGCGGCGGCGGCAGGTTCCGGGAAAACAAAAGTTCTGGTTGACCGGCTGATGGGCTATCTGACCGATCCTACAAATCCCGCCGACCTCGATGATTTTTTGATTATTACATACACAAGAGCAGCCGCGTCTGAACTGCGCGGTAAGATCGCTGCGCGCATCGCAGACGCGCTTGCCGTCGCACCTGACGACCGACATTTGCAGCGGCAGCTGACACGCGTCTATCTTGCGCAGATCTCCACGGTTCACAGCTTCTGTCAGACCGTTTTGCGGCAATATGCAGCGGAGGCAGATCTTCCCGCCGATTTCCGCGTAGCAGATGAGCAGCAGGCAGCGGCACTGCGCGCCCAGACGCTCCGGGGCGTGCTTTCTGAACTCTACGCACAGCTTGACGATGAGCCGGATTTTGCCTCCATGATCGATACGCTCGGCTATGGGCGCGACGACCGGCGGCTGCTGGATCTGGCTGAGCGCAGCTATGACGTGATGCGCTGCAAAGTCGATCCTGCAGCATGGATGGCAGACTGCCTGCACGCATATGCGCTGCCGGAAGGCATCGCAGCTGAGCAGACGCTCTGGGGCGCATATTATATCAAAGCGCGCAGCGACGCGCTTGCAAGCGCCGACGCAATGCTTGCGCAGGCGGAAGCGCTCTGCCTCAGGGAAGAGGCGTTGGAGAAAAAGTGCCTGCCGCTGCTGCAAAAAAACCGTGAGACGGTCCGCACGCTTATGGCCGAGACGACATGGGACGGCTGTGTGGAGGCGGGACTTCCCTCCTTCGGCGTGATGCGGATGCCGAAGGACGCAGAAAACGCGGAACAGATTCAGACGCTGCGCAATGAAGCAAAGCAGATGCTCAAGATTGTACAGAGTTATTTTTACGCACCGTCGGAGCAGGTCGTGGAGGATCTACGCAAAACCGTCCCGGCGCTGCGGGGGCTTCTGACGCTTCTCCGGCGCTTCGACGAACGCTTCACACAAGAAAAGCGCCGCCGTCATCTGCTCGATTTTTCTGATTTGGAGCACTGCATGATCGGTCTCCTGACGAAAAAAGGCTCCGGCAGACCGACGGAGGCCGCGAAAAGCCTTGCACAGAGTTACCGTGAGATTCTGATCGACGAATATCAGGATTCCAACGCCGTGCAGGAACGCATTTTTCAGGCTGTCAGCCGCAACGGAAAAAATCTATTCATGGTTGGCGACGTTAAGCAGTCAATCTACCGGTTCCGACTGGCCGACCCATCGATCTTCCTTTCCAAATACGACGCCTATCCGCCGCTCGGCGAGCAGGACCCTGGTGAGCCGCGCAAGCTGCTGCTGTCGCAGAATTTCCGCTCCCGCCCCGAAATTCTGGAAGCGGCCAACGACGTGTTTTCCCTTGTGATGAAAAAAGAGGCCGGTGAACTGGACTACACGCGGGCAGAAGCGCTTGTTCCCGGCGCACAGTTCCCGGAATCGCCCGGCCCAAAGGTCGAACTGCACTGCCTGAATTACCTCGTGTCAAGCGAGGAAAACGGCGACAAGACGGGTGCGGAGGCAGAATTTGTCGCTGCACGCATTGAGCGTCTTCTGCGCGAAGCCTTCGTCACGGAAAACGGCGCGCTACGCCCGGCGAAGCCGTCTGACATCGTGATTCTGATGCGCTCACCCGGCATGATTGCCGGGGTGTATCAGGCAGCGCTGCAAAAACGCGGTATTGCCTGCGACGTGGGTGCAGGCGGCGATCTGATGCAGACGGCGGAGATTGAAATTCTGTTTCAGCTTCTGCAAATTATTGATAACCCACACCGGGATATTCCGCTGGCTGCGGCTATGGCAAGTCCCGTTTTCGCCTTTTCCCCGGAGGAATTGGCGCTTCTGCGCGCGCAGGAGCAACACGCAGATCTCTATGACTGTCTATGTGCCTGCCGGGAACCGGATGAAAAGCTGCGCGCGTTTTTATCCTGGCTTTCCCGCATGCGCGCGGAGAGCCGCAGAACGCCGCTGCCGGAATTTCTGAATGCCGTCGTCCAGTCCTCCGGGTTGGAAACGGTCTTTTCTGCACTGCCGGATGGCGAGCGGCGGCGCGGCAATCTAGCTGCGTTCGCATCGTTTGTGACAGCGGGTACACAGGCGGAACTCCGCAGCCTTTCCGACCTTGTGCAGCTGCTGTGGCAAATACAGCAGCGCGGTGCAGGACTGCCCACGCAGGACGCGCCCGCCCGGTCAGACGCCGTGCGCATCATGACCATCCACAAGTCCAAGGGATTGGAATTCCCCATCGTCATTCTGGCTGACCTCGCGCGAAAAATGAATATGCAGGACAACGCCTCTGCCGTTCTGACGGATGAGGAACTGCTGCTCGGCGGCAATGTCGTCGATCTTGCAAGCCGGTCATATTACCATGGACTTGCACGCAGAGCCATTATCGACCGCAAGACGGCGCAGACCGTCTCCGAGGAAATGCGCGTTCTGTACGTCGCAATGACGCGCGCAAAGGAACAGCTGATCATGACCAGCTGCTCGGCACATTATGGCTCACGCCTGAAAAAGCTGCTGCTGCGCCTGTCCGACCCACTGGGGCCGTGGGTGAGTGCGGCAGTGCGTCAGCCGGACGAATGGATTTTGCTGGCGGCGCTGTGCCGCACGGAGTCCGGCGCACTGTTCGCCGAATGCGGTCCGTGCGTGTACAGCCGGGTACACCAATACCCGTGGCTGGTTACGCTGCAGAACGTCTCCCCCGCCGCACCCGCTGCACGCGGCACAGAGACGGAAGAAACGCATGCGGTGCGTCCGCTTGACCGTGGACAGGTTCTGGAAAGCGTAGCGTTCCGCTACGCACACGAAGCGGCGACCAGATTGCCAGCCAAGCTGACAGCCACGCAGCTAAAGGGCCGAGGACTCGATCTGGAGGCAGCGGAGGAGGCGCCCGCTCAACCGGAACCGTCAAGAAAGCCATGGCGTACCCCACAGTTTTTACAGGACAGACCGCTGACAGGCCGTGAAAAAGGAAGCGCGACGCATCTTTTCATGCAGTTTGTCCGTTATGAATCGTGCACAACGCGCGAGGGCATCCGGCAGGAACTTGTCCGGATGCAAGCGGAAAAATTCCTGACGCCCCGGCAGGCCGAGGCGGTAGATGCGGAGAAGATTCTGGCGCTGTTTTCCTCCGAACTCGGAAACCGAATCCTGCATGCGGACAGCCTTCGCCGTGAGTTCAAGTTCTCCATCCTGGCTGACGCCGCCGCGTATGACCCGGCGGCTGTCGGAGAACAGGTCATGCTGCAGGGCGTTGTTGATTGCTTCTGGCAGGAGCCGGACGGCATTGTCATTCTTGATTTTAAAACAGACTATATTCATGGCGATCTGCAGCAGAAGGCCGCGCGCTATGCACCGCAGCTGCGCGCCTATGCACAGGCGCTTTCGCGTATCTATCAGTGCCCGGTCAAGAAGACTGTCCTCTATTTCTTCTCTGCCGGCCGCGAAGTGGAAATCGACCCGGAATAGCGAAAAATCCCGCTGTCTTGCAGACAGCGGGGTTTTTTTGGTTCTCTTACTTGCCGGATCTAAGTTCTTTCATGCAGTTTGCGCAGATGTTCTTACCTCTGTAGTTCTCGACATTTCTGCCGTCGCCGCAGAAGATGCAGGTCGGCTCGTACTTCTTGAGAATAATGGATTCGCCATCGACATAGATTTCAATAGCGTCCTTCTCTGCGATGTCGAGCGTACGACGCAGTTCGATGGGCAGAACGATTCTGCCGAGTTCGTCAACCTTTCTGACGATACCTGTGGATTTCATTGTAAACAACCCCCTTATTTTTTCCATGCACCTTTGGATCTAGCTGCCGGATGCTGCATGGACATCTGACAGCGCTCCCTCAAGCCACTTTATTTTACCATCCAATTATGTACAAATTTTGAACAAAAAATCTTTTTCTTGTCGGAGAGCGAAATATGTTGTTGAATTTTCTCTGGTTTGGCCTGATTTTGCTTGCGTTTGTGTCTGATCTGCTGACCGGAACGCCATTTTCGTCTGGTATGGCAGGACTCAGCGGTGCGCGGGCGGGGCTGGAATTGGCGCTGACGCTGGCAGGTCCGATCTGCCTGTGGTCGGGGCTGTCACAGGCGATGGAGCGCGCGGGATTGACAGAAAAGCTATGCGCGGCGCTGCGGCCTGTACTGCAGCGGCTGTTTCCGGTATGTGCTACAGACTCCGAAGGCTTCTGGAACCTGTGCGGCAATCTGAGCGCGAATCTGCTGGGGCTTGGAAATGCAGCAACGCCGCTTGGCATCCGGGCAGCGCAGCGCATGCAGACGCTTGCCGGAGGCAAGGGAGCATCGGATGAAATGTGCCTGCTGGTCGTGATGAATACAGCATCCCTGCAGCTGATTCCATCAACAGTTGCAGCTGTCCGCGCGCAGCTTGGCGCGGTGCACGCGTTTGATATTTTACCCGCCGTCTGGCTGGCGTCGGCCTGCTCAGTCGGGGCCGGAATTCTGGCGGCGAAGGGATTGAGCCGATGCTGGAAAACCTGACTGAACTGCTGCTGCCCGCGCTTTTGCTGCTGGCTGGCGCAGCAGGGATTGCAAAAAAACAGGACGTGTATGACGGGATGCTGGCAGGCGCGCAGGACGGGCTGCGGCTGATGTTCTCGCTTATCCCAACGCTGATTTTGATGCTGACAGCGGTGACAATGCTGCGGCGAAGCGGTTTTTTTGAACTGCTCACGCCCGTTTTCGCACCGGTCTTCCGGTTGCTCGGCATGCCGCCGGAGGTTGCGCCGCTGGTGCTCATCCGGCCGCTCAGCGGCAGTGCAGCGTTGGCCGTCGGGACAGACCTGATGCGAGAATACGGGGTCGATTCTGTAATCGGGCGGACAGCCGCGGTCATGCTCGGCTCATCGGAGACGACATTCTACACCATCAGCGTCTATTTTGGTGCAGCGGGGGTCAAAAAAACGCGCTATGCGCTGCCAGCGGCGCTGATCGCCGATTTGACCGGCTTCTGTATGGCAGCGCTGAGCGTGCGGGTGTTTTTCGGGTAATGCAGACCTTGCTGCGTCAAGCATACACAAGAGACTGGCATGGGAGGAGCGCTGCTCCGCCTGGCAGGATGCAGTGAATTTCTTCGGAACTTTGCGGCGAAGCCGCAAGCACTTTCCTGTTTCGGTGTAGGGGCGGACGACTCTGTCCGCCCCTACCAAACTCTTGAGCGCAGGGGAAGCCCCTATACTTGAAAAACGCTCCGTGCGTCTGCACGGAGCGTTTTCTGTCTTATGAACCGGGAAGGGATCAATAGAACTTCTTTCTGTTCTTGCGAGCAGCTTCAGACTTCTGCTTACGCTTCAGGCTGGGGCTGACGTAGTGCTCTCTCTTCTTGACCTCGGCGATGACGCCGGCCTTGGCGCAGCTGCGCTTGAACCGCTTGAGAGCATTCTCCAGGGACTCGCCTTCCTTGACGCGAACTTCAGACATTGTTTTCCCTCCCTCCGATGCAGCCGGCTATTTCCAGGCTGCTTTCAGGGCCAACATAATTGGCTTGATTATTATAGTGAACAAGCCGAATCTTGTCAAGTATTTTTTTCGACTGTCCGGCAGAATTCAAAAAAATGTTACTTTACGATCAAATTCACAAGCTTGTTCTTGACGAGAATAACCTTTACGATGTTCTTGCCGTCAATAGCGCGGGCAACCTTCTCGTTCTGCTTTGCCGTCTCGACGATGAAGTCCTGCTCGGAATCAACGGGGACATTGATCGTGCCCTTGAGTTTGCCGAGCACCTGCACGGCCATCTCGACATGGGACGCGACGGTCTTGCTCTCGTCGTATTCCGGCCACGGCTGCTGCATGGCCATGGTGCCGGTCTTGGCAGCCTCGCCGGTCAGTTCCCACATCTCTTCGACCATGTGCGGGGCGAACGGGCTGAGCATGAGCATGAGCATCTTCAGATCGCCCTTTGTCAGACCATTGGCGTAGAACTCGTTGACCATGGTCATAAGCGCGGCGATTGCGGTATTCATCTTGAGTTCGTCAATGTCCTGCGTGACCTTACGGATGGTCTTGTGAATGACGGCCTCGTTCTTTTCGCTGAGTTCCTCGGAATCAGCGGCCATGTCCATGAGATTCCAGCAGCGGTCCAGGAAACGCTTGGAGCCCTTGACAGCCTCGTCAGACCATGTCGCAACCTTCTCAAAATCGCCGATGAACATAATATACAGGCGCATTGTGTCCGCGCCGTAGGCTTTTACAACATCGTCGGGGTTGACGACGTTGCCGAGAGATTTAGACATCTTGACCGCTGGGCGCAGCGCCTGATTGCCGTACTTCTCAATCAGTGCCTGCTTTTCTTCCTCCGTGGAGACGTTTCCGACGTAGTGCGGGTTCTGGCCGAGAATCATGCCGTGGCTGGTGCGCTTGGCATACGGCTCTTTCGTGTGGACGACGCCGATATCATAGAGGAACTTGTGCCAGAAGCGGGAGTACAGCAGGTGAAGCGTCGTGTGCTCCATACCGCCGTTATACCAGTCAACGGGGGCCCAATAGGTTTCAGCTTCTTTGGAGACGGGAGCATTCTCGTCGTGCGGGTCCATATAGCGCAGATAATACCAGCTGGAGCCTGCCCACTGGGGCATGGTGTCCGTCTCGCGTTTGGCCGGGCCGCCGCAGCACGGGCAAGTAGTGTTGACCCAGTCGGTCATCTTAGACAGTGGGCTTTCGCCATCGTCAGTCGGCTCATAGCTGTCAACCTGCGGAAGAACAACGGGCAGCTGCTCCTCGGGAACCGGCACCCAGCCGCACTTCGGGCAGGAGATCATCGGGATGGGCTCGCCCCAGTAGCGCTGGCGGGAGAAAACCCAGTCGCGCAGCTTGTAATTCACTTTCTCATGGCCCCAACCCTGCTCGATGGCATACTGCTTCATGGCAGGGATAGCTTCCTTGACAGTCATGCCGTTGAGGAAGCCGGAATTGACCATGATGCCGGTATCGTCCTTGAGCGTGAATGCACTCTTGGTGATATCGCCGCCCTGAACGACCTCGACGATAGGCAGACCGAACTTCGTTGCAAAGTCCCAGTCTCTCTGATCGTGGCCTGGAACGCCCATGACAATGCCCGTGCCGTAACTCATAAGAACATAATCGGAGACGAACATCGGCACGACCTTGCCGGTGGCAGGATTCGTGACCTCGATGCCCTCAAGGCGGACGCCGGTCTTGTCCTTGTTGAGTTCGCCGCGTTCAAAATCGGACTTGCGGGCAGCTGCCTGCTTGTAAGCTTCGACGTCGGCCCAGTTGGCGATGCGCTCCTTCCACTTGTTCAGCAGTGGATGCTCCGGGGAAATGACGGTATACGTCACACCGAAGAGCGTGTCAACGCGGGTTGTGTAAACGGTGATATCGTCTTCGGTATTGGTCTTGAAGGTCACTTCCGTGCCGGTAGAGCGGCCGATCCAGTTTTTCTGCTGAGTCTTGACACGCTCAATATAATCCAGACCTTCGAGATCGAGATCGTCGATCAGACGGTCGGCATATTTCGTGATGCGCAGCATCCACTGGCTCTTTTCCTTGCGGACAACCGGCGCGCCGCAGCGCTCACACACACCCTCAACGACCTCTTCGTTGGCAAGTACACACTTGCAGCTGGTGCACCAGTTGACGGGCATCGTGGTCTTATAAGCAAGGCCGTGCTTGTACATCTGCAGGAAGATCCACTGCGTCCAGCGGTAATAATCCGGGTCGGTTGTGTCGATGACGCGCTCCCAGTCGAAACCGTAGCCGAGCATTTTGAGCTGACGGGTGAAGTTTTCGATATTCCGCTTGGTGACGATGGCCGGATGGATGTGGTTTTTGATGGCGAAGTTTTCCGTCGGCAGGCCAAATGCATCGAAGCCGATGGGGTTCAGGACGTTATAGCCCTGCATGCGCTTTTTGCGGCAGATGATATCCATGGCTGTAAACGGACGCGGATGGCCGACATGAAGACCGGCAGCGGAGGGGTATGGGAACTCGATCAGGCCGTAAAACTTTGGCTTTTTGTCCCCAGTGACGGCGGCATAGGGCTTCTCCTGCTCCCATTTTTTCTGCCATTTCTTCTCAATGGCTGCAAAATCGTATTTCATAACAAACTCCTTTGTCTCATAATTTCGTTCATAAAAAACGCCCCTGACCATACGGTCAGGGGCGTTAAGATACGCGGTACCACCCTGATTCGGCTGTTTTTTTAGCAGCCCTCAAGCAGCCTTTAACGCGGCCATGCGTCCGCCCTTACTGCCTTCGGGGCGGCGGCTCTGGGGTGAGAGACGTCCGGTTGATTTTCCCGGCTTGCACCGACCGCCGGGTCTCTGAAAAAATCGCGCAGGGTATTCCCCTTCTTTGCCTTTTACCGGGTCATTGTACGTTTTTTTGCTCCGTTTGTCAAGCGTTTTCGCCCAAAACCGCAGACAGATTCATCTGATGGCCGTCCTGCCAAAGGCGCTCGAGGTCATAGAACTTTCTGGCCTCGGCCGTAAAGACGTGCACAACGAGGCTGCCAAAGTCCATGAGCACCCATGTACCGCCGCGATGGCCTTCCCGGGAGAGCATCGGCTCGCCTGCCTCGTCCATCGCCTCTTCAACTGCGTCGCAGAGAGTCTTGACATGGGTGGAACTGGTGGCGGTGCAGATGAGGAAATAGTCGGCGAGGGTCGAAATGTCGGTAATGCCGATGAGGCGGATATCCTCGCCCATTTTGGCGTCGAGCGCCTTTGCCGCAAGCGCGGCCACTTCTTTTGCACTGAGCATGGTTTTATGTTCCTTTCTGATCTGTATCGGGATCCTCCCAGACCATACCGTCCGGGAAGGGGTCTTCACTGGAATCCGGGTTCTCCGGCTCCTGCGGTTCCTCCGGTGTTTCCATGTCGCCAGGATCTTCCGATTCCTCCGACTGCTCCGCATCTTCCGGCGTTTCAGGCTCCGGGTCAGGCTTTTTCTGATAGGAATACGCCTGATCGGGCGTGATGACGTTCAGACTGCCGGAGGCAATCGGCGCGTCATAGGGATTGAAGGCGGCGTTGACAATTTCCAGAAGCCGGCCTGCGTAGAGTGGATAATAGGACGCGCCGTTGATCATCGCGCCCTCGCCCTCAGCGGTGTAGGTCTGCATGGCGTCAAAATCGCAGGCAAGCAGTTCCTTGCCGAACCAGACCATATTGCCGGTGGTGAGGTTTGTCGTGACATATTCTACAAAAATGTCTGCAAATTCCTTAAGCTTGGTCAGGCTGCCAACAGACAGGCACTGTTTTGCCAGCGCCTTTAAAAACTGCTGCTGCACCTGTGTGCGCTGGATATCCTGTGAGGCATAGCCCTTGCGGAAGCGGACAAGTTCCATCGCCTTTTCGCCGTCCAGATGCTGCATTCCCTTTTGCAGATGGATGTGCAGATCCTGCGAAGCGTCGTCATAATTCATGTCCTGCGGCACGTCAAAGTCGATGCCGCCAACCAGATCGACGGTCTTTTTGAACGCCTCGAGATCAACGAGCACATAACCATCAACCGGGAAGCCAAGCAAACTCTGAAGGCGTGAGGCAAGGCGCTCCATACCATCCGTCCCGCCGCCCGCATAGACCGAGTTGATCTTCATGAGGCCCCCGTTTCCAGTTGCGACCGGCGTGTCGCGCGGAATGGACAGAAGCGCAACTGTATGGTTGTTTGCATCCAGATGGGCAATGATGATGGTGTCGGTGCGGTAGCCGTCGCCGTCCGTACCGCAGATGAGGATGTTATACACGCCGTCGCGCAGCGCCTTCGGCTGCTCGGTGGGCACATCCTCCTCCGGCTGCGGCTCCGGCTCAACCTCCTGCGGCGTCACATGGACGACAGAGGGCTCCGGCGTCTCAGGCTCAACGGCAGGAGGCTCCGGTTCCGGCGCAGAGATCGCCGGCCGCTCCACTGGCTTTACAAGCAGCTTCCACGCCGCAAACACACTGCCTGAAAGCAGAAGTATCACCGCTGTAATGATCAGCGCCGTGCGCACTCCGCGCGGAAGGGAGGTCCTCTTCGCATGCGCCGCGCGGCGGCGATTTCCAAATAGTTTCATTCAGGGTTCCTTTCGGGTACTCAGAAGCCAGTCGCGTGCTGCAAGGGAATCGGTACAGGCGGGCTGGCCCTTCTGGGCAAGCTGTTCGAGCGTCATATTGATGCCGAGCAGGACGCCTTCGTCCAGATCACGCCAGACGGTTTCCCGCAGGCGGTCAACGCCCGGAAAATCACGGTTCGGCTCCATGTAATCTGCAATGTAAATGATTTTTTCCAACAGGGTCATGTTGGCTCTGCCGGTCGTATGATAGTCAATGGCGGAGACGACAGCGGCATCTTCGCCGAAGATGCGCTCGGCAGCGGCTGCGCCGGTCTTGGCGTGAAGCAGCTTGGTCTGCGTGTATTCAAACGGCGACACCGGCAGCTTCCAATGATCGACCAGCTTTTGCTGCTGCGCCGGAGAAAGCGCCTTGGTGATATCGTGCAGGATTCCTGCCCGAGCGGCGTCCGTCTCATCCGCGCCGTATTTCCTCGCCAGCAGCACGGCAGTATCGGACACGCCCTGCGCGTGGGCGCGGCGTTTTTCTTTGTGAAGGGAGAGGCTGACGCGGCGCAGTTCATCAAATGGCAGTGCATGATACTTGACGCCCACGCCGTAGAGATTCTCCCGCTCGATCATGGAGCGCACATCCGGGTGCAGGACCTCATCCGCGATGCCAAAAAACAGAAGCCTTCTGGCCTCGGTTGACGAGATTTCCAGACAATCATTCTGTAAAACAATGGGTCGGACACCGAACGCAGCCTCCATTGCTGCCTGTTGCGCCAGCAGCTGCGCGGAAAGCGCTTCGTCCGTGCGGACGCGGGCCATGCAGACCGGCACGGCCAGTCTTGCGATGTGCTCCGGATCACGCCATTGGAAAAAGGACAGGAACATATCGGTTCCCATGAGTAAATACAGCGCATCCTGCGGATAGCATTCCCGAAGCGTGCGCAGCGTATCCACAGTGTAACTCGGGCCGGGACGATCCAGTTCGATGCGGCTGACCTCCATACCCGCTTCTCCTGCTATGGCAAGCTTTGTGAGTGCAAGACGCGTCTCGCCGTCCGGTGAGCCCTCGGCCACAGCCTTGTGCGGCGGGATAGCCGCCGGAATCAGCAGAACTTTGTCCAGTCCCAGCAGCTGCTGCGCCTTCCGTGCGGCAAAAATGTGCCCCAGATGCGGCGGATTGAAGCTGCCGCCGTAAACGCCGATCCTTGCCATGCTGCGCACCTCCGTCTGTGTTTTGTCTGTTTACTGCTCTTCCTTCTGCTGGCGGCTGCGCTCAATCGCGGCGGAAACTGCTTTGTCGTGGAAATACTGCTTGCGCTGCTTGCGCTGCTGCTCAGCTGCCTGCTTGCGGGCGCGAAGGCCAGCCTTGACAGGATTATAATTGCCGGAGACTTTTTTGGCCGGCTTTTTTGAGGCTGCCTTTTTCTTTTCCTGCTCCACTTTTTCGGACTTGCGCCAAATCACGAACTTCGTGCCGACGCATGCAATGCCCTCGGCGCCCAGCGCCTCGCAGATGGCGTCGGAAGCCTCGCGGGCTGTGAGGCCTGAGGTCTCAAGGACGCGGCCCTTGACCAGTTCGTGGCTGTCCAACAGGACGACTGCCTCATCCAGAAGCGTGTCGGAAATGCCGCCCTTACCGACAATGAGCGTTACATCCAGCGTATTGGCCTGCGCGCGGAATTCGGCGCGCTCTTTACTTGTCATCATGTTCAAATTCCTCCCGATAGATTCTGCAAAATGCCTGAAGTGCCCGCGCACGGTGGGAGATGGCGTTCTTTTCCTCCGGGCGGAGTTCGGCATAGGTCTTTTGAAGTTCCGGCAGATAAAACACGGGGTCATATCCAAAGCCCCCCTGTCCCTGCGGTGCAAGCAGGATCTGTCCGGGGCATTCGCCGCGTGCGGCGATCTTCCGGCCATCCGGCCAGAGGCAGGTGATGACGCAGACGAACTTTGCTGTGCGCTGCTCCGCAGGAACATCCTTCAAATTACTGAGCAGATACTCGATACGCTCTGCATCGGAGTTTTTATGACCGTAGCGGGCGGAATAGACGCCCGGCGCGCCGTCCAGTGCATCGACCATGAGGCCGGAATCGTCGGCCAGAACGGGCAGGCCGCTGGCTTTCATGACAGCCTCGGCCTTCAAGAGAGAATTTTCCTCAAAGGTCGTGCCTGTTTCATCGACATCCACATGCAGGCCGTATTCCGATTCCAATGCGATCTCGAAGCCAAGCTGGGACAAGATTGCAGACAGTTCCACCAGCTTATGTTGGTTCTGGCTGGCTAAAATCACCTTCATATGAGCGCCTCCGCAAAGCTTTTCGCGTCAAAGGGCATCAGGTCGTCGATCTGTTCACCGACACCGATGAACTTGACCGGGATGTGCAGCGCCTGCGCGACCGCAATGACCACGCCGCCCTTGGCCGTGCCATCCAGCTTCGTGAGAACCATGCCGGTAACGCCCGCGCACTCCTGGAACTGCTTGGCCTGAAGCAGGCCGTTCTGGCCAGTCGTGCCGTCGAGGACGAGCAGAACCTCCTTGCTGGCTCCGGGCAGTTCACGGTCGAGAATGCGGGAGATCTTATTGAGTTCGTTCATGAGGTTCTGCTTGTTGTGCAGGCGGCCTGCTGTGTCGCAGATGATGACGTCGCTGCCGCGTGCTCTTGCCGCTGCAATAGCATCAAAGACGACGGAGGCGGGATCGGCGCCCTCATGCTGGCGGATAATGTCGCAGTGCGCACGCTCCGACCAGATTTCAAGCTGATCAGCTGCCGCGGCGCGGAAGGTATCGCCCGCGCACAAGAGGACTTTTTTCCCCTGATCGTGCAGCTGGTGGGCGAGTTTACCAATGGTTGTCGTTTTGCCGACGCCGTTGACTCCGATGACAAGAATGACCGACGGCTTCGTGTCCAGCTTCAGCGCCGGATCGCCGACGTTTAGCATGTCGGCAAGAATGCCGCGCAGGGCAACCTTGGCTTCATCAACGGTCTTGATGCGCTGCTCCTTCGCAGTCTGGCGCAGGCGGTCCATAACAGCCTCTGTCGTGTCCATGCCAAGGTCGGAGACGATAAGGCTTTCTTCAAGATCGTCATAAAACTCGTCGTCCAGTTCGCTGGCAGTAAAAACGCTGCTGATGGAACTGGCGGTCTTGCTCAGTCCCTGCTTGAGTTTTTCAAAAAATCCCATGTATTTGATATCCTTTCTGGATGGTATTGCGGGGAGATGCCTCCTGCGGCCATATCTTTTCTCTCGCAAGAGAAAAGATATGGAAGAAAAGAGTGCTTTGGACACGTTTGGTGCCTACTGCAGATGCAGTTTAGGTAAGCACCAATTTTTTAGTTGTTGTGGACACACATACTCCCCCTACAGACGCTATGGTACGCGCCGCCTGTTACGGTACGCCGGGTTTGATAATCGTTGCATTTGAATAGCTGCGGTAAATCCGTTTTGCGGCCGAAATATGCAAAGCCGTACGAATTCGCATTGGTCTTGCTGTCTGCCAAAACTCATCGCTGTTCTTGTTACCGCGGGAAAAGTCCAGAAAAACCGAAGAGGCTTTTCTGGTCGGTTCAAAGGGGGGCCGGGGAGGGAAATCGAAATCCCCCCGGGCTTCAAATTGCAAACCGGCGTAGCGTTTGCAATTTGAAGAGGAGGAAGCGGGCTCAGAGGATAAGAGACGTCGCGCCTAGCGGCGACTCGTTCCGTCGAGGCCGTTTCCGACGAGCAGCGTTTTCTTTTGGAGAAGCAAAAGAAAATGCTGTGCCGCAGCCGCAAGTTTGTATGGTGTTCCAGCCTTTTGACAGCTTTTCCGTATGTCTCAGTTCGTGACTCCTAGCTGCTTGGCCAACTCGTCGAGGCTCAGGCGGAGGATTTTGGAGACGCCCTGCTCCTGCATGGTCACGCCGTAGAGCACATCGGCGGCCTCCATGGTGCCGCGGCGGTGGGTAATGACGATGAACTGGGTCTTGTCGCTGAGGGTGTGCAGATAATTTGCAAAGCGTTCGACGTTGCGGTCGTCCAGTGCGGCGTCGATCTCGTCGAGCATACAGAACGGCGTGGGACGAACCTTTAAGATGGCAAAATAGAGTGCGATGGCCACGAATGCTTTTTCACCGCCGGACAGGAGCGTAATGGTCTTGACCTGCTTTCCGGGCGGCTGGACACGGATCTCAATGCCGCATTCAAGCGGTGCAGACTTGTCCTCCAGAATGAGCGAGGCCTTGCCGCCGCCGAACATTTCTTCAAACGTTTTGCCGAAATATTCATCAATACGGGCAAACTCCCGCACAAAGATTTCGGTCATTTCCATCGTGATGGAGGCCACGATATTTTCCAGTTCCGACTTGGCGTGCTGCACATCGTCGCGCTGGGCAGTCAGGTATTCATAGCGTTCGGACACGCGGGCATATTCGTCGATCGCACCAAGATTCGGTGTGCCGAGGGCCGAGATTTTCCGGCGCACCTCGGTAATACGCTTGTTTGCGGCCGGAAGGCTTTCGATTTCAACCGTCTCTTTCTCGGCCGTACCGGGGGTCAGTTCGTAGGAATCCCAAAGTTTATCGACGATCTGCTTTTCCTCGAGTTCACTGGTAGCCTTTTTCTGTTCGAGGCGGGCTGTTTCGCGCTCCAGCTGCAAAATGGACTGATTTTTATCCTGTGCCTGCTTTTCGGTCTGGCTGCGTTTGGCCTCCAGCTGCGCGCGTTCGTCAACGGCTTCCTTCAGCATCTGCCGGGCCCCGTCTAGCTGTGCGCCAGAGGCCGTCAGGCCGTCTGTTTTCTCCTGCACCTGCGTTTCGAGTGCAGATATCTGCGATTCGTATTCCTGAATCAGTCCCGTCTTCTGTGTCACATCGCCCTGCATCGCCTCGCTGAGCGCCTGAAGCTGGGCAATGGTGTTCTCGGAAGCAGCGCGCGCTGCTTCGATAGACGCCGCATCCATACGAAGGGCAGTGATTTTGTCGGCAAGCTGCTGCTGCTGCTCGGTGAGGGCAGTCTGTCTACCGGTCAGTTCCGTCTCCTGTGCGCGCAGCGCCTCCTGCGCGGAAGTCTGCTGCTGAAGCTGGGTCTTGAGCGTCTGGAGTTTGCCCTCCTCGCCGCCGGTGCGGCTGGTCAGATGCGCAAGTTCTTTTTCGATATTTTCCAGGTTTTCCGTAACCGCGGCAGCCAGAAGCTGCACCTGCTTATGCTCCTCCGTGCGGCGCAGAACCTCATCCTCCGCTTCGCGGAGTTGGCCGCGGACGGCAGTGAGTTCAAATTCGGTCTTTGCAGCAGCAGAGGCAGCCTCCGCGGTCTGCGCCTTGAGCGTTTCCGCGCTTTCAGTGAGTGCTTTGCGTTCTTCCGCGAGTTTTGCAAGCGTATTGGCGCGGGTCAGAACGCCCGCGCTCTTTGCGGCGGAGCCGCCGGTCATGCTGCCGCCTGCGTTCATGACCTGTCCGTCGAGCGTGACGATGCGCACGCGGCTGCCGCAGGCGCGCGCCATGCGCACAGCGTTATCGAGCGTATCGCAGATCACAGTGCGGCCAAGGGCATTTTCGATGACAGCGCGGTATTGTTCATCACAGGAAACGAGGCCGGAAGCAATAGAAAGGAAGCCCGGCTGGCGCTGGCAGACAGTGTCCTGCAGGGTCTGGGGCTTAATCGTAGTAAGCGGAAGGAAGGTCGCGCGGCCACCGTCGCGGCGCTTGAGCATCTGGATGGCAGTCTTACCGTCTTCCTCGGAGGAAACAACGATATTCTGCATGGCGGCGCCGAGTGCCGTCTCGATGGCGGTGGTATAGCGGTCATCCACGCGGATGAGTTTGGAAACCGGGCCATGGATACCGCGAAGCTTTCCGGCTGCCGCATCCTGCATAACAAGGCGGACGGCCTTGGAAAAGCCCTCGTATTCGCGCTCCATCTCTCGGAGCATATGAATCTTGGAATCGAGCGTATCCAGCTGGACGCCGGCGGCGTTCAGCTGCTTCTGCAGGCCGTCGCGCTTATCCTGACGTGCTTTGAGGCGAAGTTCATAGCCTGCGATGGTATTTTTTGCGCTCTGCGCGTCATCCTGTGCCTGCTCAAGGCTCTTTTTACAGGTAAGCTGCTGCGCCGCGATCTGCTCCTTCCGGGTTTTGGCGGCAGTCATATCCTCCTCCAGCGTCTGTCTGCGGGAGAGAACTTCCTCCATGGACGCCTCCATAGACGCAATCTGTGCGGTCACGGAAGCACTCTGCGACTGCAAAAGCGCCTGCTGGGCGCGGATGGAGACAAGCTGCTGTCCGGCCTCGCCGTTCTGCTCTGCAAGGGACTTCGCCTCCTGCTGGACAGCGGTGAGGTTCTCATTTGCGGCGGCCAGCGCATGGGTATTGTCCGCGATCTTTTGGCGTTCTGATTCGATCTGGCCCGCAATGCCGCCGCTGCGGTTCTGCTGATCCTGGAGTTCCTGCCGAATGCGGCCAATATTCGTCTGATGATGCTGAATCTCGGAGCGCAGAAGTGCAATCTCGTTCTGCTCCTGCTGGCGCTCTGCTTCCATCTGGCTGATATGCTCGCGCTGCTGGTCAAGCTGAAGCGTCTGGTGATTATATTGCAGACT
Organism: uncultured Eubacteriales bacterium; assembly: GCA_900545925.1. Taxonomy (GTDB): domain Bacteria; phylum Bacillota; class Clostridia; order Oscillospirales; family Oscillospiraceae; genus CAG-170. The sequence goes on along the minus strand of URAZ01000005.1, from coordinate 29,510 downwards.
GAGCTGCTCGGCTTTACTATAGAGTGCGGTCAGTTCATCATGCGCCTGCTCGAGAATGAATGCGGCGGAGGCATAGTCTGTCTCGGCCTTGCGGGCATTTTCAGCGATTTTTTTGAGGTTTTCCAGCCAAACCGTGACCTCAAGGCCCTTGAGTTCTGTGCGGAAGGTCAGATATTTCTGTGCTTTCTCCGCCTGCTCCCGCAGCGGGCCAACCTGAAGTTCCAGTTCGGAGATCTTGTCGCCGATACGCAGAAGGTTGTCCTCTGTATTGGCAAGGCGGCGCTCTGTGTCCTCTTTCCTGTGGCGGAATTTGGAAATGCCTGCGGCCTCTTCAAAAATTTCGCGGCGGTCGGTCGATTTGAGTGCAAGAATCTCGTCGATGCGGCCCTGCCCGATGTTGGAATAGCCCTCGCGGCCAAGGCCGGTGTCCATGAACAGTTCATTGATGTCCTTGAGACGGGCAAGCTGCTTGTTGATATAATATTCGCTTTCTCCGGAACGGAAATAGCGGCGGGTAATCATGACCTCGGGCGTCTCGATGCGAAGGCTGGCGTCGGAATTGTCGAGCACGAGCGTCGCTTCGGCGTAGCCGACAGCGGGGCGTTTGGCTGTACCGCCGAAGATCACGTCCTCCATCTTTGCACCGCGCAGCGCGCGGGTGCTCTGCTCGCCGAGCACCCAGCTGATAGCGTCGGATATATTCGATTTTCCGCTGCCGTTCGGGCCGACAATGGCAGTACAGTCGCTGCCGAACTGCAGAAGCGTCTTATCCGGGAAGGACTTGAAGCCTTGGATCTCCAAACTTTTTAGATACACGGTATTCCTCTTTCGTCTTATAGGGTGTGATATTCAGGCAGTTTCTTCAAGCCGCGTGCGATATCCGCTTTTCGGTTCTCTGCGTTTGCTTATCGTCAAGCACCCTTTCATATGGTTTTTTATTGTATCATATCCATATTGCTTTTTCAAGTTTCAGGGCAGATTGTGCTGATTATTGTATTTCTCCCCTGCAAAGCCAAAGGCCATTCATACATAAATGAGCCGGAAAAGCAGCTGGGATCGCAAGGCGCAAAAGAACAGCATGGCACCGAAGTGTCATGCTGTTAAAAGTCTCTCGGTGCGCATCTACGCTTACGCGCAGCACGCTTTTATGACAGCGACTGCTTTTTTCAGCTGCTCCATCGGGATATTGAGGGCCGGCAGCAAGCGCAGTTTGTCCTTGGCCTTGATGACCAGAACACCCTTTTCGCGGCAGGCTGCAATGATATCGGATGCGTTTTTCTCTGTCTGGATGCCGATCATCAGGCCGAGACCGGATACGCCGAGCACGCCCTTCGCGCCGGTCAGTTCCCGCTTGATATACGCAGAGCGTTCTTCTACGCCCGCAAGCATATTCTCGTCCAAACGGTTCAGGACGTTGATCGCGCCCGCGCAGCAGACAGGGTTTCCGCCGAAGGTCGAGCCGTGTGTTCCGGCAGTGAGTACATTCTGCACCTTTTCCCCCAGCAGCGTCGCGCCGAGCGGCAGGCCGCCAGCAAGGCCCTTGGCCGTGGAAACGATATCCGGCTGGATGCCATAGTGCATGTATCCGTACAGCTTTCCGCTGCGGCCATTGCCGACCTGTACTTCATCGCAGATGAGAAGCAGATCATATTCCTCGCACAGCTTTGCCGCGCCCTTGACATACGCCTCGTCCAGCGGCATGACACCGCCCTCGCCCTGCACAACCTCCATCATGACGGCGGCACATTTGTTGGTCTTGATCAGCTGCTCGAGATCGGCCAGATCGTTGGGCTCAGCATAGACGAAGCCCTCTGTCAGCGGGGTAAAATCATGGTGGAACACGTCCTGACCGGTCGCGGCCAACGTGGTGATTGTGCGGCCATGGAAACTGTTTTTCAGGGTGATGATGGTGGCATACTCCTTCCCTTTCTTCTCCTCCGACCATTTTCGAGCAGCCTTGATAGCACATTCATTTGCCTCCGCGCCGGAATTGCCGAAGAAGACCTTCTTCATGCCGGTCTTTTCGCAGAGCATTTGTGCAAGCTTGGCACAGGGCTCCGTATAATACAGATTTGAGATGTGCTGAAGCGTGCCAAGCTGTTTGGTCACGGCAGCCACCCATTCCTCATCCGCCACGCCGAAAATATCGACGGCAATGCCGGTGGACAGGTCGATATATTCCTTGCCGGTATCATCCCAGACGAGCGAGCCCTTGCCCTTGACAATCGTCACAGGGAAGCGCGCGTAGGTGTTCGCAATATAGGCCTGGTCAAGCTTTTGTGTATCCATGTTTGTTCCTCCTATCTGGTGAACATCGTGCCGATGCCTTCGTTTGTCAGCATTTCGATCAGAATGGCATGCGGGACGCGGCCATCGATAATAAACACGCGGTTCACGCCCCATTCAATGGCGCTGCGGCAGCATTCCGCTTTCGGGATCATGCCGCCCTGAATGACACCGTCGGAAATCAGTCCCGGCAGGTCGCTGACCTTGATGGACGAGATCAGCGTTGACGGGTCGTTCTTATCCTTGAGAATTCCTGCAATATCCGTCATGGCGATGAGGCTCTCCGCGCCAAGTTCGCCCGCAATACGCGCAGCAGCGGTATCAGCGTTGATGTTGTAGAGATTCCCTCCGCCGTCATAGCCGACCGTAGACACAACCGGGATATAGCCCTTGTCGATCACGTCCAGAATCGGCTTAACATTCACGTTTGTGATCTGGCCGACATAGCCGAGTTCCGGTTTTTTGATCTTAGCCTCGAGCATATGCCCATCAAGGCCGGACAGGCCGATGGCGCTGCCGCCCTTGAGTTCGATGAGGTTCACGAGCGTCTTGTTGATCTTGCCCGCCAGCACCATCAGCGCGACACCGACAGTTTCTTCGTCCGTGACCCGGACGCCGTCAACAAAGGCGCTCTGCTTACCCATTTTTTCGAGCACCTCGGTAATCTCCGGCCCGCCGCCGTGCACCAGCACGACCTTGACGCCAATCAGCTGCAGTAGGCAGATATCACGGATGACGGAATCCTTCAGCTGCTCTGAAACCATGGCGTTACCGCCGTATTTGACGACGACGATCTTGCCGCTGTAGTCCTGAATATACGGAAGCGCGTGAACAAGAACGCGTGCCCGCTGGGCATTTGTGATATCCATACCGATTCCTCCTGTTACGTCCGGTAATCGCCGTTGATCTTTACATAGTCATAGGTCAGATCGCAGCCCCATGCCGTGGAGGCCTCGCTGCCGGATTTGAGGTCGATCAGAATCTCGATCTCGTGCTCAAGCAGGATTTTCTTGGCCTGTTCCTCGGAGAACTCAACACCCGCGCCGTTTTCACAGACCAGAATCGTCCCGGCTTTAGACGCGAACTGCACGTCAATCTTGTTCACATCGACGGGTGCGCCAGAATAGCCGATGGCGCACAGGACGCGCCCCCAGTTGGCGTCGGCTCCAAACATGGCAGCCTTCGTCAAAGACGAGCAAATGACGCTTTTAGCGACGGTCTTGGCAATTTCCAGCGTCGGCGCACCGGAGACTTTGCACTCGAGCAGCTTTGTCGCGCCCTCGCCGTCGCCCGCGATGCAGCGGCAGAGGTAGACGGTTACGGTATTGAGCGCCTGCATAAAGGCGGTGAAGTCCACGTCCTCTTCGGTGATCTCCGGATTACCCGCAAGACCGTTGGCCAGAACCGTCACCATATCGTTGGTCGAGGTATCGCCATCGACGGAAACCATGTTGAAGGAGTTGGCAATGTCGGTTAAAAGTGCCTTCTGGAGCATTGCGGGAGAAATGGCGCAGTCGGTCGTGATGAAGACGAGCATAGTCGCCATATTGGGATGGATCATGCCGGAACCCTTGCAGATGCCGCCGATCTTGCATACCTTTCCGCCTGCAGTGAAGCTGACGGCGATCTCTTTGCGTTTTGTATCGGTGGTCATGATGCCCTCGGCAGCCTCGTCGGAGTGCGGGCCGAGGCATTTGACCAGTTCCGGGATTCCGGCGGCGATGGGCGCGATGTCGAGCGGCTGGCCGATCACACCGGTAGAAGCTACTACAACGTCGGACGGCTTGATGTGCAGGGCCTGTCCCAGAAGACTGCTCATCTGCTCTGCAATTTCGATGCCGTTGGCGTTGCAGGTGTTGGCGTTGCCGCTGTTGCAGATGATGGCCTGCGCCTTGCCATCGGCAAGATGCTGCTTCGTCACGACGAGCGGCGCGCCCTTGACCAGATTGGTCGTATAAACGGCGGCGGCGCTGGCCGGGACGCTGGAATAGATCAGCGCGAGATCGCGCTTTGTTTTATTCTTCCGGATGCCGCAGTGGACACCGGAGGCCGAAAAGCCTGTTGCGGCGCAGACGCCGCCCGAGATCTGTTTCATTTGTGGTTCCTCCCTGTTACAGTTCCAGACCCAGCGTTTTTTCCGCGCCGGTCACCAAATTCATACACTCGACTGCCGCGCCGGACGCGCCCTTGCCGAGATTGTCATAAACGGCCAGCAGAAGCATGCGCTGCTCGTTGCCCGCGACCGTGATTTTCATGCTGTCCAGACCGGACTGTGCAGCGGCGGACAGGAATCCGCCCTCGTCCGCTGCGTCCGTGTAGGAGACGACCGGCCCGGTATAAAGGGTCCTGTAGGCGTTTTTCACATCCTCCATGCCTGCGCCCGGCGCCAGCCAGTCCGCGAACAGCGGGACCGTCACCTGCATACCGCTGTAGAAGTCCGCGACGACCGGGCAGAAGACCGGCTCGTTTGCAAGACCGGTGACAGCCTTCATTTCCTTCAGATGCTTGTGCGTCTGGCCGAGCTCGTACTGGCGCGGGGCATTCAGGAGGAAGCTTCGCTCCGGCGTACGGTATTCCGCAATCATCTTTTTTCCGCCGCCGGAATAGCCGGTCAGCGAATAGCAGCTCAGAAGTGCATCCGGTGTAAGCAGACCGGCGGAAACGAGCGGATAGACCAGCGCAATAAAACCGCTGGCATGGCAGCCAGGGACGGCGATACGCTTTGCCTGGCGCAGTCTGGCCTCCTGCACCGGGGAAAGTTCCGGGAAGCCGTAGCACCAGCCGGGAGCCGTCCGGTGCGCCGTGGAGGTGTCAAGCACAACAGTATCTGGATTTTCGACCCATAACGCCGCCTCGCACGCCGCATCGTCCGGTAGGCACAGGAAAACGACATCTGCCTCATTGAGCATCTTTTTTCGGCTTGCTTCCAGCTTGCGCTCCGATTCCGGGAGCGTCAGAAGCTGAATATCCGTTCTTCTGTGCAGGCGGTCAAAAATACGCAGGCCGGTCGTCCCGGCGCTGCCGTCGATAAATACCTTTTTCATGCAGATCCCTCCACATCCCGTTCTGCGGCTTCCGTTTTCTACACTATACATCATTTCGTATGATTATGCAAGTAAAAAATATAATATTCATTTCTTTCGTTGTTATATACATCTATGTGCGTATATTCATTGCAGTTTTAGGCAATTTGATACGCAAATAAAAAACCTCCCCTTCCGGGGAAGTCTGATGGGAGCGCCCGCACCAAGGCTCCCCTGAAAGGGGAGCTGGCGCGAAGCACCTGAGGGGGCTGCAGCAGGCAGCGGCGAAGGGCAAAAGTCCAATGCGAATCCACGCTGCCCACGGACGCAGCGGGTCAGCCAGGAACTTTCCAGTATGGCTTTCCGTCCTGCTCTACCACGTTCATGACGGAAAACTCCGGAATACGCTCAAAGGGCTTTTCCGGCTCGAACGGGAGCAGTTCCGGTTCCGCTGATGCGGGTTCTGGCTCTGGCTCCGGCTCCGGTGTCTGGTCGGTCAGAATGCGCGTCTGCTCGGAAAACGGGCAGCTTCGATTGGAAAGCCTTGTTTGCAGCCGAAGGCCGTCTGGCCCCGGCTGCGGGACACCCAGCACCGTGCGGACGCCATCCGCTTCGGCGATCAGGCGGATGGGAAAGTCCCAGTCCCTGCTGCACACAGCGCTGACGTTCCAATACAGGCCGTCCCGCTCGGCCTGAAGCGTCCCCTCGCGGACGCCGGTGATCGGATATGAAAGCATAAAAACACCTCCTGCAAACGATATGCAGGAGGTGCTTTCCATATTCCATGCGGCGGCTCAGCTGCCCTGAAGACCGAAACTGACGGCTAAAGCCGAATCGACCTGCTCCATGACACTGCGGTCCGCGTGGCCGGTATGCTCGCGCAGGCGGCGCTTGTCGATAGTTCGGATCTGCTCGAGCAGAATGACGGAATCCTTCGTGAGGCCCACGTCGTGCCCGCTCAGCGAAATGTGCGTCGGCAGGCGCGCTTTGCCGGTCTGGCTGGTGATGGCAGCGGCAATAACCGTCGGCGAATGCTTATTGCCGGTGTCGTTCTGCACGATGAGCACAGGCCGGCACCCGCCCTGTTCGCTGCCCACGACCGGGCTCAGGTCGGCGTAAAAAATGTCGCCGCGTTTCACGTTCGTATCCATTTGCTTCACACTCCGCGGAAAAAGTACGCGCGCGTTTCGCGCCGCTGTTTCTATTCTCCCACGCAGAGGGCAAAAATAAACAAGGAACCCTCGCTTTCTTTTCACATTCGGATGCTTCCACTTCATACTATGCAGAAAGCGGCGAAAAATGGCGGATTTTCTAAGGAAACTCTGATTTAATGACCGAGAGCATTCGGCGAGAGATTTTGGCCCAAGACAAGGTATGAAAACGCAGGAATACTTTGTGTATTTCAAGTTTTCATACCGCAGGATTGGGTCAAAAGCTCCGGCGAAGGCCGAAGGGCATTGAGTCAGAGGTTCCTTAAACGATATATTGCAAAATCTGCGATGTCTCTGCGCCACGGTGACAGATGCGCGGGATGCGCTTGCTGATCTGGCAAAGAAGTTCATAATTGATCGTCCCCTGCGCAGCCGCAAGGCGTTCGCACGGCACAAGCGTTCCGTCGTCGTCGTAGCCGAAGATGGTGACGATATCGCCGGGCTTCGCATCCGGAACTTCCGAGACGTCCAGCATGCACATGTCCATGCAGATCCGTCCGATAACGGGAACCAGTTTCCCGCGCAGATAGAAGCTTGCCTTTCCGGTCAGCAGGCGGCTCAGGCCGTCGGCATAGCCGATGGGCAGGACGGCGACGCGGGTATCGCGCGCGGTTCTGTAGAGCCTGCCGTAGCTGATATCCGTCCCGGCAGGGACAGTGCGCACCTGCGCGATCATGGAATGCAGCGACATCATGGGCCGCAGGCTGATCGCGCCCTCCAGCTCCTCCGACGGCGCGTTGCCGTAGGTGATGATGCCGGGGCGCACCATATCGAGCGCAAACTCCGGGTACAGGATCGCCGCGCCGGAGTTGCAGCAGTGGCGGATCTCCGGCTTGATTCCGGCCCCCTCCATGGCGCTGAGCATGTCCATGAAGCGCTTGTATTGCAGTCTTGTAAACGAAACGTCTTCCTCTGCCCGGCTGTCAGCGCCGCAGAAGTGCATGAAAACGCCCTCAATGTGCAGATGCGTCAGCGCCGCGACCTGCTTCAGTTCGTCCAGCGTTCGGTCGTTGTCATAGGCAAAGAAGCCGATGCGCGTCATGCCGGTATCAAGCTTGAGATGCACGTTCAGAATGTAATTTGTCCCCGCCAGCGCTTCGTTCAGTTCCTGCGCGTAAGCCAGCGAATGCACCTCCTGCGTAATATCAAGGAAGATCATATTCGCCGCAAATTCCGCAGGCGTGTAGCCAAGTATCAGGATTGGCAGGCGCACCTCGCCGCGCCGGATCTGCACGGCCTCCTCCAGATTGGACACGGCCAGATATTCCGCGCCGAGATCGGCCAGCGCCCGGCTGACCGGCACGGCCCCGTGGCCGTAGGCATCGGCCTTCATCACGCCGAGAAAGCGCGTGCCGGACGGCAGATGCGCCCGAATCGAGCGGTAATTGTATTCCAGATTGTCGAGCGAGATGTCCGCCCATGTTCTTTTGAGTGTCTTCATATCTATTCCTCTGTTAATTGCGTCGGCTGGCGCACTGAAAATGCAGAAATATCTGTGCGCAGGACCATCCGCCCTTCAAAGCTGATCTCCGCGCGGACAGGTGTAAGCGGCTCCTGCGAAAACCATGTGTCAACGACAAGTTCCTTTTCCTCGTAGCCCATCCGGTAGGTCGTCCGCAGAAGACCGTCCTCCGTTCCGGTCGAGTCAATGTACTCCCCTGCCCAGCACTGCCCCAGCACATAGGGCGCTGCCAGCGGCGCAAGATTTCCATTTGCAAGCGAACCAAGGCCAAGCTGCATCCCGTCATAGGAAACGGACGCCGCAGTATTCTTGACCTGCGCCTGAATGCCCGCGATCGACTCCGGTTCTGTCACGGTCACGGAAGCACCTGTTTCGGGCGAGAATGCACAGTCCAGCGTGAACGATGCAGCAGTTTCGCCGTAATCCGCTGTGATGGCAGCAGTGAACGTGCAGCCGCCTGCCTGCAAAAGTGCCGTGCGGAACGTCAGCGGCGGCTGGGCAGGGCTTTTAGCCGAGCAGGCAGACAGCAGTATGGGAAATGCGCAGAGAAGAAGTGCCAGTTTTTTTCGCAACAAATATCACCCTTATGGCAGAAGTCGCGGAATGCGCAACAGCAGATCCTCCGGCACCATGCCATACTCCCCCAGTTTCTCTGCCGCGAGATCAGCAGCAGCGCCGTGTAGCCATGCAGCTGCGGCAGCTGCCTCCAGTGGCATGATATGCTGGCCTAGAAGCGACACGATCATCCCGGCCAGAACATCGCCGCTGCCCCCGGTCGCAAGGCCTGGGTTTCCTGTATGGTTTACATAAATATTCAGGCCATCGGTGATGACTGTCCGGCTGCCCTTGAGCAGAAGGACGGCATGCGTCCGGTTTGCGAGGCGCATCGCCTCCTGCGTCCGGTCGGCTGCTTTGGGGTCGCCGCCCAGCCGCAGAAACTCACCGTCATGCGGCGTGAGCACAACCGGACAGGCACATCCGCGCAACACATCTATATGCGCTGCGACCGCGTTTATGCCGTCCGCATCCAGAACGAGCGGCACACGGCAGATGGAAAGAAGCGCCTGCACTAGCCGTTTCAGTTCTTCTGAGCGGCCAAGGCCGGGGCCGAGCAGCACAGCGTCCATTTCGGAAAGCCTTTCCGTGATTGCAGGCAGCGAGGCCATGCAGAGCCGTCCTGCCTCGTCGCACGGAAGCGGGAAGACAATCTCGCTTCCCGCACCCGCAGCAATAATCGGGTAGATTTTTTCTGGCACGCCGAGATATACAAGACCGCTTCCCGCGCGGAGCGCCGCCTTTGCTGCAAGCCGCGCCGCGCCGGTCAACCCCTCGGAGCCGCAGAGCAGAAGGACTCTGCCGTAATCGCCCTTGTGGCTCTCCCGCCGCCGGACCGGTAACAGTTCTCCTACCAGCTTCCTGTCTGTGCATTGTGCTGTCCATGCAGGTCTTGCCATTTCCGCAGCCCTCCATATTAAAATTTTATAGTTTCTTTTCGAGCAGCACGAGCCGGACATTCGGGATGCTGTTGAACGCGCACGGCACGATATCCGCTTCCCGATAGCCGAGATGTGCATATAAACGCCGCGCAGCGGCGTTTTTTGCGTTGGTGTCCATTCGCAGTACCGCGCAGCCCCGTTCTCCTGCAGTATCCTCATAGAATTGCACGAACGCACGGCCGATGCCCCGACCGGATAGTTCGGGATCGACGGTCAGCGTGTGCAGGACGAACACGGTGCTGTCCTCCGCTGGGTAGGCCCAATGTCCATCCGCGTAGACATTCACCTGTCTCTGGTTGAGGATCCCGGACGCCGCGACGCGGCCTTCCGTCTCGCAGACGTACAACTCATTCCGGGCAGCCGCCTGTTCTGCGTCAAATCGCGTGGGGTACACGCCCGTGACCCAGCCAATAGTCACGCGGCCCGCGTCCTCCCGTGCGTGGATCTTATCATAGATTGCCGTTATAGCGTCAAGATCAGACGCGGCGGCTTTCCGAAAGATCAGCGGTTTTGGTTCCATTTCTGTGCTTCCTTTTTTCCACGAACTGTCCGACCAGATGCAGCACCTGCTTCTGGTATTTCCACAGCAAAAATGCAATGCTCAGCATCAGCACGATCAGCGCTGCGGAGCCGAGCCAGTCTCCATGGACAAGATTGCTGCCCAGCCAGCAGTAGACAAACGTACTGAACGCGCTGCCAAAAAACATGGCAAGCGTAAACTCCCATGGTTTCAGCCGGGAACGGCTGGCTGCGATGGAGATAAAGCCATTCGGGATAAGCGGCAGGAAGCAGAGCGTCACGACCATATAGGCCGGATGTTCTGCCTTTGCGACGATATCGAGCTTGTCCGAGCCGTTGTCCGGCAGGAATTTATCGAGATACTTTCCCAGCCGCTGATAGAGCGTAAAGCTGACGCCGTGCGCGAAGGAGGATGAAACAAGGCAGATGGCAAACGCGCGCCAGACGCCATAGACGACGCCGGCGGCCACATTGACGATCACACCGGAAATGACGATCGACCAGACCTGCACCATCTGCAAAAGCGCCATGTACAAAATGCCGGTGAACGACATGTCGCGGCTCAGATACGCTTCCAGCGCCTGCTCATCGCCGCTGCGCAGCAGCGGAATGATATCCGGCATTGTCTGCCTCACCACAAGATAGACCAGCAGCAGCGCCACAAGCACAAAAAGTGCCATGACGCAGCTGCGGATAAGCTTTGTTTTTTTCATCATAAACCATGCTCCAGCTTGGAATGGAATTGATTTTAACACATTTGCGAAGAAATTGCAATCACCCGCGCGTCCAAAGTATACAGATTATGGATTTCCATCAAAGCGCGCCGTAGGTCTTCTGTACGCGGCGTTTGGAAACGGGCGTGACGCACTCCAGAATTTCCAGGACCTGCGCGGTCAGCGCGCGGTTTTCCACGTCCAGAATTTTCTGCGGCTTCGCACCCGGATATGGAAGCCCCTCCGGCGCATCGGACAGCAGCTGTGCAAGCGCCGGGTGGTTTTTGACGAATACCGCGTTGTCGCAGACCAGCAGGACGGGCTTGTCGTTGACATAGATCTGGTACTCGCCGAACATCCGCTTATAGTCTACGCCGCGGATCCCTTCGAGCTGTGTACAGACAAAATCCAGATAGTCCTTTGTCGTCGCCATGGCGCGCCGCCTCCTGTTTTCCTGATGCAGTGATTATATCTGTGTGCATTCAGCCTGTCAAGGCAGAAAACAGGGCTGGAAAATACGACGGTTCCGTGGTAAGATACGCGCAGATCGATAAGGAAGAAGGGATTTTTCTGCTGTATCTCGGACTGCTGCTTCTGGCCGGTATTTTACAGGGCATCATGGTTTCGCTCAACGGTCAGATGGGCAATTATTTCAGCCTGTTCGGCATCTGCTTTTTTGTGCACGCGATCGCGCTCGTTCTGCTGTTTGCGTATCTGCTGGCAAAGCGGCAAACACTGCGGTTTGCAGGCGCGCCGTGGTATGTGTATCTCGTCGGCGTGATGGGTATTGCCATCGTCGCGTCGTCCAGCTGGTGCACGCTGCATGTCGGCGCGAGCGCGTTTATGGCGCTTTCGACCGCCGGACAGCTTGTTTCCTCCGCGCTCATCGACCGGTTCGGCCTGTTCGGTATGCCGGTCACGCGCATCCGCAGACAGCAGCTGCCGGGATACGCGCTGGTGCTGCTGGGCGTGATTCTGGTTGTTTTAAACTGAGGGAGGGCTGCACCATGATCTATTATCTGACCGCGCTGATCAACGGCTTTTTCAACTCCATCAACCGCATGACCAACGTTCGGGCCGGGAAGCTGTTCGGCACGGCGAACGGCGCGCTGATTAACTATGTAGAGGCAACCGTCTTGTCTCTGCTGCTGATGCTTGTACTGAAAAATGGGAACGAACTGGCATGGGGCCATATCGTCTGCGTCCCGTGGTGGGTGTATCTCGGGAGTATTTGCGGATTGCTGGCACAGCTTTTGCAGATTGTCGGGACGCTGCGCTCGAACACGCTTGTGTCGTCAATTCTGATGCTGGCAGGCAATCTAGGCATGTCTCTGACACTTGACTATGTATTTTACGGAACATTCAGCCTGTTGCGCGCCGCAGGAATCTTTCTGCTTCTGGTCGGCATGGTCTGGGTAGAAAAAGAGAAGAAGCCGGAGGGCCAGGACAGTTCGGCCGAAGGCGAATGAATTTACATAATATAAGGCAATTTTCCTGATACGAACCAGCACAAAAAATCGGGAAAACAAGCCCGGAGGGAGTTTGCTTTCCCTCCGGGCTTTTCCCGCGAAATTTGATAGCGTTCAAAATTTTTTGACGCTGTGCGTATAAGCTTCGCAGGGAGCGATGTCCATCTTCGGCACTAAGAACCGTGCTACGCGCGGTTGCGCCTCAAAGCTAGCCTGCGGGCGTCGCATCGCCCCGGCAGGACGCACTGTTTTTATGGAAATCTTCGGCGAATTCGTACTACTCTGCAAATTCTAAACGCAGGGCGTTTTTACCGCTTCTCCCCTGTCTTTTCCGGCAAGGCAGAAAAGATAGTGCCGCCGGAGGCTTGACCAGCCCGCAAATCTGCAGCTAGCTATCTTTATGATAAACGAAAGCGGCAGATTCGCAAATCCGCCGCTTTGGGTTTATTTTTCAACAATCTCCAGCAGTTCCATGGGACATGCCTTGACGCAGATGCCGCAGGCGGTGCATTTACTGGAATACGGGGCAGCCTCGTCCTTGACGATGAGGCCGAAGGGACATGCTTCGACGCACTTGCCGCAGCCGGTACAGAGTTTGCGGCTGATCATCCAGACACCCTTGGGGTTCTGGGTGATCGCCCCGGAGGGACAGGCCTCGGCGCACTTGCCGCATTGGACGCAGACCATGGGGCGGACGTTTTCGCCGCGCTGAACGATCTTCAGGGCAGCCTTATCGGGGTGGAATTCCTTATAGTATGCGTTGGAGCAGGCGCGGACGCACTCCAGACAGGCCATGCACTGCACGCCTTTTTTGATGGACAGCTTTTTCATGAGCGTTCTCCTTCTCATTTTTATCTGTTTTTTATTATACAGCATAAACGCAAACTTTCAATATGCTTATATCGATTTTTATCGATTCCTGCTCTGTAAAAAACTCACAGCATACCGCGCGCAGTGCTTGCAGAAACTAGCCTCAGCGATATGATTCGCAAAAAAGGAGGAATTTCTCATGAAAAAAGGCTTGATTCTGATGCTGGCCGCGCTGATGCTCGCGGCGTCTCTGACCGCGTGTGCGGCGACGCAGCCGTATTACGACGGCTATTCCAACGTCTCCACGACCCGGAACGGCTATGTCAACGGCACAAACGGCTATGGCGGCGTGTATAACGGCACAAACTACAACCCCGGCTACAACGGCGCGGGCTACAGCCAGAGCGGTACGGCAACCGGCAGAACTGTGACCGGCAGTACGTCCGGTACAGCGATGCGGTAAAGAGGTGCGCATATGACAGTACGGGGCTTTTTTCTGACCATGGGCGCAGGTGTCGCCGTCGGCGCGCTGGGCGCGATGATGCTGCCGAAAAACAGCGACGCATACCGCTTGACGAAACAGGCCGCCAAGGCCATTCAAAACGAAGCAGAAAAGGCTGTAGACGCGATTTCCTCGGCCATGTAAGCAGAAAAGGCTTCCCGGAGACGGGGAGCCTTTTCCTTGTTTTCGGAATGATTGATCAGAACGCTTTTACTGCGGCATTTTCCGCTGCGAGTGCGCTGCGGTACCAGCTAAGATAGCGGTCGAAGCCGGCTTCATCTTCGGGATCGGGCGCAAGCGTCGTGCGCTTGACGTCCGCGAAAATCTCAGTCTCCAGATACTGTTCAAGCGTCTGGCCGTCCTGTTTCTGCACCAGATAGGACGCAAGCAGCGCCATGCCGTAAGGCCCGCCCTCGCCCGCCGATTCCATACAGGTCACAGGTGCGCGGCAGGCAGCAGCCATATACTTCTGGCCGACAACCGGCGTCTTGAACAGGCCGCCGTGGCCGGTCAGGGAGTCGATGGCAACATGCTCTTCTGCGAGAATATCCATACCAAGCTTGAGCGTTGACATGGTTGCGTAAAGCTGGGAACGCAGGAAATTTGCAAGCGTAAAGCTGCTTTCTGGCTTTCGGACGACCATCGGGCGGCCCTCGTCCAGATGTGTGATGCCCTCGCCTGCCATATAGTTATAGGTCAGGACGCCGGAGCAGTCAGCATCGCCCTCAAGGCTCTTCTGGTAAAGCTTTGTAAACAATTCGCCGGTCGAAACCTCCGCGCCGAACAGCTTCGCCGTCTCGCCGAGCAGACTCACCCATGCGTTCATATCGTTCGTGCAGTTATTGCAGTGTACCATGGCGACAGGCTTGCCGCTGGGCGTGGTGACCATGTCGATCTCCTGATAGACCTTCGACAGCGGCTTTTCCAGAACGACCATGGCGAAGATAGACGTACCTGCCGAGACGTTGCCGGTTCTGGGTGCGACGGCGTTCGTCGCCGTCATGCCGGTGCCTGCGTCGCCCTCGGGCGGGCAGAACGGGATACCGGCAGACAGCAGGCCATCAAGGAACGTGCTTCCTGCCTGCGTCAGAGCGCCTGCAGCCTGTCCTGCTGTCAGAACCTTAGGCAGGACGCTGCTCCCCGTCCACGCAAAGCCGTATTTGGCAATCAGTGCGTCAAACTTTTCGAGCATGGCCGCGTCATAATCCAGCGCTTCGCTGTCAATGGGAAACATACCGGAGGCTTCTCCCACGCCGAGAACATTTTCGCCCGTGAGCAAATAATGGACATAGCCTGCAAGCGTTGTGATGTGCGCAATATTTTTGACGTGCGCTTCGCCGTTCAGTACAGCCTGATACAGATGCGCAATGGACCAACGCTGCGGGATGTTGAAGCCGAATTCCGCCGTAAGCTGCTCGGCTGCCTCGCCGGTCATGGTGTTCTGCCAGGTGCGGAACGGAGCCAGCAGGTTCCAGTCCTTGTCGAAGACCAGATAGCCGTGCATCATGCCGGAAATGCCCATGGCCGAAACGGCGCCGGGCAGCTCGCCGAGGTTGCGAATGGCGGTGCGCAGGCCGGTCTGCACATCCTCCATATGATACGTCCAGACGCCGTTTTCCAGACTGCTTTTCCATGTGTAATCACCGCTTTTGACAATGCGGTGCTCGCCGTCGATCAGGACGGCCTTGACGCGCGTGGAACCGAACTCAATTCCAAGATAATACTGTTTCATAGCAATCTCCTTGATCGTCGTTTTTGGATTTTCTGTTTCTATCATAACAGCATCTGCCTTTTTTGTCTAGCGGACTGGGGGAAAAACAGCGCTTGCTTTTTGGCGGCGGCTCGCGTTATACTGGAGGAAACAGCGAATTGGCGCTGTGAAAGGAGATACAATATGCTGCTGATTCAGAACGCACACATCAAAACGATGGCCGGAGCGGACATTCCAAATGGATGCCTGCTGATCGAAGACGGAAAAATCGCTGCTGTCGCGCCGAAAATCGACGCGCCCGTGGGCGCAAAGGTCATTGATGCGCAGGGGCGGCTGCTCACGCCGGGCTGCGTGGAGGCACACTGCCACATCGGCCTTGACAATCAATCCATGCGTTGGGAAGGCATGGACTATAACGAGATCGTTGATCCGCTGACGCCGCAGCTGCGTGCCATCGACTCGATCAATCCGCAGGATGAGGCGTTCGGTCTGGCGCTTCGCGGCGGCGTAACGACCGCCTGCACCGGCCCCGGCAGTGCAAACGTCGTCGGCGGCACGTTCGCCATCCTCAAGCTGGCTGGCAAGCGCGTTGACAAGATGGTACTGCG
Source organism: uncultured Eubacteriales bacterium (assembly GCA_900545925.1). Classification (GTDB taxonomy): domain Bacteria; phylum Bacillota; class Clostridia; order Oscillospirales; family Oscillospiraceae; genus CAG-170. The sequence goes on along the minus strand of URAZ01000005.1, from coordinate 13,700 downwards.
GTCGCCCGCAGCAATGAAATGCGCGTTCGGCGAAAACCCAAAGGGCTGCTACGGGCAGAACAAAAAGCAGAGCCCCATGACGCGCATGGCTGTGGCCGGTCTGCTGCGCGAACTGCTGATGCGCACCATACGCTACCGCGACGACAAGGCCGCTGGGAAAAATCCGCCGTTGGACATGAAGCTGGAGGCGATGCTCCCGGTCGTGAATGGCGAGATCCCGATCAAGTGCCATGCACACCGCGCGGACGATATTCTGACCGCCGTGCGCATCGCGCGCGAGTTTAATCTGAAGCTGACGCTTGACCACTGCACAGACGGCGAGGTCATCGCAGATGAACTGGCCGAAGAAGGATATCCGGTCTTTGTCGGCCCATCGCTCGGCAGCAAGAGCAAGGTCGAACTGCGGAACAAAAGCTTTACGACGGCGGGCGTTTTATACCGCGCAGGACTGACGGTCAGCATCATTACCGATGCACCGGTCATTCCGCTGCAATATCTGCCGCTGGCGGCTGGACTTGCAGCAGCGGCTGGACTGCCGATGGAGGAAGCGTGGCATGCCATCACCATCAACCCGGCTAAAAGCCTCGGCATTGCCGACCGTGTCGGCAGCCTGGAACCGGGCAAGGACGCCGATCTTGTTCTCTGGACAGCAGACCCGTTGACCACCATCGGCGGCGAGGCGTACATGACCATTGTAAACGGCGAGATCGTTTATCAGGCGGAGTGACGACGGTTCCCTGCTCTGTAACATCAACCCAAGCCTCCCCTTACCATGCAAGGCATGACAAGGGGAGGCTTGGGCGCGGCCGCTTTCAGCAAGCAGCAACTCTGTCGGACCGACAAAAGCCTCTGCTTTCTGGTGAATTTGTTTCTTGACGAATTCGTGATTTTTGTTATAATAAACCTGATTTTATGAGAAAGGAATGAACCGAATGGATTCTGACGACAGCGATTGTCATAGTACACGTCTGATCTGTCATCTGTTTTTGGAAGCATATCTGCGCTGCTAGATGCAGGGTGGACGTGCTTTTTTGCGTCTTTACATGCAAATAATCAGATAACAGAAAAGGAGTTTACTTACATTGTCTACCACCACATGCCTGATTATCATGGCAGGCTGTCTGATTCTCTCCGCCTATTTTTCGGCGACGGAAACGGCTTTTTCCTCCGCAAACACAACACGGCTCAAGACCCTTGCAGAGAAAGGGAATAAACGGGCAGCGCTGGTCTGCAGGCTGCTCGAACGTTACGACCGGCTGCTGTCTACGATTCTGATCGGAAACAACATCGTGAATATTGCCACAGCCTCGATCGGCACTGTGCTGTTTGTCAAGCATTACGGCGACGCAGGCGCCACGATCTCTACCGTCGTCGTCACGGTCGTTGTGCTGATTTTCGGAGAAATTTCACCGAAGAGTATTGCGAAGGACTGTGCGGAGCAATGCGCTATGCTGTCTGCGCCGATGCTGCAGATCTTGATCTGGGTCTTTACGCCGCTGAACGCGATTTTTTCACTTTGGAAAAAGCTGTTGGCGAAGGTCTTCCATCTCAAATCAGACAATAAAATGTCGCAGGAAGAACTGCTCATGCTTGTCGATGAGGTGCAGCAGGACGGCAGCATCGATAAAAACGAGGGCGAACTGCTCAAAAACGCGATTGATTTTTCCGAACAGCGAGCGGAGGACATTTTGATCCACCGTACTGATTTGGCCGCGCTTCCGGTCACAGCTACCAAGGAAGAGGTTGCCGCGCTGTTCACGGAGACAAAATATTCAAGGCTCCTGATCTATCAGGATTCTATTGATAATATTCTTGGCACCATCCATCAGAAGGATTTTTATGTTGGCTGCGGCGTGACGGATAAGCCGCTTCGAGACATTATTCTGCCGCCGGTCTATGCGCTGGAGATGGAATCTATCAGTCTGCTGCTCAAAAAACTCCAGCAGGCAAAAACGCACGTCGCCGTTGTAGTCGATGAATACGGCGGCACCTGCGGAATTGTGACGATGGAGGACATTCTGGAGGAACTGGTCGGCGAGATCTGGGACGAGCATGACGAAGAAGAAACGCCGATCAGTAAGAGCACCGACGGCACCTATCTGGTCGATGCAGAAATGAGTTTTGACGATTTTGCAGATTATTTCGGTCTGAAATCCGACTCGGATATGGCCTCCGTCAGCGGCTGGGTCATGGAGCAGTTCGGACGGCTCCCCGATTCCGGCGCTTCGTTTGACTTTGAAGGCCTGCATGTGCAGATCACGCGGGTTGCAAACCATCATATTGAGCAGATTCGTGTCTCCATGGATACAGATGCGCACACAGCATCCGCTTCTGAATCCAAAGAAGGCATCCTGCAGTAAAATTCTGATTCTCAGCAGGCGCAGCATGTCAAAACAATCCATTTTCATACGTTTCTGCGCCTGCCTGAAAGGGACGGACAAATTTGTCCGTCCCTGCGTTTTCTGAAAATATCCAGTGAATCGTTACTTTGTTTCCAGCTGACAGAAGGCCAGCGCGGTGTCTACGCTGCCGACGCGGTATCCGGCGCAAGCATGGATGATATGGCGCGGGCGGTCGCACAGAATCAGCAGCGGCAGTCTGTCCGGGTCTGTATAAGCGCTTCGCGCCGCCGGTTCTGCGGAATCGGTGCTCAGCCAGACCTCCGCTTCCGGGAAAGCCGCAAGCACGGCGCGCAGCTTTTCGTTCTGCATCACCTGCCGTGCGCAAAGGAAAAACACCATGTGCAGTCCCCGGATGCGCTCGCGGCTTGCCAGCAGTTCATTCAAAAGATGCTCCGTTGGTTCGCTTCCCGCATCCAACCATAGAAGCAGCGTCAACTCCTGCGTCAACTCTGCGGCGGAGGCTTTGCGTCCATCCAGCGCTTCCGCTTCAAAGTCGGCCAGCGTAAAATCTACGGCCAACTCTGCAAATGCAACTGGCTGCTTCTGCAGCTGCACGCAGGCTGTCTTTCCCGCGTCGATCTGAAAATCCAGCCGCGCCGCACGCAGATCACCGTTCGGCAGACGGTTGTCGGTCAGGACACGGTAAATGCCTGGGCATAGTAAAACCGTCATACAGTTGCCCTGCCACGAAAGTTCAGACAAATCCAGCGGCATCCAGCCGTCGGAGGTGCGCACAGACAGACCAAAGTCCGCGCCTGCCTGCCATGTCTCGCCGGGCCGCTTCTGCAGACACAGTGCCGCAGATATAGTCTGCCCCTCCTCCGGAGAGAGAAAGCGCCCGCCGGAGAAATACTCCGCCGCACCGCTGTGCGGATTGAGCCGTGCTGCCATGCCCAGCGCCCGGCAGAGCATAACGAACAGCAGCCGCTGCGAACGCAGATCTGCACAGCGCAGACGCATCGCTCCGACAGGCAAAGTCACAATCTGCCGATACTCTGCCTCCGGCGCCTGCCGGATGTTTCCCCGAATCCACTGCCAGATCTGCTCCGGCTGCTGGCAAAACCTCTGCTTCTGCGCCTCTGAAAAGTACTCCAACAACGTTTCCCGGCAGCAGGCCAGCGGCTCTGTGCCGATACGCGGGCACAAAACATAGCGCATTGTAAACGCGTCCTGCGGCAGACCGTCTGCGGCAGACATCAGCGCCTCCCGCAGCACCTCCGTTCGGACATCGCACAGATCCTTCTCCGAGAGTGTGCGCAAAAGCGCAAGTTTCTGTTCCGGCACAAACGCAGGCTCCGCCAGGAACTCCGCCAGAGCCGCAAAATTCCCGTAGCCTGCATGCAGAAGCGCTTCTATCTCCGCACCATAGCCAAACTGCGCGTGCAGCTTCTGCACACAGGCAGGGTCATACGCCGCTTCTACCCGGAGGCGGCGTTTTTCATTTGCCGCCGCCAGCTTTTCTGTGGTGCGCACCTTTTGCGCCGGGTCGAGCGCCTTTCTCGTGGGCAAGTGCTCCTTCGGCGCACGGAATGTGCGTGCTTCCCAGCGGCCGGAAGGCGTCTCCGGCTCCGCAAGCGTCAACTCCAGCGTCTGCTGTGCGGCCAGGCAAAGCGTTTCGCTGCGCAGCGCGTGTTTCCGCGCCTGTACAACCAGATCGCCATAGCCGCAGCAAAGCCGCGCAGCACCGCTGCTGTCTGTCCGGAGGACTGCCGCCGGAAAAATTTCCGACGCGTTGACAATGCCGAACGTCACCTCCGCGCCAGCAGACGGCCGGCCATCCGGTTCGCGCACAAGCACCGTAAGTGTCCGAACGGGCGCATAGCGCGCCGTCTGGTTCAGAAACGTTACCGCGCCGTCTGTCGAGATAACCGTATCGTCTGCCGCGGGTCTTCCGAAGCAGCGGCTGTGCACCAGAAGCGCGCGGCTGGCCGCACCGGTAAACCAGCCGCGGTCAAGTTCCGGCTCCGGCTCGCACGCGCCGAGATAGTGCCACGCGCCGTCGCAGAACGCCTCGCCCCAGGCGTGGTTATCATCGCAGTGCGCCCAGCGGGGCGTATACACCTGCCGCGCCGGAATCCCGGCTGCTCGCAGCGCGTTGACCGCGAACGTGGATTCCTCGCCGCAGCGCCCAAAGCCTGAGCGCTGCGCGCCCAGCGCACTGATGGTTCGCCCGTCCGTCGAGCGGTAGCAGACCTGCTCCGCATTCCAGGCATTGATTGCAAGAATCGCCTCACATGCAGAAAGGCCTTGGATTCTTTCTGCCAGCTGCGCGTAAAAAACGCCTCTGCAATCGCAGAGTTCCTCCTCATTGACGCGCGGATGGAGGACATAATTGAGAAACAGCTGCTCCGGAAGCGCACGAACACTTGGCGACTGTTCCCATAAATGCAGCGCGTGCGCCGCGCAGGAACTAAAAAGAGAGAAATCGTAATTTGCCCAGTCGCTAAGCGGACTTGCAGCATAGCACCAGCTTGTCAGAAGCGCCTGGTCAGGCGCAAGCACCGCAAGCTGCCGCTCCAGCTTTTCCTGCGCATCGCGGCCTGCCGCTGCGTACCGCTGTGCCAGCCGCGCCTGCATCCAGCGCAGTTCTCCATCTGAAAGTCTCATGCGCCCGCTCCTGCGAAGCTGTGGACAATCTCGGCGCAAGCACGGAATTCCTCCTCATCCGTCTGCCAGATCTCATACTCGGACAAAGACGGCAGCCCCATCGCCACGGTCTGCTTGCGGTAGCGCATGCCGCTGTCGAGCGCGTCTTTGCGCCCGGTCGTATGGAACACCACAAGGCCCGCGCGGTCATGAATTTCTTGAATATTCCATTTTTTCACACCGCAGCCCGCCATAATATCGATTCTTCCGTTCGCTCTGTCATACAGTTCCCGCAGAAGTTCCACGCCGGTCAGCGCGTCCTTCTGCTGTCCGGACGTGAGAATGGTTTTGCAGCCGAGTTGAATTGCGTCCTCCAGCGTCCGCATTGGGTCGCGTGTCATGTCGAACGCGCGGTGCAGTGTCACATCCATCCCACCTGCGCAGTCCATCATCCGGCGCATGCTTTGTATGTCCAGATCGCCGTCCGGCGTCAGCGCGCCGATCACAACGCCGTTCGCGCCAAGTTCGCGGTACATCCGGATCTCCTCGCACATCTGCTCCTGTTCTTCCTTGCTGTAAAGAAAATCACCGAAGCGCGGACGGATCAGAACATTCGTCTTAACCGGAATATCGCGCTGCACCTGCCGGAACAGTGCCGTCGAAGGTGTTGTTCCACCGATGACAAGATGCGCACACAGTTCCAGCCGGTCCGCGCCGCCAAGCCACGCCGCCCTGCAGGAAGCGTAAGAATCCACACAAGCTTCAATTAGGGGCATATTCATGCTGTTTCCTCCTTTGTTTCAAAAAGCACCTGCGCCAGATGATAGAGCGTACTGACGGCAGTCCCGGTCGCGCCGGGAACCTGATGCTGCCAGACGATGCCGCTGTTGTCCGCCGTCCCCGCAATGTCCAGATGCAGCCATGGCCGATCGGCTGTGAATTTTTTCAGGAACAGCCCGGCCGTAATTGCGCCGCAGCCGTCTTTACTGGTGTTTCGGACGTCCGCATAGTCGCTCTCGATCAGGGTTTCATATTCGGGATCATCCGGCATGCGCCAGAATTTCTCGCCGGAGCGCGCTGCCGCGCGCGCGAGGCAATCATAAAGCCTGTCGTCGCTAGCCATCACGCCGGTCGTCACAAAGCCGAGCATCGCGCAGATCGCGCCGGTCAGTGTGGCAATATCCGCCAGATGGGTGCAGCCCTCCTTTTCTGCGGCCCACGCGAGGCCGTCGGCAAGAATCAGCCGACCCTCAGCATCGGCGTTCAGAATCTCAATCGTTTTGCCGGAGAAGCTGGTAATGACGTCGCCAGGCAGCATGCTCGCATTAGAAATGCGGTTTTCACAGATCGGAACAACCGCCGTTACATTGACAGCCGCACCGTTTGCCGCCAGTGCACGCACGGCTGCGGCTGCCGCGGCTCCGCCCGCCATATCGCCCTTGATCCCGGCCATGGACGAAGCGGCTTTCAGGCTGTACCCGCCCGAATCGACCGTCACGCCCTTTCCGACAAGCCCGAGCCTCCGGCGGCTTCCCGGCGCGCCGGTATAGCGCAGGACGGCCATCACAGGTGCATGGGCACTGCTGTCGCCGACGGTCAGAAGCGCACGCAGTCCCAGCCGCTCCAGCGCCTGTCTATCATAGAGTTCCGCTTCGATTGGAAGTCCCTCCGCCATGTCTTTCAGCCGCTGTGCAAACATATTCGGCCAGAGCAGATTAGACGGGCAGTTTACCAGATTGCGCGTTTGCATGATTGATCGGGCAAGTTCCCACGCCTTTTTCAGCTGCACTGCGTCCGCGCCGGGAAAGCTGCATGTCAGTTCCGGTTCCCAGCGGCCGTCCAGCGCAAATTTTTTCTGATACGCGCCGCCGCAGACGCCCTCGACCGCCGCGAACAGCCCTTCCTGTCCGAGTTCTGCTGCTGCACACAGGTCAAATGCGCAGGCCGTGCAGTCCAGTTCCCGCGCTGTCTTGACCGCCTTGCCATACAGTTCCTTGCAGGCCAGAATATCCCTGCGGCCGCCGCGGCCGACCCGAATGGTATAGCCGCCGTCTTCACGGGGCAAATATCTTGTTTTCAGATACGCATCGTCTGTAAAAACGACGTTCGCTTGTATTTGCTTTTCCATGCTCCACAGTTCCCTTCTCCAGCGACGCCGGATTTGATCTGCGTCTATTATGCGATATCCGTCCGCCGAAATCAAGCGCGGATGTCCCGCGTCGAGTCCCAGTCTCAAAAATCCGCAGTCCGGGTGAACGGACTGCGGATTTGCTGATTTTACTCGTTATATTCGATCTCCAGAACGGTATCGATTGGGTCCGGCAGCGGATAGGTATACTGCGGGATCGTTCCGAAGGTGACGAAGGCCAGATTTTCATATGCGTTTGTAACCCAGCTTTCGCCGCGCACCACCTCGCCGCCGTCCGCGAGACGGCGCACTGCACCGATCCGCTCCGGCACAAGACCGGTCAGCGGCAGCGGGCCGAGCGGCGCTTCGAGCACATGCGCATAGAGTTTTCCTGCCCCTCTGGTATACCAGCCCCAGTCCGGCTTCGGGAGTTCTGCACTGCCGCAGCCGTAGATGCTCTCGCTGTTGCGCGCCATCCATGCGCCGATCTCGTCAAGCAGCCGGCAGCTTTGCGCAGGAAAGCGTCCGGTTGCGTCCGGGCCGACGTTCAGGATCATATTGCCGCCCTTGCTGACGCACTCAACCAGCTTCCGAATCAGCACGGATGCGGGCTTATAATTCGTGTCATAGGGCACATAGCCCCAGTTGTTGTTCATGGTCGTGCAGAGTTCCCATGGAACGCGCTCTCCGCGGACATTGCGGATGCCCTCCGGCGGCAAAAGCTGCTCGGGACTGACAAAATCCCCGCTGTAATACGCCGGGTTTTCCGTGACGAGACTTCCAAAGCCCTCGCCGCTGGCCTCGAGCCGGTTGTCCACAACCACATCTGGCTGGTGGCTGCGCACCATCTTCATCAGTTCTGTCGCCTTCCATGCCTCGCCGCGCAGGTCGCCGTAGGCAAAATCGAACCACAGGATGTCAATCTTTCCGTAGTTTGTGACCAACTCCTCGACCTGCCCGTGCATGTACGCAAGATAACGGTCAAAATCGATTTGCTCGTTTTGATAAGCAGGATTTTGGCGCATTGGATGGTTGGGATCGTTGTATTTCGGGAAATCCGGGTGGTGCCAGTCGATCAGGGAGTAGTACAGGCCCACGCGCAGCCCCTCGGCGCGCACCGCGTTCACGAATTCCCGCACCAGATCTCGTCCGCAGGGCGCGTTTGTGCTCTTGTAATCCGTCAATTTCGAGTCAAACAGGCAAAAGCCGTCGTGATGCTTCGCTGTCAGTACGACATACCGCATTCCGGCCTGTTTTGCCCGACGCGCCCAGTCTCGTGGGTCATAGGCTTTCGCAGTAAACTCCCGCATATAGCGCTCATATTCCTCCGCTGGCATCCGGGCTCCGCTCATATACCATTCGCCGCGCCCTGGGATCGCGTAGAGTCCCCAATGCAGGAACATCCCGAACCGGGCCTCCTGAAACCACTGTACCCGCTGTTCCCTTTCTGTCATCGCCGCTGTTCCTTTCCCGCCCGGCCGTTCAATCTGCGCCGCGCATTTTTGCTTATCATACCAGCAGCACAGCCCAAAAAGCAAGTATGCTGCACCGCTTTTCCGTTTTTTCAGGCGCTCCTGTTTTCCCTTGCCTAACTTTCCATTTTGGGGAGTCCACTTTTTATTTCCAACGCCCGTCGGACAGAACTTAGCCCGCGACGGCTTGCTCCAAAAACGCAGTCACGGATGCGCCGGTATTGCGCGGGGCAAAGCAGGTGTGCCCGGTATCCAGCGTGGCAATCTGCTGCATTTCATTTTCTGAGAGCGTAAAATCAAAAATGTCCAGATTTTCCTTCATACGCTGGGAATTCGAGGATTTGACCAGCGGCACGATGCCCCGCTGGGTCAGCCAGCGCAGCACCACCTGCGCCGCGGATTTGCCATGGGCAACTCCAATTTTACAAAGGATTTCATTATGGAACAAGTCATTCTGACCGGCAGACAGCGGCGACCATGCCTGCATCTGGATTTCCTGCGTTTTGAGATAGGTCCGTTCATCCTCACGCTGGAAAAACGGATTGCATTCCAGTAAATTCACGGCAGGCTTCACCTTATTCCAGAACAGGAAATCCGCCAGGTGATCCTGTGTGAAATTATCCACACCGATCGCCCGAGCCCTCCCTTCCGTGAACAGTTCTTCCATTGCCCGCCACGCGCCGAATACATCGTGGTATGGCTGATGAATCACATACAAATCAAGATAGTCCAGCCCCAGTTTTTCCAGTGACAGCGCAAAGCCGCGCTTTGCTCCCTCATAGCTGATGTCCGGGATCCACAGCTTTGTGGTAATGAACAGATTTTCTCTTGGCACTCCGCAGCGGCGAATGGCCCGGCCAACCGCTTCTTCATTGCCATAGGCAGCAGCGGTGTCGATCAGGCGATAGCCTGACTGGATGGCCTGCACAACTGCTTCCTCGCAGGCGAAAACACCGATCCAGTTCTCCGGCACGATCGATTATGGCGCTGCCCGATATGTAAACGGCGCCAGCACGCCCATCAAAAACGTACTGAATGGGAAGCTGCATGACTGCATTGAGGATCTGGTCAGCACGGATAAGCAGCTGAGCGGCATCATAAAGATGGTGGATGTAGATGCACAGCTTGACTTTAACATTCTCACGGATATCATTCCTTCCTACCTTGACCCGAGCAACGCCGGACAATACGGCTATGAGGTAATGGAGGACGACTATGGAGCCAAGCTTTACCTCAAGGTCGCGGAATACGGAGAAGATAAGGTTCGCGGCGAAATCATTGATTTTACGAAGGACAAGCTTACAACGTTCCTGATCGATGGCAAGCATATCAGTGCGGCAGAGAATATCGATTCCTATTTCTCCTTTGTCGAGGTACTTGGCTATGCCGATAAGCTGATCACATGGGATAACAACAGAGTCTCGCTTGAAGACGCGCGGCAGGCGGTTCTTGCATCCTCTATGGGGGAAGCCGAAAAGGCTGCGGCGCTGAAACGGCTCGAAACTGCCTCCAAGGCAAACAATGGTGTTGTTGCGGCAATGGGGCTGAGCATCATTCTGACGGCTGCCGGCATTACCCTGCCCTTCCCGTGCGGGTTGATTCTGCCGCTGCTGTCCATGCAGAACAGTTCGTATGTCGAGAGTATTCTTGGAGAATTCGGTTTCCTGAGCGCCTCTGAATCTGCCGGAGCAGCTTTCAGCTTCAGATGGAAAATCGATCCGAGCGGCTATGTTTATGATGTCAGCGACAACAGCAGACTGCCTGGTGTTACAGCGACGGCGTACTGGATTGAGTATACCGATGCCGACAGCGACGACAGCTTCTGGGATCACGCTCCGTCCAGCACTGAGTACGGGACGAAGTGGGATGCTTCGGACTGGGATGAGATCAACCCGCTGACCACGGATGCAAACGGCGCATATTCGTGGGACGTTCCGAAGGGCTGGTGGCGTGTCAAGTACGAGAAGGAAGGCTATGACACGGTCTGGAGCGACTGGATGCCTGTGCCGCCGGTTCAGGAGAATGTAAACATCGGCATGACGGCAAGTACGGTGATAGAGAAATACGCGCTGGATGCAGTTTCCTCCTCCGCCACCTCGACTACCGTAACACTGACCAATAACACCGCCTCCAGCGTCTCCGTGCAGTATATCCTCGCAGCATACACGGCAGACGGGCAGATGGTAGCAAGTTCGACTGTAGCGAGCGATCTGCAAAGCCAAAAGTCTATCAGGCTGACGGTGCAATATTCCGCAAAAGATCAGGTCAGCTGGGTTTCTGCATTTGTATTGCAGGCCGGAACATTACAGCCGCTGCGAGCAGTGTGGAAAAAGGCCCTATGAGTTCAGGAATCTGCTGCATTCTCCCTGCAAAAAAGAAATAACGAGTAACCCAAGCATCCGAAAGGGCTTGTTGTCTGCAAACCGCAGGCAGCAAGTCCTTTTACTCTGCTGTACTTTTATTTTGGTGCCACGGGAAGCTTTAATGGCACACAAAAACAAATTTATACTAAAATCTAATTAAAACAATTAATTATCCAACTACGCCGTGTAATGCTCTTTATCGTATCAGAGGTCAAGGTGCAAATGGTATCGCAAAGCCGATCTACTACTTTGTTGTCGCAGCATTCGTGCTGCTGACTATCCGCGGCTTCTTCCACAAAAACCAGAAGCAGTACCACAAATTTTCCGCTTTGCAGGCGGCCTAACATCAAACAGGGTTCGATTCTCAGGCCGACGGAGCAGCGGCATAATCGAGGCGCATTGCTGTGCTTTATGCTTTGATTTATTTTCCATCTTCATCCTTGACTTTTCCTCTGGTTGCTTTATAATGATATTATGTAAATTGATTGTTGTGTGGATTTATCATCGTGAAGATCGGCTTTGAGCAGCCAAGGGATGCAGAAAAACTATGAAAAAGAACATACTCGTACTTTTTGTCGTATGCTTATGTTTTCTGACAGCTTGTGCCCCACAGGAAGAAGTTCATGCAGAGCCTGCGAAAACGCCTCCGGAGGTGTCTTCAGAGGTGCAGCTTGACATTCGCAATTTGCCGGATGGGCAGTGTTACCGGCAGACGACATGGCCGCTGCCGGAGGGGATCACGCAGGCCGAGGGGCAATGCATATGGGGCGGACGGATCTTTTCCTATTCCAACGTTCCAGCGGCGCTTGGCGTAACGGATGCGGACGGCAGTACTGCAGCACTCCCGCTGCCGGACGCGGAATATCTGTATGGCGTGTGCGAAGCCGGCGATGCGCTGGCGCTGCTTGCGGGGACTTATCCGGCGTTCTATTTTGATGCAGATGGAGAACCGGTCACTGTGGACGCACCGGAAGGTCGCTATTCGATCACGACCTATGATTCAGGCGGAGCGATTCTCAGCACAGTACCGCTAGCGGAGGTCTACCCGGAAGAGCCGCGCGGATTTGACGGCGGCAGAGGCGCATATTATCTGGTGTTTGCCGAACGAGTTGTCAAAATCGGCGTGGATGGGCAGCAGCTTGCGGAGCAGGCCGCGTTTGACGGGCAGCTGCTGCAAATTCTGGCTGCTCCGGATGCAGTCTATGTGCGCGTCGAGGGCGATACGCTTTATGAGACGGAGAAGGTCGTGCGGCTGAACGCTGAGACGCTACAGGCGGAAGCGGAGTTCTCCTGCGCGGCGCTGGACGTGCATGGTATGGGACTGGATGTTGATGGCAGGCTTCTGCTTGTGAATCAGGAGTACCTGTTACAACCGGACTTTGAAACCGGAACCGCCTCGGCAGTCCTGTGTTGGAAGGATAACGCCACCACGCCCGCGAACAATTACCAGACTGTTCTTGGCACAGACGCGGGCTTTTTCGCATTGAACAGCAGCATCGAGGCCGCGTGCTTCTACGAACGGCTGCCGGACGGCGAAACGCTGGCGGAGCCGACGGAGATCACACTATATCAGGCAGCGTTCAGTGACCTGCCCCTGACGGTTTACGCAAGTGAATTTCAGAAACTATATCCGCGATACCGGGTCACGGTGATTGAAGCGAAGTCCACCGAAGAAAAAGAACTGGCACTGACCGAGCTTGGAACTGGCAAGGGCTATGATATCTATCTTCTGAGCGAAACGCAGTGGCAGCAGCTGCGCGACGCGGATGTGTTTGAGGATCTGCTGCCGTGGATGAACGCGGACAGCTCCGCGCCGCTGGATACGATGTACTCCGGCATCCGTCAGGCTCTGACTCGGAGCGGCAGCATTTACCGCCTGCCGGTCGGCTATCGCATCAGCACCTATGCCGTCGATCCGAAGCGGCTGGCAGCATTTACGCCTGAGGCTGTTTTGAAAGCCTGTGTGAGTTCCGATGTTCCGCTTTATCCATTTATCGCAAACAGCGCTGGTGAGGACGGCTTTGACTATGCACCGGCGATGGCTGCGCTCTGTGCGCGGGATTATGTGGATATCGAGAAAGCGTCTTGCAGCTTCGATTCGGATTCGTTTAAGGCGCAGCTCCAGCTGTTAAAATTGCAGGAAGCGGCCAAGGCGGAGCCGTTTCCGTGCAACGGGCTTTTGTATTACGACGTGATCGCGGACGCGGGAACCATTGCATATAACGCGGAACGCTATCTGCTGCCGCCGATGGAGCAGTATGTATTCTGCGGATATCCCAGCAACCATGCAAACGGCAGCGTTCTGCATTTTTCGGAATTATTTGCTATCAACGCGAACAGCAAACAAAAATCCGGCGCGTGGGCTTTTTTGAGCTACCTGCTGACGCAGCCCTGTCAGGAAAGTATGCAGCTGCGCCTGCCTGTCAACGATTCTGTCCTGCATGCGCAGCTTGCCGGGCAGTTGAAAAAGGAAACAATCACGCAGCATGAGATCGATCTGTTCTACCAGCTAGTCGATGGTCTACGAGTAGCAGACTATCCGACAGATTCCGTCGAACAGATCATCCGTGAAGAACTCGCCCCCTATCTGGCCGGAGACGCGACAGAGGACGAAACGGCAGATAAGGTTCAGTCAAGAGTGTATCTATACCTGCAGGAACAGTATCAATAAATGACGTTGGGGTCAAAAGGTCATTTGTTCGAGCAGTTTTCAGGTGAAAAAATGCGAAAAATATGATAGAATAAAAGA
>URAZ01000004.1 GCA_900545925.1 uncultured Eubacteriales bacterium | reverse complement strand
CGCGATTGTCGGCGCAAGCGGAAGCGGAAAATCGACGCTTCTGAATCTCCTGACGACACCCGGCATGGCGTATGCGGGAAAAATTCTTCTCGACGGGACAGAACTGCGCACAGTCTCACCGGAATCCCTGTATGAGACGGTGTCGGTCATTCAGCAGAATGTGTTTGTTTTCAATGCCTCCATCCGCGACAACGTTACCATGTTCCGCAGCTTCCCGCCGGAGGAACTGGCGCAGGCCGTACGCCGTGCGCAGCTGGAAGCCCTGCTCGCAGAGCGCGGCGAGGACTATCTCTGCGGGGAAAGCGGCAGCGGCCTCTCCGGCGGCGAGAAGCAGCGCATCTCTATTGCGCGAAGTCTTCTCAAGCACGCGTCTGTTTTGCTGGCTGACGAGGCAACCGCCGCGCTGGACGCACAGACGGCACATCAGGTCACAGACGATGTCCTGTCCCTGTCCGGCGTTACGCGCATCGTCGTCACGCACACGCTGGAACAGGCGGCGCTGCGCCGCTATGACGGCATTCTCGTTCTGAAGGACGGCCGCATCGCCGAGTCCGGCTCCTTTGACGATCTGATGGCGCAGAAGGGATATTTCTACGCACTGTATACAGTATCGCAATAAACGGACACGCTGCCCGCCCGCGCATACTTCAACATGCCCCTGCTTTCGGAATGGGAAAGCAGGGGCATGTTCTAGTCAGAATCGATTTTGGTTTGCCTGCGGAATCAGAATGCCCACGTTCCGTCGCGGAAGATGGCAACAGTCTTGCCGTCCTCGCAGACGGCATCGATAGCGAGGTCTGCCGATCCGATCATGAAGTCCTCGTGAATCATGGAGTCGTTCACGCCAAGCTTGCGGCATTCGTCCAGCGTCTTGTTCTGGAAGTCCTTGATGGTGTCCGCAAAGCCCATGCCGAGCGCCAGATGGCAGCAAGCGTTCTCGTCGAACAGCGTGTTGTAGAACAGCAGGCCGGTCTGGTTGATGGGGGAATCAAACGGCACAAGCGCACATTCGCCGAGATAGCAGCTGCCCTCGTCCATCTCAATCAGCTTTGTCAGAAGTTCATTATTTTCCTCAGCGTGCCATTCGACGGCCTTGCCCTCGTGGAAGCGGATCCAGAAGCCATCGATCAGCTGGCCCTGATAACTCAGCGGCTTCGTCGCGTAGACGATTCCCTCGGCCACGCCGCGCATCGGGGAGATAAAGCATTCCTCGGTAGGGATGTTGGGGTTGAAGAAAATGCCCTGCAGGCTCGTCTCACCGCCGCCGCAGAATTGCGCCTCGGGAATCATGCCGACGGTGAAGTCGGTGCCGTTGGAGGACTTGTAGCGCAGTTCCCGGATGTGCAGATTGTTGAGATATTCGCAGCGATCGTTCAGATCCTTGTTGTGGTCGTTCCATGCCTGGATGGGATCGCCCGTTACGCGCGAGGTCTTCAAAATGGCGTCCCACAGCTTTTCCACGGCCTGCGACGCACGCAGTTCCGGGAAGAGTTTCTTGGCCCACTTTTCGCCCGGCACAGCGGCGATACACCACTGATACTTGTTCTCGATCTGGTCGCGGTAGCCCTTGACAATGGGATACTTGGCCTGCTGGGCCTTGGCCATTTTCTCCTGGTTCACACCGCGCAGACCGTCGGGATCCTCGCTGATGAGGTAGATGCGGCAGGGAATGGTGTCAACATAGTGCTGCCAGCGGGCTTCTTCATAATTATCAAGCGTAGAGAGCGTCTTGAGCGAACGGTAGCGCACATGCAGCTTCGTAAGCGGTTGATAACTCCAGTCAACGACGACCTTTTTTGCTTTCAGCTTATAGCATTCGTCAACGAGCATCGCCACAAATTCCGGCTGGTCAAGTTCGGCCGTGATAAAGACCTCCTGCCCCTTCTGAACATTTGCACCGACCTTGGCGATGAGTTTTGCGTATTCCCGCAGGACTGTTTTTTTCATAAAAAAGCCTCCATTGCTTTTGTTTTTATCGAATTTGCCCTCATAGTTTATCACAGATTATCCGCGTTGAAAAGACATCCGGTGAAAATTCGCCCTTGCGGGCCTGCGCCGGGCGCGGTATACTGAAAGAAAACGACACATGGAGGGTTCTTTCATGCTTACTGATCAGCTTTTTGACTTTCTTGCCGCCAGCCCCAGCTGCTATCATGCCGTGCAGGCGCTTGCGAAGCGGCTGGAGCAGAACGGCTATACGCAGCTGCGGGAACAGGACGCGTGGACGCTGACACCGGGCGGAAAATACTTCGTCACGCGCAACGGCTCGTCGCTCCTGTCCTTCCGCATCCCGCAAAGTGCGCCCGCAGGCTTCCTGATGGCCGCCGCGCATACCGACTCCCCTACCTTCAAGATCAAGCACAACCCGGAGAAAAAGTCCGGCCCGTATGTGCAGCTGTCAACAGAAAAATACGGCGGCATGCTCATGGGCACATGGTTTGACCGGCCGCTTTCCGTTGCGGGCCGCATCGTGACGGCGAAGGACGGAAAGCTGGAGACAAAGTTGGTCGATGTAGACCGCGATCTGGCTGTGATCCCCTCTGTCGCCATCCACATGAACCGCGCCGCAAACGAGGGCTTCAAGTTCATGGCAAACATTGACACACTCCCGCTCTATGGCATGCAGGAATCCTCCGGCAGCTTCCGCAGCGTCGTGGCCAAGGCTGCGGGCGTGCAGGAGGACGAGGTGCTCGGAGAAGACCTGAGTCTGTATGTGCGCACACGCGGCACTTGCCTCGGCGCGAAAAACGAGTTTATTCTCGCCCCGCGGCTGGACGATCTCGGCTGCGTGTTTGGTCTGCTCGAGGGCTTTCTGGCAGCGAAGGCCTCCGGCAGCGTACCGGTTTTCTGCGCATTCGATAATGAAGAGGTCGGCAGCGAGACGAAGCAGGGCGCAGCGTCGAGTTTGCTTTCCGATACGCTCCAGCGCATCGCGCTTGCGCTGGGTCTGAACGAGGAAGGGTATCTGCGCATGCTTGCACAGAGTTTCCTTGTCTCGGCGGACAACGCCCACGGCGTGCACCCGAACCACCCGGAATACGCCGACATGACCAACACGCCGCGCCTGAACGGCGGCGTCGTCATCAAATTCAACGCCAACCAGCGCTACACGACCGATGGCGTCTCCTGCGCGCTGTTCACAGCAGTCTGCCGTGAGGCGGGCGCCCCCGTGCAGGTCTACGCGAACCGCTCCGACATGCCGGGCGGCTCGACGCTCGGCTCCATCGCCACAACGAAAGTCTCCGTCCCGAGCGTAGATATCGGCCTTGCGCAGCTGGCCATGCACTCCTGCGTGGAGACGGCAGGCGCGGAGGATCTCGACGCGCTGGTTAAAGCCATGACGTGCTATTACGGCAAGACACTGAAACGGGACGGGGAGCAGATCACGTTCTGAGTGTATCCAAAGCCCCCTTGGGCACAAGAGGAGCCTTAAACGTACACACCATACATAAAAATAAAGGAAAAAAAGGAGGCAGATCCATCATGGGCATGATCCTGACGGACGAACAGCAGGCCATTCTGGACGGCGCCAAGGGCGAAACCATGGCGAAGGTCATGAAAACGCTTGTCATGTTCGGCGAAGCATTCCACGCGGAGAAGATGGTTCCGGTCACGAGCCGGTATAACCATCTTGTCACATCCTTCGGCCTCGGCGTTTTGCAGCCGGTGTATGATCTTATGCAGCAGCTAATCGACGCAGGCGCCGTATCCGGCCAGCAATTCTCAGCAGACCCCCGCCCGCTCGACCCCAATGTCCCGGCAAACCCTCTGCAGCAGCTTGTGTTCAAGAAATTTATGTACAACAAGCAGGCTTTCTATGAGGGCCAGCTGGAAAAACTCGGGCTGCTCAGTAAGGACGCATTCACCTGCACCTGCTATATGCCCGAGGTTGGCAACAAGCCCGAAAAGGGCGAGGTGCTCTCGTGGTCGGAATCCTCCGCCGTCGTGTACGCCAACTCCGTGCTCGGCGCGCGCTGCAACCGCAATTCCGGCATTATGGACATCATGGGCTCCATCGTCGGCTTTGTGCCGTATTTTGGTCTGCTGACCGACGAAGGACGCCGGGCAACGTGGGTCATCAAAATCGAGACGTCCAAAAAGCCCGAAGCGCAGCTGCTTGGTTCGGCCATCGGCATGAAGGTCATGGAAGACGTACCTTATGTCGTAGGCCTTGACAAGTGGCTTGGCACAGAACTGGATGATGCAGCCTGCACCTATCTCAAGGACTTCGGCGCGGCGACTGCGTCCAACGGCGCGGTGGGTCTGTACCACATCGCAAACCTCACCCCCGAGGCAAAGGAGCAGGGCGAGGCGCTGGTTGCCGAAGACGCGAAGGTCTATGTGATCGACGACGCGGAACTCCAGCGCGTGAAGGACAATTATCCCGTTGTTTGGAAGAATACGGATGCAAAGCCGAAGCTTTGCTTCATGGGCTGTCCGCATATGTCACTCGAGCAGCTGAAAACCTGGACCGACCGCGTGGAAAAGGCGCTTGCAGAGGCAGGCCGCAGCAAAGTCTGCATCCCCACAGTCTTCACCGCCGCGCCCGCCGTTTTGAAGGAGTTTGAGAAAACGCCCTATGCCGCCCGGCTCAAAAAAACCGGCGTCATCACGTCCTATATCTGTCCGCTTATGTACATGAACAACCCGCTCTGCGGCAAGATGCCGGTCATCACCTCCTCCAACAAGCTGCGCACCTATACGACCGCACGCTATTACACCGATGATGAGATCCTTGTCCAGATCACGAAAGGAGGCGCACGCGCATGAAGACCTTCCAGGGCCGCGTCGTGACGCCCGGCTGCGCACAGGCCGAAGCGCTTGTGACGCACGGCGGGCTCAATACGCTCGCTTCGTTCCAGAAATCGCTGCAGTTTGGCGACAAGACCGCCAAATGCGGCGACCAGAATAACCCTGATCTCTACGGCAAGCCCATGGCGGGCAAGGCGCTCTGCCTGCCGCAGACCATCGGCTCGACCACGGGCGGTCTGGTGCTCTACTGCGCCTGCGCCATGGACCGGCAGCCGGCCTGCATGCTGTTCGCCAACCCCATCGACTCTTTGGCCGCCGCCGGCGCGATTCTCGCCGACGTATGGCTCCAGCCGGGAAAAATGCCGGTCGTTGACTCGCTGGGTGAGGAATTCCTCTCCTACGTCAAGGACGGCATGACCGTCACCATTGGCCCGAACGGCATCGTGACAGTCGAGTAAGCACCGAACCACACACAGATTTGAATCAGGAAAGGGGCCGACAGCATTGTCGGCCCCTTTCCGCATTCTTTATTCAAACCGTCTGTGCTCATTTTCCCAGCGTCTGCCCGGCGCGGCGGCTATAGAGTTTGGCAAGACCACCCTCGCTTGTCTCACAGAAGGCGCGGTTCATGCTGATGCCGGTTTCGTACATCGTGCGCACGACCATGTCGAACGAAATCGTTCTTGTGCCGACCAGCATATGGGCCAGATTCGCCGAGTCGATGGCGCGCTTGGCGGCGACGGCGTTGCGCTCGATGCAGGGAATCTGCACAAGGCCGCAGATGGGATCGCACGTCAGGCCGAGATGGTGCTCCATGGCGATCTCGGCGGCGTATTCGATCTGCTCGATGGGGAATTCCATCAATTCGCACATCGCGGCAGCGGCCATGGAGCAGGCCGAGCCGATCTCCGCCTGACAGCCGCACTCCGCGCCGGAGATGGACGCGTTGCGCCGGATCAGGTTGCCGATGATGCCCGCTACGCCCAGCGCGTGGGCCATGCGCAGGTCGGAATAGTGGTATTTGCCCTGTAAGTACATGAGAACAGCGGGCAGCACGCCGCAGCTGCCGCAGGTCGGCGCAGTGACAATGGTGCCGTTGGCGGCGTTCTGCTCGGCGGCGGCAAAGGCGTACGCACAGACCAGCTGCAGTTCCCGCACCTGCGGGATCTCCTGCGCATGCTGCCGCTCATAGAGATAACGCGCCTTGCGCTGCACATTCAGGCCGCCCGGCAGAATGCCGGTTGCCTCCAGTCCCTCTTCGACCTCGGCGCGCATGGTGTGCCAGATGGTCTGCAAAAAGTTCCAGATCTCCGCCCCCTCGTTCAGTTCAACGTATTCGCGCAGCGAGATATACCGCCAGCGGCAGTATTGTGCGATCTCAGCAAACGAATTTTCTGGGTACACGTCGTCTGGCTCCGACGACTCGCGGCCCTCGATTACGATATCGCCGCCGCCGATGGACTCCACGCGCATGGACGCAAACTTTTCCTCTCCCTTATAGGCGGCAAAGTCCAGCGTGTTCGGATGGCGCAGATCGCCGGGATCCTTCTGCGAGAAAATGATCTCCGTCGGGGTCGGGGCAAGAACCTCACTCAGAACGCGGTCAGTGCCATGGCCGACGCCGGTCAGAGCCAGAGAGCCGTAAAGCGTGACCTCATAGCGTTCTGCATCGGGGTTTTCCTGTTTGAAGATGCGGGCTGCGCGCTCCGGCCCCATGGTATGGGAACTGGACGGACCCTTTCCAACTTTATAAAGATCACGAATGGATTTCATGAGAAGCTTCCTCCGATCGTATCGTTTCACCACATGATACCAGAGAACGCTTCAAATTACAACCTTAATTCAGGGCGGCTGCGTACTTTATTCGGAGCCGCCCCGGGCCGTCTGGTTCCGGCTCCGCCGGGCCAGCGCTTCGAGCGACAGTTCGCCCGCAAGCTTAAAGAGTGCATCGCGCAGCACCTGCTCCATGGGCAGGCCGGCCGCGCGGGCGACGGACGCGTAAAATTCCTCCGTCGCCGAATCGAGTGGGATACAATAGATCATGGCATGCGAACCTCCAATATTGCCTGCGTTCAGGTATCTCATCTTATGTACAGACGCTTGACAAGTGTGATAAAATAATTCCATTGACTGAAAAAGTATTTCCGAAAGGATGAAGCGATATGGCGAAAGAAAAGAAAGTCGAGCAGATCACCGATATGGAGGTCGATTTTGCCCAGTGGTACACCGATATCTGCCGCAAGGCAGAACTGGTCGAGTATGCGTCCGTCAAGGGCTTTACGATCCTGCGTCCCTATGGTTACGCGATCTGGGAAAACATCCAGCGTATCATGGACGCGGAATTCAAGAAGACCGGCCATGAAAACGTTGCGATGCCCGTCCTGATCCCCGAGAGTCTGCTGAAAAAAGAAGGCGAACTGGTCAACGGCTTTGCGCCCGAGGTCGCGTGGGTCACGATGGGCGGCAGCGAAAAGCTGGAAGAGCGTCTGGCCTTCCGTCCGACGTCCGAGACAATGTTCTGCGATCATTGGTCGCGCGTGCTGCAGACTTACCGCGAACTGCCGATGCTCTATAACCAGTGGTGTTCCGTCATCCGCTGGGAGAAGACGACCCGCCCGTTCCTGCGCTCGAGAGAGTTCTGGTGGCAGGAGGGCCACACCATCCACGAGACAGCCGAGGAGGCCATTCACGAGACGGAGCAGCAGCTGAACTGCTACGCCGACTTCTTTGAAAACGTCCTCGCCATCCCCGTCGTACCCGGCCAGAAGACCGAAAAGGAAAAGTTCGCGGGTGCGGAGGCGACGTATACCGTCGAGTGTCTCATGAAGGATCACAAGGCGCTGCAGGGCGCGACGAGCCATTATTTCGGCGACAAGTTCTCCAGAGCCTACAACGTGACCTTTACCGGCCGCGACAACAAGCTGCAGTATCCGTTCCAGACCTCCTGGGGCTCCACCACGCGTATGATCGGCGCAGTCATCATGGCCCACGGCGACAATAACGGCCTCGTCCTGCCGCCCAAGATCGCCCCCATCCAGGTCATCGTCCTGCCCGTTGCCATGCACAAGGCAGGCGTTCTGGAAAAGGCTTCGGAGCTGAAAGACCGCCTTGTCAAGGCGGGGCTTCGCGTGAAGCTTGACGATTCGGATAACTCCATGGGCTGGAAGTGCGCGCAGTATGAAATGAAGGGCGTGCCCGTGCGCGTGGAGATCGGCCCGCGCGATATCGAGGCCGGTCAGTGCGTGCTTGTCCGCCGCAACGACGGCGAAAAGACGATCGTCGCACTGGAAAACCTTGAAGCTGCTGTGCAGGAGCAGCTGGAACTCGTCCAGAAGGGCATGTTTGAGAAGGCAAAGCAGAATCTCGACAACCACATTTATGAAGCGCATTCGCTCGAAGAGGCCAAGCAGCTGCAGGCCGAGCACGGCGGCTTCATCAAGACAATGTGGTGCGGCGAACTCGAGTGCGAACTCAAGATGAAGGAAGAGGGCGGCATGTCCTCCCGCTGCATGCCGCTCAAGCAGGAACACCTCGGCGATACCTGCCCGATCTGCGGCAAGCCCGCCAAGAAAATGATCTACTGGGGCATCGCATACTAATCCCCGGCTCCGACGTGTCAAGCCGCCGCACAACGCGGCGGCTTGTTCCGTCGAGGCCTAACCGCCAAAGTGCAAACCAGCGGAGCGTTTGCGCTTTGGAAAGGAGGAAACAGGCTCAGAGGATAAGAGGCTTCGCGCACAGCGAGGACTCGTTCCGTCGAGGCCGTTTCCGACGCACCTTCGGCGGCCCAATCTTTTTTCCTTGCGCGGGAAAAAATTGGGGAGAAAAGGGCGCTGGGACGCAGTTGGTGCATTCTGCGGATACGTTTTTGGCAAGCATCAATTATTAAGTCCCTACGAGCACTATGGTACGCGCCGCCTGTTACGAAACAACAAATTTGCTAGCAGTTGCCTTTGAATAGCTGCAGCAAATTAGCCTTGCACTCAAAACTTGCAAGGTAGTACGGATCCGCCAAGGCCCTGTAGGGGCCGATGCCCACATCGGCCCGTTGAGAAGTTACAAATTTTCCGAAGATTTCCGTAAAAACGCAGTGAATCAAAGCCTCCCCTTGCCGCGTTCTGCGCGGTAAGGGGAGGTGTCATTTGCGCCAGCAAATGACAGAGGGGATAACCCGCAGATTTTAGAGTGCTCCAAAATTTGCGGTCTTCCCCCTTCTCTTCTTTTTCAGCGCAAATTTTTTAAAAACCCTATTGACAAATCCGGATATCATCGTTATACTATAACCGTAATGATAATTATTATCAGTATTAATTCAACAAGGAGTTTTGCCTATGTCCACTGTCCGCAAGCACAGCCATAAGCGCGACGCGATCCTCGAATGCCTGCGCTGCACAACGAGCCATCCGACGGCGGAATGGGTCTACACGCAACTCAAGCCCACCATCCCCGACCTGTCACTCGCGACGGTCTATCGAAACCTCGCCATGTTCAAGGCTGAGGGCACGATCGATTCCGTCGGCGTCTACGACGGGCTCGAACGCTTTGACTTCCGCACCGACCCACACGCGCATTTTATCTGCCGTGTCTGCGGCGCGGTCAGTGATATTAACTGGCTCGAACTTCCCGAGGATACGCTTTCCGAGGTTGAACGGCAGACAGGCTCCAAGGTTGAAAGCTGCCGCATCGCCGTCACTGGCGTCTGCGCCGACTGCGTGAAAAAGGACGCGCACTGACATTCATCTATCCACAATTTTATCATTAAAAATATTTTACGGAGGAATTTATCATGAAGAAATTTGTTTGCAAAGTCTGCGGTTACATCTACGAAGGCGACGCTGCTCCGGCAGAATGCCCCGTCTGTCATGCGAAGAGCAACATGTTTGAGGAAGTCAAGGGCGATCTGACCCTGGCTGCCGAGCATGAGTACGGCATTTACGCCAAGACTGTCAAGAATAACCCCGACATTCCCGAAGCTGACAAACAGTATATCTTCGACCAGCTGAAGGCCAACTTCAACGGCGAATGCTCTGAGGTCGGCATGTACCTCTGCATGGCCCGCATCGCCCACCGCGAGGGCTATCCGGAGATCGGCCTGTACTGGGAAAAGGCCGCTTACGAAGAGGCAGAACACGCCGCCAAATTCGCCGAAATGCTCGGCGAGGATCTCGAACCCAACATGAAGGCCACCACGAAGGACAACCTCAAGTGGCGTGTTGACTGCGAATTCGGCGCAACGCAGGGCAAGTTTGATCTGGCTAAGTGTGCCAAGAAGAACAACCTCGATGCCATCCACGACACTGTCCATGAAATGGCCAAGGACGAAGCCAGACACGGCCGCGCGCTCAAGGGCCTGTTGGACCGCTACTTCAAGTAAGATGGAATACACGGAAAACACCGTGATCTGCAACTGCAAGCATGTGACCCTGGCGGACATTGACGACGCGCTACAGAGAAGCGCGCGCTTCTCTGATGTGGAGAAGGAGTTTGCCGAGGTGCAGAAGCTGACCAGCTGCTCGACCGGCTGCGGCGGCTGCCACGATAAGATCATGGCAGTCCTCTCCGAGCGGCTCAGCGGCTGAGAATAAAGGAGAATTTGAGCATGAAATATGTCTGTGACATCTGCGGCTATGTCTATGACCCGGAGGTCGGCGACCCCGACAACGGCGTAGCCCCCGGCACGCCTTGGGAAGAAGTTCCTGAGGATTGGGTCTGCCCGCTCTGCGGCGTCGGCAAGGATCAGTTCAGCGCGGAAGAATAAGCCTTAATTTAGAGCAGGAGAGGATGCCATTCCTCTCCTGCTTTTTTTGCGCTTTCCGCAGCGCCAGCAAACGCTATGCAAATCAGATTATCCAGCGGTTGACCAACGGGATCTTTTTTAAAAGCAAATAGATGCAGTAGCTGCCTGAGAGGCACAGCAGCGCAAGGAACGGAACCGAAATGGCTGGGCGGAAGCAGCTGGTTGAAAAGCCAACATGGGCCAGCACACGCAGAACCAGCAGATGCACCAGATACACACAAAACGAGCCGCTGGATAACGCCTTTGCTATACGTTCCATTTTTTTGTTTTCCTTTTTCCCAATCCGAATACAGAGCGAAAAGAAGCCTGCCGCGAGGAAACAGGGCCCCGGCGACAGGCCTTCCAGCAGCTGCGCAGACAGCTTTCCTGTACGGATAGAGCGAGGCCATGTACCGGCAAAACAGATGATGAACCCGATGAGGATCATTGCAGCCGTCAAATGTACCGGGAGCGGCTTACGCTTTATCAGAAAATGCCCCAGCCAGGTGCAGCCGATCGCACCCCAGGCCAGCGTGAGCGGCCATTGCAGAAAAATGCCGGAAAACGCTTGGAGAAGCCCGAGACTTTTGAGCGTTGGAAGCAGCACGCCATATAGAATCCAGAATGACAGCGCGTAGCGCTCCGTTTTTTCATCTGCATGTGCTGCAAACGTGTATGTAATCGGCAATGCAGCATATACCAATAGCATGATATGCAGGAAATACAGATGGCCCTCATGCTGGCCGCGCAGCAATTCCAGCAAAATCGTATGCAGCGCTTCTGCGGTAAGCTCCTCGTGCAGAAAGCGCGGAACCAGCTTGTAAACAGCCGCCCAGACAAGCAGCGCAAGCAGGATATGCGGAATGTTCCGTTTCCAGATATGCCGGACGGACAGACCGCCGCTTCTATCCATAAACAGGACACCGCTGCACATTAAGAACATCGGAACAGCACCTCTTGCAAGGCTGCTCCAAAACAGGCCTTCCAGCCACGCAGCGCTCCCGATCTGCCTGCCAAGCAGGACCTCGCTGGATACATGAATCACCACAACGCAGAGAATCGCAAATGTTTTCGCGTAATCAACGGCGGAGATTCTCCTTCCGGTCACAGCGTCTGGCGTTTTCTCAAAAGGCTGCACAATGTACCTCCTATCAGAATATATTTTTGAATCATCCTGCAAGCACATTCTGCCTAAAAGTAGACAAATCAATTTTAAGCTCGATATATTCTTATGTCAAGTTGATTATTCGCCTTTTGAACTGTTTCGGTTGCATGATCCGGTCTGTAAAATAACCTTTAAGGGGGCAGATGTTTATGGAACTGGATTATTTTGAAATCGGCAAGAGAATCGCCCACCGCAGAAAGGATCTGGGCTTGAAGCAAACCGAGGTCTGCGAACGTGCCGGTATCAATGATAAATATTTGTCCTGCATTGAGCGCGCGGCGTCCATCCCATCGCTGGACGTCGTCATGCGGCTTTCCTTCGCCTTGGACTGCACCCCGGATGAATTTCTGGTAGGCAGCGTGAAGTATGACGACGCACAATGGAGAGACGTTGCAGAACTCCTGCGTAATATGAATACAAAAAAGCTGGATTTGGCAAAGAACTTTTTGCTGTGGCTGAACAAACAAGAACTATAGAAAATCCATTTACCTTATGAAAGTTAAAATGTGACAGTTCAGTACTTACTGAAAAAACGGTACGAGGATATTTCCTCATACCGTTTTTCTTATGCCTGCTCCCTTACAAATTGAGCAAGATTGCGATACATTGTTTCTGTTATTTTTGGAGGAAGCTTCAAGCCCGCCTCCGTTTGTTTCAGTCCTTCAAAAGGAACCGCTTCCAGACACTTCTGGATATCCAGTCTTGATAGTAATTTAACGGTGTACGGCCTTTTATTGTCAAGAAATGCAATCGACAGAAGGAACTCCTGCACTGTTTTACTGTTTAGCAGCAGCATCATGCTGTAAGCGATATCATAATCATAAAATGCCAAAAAATAAGCAGTATCATCGGTCATAACAGGTTTGCTTGCATACAGCAGACAGAACAGCGGTTTTTTGTAGAAACCAGAAAGTGCAACTTTATACGGAGCAAAACTATAGTCTCCAATTCCAAACATAGAGAATGGGGCAGTTTCTTTATATATCACGCTTTTCCGTTTATCAAAACTCTCTATGTTATCATTTAGGTATTTCCAAGTAAGCGGGTACTCTTTTTGGATGTATGCGGTATCTTGTTTCGGCTTCGTTTGTGTTACGATAACAAATTTGGAGAAGTCATGTATGATTGGTTTTTTGAAATGGCTGGATTTAACAAGCGGAAATACCAGTCCATTTTCAAGACGAACCACCGTTTTGTTTTTGTTTATGAAGTCATTATCCTTGCGGTCAAGTTCCATCACTTTCCCACAGTCATGCTTTACACCTTGCCTCCATACAAATTGGCATTTGCCTTCAAGATCTGTTATTGTCCTCGCAGTTTTAACTGTATCACCGCTGACAATCAATGTATCAATCACGGATTTCTTATCAAAATCTTTGACTTCACAGACAATTTCTCCCGCACAAGCTTCATCTGTAGATAACTTGATTATAAGAACGCACGCAGAAGCAGAGATACCGAATATCTTACTGCTATTAAAATTTAGCATCTCGACTTTTTGGTATGCAATGTGATTCCTTGACAGTTCTGAAACCACATTTCTTGCAACCGAAGTTTTGCACAACATGCAAATTGTGCTATTTGTGTGCTTGTATTCGCCAATCAGCTTCAAAATAATATATTCGCAAATATCAAAGTTGGACGAACCTGTAATTGCTTCAATCCCCCGCAAGCCCTTGAAATTGGTTTTAGGGGGAAGATTGAAAGACAACTCAGAATTTGTAGCCCAAGGCGGATTCCCAATGACCAAAACACAATCTTCGCCGCAAAGAGTTTTGGTACTGACATTAAAAATGTCATTTGTTTCAATCGTGGCAGATGGGACTTCTATTCTAGCAGCGTCTGCACGTTTCGCATTGACTTCTATTCCAATCAATTTGCTGCATGCAAACGTATTTGATGCAGCAAGAAGAAAATTCCCGACGCCGCAAGTAGGTTCTATAATCGCTGCTGCATCTTCTGCCAAACGGCTTTCTTTGATGTAATTACAGACTCTATAGCAAAAATCCAACGGAGTTTGGTAATCGCCAAATTCTTTTTTCACATTACCAGACAAAATTAACGACCCCTCCAACGGAATTGTTCAGTTCTATCACGCGCTTATATTGTAACCTCCATTGAAGAGCGTTGCTAATCGTTAAGTAACCTTGCTGTGGAGGATTTGCAAGTATTTCGTCCGCAAGGTCGCTGTATGTAATTTCATCGCCCGGAACATTTCTGTCGTAAAGCAGACCAATAATATCATCTTTGTTTGCATGAACAGACAGCATTTGCCTCAACGCTGCCGTGATTGTGTAGTCGGCCGTTCTGTCTGCTTCGATAAACGTACAGTGCGTTATATGCAGGGTACAAGTTGTTTTCGTGTCTTGTTTGTTATATACAAAAACAAGCAGATTATATCCTAATCCAAAAATTTTTTGACGAGCGGATTTGAAAGGGCAGCTGCTTTGCGGTTGGACATAACTTGTCGTCTTTATATCTGTATTTACAGATGGCAAATCAATGCCGGAAGCGCTGCTGCCAACGGTCATTGTATACTTCCTGCTTAGATGGTTTTGAAACAAATGCTCTACATATGTGCCTACCGCCTTGCCATCCGTTACCCCAATCAAGGAACTGTGATTCTGTGCAGAAAGCATTTGACTGAACGCTTTCGCTTCTTCGATGAGAATGTCTATTGTTAATTCCATGCGGATTCTCCTCATGCTGAATTTTTAATTATTATATCATAACAAGGCGGAAACATCCAGCATTCCGCGAAAGCATCTGTTTTTTAGAAGCGCACGAAAGCGGCTGCCTTGCAAGCAGCCGCTTTCGTTTATGCTTCTGAATCATCTGTTCGGAATATGAAAATATACTGTGCGTGGTAGACCGCGCCGTCCTCGCCCTGCAGGTCGGCGGCGACGGTATATTTCGCATTGGGGCCGGTGAGCGGGAGACAGTCGCCGGGCAGATCGTCCTGCGTGAGCGTCTGCCGCGCGCCGCCGCGCAGCGGCTCGACCGTTACGGTGTACGGCCCGGCCAGCGGCAGGGAAAACAGCAGCTGCACCTCCTGCACGCCGCTTTTTCCATAATCGTTATAGCGCCAGTCCTCGGGCTCCTGCAGAACCCTGACCGTCCCGTCCGCCGCTGTCAGGGTCAGGGAATTGCACAAAACGCGGTCCATTTCTCCGTCCGGGAAAACAAGGCACAGCTCCGGCAGCGGCGCGATGAGGGTGTCAAGATAGGCCCAGTCGGTGGGGGTTCGCAGATAATAGCTGTCCGTGCGGAAATCCGGGCCGCCCCACAGGCGCGCGACGTGAACCGCCTGATCCAGCAGGCGGACGCTCAGCTGTCCCTGCGGCGTGTCGAACATAACGGTCAGCTCCCGCTGTTCGCCGGAGGCGTATTCGTCGAGCTTCTCTGTATACAATTCCGGCTCCAGCGACGCGAGATAGTCCTTCAGCGCGTCCTCATTCATGCAGGTGCCGTCCTTGCCGCGCGGATCGTTCCACGGGTCGACGCTCACGACCGTCACGGCGTTTAAGTCCTGCCCGTCGAAGAGCCGCTGCGTGCCCGGCTGGGCATCGTAGGCCAGCGCCACATAGCCGGAGCACAGGGCCAGCACAAACAGCGTCAGTCCGATCAGGATCGCGCCCGTGCGCTTTTTTTCAGGCTTCATGACCGCCTTCAGCCGGTAGCGCAGCGCGCCCGCCGTGGCGGACAGGCAGGTCGTAAAGCCCCGCTCGTCGCCTGCGGTCTGCAATAACAGCTCTGCGTACTGCCGCCGGACGGGCTGCGGCTCGTCCAGAAGGACGGATTCGTCGCAGCTGAGCTCAAAATCATCGGCGCTTTTGCGCATGGCGGCCCACATGAGGGGGTTGAACCAGCACATGGCCGTGCAGAACGTCAGGAAGAATTTCGCCTCCGGGTCGCCGCGGGAGATATGAATGATCTCATGCCGCAGGACGAGCGACAGCTCCTCCTGCGTATACTGGCGCATGGGCAGCACGATGCGGGTCGTCCGGTTATACAGGCCAATGGACAGCGGCGTCGTGACCGCGTCGGAGCGCACGAGCTTCCACTTGCATTTCCGGATCCACGCGCGTTCCAGCTCGATCTCCCAGACATGCAGCGTCTGCCGGTCCGCGACCGGAACGGCGTTTTTTAAAATTCGACGGCGGAACGCGAGGTGCGACCCGATCTTCCAGACCATCACGCCCACCGCGCCTACGGCCCAGACGGCCAGCAGCACATAGACGAGCGTCCCCGGCGCATGCAGGACGAGCTTTTTCCCGTCCGTGGGCAAATCGAGCCTGCCGACAAACACGTATATCCAGTCCGGCAGCAGCCAGAGCATCGCGCACACGCGAGCGGAGACCCATCTGCGCAGCCACGGCATCACGGCCATCAGGAGCACATAATAGACGCTCATCTCCAGAAACACGCGCATCAGCGCGCACAGCGTGAGCTGCACCGCCATCTGCGCCCCACCGGCGATCACACCGAGAATCGGATAGAGCAGCATCATCATTGGCAGATAATAATAGCCGCCGAAGGGCAGGAAGCGCGGCCGCTCATGCTCTTCCCTACCCGCCCGGTCTGCCAGCTCCCGCTCGGAGCGGTCCCAGACGACCCACGCGAGAACTCCGCCGCACAGCACCCCGAACAACAGCCGCAGCGCCATCGCCGCGCTCATAGTGTGCCCTCCCGCAGAAGCTCGCGCAGCTCGGCAAGTTCCTCCGCCGTCAGACCGCTTGCGCACAGCGCGGCGGCAAACGCGGGCAGACTCCCGCCGCAGAGCGTATCATAGAACTTCCGCCCCTGCCGGGCCAGATACGCCTCCCGCGCGACCAGCGGCCGGTATTCCGCGCTGCGGCCCGTCTTTTCAATGCGCAGAAATCCCTTGTCCGCCAGCCGCGACAAAACCGTCAGCAGTGTCGTCGGGGCCATCGGGTGGGTCTGATCCAGAATCGCGGCGATCTGTGCGCGCTTTGCCGGAACCACACAGGCCCAGACGGCCTGCATAACTTCCAATTCCGCGTCCGGCAGTGTCCGAATGCGTTCTGCCATGGTGCATCATTCCTCTACATTTGTAGTATATTTGCATTCTACATCTGTAGAGGAATTTTGTCAAGACGCTTTTGCCTGTATCTGTCCCCGGAGGAACACGGCGAGCGCCTGCCCGAAAATTCTGGCTGCGCGCAGCGCCTCGGCCAGCGTGTTGCCGCTTGCGCCGACCTCGACGAGTAAAGAGCCGGGCGTCTCGTGCTGGTTAAAGCGCTCGGTGCGCAGGTCGAGATTCCGGCACAGGCCGGGCGCCGCCCGGTTCAAAAGCGCCTGCATCTTCAGCGCATTTGCAAGATTCTCCTGCCAGTCCGGGTGCGTCAGCCCGCCCTCATCCGTGCCGACGACGAGCATCAGTTCCGCGCACGCTTCACCGTCAATCTCCGCTGTCAGTGCGACAGGATTTCCGTCCGCGTCCTCTGCCGCATCGCGGTGGACATCCAGAACCATCCGGATGGACGGATATTCCGTCAGATAGTCTTCGATGGTCTGCCGCATGCGTTCGTATGCGCCGTTATAATTCGGGTAATCATTCGGCTGTGTGTCGTGCAGGACAGAAATGCCCGCCTCTGTGAGAATATCCGCAATTTCATCGCCCACGCGGATCACGGAATACCGCTCGTCCAGCGTCCGCAGCACATCCGATTCCGGATATTCAAAGCCCGCCTCCATGGTATACGCTTCGCTGGAGTGCGTATGTACGATCAGAACTGCCGGACCATCTTCCGGAATGGAAAGCGCCGAGGGCCGGGTCAGCAGCGCCTGCTTGTCCGGCCGGTAGCTGCACGCCCCGGCAATGGAAATTGCGTCCGCCTCGTCTGCGGAAAACATGAGCGGCGCTTCGACCGGCTCTGCCTCCGGCTCCGGGGACTCGTCCGGCTCATCCGGTGCCTGAGGTTGTGCGGGCGGTCCGTCCGGCATGCGCTCCGGCTCCAAAATTTCCAGCAGAAACACGTCCGGCTCATCCGGTGTTTCGGGCTTCGGTGCAAGTCCGACCGCCGAATCCAGCGCCGCCGACACGCCCGTCGCCAGAAGCAGCCGCACAATCACGGCAAACGCCACAAGGCTCATGCAGAACCTGTTTTCCATACTGCGGTATTTCATATGCTTCGCCCCCATCACAGTATATGCGCGCAAACAGGCAGACAGAACCGGCAGTTTCTGCGCCAAACAGAAAGAAAAAACCGTTTGTCCGCACTTTCCCCATTGAATTTCCGGCCAGCGTCGTTTATAATATGCAATAAGTATCAGCATGCAGGAGGGACACGGCTTGGCACAGGTTTTGGCAGTCATCTCCGGCAAGGGCGGAACGGGCAAGACTTCGCTCTGCGCGGGCGTCGCATCGTGTCTGGCGATGGAGGGACAGCGCGTGCTGTGCGTCGATCTCGACGTTGGCCTGCGCAACCTCGATATTGCGCTCGGCATGTCCGACATGGCGGTTCTGCCATTTACGTCTGTCATGCGCGGGGAATACTCTCTGCAGCAGGTATCGCAGCATCCGACGATTGAAAATCTTGCCCTGCTCACTGCCCCCGTGACCGAAGATGCCGAGACGGTTGACACGGAAACATTTGGGAAGCTTCTCGCCGAAGCCCGCGGCAGCTATGACTGGATTCTGCTGGACGCGCCCGCAGGCGTAGGAAGCCTGTTTCGGATGGCGATTCGATTTGCAGACGAAGCAATGCTTGTCACGCTGGCAGGCCCTGCGTCGCAGCGGGACGCTGCGCGCACGGCGGAGTTATTGCTGCAGGAGCGGCAGATCCCGGCGCGCCTTGTCGTCAACCGGGCCGTTCCGAAGCTGTTTGCCCGCATGCGTGCGACGGTCGATGATGTGATGGACGGCGTGGGGCTGCCGCTGCTCGGCATTGTACCGGACGACGCCTCCGTCACGCTGGCCGCAGCGGAGGGCAAGCCGCTTGTACAATACACCTACCACGGCGCGGCGCTGGCCTGTCTGCATATCGCAAAGCGGCTTTGCGGGCAGCGCGTTCCGCTGATGAAAATCACTCGATAAAGCGTACATAAAGGAGCTGAGCGTATGAACATCACCCTTATGGCACACGATAAAAAGAAAGAACTCATGGTGCAGTTCTGCACCGCGTATAAAAGCATCCTGTCCAAGCACTCGCTGTCGGCAACGGCGGCGACGGGGCGCCTGGTATCCGAGGCGACAGGCCTGCCCGTCACGCTCTTCCTGTCCAAGAGTCAGGGCGGGCATCAGCAGATCGATGCGCGCATCGCGTATAACGAGATCGATCTTGTCATCATGTTCTCCGACCCCAACGACACCGATCCCTGGGAGGATCAGCGCATCATGCGCACGCTCCGCCTGTGCGACTCGTCCAACGTCCCGTGCGCAACAAATCTGGCCTCGGCAGAAATGCTGATCCTCGGATTGCAGCGCGGCGATCTGGATTGGCGTATGATGATGAAAAATAAGCGTTCAATTCGATAATCCTATCTTTTGCGACGACGTGGAAGCAGTACCGGTTTCCTGCCTGCCCAGAGAGAAGGCCATTTTGCTGAAAGGCCTTTGCAGCAGCATCGGGAAGGACATCCGCCGAGCAAGCGTATAAGGCGCACTGCGCCGAAATCGCCGGGCCCGCGCAGCCCGTATCCTTGCGCAGGAGGGAAGCGTTCAACCACTTCCGAATTTGGGTGGCACCACGAAGCAGGTATGCTCTCGTCCCAAAACAGTGGGACGGGAGTATATTTTTATGGATATGCAAAGCAAATTTGCACGCACCGGTTGTAGGGGGCGATGCCCACATCGCCCCCTACAAGATTCCAGCAAATCCATACTTCCCTGCAATTTTTGACCACATAGCTGATTTACCGCAATGATCCCATCCAAAACCAAAAACGCATCACATAGAGAGGAACAAAACCATGTCACAAATCAAACCGCATACGCTCTCCGGGTTTATGGAGCTGCTGCCGCAGCCGCAACTGCAGATGGAAGCGATCATGGAGGTTCTGCGGAACACCTACAGCCTCTACGGCTTCACGCCGCTGGACACGCCCGCCATCGAAGCCGCCGACGTGCTGTTGGCCAAGGGCGGCGGCGAGACGGAAAAGCAGATCTACCGCTTCCAGAAGGGCGACAGCGATCTGGCCCTGCGCTTCGATCTGACCGTCCCGCTGGCAAAATACGTCGCGCTGCACTACGGCGAACTGGCTTTCCCCTTCCGCCGCTACCAGATCGGCAAGGTCTACCGCGGCGAACGCGCGCAGCGCGGCCGCTTCCGCGAGTTCTATCAGGCCGATATCGACATCATCGGCGACGGCAAGCTTTCCATCACGAACGAGGCCGAGATTCCGTCTATCATCTACAAGACGTTTTCGACGCTCGGCCTGCGCCGGTTCCAGATTCGCGTGAATAACCGCAAGATTCTAAACGGTTTCTACGCCATGCTGGGTCTGTCCGAACGGTCCGGTGATATCATGCGCACCGTTGATAAGCTGGACAAGATCGGCCCGGAGAAAGTCCACGTTCTGCTGGTCGAAGACTGCGGCGTGGAAGAGGCAAAGGCCGATGAAATTCTGACCTTCATCGCCATTCGCGGCACAAACGGCGAGGTTCTGTCCGCGCTGGAGCAGTACCGGGGCAGAAACGAGGTCTTCGACCAGGGTCTGGACGAACTTTCGTCCGTGACGAAGCTGCTCGGCGCGTTCGGCGTACCGGAAGAGAATTTCGCCGTTGACCTCACCATCGCGCGCGGTCTGGACTATTACACTGGCACCGTCTATGAGACGACACTTCTTGACCACCCCGAGATTGGCTCGGTCTGCTCCGGCGGCCGGTATGACAATCTCGCGGAATACTATACCGACCGTCCGCTGCCCGGCGTCGGCATCTCCATTGGTCTGACGCGCCTGTTCTATGTGCTGAACGAGCAGGGCATGCTGAACGAAAACCGCGTTATGGCCCCGGCTGATGTCATGATCGTCCCCATGACCGACGATCTGGAAGCCGCCGTCCGCCTTGCGACCGAACTTCGCGCGCAAAATATCCGCGTCCAGCTTTATGCCGAGCAGAAGAAGTTCAAGGCCAAAATCCAGTATGCAGACAAGCTGCATATCCCCTACATCATCTTCCTCGGCGAAGACGAGATCGCAGCCGGAACCGTCTCCTTAAAGGATCTCCGCACCGGTGAGCAGATCACCGTTCCGGCGCAGGACGCAAGCGCCCGCATTCTGGCCGATATGGAACTTCGCGGTCAGGGCACAATCTTAAAGTAAAAAATCTTCCCATAAAGAAAGAAGGAAACCAATATGATGCAGTCAAGAACCCATACCTGCGGCCAACTCCGCATCGAAAACGCAGGCGAACATGTTACGCTCGTCGGCTGGATGGAAAATGTCCGCGTGGTCGGCAATAACTTTGCCTTCCTCGTTCTGCGTGATTTCTACGGCACAACGCAGATCGTCGTTGAAACGGAAGAGATCATGAACGTCATCAAGGGCATCAACAAGGAATCGACCATCTCCGTGACCGGCACCGTGCGGGAACGCGCAAGCAAGAACCCCAAGCAGGCCACCGGCGACATTGAAGTCGTGCCGGAGAAGATCGAACTGCTCGGCCGCTGCCAGTACAACGAACTCCCGTTCGAGATCAACCGCAGCCGCGACGCCGACGAAACACAGCGCCTGAAATACCGCTATCTCGACCTGCGCAACCCCGCCGTCAAAAGCAACATCATCCTGCGCTGCAACGTCATTGCCGCCATTCGCAAGGCCATGATGGACCATGATTTCCTCGAAATCACGACCCCCATTCTCACGGCCTCCAGCCCGGAGGGCGCGCGCGACTACCTCGTTCCCGCCAGAAAGCATCCCGGCAAGTTCTACGCTCTGCCGCAGGCGCCGCAGCAGTTCAAGC
This sequence comes from uncultured Eubacteriales bacterium, assembly GCA_900545925.1. Lineage (GTDB taxonomy): Bacteria > Bacillota > Clostridia > Oscillospirales > Oscillospiraceae > CAG-170. The sequence continues at coordinate 84,393 of URAZ01000004.1, read as the reverse complement.
AGCTGCTTATGACCTCCGGCTTCGACCGCTATTTCCAGATTGCTCCCTGCTTCCGCGACGAAGACGCGCGCGGCGACCGCAGCCCCGGCGAGTTCTATCAGCTTGATATGGAAATGGCCTTCGCCGCGCAGGATGATGTGTTTGCCATCATCGAAGATGTGCTGCCGCCGATCTTCGCCAAGTACGGCAAGTATAACATCGCGTCCAGCGCACCGTTCCGCCGCATCGCATACAAGGATGCGCTGGAGACTTACGGCTCTGACAAACCGGATCTGCGCATCGATCTGACCTGCAAAAATCTCTCCGACTTGTTCACAGAATCTGAATTTGAGCCGTTCAAGGGCCAGACTGTCAAGGCCGTCCCGATCTCGAACTGCCATCTGACACGGAAGCAGATTGAAAAGCTTCTGACCGACTGCGAGGTGCAGGCGGGCGTCAAGGGCTACTGGTTCAAGATGGATGAAAACGGCGAACTTGCCGGCGGCGTCGCCAAGTTTGTGCAGGGCTGCAAGGAGCAGCTCGCCCAGCGTCTCGGCCTGACGCCCAACACGCTGGTCGTTATTGCGGCGGGCGCTTCGGCCACGAAGCTTACCGGCGTGCTCATCAAGACCTTCGGCGCAAACGTCGAGGGCCATATGGATAAGGAACGCTACGAATTCTGCTGGATCGTCGATTTCCCGATGTACGAGATCGGCGATGAGTCCGGCGAACTGGAATTCTGCCACAACCCGTTCTCCATGCCGGGCGGCGGCGCACCCACGCTTGACAAGGCCATCCGGGGCGAACTCGACCCGCTGACCATCACGGCCCAGCAGTATGACCTGGTCTGCAACGGCATCGAACTGTCCTCCGGCGCAGTCCGGAACCACGATCCTGAGATCATGATCAAGGCTTTCCAGCTTGTCCGCCTCGGTGAAGACGATGTGAAGAAGAAGTTCCCCGCCATGTACAACGCCTTCTGCTACGGCGCACCTCCCCATGCCGGTATCGCCCCGGGTATCGACCGCATGGTCATGCTGCTGGCAGGCGAGGACTGCATCCGCGAGATCATTCCGTTCCCGATGAACAAGAACGCACAGGATATTCTGATGGGTGCCCCCAGCGAGGTCACCCAGAAGCAGCTTGACGAGCTGCATATCCGCTGCACGGCAAAGGAAGAGGACTAAGACATATAGAATAAGCGCGCCGCACGGCGCGCTTATTCTATACAGAGGAGAAAGAGAGATGCCAAAAAACCTCAAACGGGCAATTTTATCCTGCGCAGGCTGCACGTTGATGCTGTTTGTGACATGCGGATTGGCTTTCAACGTCTTTTCAGCCGCACAGCCGTACATCCTGACCCAGAATGGCTTTACCAACACGCAGACCTCTCTCATCACGACAGTCCGCTCGGCAGCGTATCTGCTCGGTACGTTCGCCATTGGCCGGTATTACCGGCGGCTCGGCTACCGCGCCGGCTGCGCGCTGGCAGCTGTGCTGGCCTGCGTCAGCTTCCTGCTGTTTGCGGCGGCAAAGAGCCTCGCGGCCTATTATTTTGCCGGAGCCGTCGCGGGCGTCAGCTATGCGCTCGGCTCGATGGTACCGGCGTCGATCCTGATGCGCCGCTGGTTCCGGGCGCATTCCGGGCTGGCCATCGGGATCTGCTCCGCCGGAACCGGACTGGCGACCGTCGTGTTTTCGCCGCTGTTTACCGCCATTGCAGAATCCAGCGGCGTTGACCGCGCGTTTTTGTGGACAGCCGCGTTCTGCGCGGCAGCGGCTGTGCTCGTCTTTTTCCTCATTCGGAGCGACCCTGCCGCGCTTGGCCTCGAGCCGTGGGGCGCAGCTGTTCCGGAGAGTGCGCAGGAGCGCGCGCTGCACGCCCTGCACCCGTCCCGGCTGCGCTGGGCGCTGCTTCTGCTGGCCGTTCTGCTGGTCAGCGGCATCGGCGCGACCGGCTTTACCCATCTGATGACGCTGTACATCTCAGAGGGAATGGACGCCATGCGCACCGCGGCGGCGTTTTCGCTGTGCGGGCTGGCGCTGATGGCAGGCAAGTGCGTCTGCGGCGCGCTGTGCGATAAGCTGGGCAGCTACCGGGCAAATTATCTGCTCTTCGGCAGCTTTATCCTCGGCTGCGCGCTGTGCGTGCTGGCACCCATGAAAAGCGAGGCGCTGATGCTGGCCTCCTCGGTCTTTCTGGGCTTTGGCGGGTCGCTCAATACCGTCGGCATTTCGATCTGGGCGGGCGATTTGAGCACGCCGGAACGCTATGAGAAGACCCTGCGGCTGTTTCAGGGTGCCTACGGCCTCGGCGGTATTGTGCTGTCCTTTCTGCCCGGCGCGATTGCCGACCTTGCAGGCGGCTACGCGTCCGCTTACGCCGTCTTCACCGTCATGTTCGTCTTCTGCCTCTTTGTGCTGCAAAGCACCTACCGTCTGGCAAGACGCTGACAGGAAATCCCGCTCGATTTCCAAAACCAAAGCCCGGAGAGCCTTGCCTGCGGCTCTCCGGGTTTTCCTTCGCGCGGCCGCTTACGCGCCGTGCTCGTCCTGCAGATAGATGCTGTCCAGCAGGCGGAGGCCTGCGGCTGTGCGGAATATGCGCTGGCGGAAAGTCTGAATTGCCGGACGCGAATAACCATGCTCGTCCGCATTGACAAGATAGTCCGCTTCCAGCAGGATCTGGTAGTCGATGCCGCCGATCTCCGTATAGGTATGGTGGTGTGCGGCCAGCCATGAAATGCGCTCCACATCAGGACGCGCAACCGGCAGTTCTGCAAAAAACGCCTCTACCAGCGGCGGACTTTCCAGTTCCTGATGCTTCCCGTCGGCATCGCCGTACTTCTCCCGGCACAGCGGGCAGGCAATGTCATGCACCACGGCGGTAAGTTCCAGGACCTCCTGCGTGTGTCCGTCCAGTCCTTCCAGTTCCCCGATGGTCTTTGCCATAGACCAGACCTTGAGAAAATGGTTGATATCGTGGTGGTTTCCCTTGTAAAACGCAATCATCTTTTGAATCGCAGTTGAAACAATCATGATCTTCTCTCCTTTTTATCAAAGCGCAGTCTCTTTTTTCGGCACGAACAGGCCGTGCATATCGGCGCGCTCCAATTCCAGCAGCTTCACCTTTCGCGCAATGCCGCCGCCATAGCCGGTCAGACTGCCGTTCGTGCCCACGACGCGGTGACACGGGATCATGAGTGAGATCGGGTTGTGCCCCACCGCACCGCCGACCGCCTGCGCGGACATTTTTTCAAGCCCCTGCCATCTGGCGACCTCAGCAGCGATCTCGCCGTAGGTCATAGTCCTTCCATACGGAATCGTCAGCATAATCTCGCAGACCGTTTTGCGGAACGGCGTGGAGTCATACCGCAGCAGCGGCAGGAAATCCGGCTCCCGTCCAGAAAAATATATGTCCAGCCAGCGTTTCGCATCTGCGAACAGCGGCCGCTCTTTCTGCTCGGTTCGCTTCGGCAGGATATTCCCAAAATATCGCTGCCCGTTGAACCACAGGCCAATGATTGCTTCTTCGTCACAGGCCAGCGTGATCGCGCCGAGCGGAGAAGCATATTCCGTCGTGTAAACCATTCTGTACCCCTCTTTTATTTTCCGCTTTTGCTTTTCGGCTTGTAATCCTTCATTTCCGGAATTGCGCCGCCCGCGACCGCCCACAGATACAGGCTGGCCACGCTGCAATACGGGTGAAAGCGGCGGCGATATTTTTCAAACAGCCTGCGGTCGATCTCCCGGTGATGGTAGACCATGCGCAGCCCGCGCTGAATTGCAAGGTCGTCATAGCTGAAAATATCAGGCCGCTGCAGGCAGAACAGCAGAATCATCTCTGCCGTCCAAACGCCGATCCCCTTCAGACTGCTCAAAGCCCGAATCGCGTCTTCATCATCCATGTGCGCCACCGCGTCTAAGCTGAACACGCCGGTATGAACTTTTTCGGCAAAATCCGTGATGTACTCCGCCTTGCGGAAGGTCATGCCGAGCGACTGCAGCTTTGGAACGCCTGCTGTCAGAATGGCTTCCGCGTTGACCTCGCCCAGCGTATCCTGACACCGGCACCAGATCGTCGCCTGCGCCTTGGTTGAAATCTGCTGGCCGATAATGTGATGCACGACAGACGAAAACAGATCCGTATCGACCGCACGTTCAATATGCCCAATACGGTCAATGACCGCGCAGAGCCGCTTGTCCTTCTGCCGCAGATAGGAACATTCGGTTTCCCCGTATGCGAAATACATATTCGTCACCATCCTGTGCTGTCCATGACTGCATTCTCATATTATCACACCCGCGCGCCCTTTCCTATCATAAAATCATCAAAAACACTTACGATCTGTTCAATATGATGTTGCTGTCACTGCGCCAAGCACACCGCTGCCGCCAGCCTGTCAAATTGCCCTGCTGCGGTGATTTCACGAATTTCTTTGTTCTGCTTCCCTTCTGCTCGCATCTCAAGTGCTGCCAGTCTTTTTTCAACATTCTTGTCTCGATTCTTTTTCCTCGCAGCCTTGATTTCTTGCGTTTCCTCAAGCGTGAACGTGTATCTTTTCATTTCTCATCACCATCTTCATTATACATCAATAAATTATCAGCCTTTTTAAAAAGACATTAGTATTATAAATTGTTTTTTGGTTTAAACGCGCATATAAAAAACCGCCCGCTCAGATGAAAGCTGACCGGGCGGTTTTAGTATTCTGGTGTTTATGCGAATGTTCCGCCTAAGGACTGGGTGAGGCCTGTCAGTGCGCCGGTGACGGTCAGGACGGCAATCAGGATGATTGCCAGCACATAGACGCAGAAATAGCTGCGGGCGTAGTTGCGGCGGTTGATGTTCGCGCTGCCGATGGCGTGGACGATCAGGAATATCCAGCCCACGAGCGGCAGGGAATAGAGAATGCCGAGGCCGAAATAACTCCATGGCGACAGGGGGCGGTACGCCTCCGGCAGATGCTGCAATTCAAATTCGTTCATGCTGCTCCTTCTTTCTCATAGATGTTCCTTGCAGGTCAGCTGCGCGACGTCCAGCCGGAACACGGCCACGCGCTGCGTCTGCTCATCCGTAAATGCGAACGGGCGGCTTTTTTCATAGTGCGCCATGATGGCCGACAGCGCCCGCTTCTTTTCCTCCGGCTCCTGCACCTCGCAGATCACGCCGGTGCCGATTACACTCCGATAGCGATAGGAATACGAGCAGCCGGTCTGTCCGGCTGTGAGTGCGTGCGCGCAGTCCAACTCAAAGCCGACGCGCGGCGCGGTGCGGATCAGGTCTGCCTTGCGCCCCTCCTGCGCGCCGTGAAAATAAAACCGGTCAGGCGTGCCGGGGACAAAGGCGAAATTCAGCGGCACGATGTACGCCCCCTCCGGGCAGGAAAAGCCGACACGGCAGCATTCGCAGGACTCGATCACCTGCAAAATCCGTTCGCGGTCCGTGACCGCGCGGTCAGCCCGCCTCATGCCAGCCGGACGCCGCCCGCCTGCCGGATCGAGAGCACATGGCAGCGGCCCTCGCCGAGCAGGGCCTCCATATTGGCGCGGAAGGACGTGAGTGCATCGTTCGGCACGAACGCCAGCAGCGTCCCTGCAAAGCCGCCGCCGTGAATCCGGCAGGCGCCGCGCCCGGCAAGCTGCTTTTCACAGGCAGCCAGTGCAAGGGCCATCTGCTGATGCTCCCGGCTGCCGGTGGGGATCACATTCTGCAGCAGCATCCACGACGAACGTCCAGAGTCGCGCACGCCCGCAAGGAAGCCCTCAAAATCGCCCGCTTCCAGCGCCTGCACCTGCTGCTGCACCCGGCGGTTCTCATCAAAGAAGTGCATCGCGCGCAGAACGGCGCGGTCGCCCGCCGCCTCGCGGGCCGACTTGAGATTTGCGTAGAATTCCGCCTCGTCCACCTCGCGCAGCACGTCCTTGCCGAACACACGGGCCACGCGGCGCATCTCCTCGGGGATGGCCGCGTATTCATCCGTCAGATCTGCATGATCCGCGCCGGAATCAAGCGTGCAGAGCGTATAGCCGCAGTGCGCAAAATCAAACGCCGCCTGCCGGACGGCGGGGTGCGAGGGGCTTGCAAAGTCGATGAAGACCAGCCCGCCGACACTCGATGCCATCTGATCCATGAGGCCGCAGGGCTTGCCGAAATAGACATTTTCGGCATATTGGCCGATCTGTGCGATCTCGACGGCGGAGCATTTTCTGTCAAAAAACAGTTCATTACAGATCGTGCCGATCAGGACCTCGAATGCGGCTGAGGACGACAGGCCGGAGCCGGGCAGAACGGTCGAGCGGACAGCCGCGTCAAAGCCGCGCAGCTGACAGCCGCGCTGGACAAACGCCGCAGCAACGCCGCGCACGAGCGCAGCCGTGGTGTTTTTCTCCGCCTCATGGACGGACAGATCGTTCAGATCAATTTCAACCGGGGCATAGCCCTCGGATGCGACACGGATAATGGGCTCGGGCCGCAATGTGACCTCCGCCGTCGTTTCCAGATCGACAGCCGCGGCCAGCACGCAGCCATGCTGATGGTCGGTATGGTTGCCGCTGATCTCCGTGCGGCCCGGCGCGGAAAAGCGATAGCTTGTCTGCATCTTCAAATGCCTCCGTTCTCCGCCTTCCGGCGGGTCAGTTTTTCCATATTATACTCGATTTTAGAACATCCGGCAAGTGCTTTTCCGCAGAGCCCCGCCGTTTAAAACAGCCGCCCCCGGAAATCGGAGGCGGCTGCGGTTGCATATCTGCTTATTTCTTCATTGCCAGTGCCTGCTTGACCTTGGCAACGATGCCGTCGGCGTTGACGCCGTAGGCGTCGAGTACCAGCGGGGCCTTGCCGCTGCGGCCAAACTCGTCGTTGACGCCGTGACGGACGACGGGCACGGGATAATTCTCGCTCAGATACTCGGCAACTGCCGCGCCAAGACCGCCGAGGACGTTGGCCTCTTCGGTGGTGACAATCGCGCCAGTCTCCTTTGCAGCTTTCAGAACCAACTCGGTGTCGAGCGGCTTGATGGTGTGCATATCGATGACGCGGGCGGAAACGCCCTCGGCAGCCAGCTTGTCAGCAGCGGCCAACGCCATCTGCACATTCATGCCGACCGCGATAATGGTCACGTCGGTGCCGTCGCGCAGCGTTGCGCCCTTGCCGAGTTCAAATTTATAGCCGGGGATAGAATCGGTGACAGTCTCAACGGCCAGACGGCCCAGACGCATGTAGGCCGGGCCTTCATAATTGACGAGTGCCTCAACGGCCAGACGCATTTCATTGCCGTCGCACGGGCACAGGACCAGCATGCCGGGGATGGCGCGCATGATGGCGAAATCCTCGATGCACTGATGGGTCGCGCCGTCCTCGCCGACGGACAGACCACCGTGGCTGCCGACGACCTTGACGTTCAGGTGCGGGTAGGCAACGGAGTTGCGAACCTGCTCCCACGCACGGCCTGCTGCAAACATGGCGAACGTGTTGACGAAGGGCTTGAAGCCGCACAGGCTCATACCGGCAGCAACACCGACCATATCGGCCTCGGCAATGCCCATGTCAAAAAAGCGTTCCGGGCAGGCGGCCTTGAAATATTTCGTCATGGTCGCGCCTGCAAGGTCTGCGTCGAAGCAGACAAGGTCGGGATATTTTTCGGCCAGCGCGGCAAGCGCTTTGCCGTATGCCTCACGGGTTGCAATTTTCTCAGCCATTTTTTAACCCTCCAGTTCCTTGATCTTCGCTTCAAGCTCTGCCTTGGCCTGTGCCCACTGCTCATCGTTGGGCGCCTTGCCATGCCAGCCTGCATTGTTTTCCATGAAGCTTACGCCCTTGCCCTTGACGGTCTTGGCGAGGATCATAGTCGGCTGGCCCTTGGTCTGCTCGGCTTCCCGATAGGCAGCTTCGATCTGCTCGAAGTCATGGCCGTCGATCTTAATAACGTGCCAACCGAAAGACTCGAACTTCTTGTCCAGCGGCTCGGTGGGCATGACGTCCTTCGTCTCGCCGTCGATCTGCAGACCGTTGACGTCAACGCAGGCGCATAGATTGTCGAGGTGGTACTTATTGGCGGCCATCATAGCCTCCCAGACCTGACCCTCGGCGACCTCGCCGTCGCCAAGAATGGCGTAGACACGATAATCCTTCTTTGCGACCTTACCGGCCAGCGCCATGCCGACAGCGACGGAGATGCCCTGGCCCAGAGAGCCGGTAGACATATCGACGCCGGGGACGTATTTCATTTCCACATGGCCGGACATATGGCCGTCGATGCGGCGGAACATCTTGAGATCCTCAACCGGGAAGAAGCCGCGCAGCGCCAGCACCGGGTACATGGCGGGGGAGCAGTGGCCCTTGGACATGACGAAGCGGTCACGATCGGGGTCGTGCGGGTTCTTGGGATCAACGTGCATTTCTGCAAAGTACAGGTACGTCAGCACGTCCATGCAGCTCATTGAGCCGCCCGGATGGCCAGAGGCCGCGTCGTGCACCATCTGGACGCCATAAAGACGCGCCTTGGCCGCGTTCAGTTCCAGCGCCTTCAGTTTGGTTTGTTCCATATGAATTCCTTCCTTTGTTCATAGAATCGGGATTTTTCCTGCGTTTATGTGGGATTGATTTGCCTCGCAGGAAAATTCATTTTGCTTCTTGTTGCATTCCAGCTTCTATCATACAATATCCGCGCGGATTTTTCCAGTGGTATTTACAAAAAAACAGGTTTTTGCGTTCAACTCAGCTGTTTGCCGCCTCCGCCTCCCGGCACAGGGCGACGAACGCCTCCCGGACGGGTTCCGGCGAGAGGATCTGCGCCCGCGCGCCGAACGAGGCGAGCCAGCCGAAAAAGTTCGGCGACACCGCGACCTCGACCGTGCAGACAAACGCGTCCGGCCCGTCCGGGACGCAGGGGGTGCCGCGTCCGAAGCGGTCGATCACGACGCCCGTGAGCGAGCGGTCAAAGCGCAGCCGCAGCTGTTCGCGGCTGCCCGCGAACATGCCGAAGACATTCTTGCCGTATTCGGACAGATCAAGATCGCGCATCTGTGCGTCCATATAGCGCGGCTCCCCTGTCAGACTGATCGAAGCCATCTTATCCACGCGGTAATGCGTCAGCCCGTGACGTTCAGAATGCGCGATGAGATAATAATTTTCATCCTGCCAGCACAGCGCATAGGGGCTGGCGGCATAGAGGCCCGGCCGATAGCGGCGGGCTCCGTTCAGATCATAGTCAAAATAGCGGAACGTGATACGGCTGTTTTTCTGGATGGCCTCATGCAGCAGATCGACGGAATAATAGACGCTCTCGTTCATAGTCTTGACGCGCCCGGCGACCGTGACCTGCCGCCGCAGGCTCCCGGCGGCATACTGGCTGGCAAGCGTCTCAAGCTTGGCGATCAGCTGCATGGACTTCCGCTCCGACAGGAATTTGCTCGACTGCACCGCATCGACCAGAAGCTTCAGTTCCGGCAGTTCAAACGTGCGCGAAGCGAGAAAATACCCGCCGTGCCGACCCTTGACCGTCACGATATCCATGCCGAACTGCTGCAGACACAAAATATCGTCGTAGACGCTCTTACGCTCGGCACGGATGTCCCGGGCGGCAAGTGCGTCCAGAATATCCTGCATGGAGAGCAGATGCTCCTCGTCCGACTGCCGCTCGAACAGTTCCTTTAAATACAGCAGCTTCAGCTTCTGATTCTCCGTCCTTCCCATCGTCTGCGCCTCCTGTCAGTGTGGTATATGTGGTATAGTTATTGTACAGATTTTCCGCGCCGGGAGCAAGTGGAATTGCGGATTTTCCGGAATTGTGATAAAATACAGAAAACTGATTCCGGGAGGCCGCTTATGCTGTATCTGGGCTGCCATTTGTCCTCGTCGAAGGGCTACGCTACAATGGGAAAAACCGCGCTGTCCATCGGCGCGAACACTTTTCAGTTCTTCACGCGCAATCCGCGCGGCGGCGCAGCAAAAAGCGCCGACCCGGCGGACGCCGCCACGCTCGTACAGATGCAGCGGGACGGGCGGCTGGGCCCGCTCGTGGCGCATGCGCCGTATACGCTGAACCCCTGCTCCAAGGATGAGCGGACGCGCGAGTTTGCCCGCGAGGTTTTCGCAGATGACCTGCTGCGCATGGAACTGACGCCCGGCAATTTCTACAATTTCCATCCCGGCAGCCACGTCGGGCAGGGCATCGAAACGGGAATCGACCTGATCGCCGCATGTCTGGACGCAGTCGTCCGCCCGGAGCAGCACACGACCGTTCTGCTCGAAACGATGTCCGGCAAGGGAAGCGAGGTCGGCGGCAGGTTTGAAGAACTGCGCGCGATTCTTGACGCCAGCCGCTGCGGAAAGCTTCTCGGCGTGTGTCTCGACACCTGTCATGTATCGGATGCAGGCTATGACATCAGAAACGATCTGGACGGCGTGCTGGCGGAATTTGACCGCGTGATCGGCCTTGACCGGCTGAAGGCACTGCATCTGAATGACAGCAAAAATCCCTGCGGCGCGCATAAGGACCGGCACGAAAAAATCGGGCAGGGCTATCTGGGCCTCGAAACATTCCGGCGCATCCTGCACCACCCGGCCCTGCAGGGGCTGCCCATGATTCTCGAGACGCCCAATGAACTGCCGGGCTATGCGGAGGAACTCGCGCTGCTGCGCACATTAGGAGAATCTCTGAATTGACGTTTTCCGCCAAATATGATACCTTAAATAAAATAATACGGAAACAAAAAAGGAGAGTCGCGCATGAACGAACACCGGGACAAGCCATACATCAAATGGGGTCTGACAGCGCTCGTCGTGATCTTTATCAGCATTCTGCTCGTCGTGATCTTTACGAATCTGCCGGGCTTCTTCGGCGTTCTGACCGCGTTGGAAACGATTCTGGAGCCGCTGATCTTCGGCGTGGTGATCGCGTTTCTTCTGAACCCGATCGTACGCTTCGTTGACAGCCGCCTTCTGCCGCTGCTGGAACAGAAAACGAAACTCAAGCCCACGCTCGTCCGCAATCTGAGCCGCGCAGCGGGCATCTTTGTCGGCGTTGTCGTGGCCGTTCTGGTTTTGTACGCATTCTTCTCCATGCTGCTGCCGCAGCTGTATGAGAGCGTCGTCGGAATCGTGGACAACGCGGAGACATACTATACCAGTATCGACCGCTGGGTCACGACCATTCTGGAGGATAATCCCGAAATCCAAAGCTACGTCGATACAGCGCTCGGCAAAATCTACGACTTTATCAACAACTGGATCACCACGACGTTTTTGCAGGACGTGCAGAAGCTTCTGACCACGCTCACCAGTTCCGTAGTCGCCTTTGTCAAGGGCTTTATGAACTTCCTCATCGGCTTTGTCGCGTCGATCTATATTCTCTGGTCGAAGGAGACATTTCAGGCGCAGAGCAAGAAAATCATCGTCGCCCTGTTCCCTCCCAAGGGAGCCGATCATATTTTCTACCTCGGCCGCAACATCTACCGCGTGTTCAACGGCTTCGTCATCGGTAAGATCGTCGATTCCGCCATCATCGGCATTCTGTGTTACATCGGTATTCTGATCCTCAAAATGCCGTACCCGGCTCTGATCGCCACGGTCATCGGCGTGACGAATGTCATCCCGTTCTTCGGGCCGATCATCGGCCTTGTGCCGTGCGCGTTCCTCATTCTGCTGGTGAACCCTCTGCAGGCGTTCTATTTTGTCATCTTCATTCTTGTCCTGCAGCAGGTGGACGGCAACGTCATCGGGCCGAAGATTCTCGGCAACACCGTCGGCATTTCGGGCTTCTGGGTGCTTGCGTCCATTACCATTGCCGCCAGCCTCTTCGGCTTTACGGGCATGATTCTGGGCGTGCCGGTGTTTGCGATCATTTACCTGCTCATTTCCGACTCTGTCAACAATAAGCTTCGCAAAAAGAATCTGACCACCGACACGACAGCCTACTGTTCCATCAGCGAAGTCGCCGACCTGCCCGGGGAGGCGCAAAAGACCGACGTTTGAACAACGGCTGCTTCATGGAGAATTTCGCATGCAGGACGCACTGACTACGTTTTTTTCACAATTTGAGCCCGTCCCGTGGCTGTGCTATCTGTTCCCGGTGCTCGCGCTCGGCATTCTGATCCGCTGCGCGGTGAGTCTGCTGACGTTCCGGCCGGAGCCGGAGGTTTGGGCATGGCTCACTACGCCGGACGGCGCACACATCCCTGTCACGCACTGGGAAAGCCTTATCGGCCGCGGTGCAGGCTGTGATGTACAGCTTGGCTACCCAACCGTCTCGCGCACGCACGCAGTCTTAACGCGCTACGACGACGGCAGCTGGACGATCTCCGACGCGCACTCCAAATCCGGCGTATTTGTCAACGGAAAGCAGACGGCTCTCTCTGCGCTGCGCTTCGGTGATGTCATTACGATGGGCGGTATAAATTTTACGCTCATCCCTCTGACAAAGGAGCAGGAGCGCATTCAGGCCGGCACCCGCACGCGGGCCGGCCACGCCGTGCATCAGGTGCCGACGCTGCTGCTTCTGACGCTGTTCCAGCTGCTGACAGCGCTGCAGCTGATTCTCGGCGGCTGCGATCCCGCGCTGGAGTTGACCGCCTTCGGCGGACTGATTGGGCTGGAGTGGGCGCTGTATCTCGGTTTGCGCGTGTTCCGCAGAACCGGCTTTGAGGCGGAGACACTGGCGTTTTTCCTGTGCACGATGGGACTTGCCGTTGTGTCGAGTTCCGCACCGGAAAGTCTGATCAAAGAATTGCTTGCAATCGTTGCGGGCGTGTGTGTATTTCTGGTCGTCTGCTGGTCGCTGCGCGATCTGGAGCGGGCAAAGGCTGTGCGGTATCTGGCCGCCGTAGCAGGTATCGGACTGCTGGCATTTAATCTACTCTTCGGCGTGGAAAAATTCGGCGCGCGCAACTGGATCCAGCTGGGCGGCGTGTCGTTCCAACCGTCGGAGTTTGTCAAGGTCTGCTTTATCTATGTCGGTGCGTCCACGCTCTCACGGCTGATGGCAAAGCGCAATATCGTGCTGTTCATCGCCTATTCCGCCGTGATCTGCGCGTGTCTGGCGCTCATGAAGGACTTTGGCACCGCAATCATTTTCTTTGTCGCGTTCCTTGTCATCGCGTTCCTGCGCTCCGGCAACTTTGCGACGATCGCACTGGCCATCGCCGCGACAGGCTTCGCAGGCGTTTTGGTGCTGCGGTTTTTACCCTACGCGCGAAACCGGTTTGAGGCGTGGGGCCATGTGTGGGACTATGCGCTCACGACCGGGTATTCCCAGACGCGCTCGATGATGTGCATCGCCTCAGGCGGCCTGTTCGGCCTTGGGCCGGGAAAGGGCTGGCTCAAATATGTCGCGGCGTCGGACACCGATCTGGTCTTCGCCTTCGTTTCGGAGGAATGGGGGCTTATTATGGCGGTTCTGATGGTCGCATGTATTGTGATTCTCGCCTGCTTCGTCGTGCGTTCCGCGCCTGCGGGCAGAAGCTGCTTTTATACCATCGGCGCCTGCGCGGCCGTGACGGTCATGGTCACGCAGACGATTTTAAACGTGTTCGGCATGGCGGATTTCCTGCCGCTTACAGGCGTGACGTTCCCGTTCGTATCGAACGGCGGGTCGAGCATGGTCTGCGTCTGGGGCCTGCTGGCCTTTATTAAGGCCGCCGATACCCGGCAGAACGCCTCCGTTGCCATCCGCGTCCCGCACGGCGTCACGCCGCTGCCAGAGGAACCCGACGCAGAGGAAGACGCCGTTGACGAGCCTGCGCCGGAGGACCCCGACGCCGCCTGGCGGCGTCCTGCCGAAAAGGAGGCGCGCAGATGAAAAAGGTATCGCGCCGCGCGCTGTTCGCGCTGGCTCTGGCCGCCGTACTTGCCGTGGGCACGCTGGCTTTCTGCGTCAAATACGCGGCAAACGCCGAAAAATGGGTCACGTTTTCCGGCAGTCCGCACGTCTATACCGGCACGAATCTCACCGGCGGCAAAATTTACGACCGCTCCGGCGTGCGCATTCTGAACACGACCGACGGCCGTGTGTACAGCACCGACGAGGCCGTGCGCGAGGCGACCGTCCATCTGCTGGGCGACCGCTACGGCTATATCAGCGCGCCGCTGCTGGGCAATTTTGCCGAGCAGATGATCGGCTATGATAAGATCACAGGCCTGAACGAGGCGTCCAAGGGCACGGCCAGCGCAAGGCTCACCATCAGTGCCGAGGTGCAGAAAGCAGCTTTGCAGGCGCTCGGCAGCTATCACGGCGCAGTGGGCGTCTATAACTACAAAACCGGCGAAATTTTGTGCGCCGTGACCAGCCCCAGCTACGATCCCGACAACATCCCCGACATTGCGGGCGACGAGACGGGCACATATGACGGCGTGTATCTCAACCGCTTCTTTGACGCGGCCTATACGCCCGGCTCCATTTTTAAACTCGTGACCAGCGCCGCAGCGCTGGAAAAAAGCGCGTCCGCGCAGACCGAGACACATACCTGCACCGGGAAAACCATCATCGGCGGGCAGGAGATCATCTGTATGTCCAGTCATGGGACGCTTGCCATGCCGGAGGCGCTGGCGCATTCGTGCAACGTCTATTACGGCGAACTGGCCGCGTCCCTCGGCAAAGACGCGCTGCAGGCGGTCTGCGATAAGCTGGGCCTCAACGGAACGCTCACCTGCGACGGCTATACCGCCCGCTCGACCGTCGATTTGTCAAACGCAGACGACGGCAGCGTCGCCTGGGCCGGAATCGGCCAGTACACCGACCAGATCACGGCAATCCAGTTCCTGCGCTTTATGGGCGTGATCGCAAACGGCGGAGAGGCGGCGGAGCCGTATCTCATGCAGAAGATTTCCCGCGCGGGCCAGACGGTCTATGAGGCAGAAACGAAAACGACCGGGCGGCTGCTGTCCGAAGAAACTGCCGAGGCGCTGGGCAGCATGATGCGCGGCGCGGTCGTGAACCAGTACGGCGCGTGGCAGTTCGGCTCTTTGACGGTCTGCGCCAAGTCCGGCACAGCGGAGCGCGAAAACGGCCCGGCAGACGCAATGTTCGCGGGCTTCGTGCAGGATGAGGCATATCCGCTCGCGTTCGTCGTCTTTGCCGAGTGCGGCGGCTCCGGCAGCCAGACGGCCGCGCCCATCGCCGCAAAGGTCTTAAACGCCTGCAAGACCGTGCTGGATGCGCCGAGCCCGAACGGTTGAGCGCTTGGACAGCCGGCAGGCGCGAAAAGCAGTCGTCCGCCGGCAAATCCATGCAGCCACATAAAGTATAAACGTAGGAGAATCCCACTATGACTGATTTCCATGCGCTGATTGACAGCTACCAAAACTGTGCCTGCGGGCAGGCGCATACTTGCGCCATCCGGGATATTGAGATCGGCAGCGGGCTTGTGTCCGAGGTCGGCGAAATTCTGAAGAAAAACGGCTTCGGCCCCCGGCTCCTGCTGGCAGCCGACGAGCAGACGCTTGCTGCGGCGGACGGCATCGAGGCTTCCCTGTCCGGCTTTACCATCGTGCGGCACATCTGGCCGTCCATCCGCGTGGCGACCATGCAGGATGTGAAGAAGATCGAAAGCTACTTTGACCGCGTGGACGGCGTGCTTGCCGTCGGTACGGGATCTGTCCACGATCCCTGCCGCCTTGCCTGTGCGCGGCATGACGTGCCGCTGTGCCTGTTCGCAACAGCCCCATCGATGGACGGCTTCGCATCCTATTCCGCGCCCATTGTAAACGGCAATTTCAAGATCACCTATCCCGCAAAATGCCCCGAGGTCATCATCGGCGATACAAAAATTCTCGCGGCCGCCCCGGCAGCGCTCAAATCCGCAGGCTTCGGCGACATGGTCTCGAAATACATCGCGCTCATCGACTGGCAGGTATCGAATCTTCTGACCGGGGAATCCTATTGTGAGCGTGTTGCCGCCTTGACGCGGCAGGCGACCGACCAGATCTTCGCCATGGCTGGACGCGTTACAAAGCGCGATGAAAAAACGGCAGCGGCAATCTTTGAGTCTCTCCTGCTGACCGGCATTGCGATGAGTTTCACCAAAACCTCCCGCCCCGGCAGCGGCACAGAGCATATCATGGCCCATTTTTGGGAGTGCATGGAACTGCTGGACAGTAAAACGCCCAACTACCACGGCGAGGATGTCGGTGTAACGACGCTTATTATGCTTCGGTATTATGAAGCACTTGCTCGTCTGCCGCAGGTCACAGCCCACCCGGAAATCTGCAACTGGGATGAGATTTACAGCATCTACGGCCCGCTGGCTCCGGACGTGCAGAAGCTTAACACCCCGGACACCATCACAGACGGCATCGCCCCCCGCTGGATCGAAGCCTGCTGGCCCCAGATCCGCCGGATCGTGCAGTCCGTGCCGTCCTATGACGCCTGCCTTGCCGCCATGCGGCAAGCCGGATGCAAAACGACGATCGAGGAGGTCGGCAAAGCGCCGGACTTCGTCGATATCAGCTTCCGTTTCCATCCATATATGCGCCGCAGGCTGTCACTGAAGCGTGTGAGCCACATGCTGGATCTGCCGGAAGACCTTTTTTGAACAGACTCGCTGAGAAGGAGCATAGAACCATGGACCACTATGATGAAAAAATGAACTACAGTTTTGAGCCTGTCGCGCCCGAAACGCCTCAGCCGCCGCTGGAACAGGCAAAAGAAGAGATCCGGCGCAGCGGCAAGCACACCGGACTCAAGATTGCAGCGCTGCTGGCCGCGGTGGCGATCGTCGCGGGTGTCGGCGGCTCTGCGCTGACGAAGGCCATCGACGCCATCGGGCAGAAAAACCTCGCCGAGCAGGAATCAAGTGCCTCTGTCGGCGCTATGGCTGAGCAGTCTGTCGAACAGGAACAGCCCGCAGCGCAGAAGCCGCAGGCCGACGCCTCCTACCGGCTCGAACGGACGCCGCTGCCGGAAACGCTCAAATCCAACGAGGGCGACAAAGCGCTCACGCCGGCGCAGGTCTATAAGATGAATATCGGCGCAGTCTGCGGCATTTCTACACAGGTCACGGCAAGCCTCTGGGGCGTGGAAACAACCGGTGTCTGCACGGGCAGCGGCTTTGTCCTGACGGCAGACGGCTATATCGTCACGAATAACCACGTTGTAGCAGACGCAGACGAAGGTACGGTCATCGTGCAGTTCTATTCGGGCGAAGAATACCCCGCCGTCATCATCGGCACGGACAGCATGAACGACGTCGCGCTTCTGAAAATCGAAGCGGAGGGCCTGCAGACCGTCACGGTCGGTGATTCCGACGAGGTCGAGGTCGGCGAAACGGTTGAGGCCATCGGAAACCCGCTGGGCGATCTAACGTTTACCATGACCGCCGGTTACATCAGCGCACTTGACCGTGAGATCGACGCTGATGGAACACCCATCAACATGCTGCAGACCGACGCAGCCATCAACTCCGGCAATTCCGGCGGGCCGCTGTTCGACATGAACGGCAATATCATCGGCGTTACGACCGCAAAGGTATCCGGCACAACGGACAGCGGCGTGTCCATCGAGGGCCTTGGCTTTGCCATCCCCATCAACGACGTGCTGCGCGTAGTCTATGATCTGCAGCAATACGGCCGCGTCCGCGGCCGGGCCTATCTCGGCGTCACGCTGCAAAATCTCGACGCAGAGGTTGCGGAAATCTACAGCCTCCCCTCAGGTCCGCAGGTCGTGACTGTAACGGAGGGCAGCTGCTCAGAAAAGGCCGGGCTGCAGCCGCACGACATCATTTTAGAATTCGACGGCCGCGAGATCAACACCTATTCCGATCTTGTTTCGGCACTTTCCAAGCGCCGGGCGGGAGACACAGTTAAGATGAAACTCTACCGCGCGGGCGCAGAAATCGAGGTCACGCTCACGCTCGATGAACGGCCCGGCGAGGAGGAGATCGACAAAGCCGAGCAGCAGGCGCAGAGCGAATTGGAAGGCCAGTCCCAGCCCGACGAGGAATTCACCGTCCCCGACTTTGACGGCTACGGTTACGACTACGGCGGATAAGCCAAAACTGTCGGCTAGACCGAATCTCATTATGTCCATCTGGAGGAAGCGGGAAAGCAGCACTGCAGCCAGCGTGAGAAATCCCGCCGCCGCCCGGAGTGGAAGTTGTCAGTTAAGGAATAACAGAGAATTAACGCTATGAGAAAACGGTGCTTGATCTGGATACTGTGCCTGGTTGGCATTGATGCCAGCGCACCGGTGCTGAAAAAAATTCAGGATGGGGCCGTGATCCGTGATTCGGTTTCGCAGGACACAAAGGGCTTCGCCGAGGTGACCATCCATGCAGCCATTGCCGCAATTCAGGGTAATCCGCTGCCGGAAAGCAGCATCAAAATTGAAGCGGTTACAATGGAAAACGTAGCAGCCTACTTGCAGGCGGAAGCAGCCTCTCATAGCACACCAGCCAGTTGACCGCCTCGATAACGGAGGCATATTCCCCTGTCCATCGCATAAGGATGGACAGGGGTGATGTTTTATGAAGCGATTTTTCCGGCAGTACGGCAGACTGACGCTGGCGCTGGCAGCAGTGCTGGCGTTCTGCGCCGTTTTGCCGCTGCTGTTCCAGCAGAGCCGTTCGATTGAAACAGGGTCGTGGGGGCTGAGTTTCCGGACAGAGGGCCAGCCGCCCGTCGGCAATGCGTCAAAGGAAGCGCTGCGGCGCTATGACGCGGTTTATCTCGGCGATGAGACGCAGAAGAAGATCTATCTGACCTTCGACGCAGGCTATGAAAACGGCTGTACCGAGCCGATTTTGGAGGCACTGGCGAAGCACAATGTCAAAGCCGCGTTCTTTGTCGTGGGCAATTACATTGAGCAGAATCCGGATCTTGTCCGCCGGATGCTGCGCGAGGGGCACATCGTAGGCAACCACACCTACCATCATTATGATATGTCAAAGCTTTCGGACGAAGCCGCCTTCAATCAGGAACTGACAAGCCTTGAAACGCTCTACCGAGAGACGACCGGCGAGGATATGCCGCGCTATTACCGCCCGCCGCAGGGCATTTACAGCGAGTGCAATCTCGAAATGGCGCAGAAGCTTGGCTACCGAACGGTATTCTGGTCGCTGGCTTACGTCGATTGGTACCAGGACAATCAGCCGACCGACGAGCAGGCGTTTTCCAAGCTTCTGCCGCGCATTCACCCGGGCGCGATCGTGCTGCTGCACTCGACATCGCAGACGAATGCGCGAATTTTGGACACGCTGCTGAGCAAATGGGAGGAGATGGGCTATTCCTTCGGAACGCTTGACGAGTTGTTCGCGTAGCCGTCACCATTTTCGGACCTCTGCATAACATGGAATGAGCGAGCGATCAAACGCTACGTTATCTTTCAGGAGGTCTTGTTATGTCTTGTAATCAGTCCGGATTCTGCGCCTTCGGCAACAGCTGGTGGTGGATCATCATCCTTCTGCTGATCTTCGGCACCGGCAACAATGGCTGCGGCAATTCCTGCGGCTGCGACACCGGCTGCGGCTGCTGACAGTTCTACATGACGCAGAGGGGAGCGGCGCCGGCCGCTCCCCTTCCGTATCTCAAATCGTCCGAATTTTTACGGTTGACGGCCTGCGCAGCGGTAGATTACAATAGAAGAAAATGCAAAGGAGACTTCTGCAATGGACGTGACGCAGATCCCGAAGATTGAACTGCACCTGCATCTGGACGGCGCTGTTCCGCCGGAAACGATGTGGCAGATGGCGCAGGAGAAGCACGCTGCGCTGCCGGTGGACACGCTGGACGCATTTTACGCATGGCTCGTCAAAACAGCGGACTGCCGCGACGTGAATACATATCTTGCCCGGTTTGAACTTCCCCTGCAGCTGATGCAGGACGCGCCCAGCATCACACGCATTACCCGCGACGTGCTCACAACGCTTGCCCGGCAGGGACATGTTTACGACGAAATCCGCTTTGCACCGCAGCTGCATACGCGCGCCGGACTGCGGCAGCAGGACGCGATCGAAGCCGTGCTGGCAGGCCGCGAACAGGCGCTGCGCGCCTTTCCGGACTACCGCTGCGGGATTCTGCTGTGCTGCATGTGCATCGGGCCTGAGACGGTCAACATGGCGGAAAATCTCGAAACGGTGCGGCTGACGCGGGCGTATCTCGGCTCCAGCGTCGTGGGCATGGATCTGGCGGGCGCAGAGGGGATCGTTCCGCTGCGGAATTTTCACCCGATTTTTGATCTCGCGCGGGAACTTGCGCTGCCCTTTACCTGTCACGCAGGTGATTCCCAAGGGCCGGAAACTGTCCGCGACGCGCTGGACTTCGGCGCGAAGCGCATCGGCCACGGGCATCATATTTTCGATGATCCCGTGCTCTGGCCGCGCGCAATCGAGGCCGGCGTTACGCTTGAGATCTGTCCGACGAGCAACATTCAGTGCAAAACGCAGCCGTCTTATGCGCTGCATCCGGCGAAAAAGCTGCTGGACGCCGGACTTCGTGTGTGCATCAGCACCGACAATATGACACTCGCTGCCGTAACGCTGGAAGACGAGTACCGGCACTGCATTGCGGATATGGGTTTTACACCGGACGATCTGCAAACCATGGCACACTTTGCGCTGGACGCCGCGTTCCTGCCGGAGCAGGAAAAACGCGCACTTGCTGGAAAAATTTAATTTCAAACAAATATTCTATTATTTCTTGACGCATCCGCCCCGCTCGTGATAAACTATGCTCACAAGGAGGCGGATGTTGTATGCTGCGCGATCAGGAACTTCTGGAGATGGAACGGCCCGTCTCCGCACGCCATGCGCCGATGCGGCGGTGTGACCGTGCGGCGCAGTTTGCGCCGTTCGCCGCGCTGAGCGGCTTCGATGAGACGGTGCAGGAGGCCGGCCGGCTGACACAGGCGCAGATCGAACTGGCCGAAAATGAGCGCGAAGCGCTGAATGACGCGCTTGTCCGACTTGCAGCCCGTCTTCCGGAGCAGCCCGAGGTCCGGCTCACCTATTTTCAGCCAGATGCCAAAAAATCCGGAGGGACCTACCGCACGATCCTCACCCGCGTCCGCAGGCTTGACGCAAATGCGCAGGTTCTGGTTCTGACAGACGGCACCCGGATTCCTTTTGACGCGCTTCTCAGCATCTGTTGAAACCGGAAAGCCTACAGCCGCTTCTGTCCCACATAGGCTTCGCCGCCCCCTGAGACTGTCAAAAAACCATGAAAAGCAGTCGGACGACAGAGCAGCTGGGGAAGAGTGAAGGGGGCAAAGAGCCCCCTTCGCGTTCAATCAAGCAGTTTTTCAAACTTTTTTTAAGCTTGAAAACTGGTTCAGCGGGGCGAAAAGACTTTTTCGACACGCTGAGGGGGCGGACATTGCTGTCCGCCCCCTTCACACTATCTGTCAAAAATTTCTATTTTTGTACTGCTTACAGGCTTCCCGGATGGCGCGGGATATAGGCGCCGATGGGACCGGTCTTCATCTCGCCATGATCGACGGCAAGTGTTCCGCGCAGATAGACCTGCGCGATGGAGCCTTTGGTCTTGAAGCCCTCATAGGGCGTATAGCCCGCAGCAGAAAGCTGCGTCTGCGCGGAGATGACCGAGTCAGCCTCGGGGTCGTAGACAACGATGTCCGCGTCGCTGCCGGGCGCGAGAACGCCCTTGCGCGGGTACGCGCCATAGAGCCGGGCGGGGTTTTCGGACAGGAGCGCACACATCTGCTCCTTCGTGATGCGGCCCTCGGCCACGCCTGCTGTATAGAGCAACTCGCCGCGCGTCTCCACGCCGGGCAGACCGCCGGGGATCTTCGTAAAGTCGCCGCGTCCGGCATCCTTCTGTTTCAGAGTAAAGCTGCAATGGTCAGTCGAGACGGTCTGGATGCTGCCGTTGGCAAGGGCCTTCCACAGAACCGCCTGATCCTCCTTCTTGCGCATGGGCGGCGCGCAGATATAGCGCGCGGAGGCGGAATAGTCCTCCTGATAATAAACGCTGTCGTCCAGCAGCAGGTAGTGCGGGCAGGTTTCGACATAGACCTTCTGGCCGCGTTCACGCGCGTGCATGACCTCCAGCAGTGCCTCCTTCGTGCTCAGGTGCACGATCACGATGGGAACGTCCGCGACCTCCGCAATGCGCAGCAGATGGGCAACCGCCTCCGCCTCAAGCGGATTCGGGCGGCACTCAGGATGCGACGACGGGGCCGTCTTTCCCTCCGCCTTGTGCTGCGCGATCAGCGCGTCGATCACGCCCGCGTTCTCACAGTGAACGCCCGCGATGCCGCCGTATTTCTTCAGTTCCAGCAGCGCGG
Source organism: uncultured Eubacteriales bacterium (assembly GCA_900545925.1). GTDB lineage: Bacteria > Bacillota > Clostridia > Oscillospirales > Oscillospiraceae > CAG-170. Next base: position 62,182 of record URAZ01000004.1, on the reverse strand, counting down.
AAAACAGGTCCTGATCGCCGATCATCATGGCGGGATATGTCATGTACATCTTAAATGACGGGATACCAGCGGCAAACATGGCCGGAATTTCATTTTTGATGCCCTCGTTCCAGTCGTCGATGGTCATGTGGAAGCTGTAGTCGCAGCTGGAACGGCCGTCGGCCTTTTTATGCCAGAGATCAAGCCCGTAGCCCAACGTCTCGCCCTTATTCGGGCAGGCGAAGTCGATGACCATCGTTGTGCCGCCGTGGATGGCGCTGCGCGTGCCGGTGTTGAAGTTGTCGGCAGTCGTGGTGTTGCAGACGTCAAGGTCAAAATGCGTATGCGCGTCGATAAAGCCGGGGAAGAGCAGCTTGCCGCTCACATCTACGACGTTCGCGCCGTCCGCCGCCAGTCCTTCGCCGACAGCGGCGATCTTCTCGCCGTCTACCAGCACATCCGCAGCGCGGGAGCCTGCCGCAGAGACGACCGTGCCGCCCTTGAGCAACGTTTTCATAATCAAATCATCCTTTCTTGTATCGGAGTATATGTTTCAAAAATCAGCGCACGCCGGTCGAACCAAAGCCGCCTCGGTCGGTATCGGAAAGCGCCTCGCACTCTTCAAAGTCGATCGGCGGCTGCACCTCATAAATGCGGAACTGGCAGATACGGTCGCCCTTTTCGATCACGGTGTCGCGCGTGGCGTAGACTGGCAGCTTCCATTCGTCATTCGTGCCGCAGTAGCTGTTGTCGATCACACCGACGGAGTTGGCCTGCAGAATGCCCCAACGCTTGAATGTGGACGAACGCGGGGCCGTGCGGGCCTCGTATCCCTCCGGCAGCTGCATCGACACACCCAGCGGGATAAGGGCAAACTCGCCCGCGTGAAGCTGCATGGTCTGCGCGCAGTACAGATCGATCCAGTCGCCCTTGGCCGTCTTTTGCAGCCGGGGCAGATCATCGGAAAAATAGTGGATTTTGATAACGGGCATGAACTTCCTCCTACTGCCGCTCGTCCCAGAGGACAACGGCTCCGGTTTTCAGGCTTGCAGGCACGTCGATCAGCCGCTGATTGGACGAGCCGCGGAAGCGTAGATTCAGATTTTTGAGACTTGCAACAAACGGCCCATCCACCAGCACGTCGAGATAAGACAGAAGTTCCTGCGTAACTTCCCACGGGCCGAGTTTTTTTGCCAGAATGTCGCGGTCAAAGAGGTAGCCGGTAAACGACCAGATGGATTTTTCGGGATAGGCCGCCTTGATCCTGCGTGAAAGTTCCAGCAGTCCCGGCTGGTTCTCCGGCTCAAACGGTTCGCCGCCGAGATAGGTGATGCCCCGGATATACGCGGGAGTCAGCATGGCGAGGATTTTGTCGATCACAGCCTCGTCAAACGGTTCGCCGTAGGAAAACTCCCATGTTTCAGGATTGAAACAGTCCTTGCAGTGGTGGCGGCAGCCGGAGACGAACAGGCTGACCCGCACGCCGGGTCCGTTGGCAATATCGCAGTTTTTGATCGCCGCGTAGTTCATTGCAGCACCCCCTTTTTTATTATCGTATCATGCCGCCGGGAGGTTTGCAAGCGGAGCTGCGTGTTTTTCAGCAGTTTTGCATCTTGCTTCCACCGGCTGGATGTTGTAGAATAAGCGTCAGTTGACGCAAAACATTCTGTTCAAGCGAAGGAGGCGGGCGGATATGAAGTACATTGCGATCTGCGGTACCGTAGGCGCAGGAAAGACGACGCTTTTGCAGCGGCTCACAGCATATTTCGGCCCGCGCGCCGCGTTTCATGAGGAGCGTCCGCAGGACAACCCCTATATCAATGAATACTATTCCGATTCCAAGCGCTGGTCGTTTCACTCGCAGGTAAGTTTTCTCTCGCTCTACTTTGACGACGAGAAATGGCGTCCGGAGATCGGCGACACTGAGTTTTTCTTCTTTGACCGCGCGTTTCTGGAGAATCTGGTCATTGCGAAATACCGCCTGAACCAGCAGGATCTGACGCAGGACGAGTTCGGCATTCTCTGCAAACTGGCACACGGCATCGCGTCGCTGATGCCGCCGGTTGACAAGTATCTCTATCTCGACTGCTCCGTCAGTACGATCATTGAGCACATGCGCCAGCGCGGACGGGAATACGAGGATGATCTCGACCTCATGTATGTGTACGAACTCAAGGAACTCTACGACGAATGGGCCGAAACGCTCCCACCGGAGCGAACGCTGCGCATCAACATGGACGGCGGAGAATATGATCTGGACGAGATCGTGCGGTTTTTGGAGGCGTGAGCATGCAGAAGCAGGATCGGCCTGTCGCGTTTTTTGACTCCGGCCTCGGTGGGATCAGCGTCCTGCGCGAGACGGTGCGGCTGCTGCCGCAGGAAAACTATCTGTACTACGGCGACTCGCTCCACGCGCCCTACGGCGTCAAGAGCGAAGCGCAGATCCAGGCGCTGAGCCTTGCGGCGGCGGAGCATCTGGTAAGCGCCGGAGCCAAAGCTATCGTCGTGGCCTGCAACACGGCAACATCCGCCGCCATCGGCCTGCTGCGGCAAACATACCCTGACATTCCCGTGATCGGAACAGAGCCCGCGCTCAAGCCAGCCGTAGAAAAATACCCCGGCGGCAGAATTCTGGTCATGGCCACGCCCATGACCATCCGGCAGGAGAAATTTCAGGCACTCAAGCGTCAGTTTGACGATCAGGCGCAGATCATCGGCCTGCCGTGCGAAGGGCTGATGGAGTTTGTCGAGCGCGGGGAACTGCGAGGGAGCGCAGTGGAGGCATATCTGGCCGAGAAGCTTGCGCCGTATCTGCGCGAGCCGGTCGATGGGATCGTGCTGGGCTGCACACATTATCCGTTCCTGACGGGTGCGATTCGCAGGATCGTCGGACCAGGGCCGGAGATCATGGACGGAAGCCACGGCGTCGCAATGCAGCTTGCGCGAAAGCTTGCCGAAAACGGCATGCTGCGCAGCAGCGACGCACCGGGAACGGCTGTTTTTGAAAATTCTCTCGACGAGCCGGAGATCCTCGCTCTCAGCCGGGCGCTGTTCCGGTACCAGGATGAATAAAAAGCACACGCGGCACCCGAATCCATCCGGGGAGCCGCGGTTTTTTACGCCGGGGCGGCGTTTCTTATGATTTTCTGAAAATATACACTTTGTTGATAAATTCTGCCGCAGATGTGATATGATATCGATAATTACTTGGAGGAGGACGGCATTTGTGGCAGCGTCATTCCTGAAACGAAAACCGAAGGATCCGGACAGGCCGCAACGGCGGGAGATTCCTGTTTTGGAGGCAGACGCCGCGTCAGGCCTGAGCGCTGCGCAGGCGCAGGAGCGGCTGGACGGCGGCTGGGATAATGCACCGGTTGAATCGCCCGGCGCATCGGTTCGAGAGATTATTGCGAAAAACGTTTTTACCTATTTTAACTTTCTGTTCTTCCTGCTGGCGGGCTGCGTGATCGCCGTGCGGCAGTGGCTGAACCTGACATTTCTTGGTCCTGTGTTCTGCAACATGTTCATCGGCATTGTACAGGATCTGCGGGTAAAGAAAAAGGTCGATGGACTGAAGATCATGGCCGCGCCGAAATGCCGTGCCGTGCGGGACGGGCAGACCGTTATGTTGGACGCGGCCCAGCTTGTACGGGACGATATCGCCGTTTTTTCTCCCGGCGACCAGATCCCGGCGGATGCCGTCGTCGCAGCAGGCGAATGCCGCGTCAACGAGGCACTCGTCACGGGCGAGGCCGATGAAATCGTCAAAAAGCCGGGCGACCAACTGCTCTCCGGCAGCTTTGTCGTGTCCGGCAGCTGCCGCGCACGGCTGACCGCCGTTGGTGCGGACAGCTTTGTCTCCCGGCTCACGCTGGAGGCCAAGCAGACCGGCTCGCAGCCGCAGTCGGAGATGATGCGTTCGCTGACGAGCCTGATCAAATGGATCGGCTTCCTTGTCATTCCGCTGGGCGCGGTGATGTTCATCAAGGAATATCTGTGGCTGAAAAGCCCGATTGCGGACGCGGTGACGAGCACGGTCGGCTCCATCGTCGGCATGATCCCAGAGGGGTTATATCTGCTGACAAGCCTTGCACTGGTTGCAAGCGTCATCCGGCTGGCAAACCGCCGTACACTCGTGCATGATATGGGCTGCATCGAGACGCTTGCGCGCGTCGATACGCTCTGTGTCGATAAGACCGGCACGATCACGGAGCCGAAAATGACCGTCGATGATATTGTTCCCCTGCAGCCGGATCGCTATATCGCCGACGATATCCGCATGATCATGGCCGATTACGTCTGCGCCATGCAGGACGACAACGACACCATGGCCGCGCTGCGGCGATATTTTACCGGACAGTCCATGCAGACGGCGATTGACGCCATGCCGTTCCGGTCGGCGAAAAAATACGGTGGTGTGTCATTCCACGAGGACGAGACGTATCTGCTCGGTGCACCGGAAATTCTGCTGGCAAACTGCCCGGAAAAGGAACAGTATCTGCCGCTGGCGGAGGAATGGTCGTCCAAGGGCTGCCGGGTGCTGCTGCTGGCGCTGTACGACGGAAAGCTGTCGGATGAGACGCTGAATGCAGAAATTCTGCCGCTGGCCCTGATTTTGCTGAGCAACAAGATCCGACCCGAAGCGCCGCAGACTTTTTCCTATTTTGCGCAGCAGGGCGTGCGCACGAAGGTTATCTCCGGCGACAATCCCCTGACCGTTTCCGAGGTCGCACGGCGGGCCGGGATCCCGAATGCGGAGAAATTCGTCGATGCACGAACGCTCAAGACAGACGTTGACATTGCGAAGGCAGCAGAGGAAATGACCGTCTTCGGCCGCGTCACGCCGGACCAGAAAAAGAAGCTTGTCGCGGCTATGAAGCGCGCGGGCCACACCGTCGCCATGACCGGCGACGGCGTGAACGACGTGCTGGCGCTGCGCGAGGCGGACTGCTCCATCGCCATGGCCTCCGGCTCGGGCGTCGCGTGTCAGGCGTCGCATATCGTGCTGCTCGATTCGCAGTTTTCCGCCCTGCCGTCCGTCGTGGCGGAGGGCAGGCGCGTCATCAACAACATCGAGCGCAGCGCGTCGCTGTATCTCGTCAAGAACATCTTCACCTTTGTTCTCTCGCTGATTACGCTGCTCTTCACGCTCCCCTATCCTTATACGCCCGCGCAGCTGAGTCTGGTCAACGCGCTGACGATTGGCATCCCGTCGTTCATCCTCGCCATGGAGCCGAACGAGAACCGCATCAGCGGCAGATTCATGCCGAACGTCATTTACCGGGCGCTGCCCGCCGCGCTGTCTGACCTCATTCTCGTGGTTGGCGTGATGCTGTTCTATCTGGCGTTTCATATCAAAGAGGATATGCTCTCCACGCTCTGCACCGGCATTATGGGCATTGTGGGTCTGCTGATGATCCACCAGACCTCGCTGCCGCTGAATAAACTCCGCAAGGCCATGCTCATTGGACTGTGTGCAGCGTTCGTGGTGTGCTACTTCTTCCTGCCGGAACTGTTTACGCTGAGTGCGCTGGATAATCCGTCGCTTCTGATTCTTGTTGTGCTGGGCCTGCTTGCGTTCTCGGTCATGTTCGTCTGCCGCCGGGGGCTGCGCAAAGCGAAGGCGCGGTTGAACAAGGGAGTTTTCCCACGCAGGAAGAAAAGATAAATTTCTGCAAATACTAGAGCCAGCCAAAAAAACGGCTGGCTCAGTTTTTTGGAAGGAGAACGTGTATGCACTATCATGTAAACGAAGACGTCTGCATCGGCTGTGGACTGTGCGCCGAAACGTGCCCGGAGGTCTTCTCCCTCAGGGATGACGGCTATGCCGAAGCAAAGCCCGGCCCCGTGCCGGAGCGCGTGCAGGAAACTGCCGCCGAAGCCATGGACGCCTGCCCGACGAGCGCGATCGAAGAGGGCTGACAAGGGACAGAAAATCTGCTATACTGATCCCATCCTGTCAGATGGGGTGGAAGCATGGAAGAACGATACGTCGCATTCGACGTGGAAACGCCAAACGCACAAAACCGGCGCATGAGCGCCATCGGTGTGAGCGTGATCGAAAACGGGCAGATCGTACAGGAACTTTATACGCTCGTTGACCCGCAGACACATTTTGACCCGTTCAATATCGCGCTGACCGGCATCACGCCGGAGATGGTGCGCGGCCAACCGGACTTCTCTGCGCTCTGGCAGCTGCTGAAGCCGATGCTGGAGGAGAGCATTCTGGTTGCGCACAACGCGCCGTTTGATCTGCGGGTGCTAGCCAGCTGCCTGCATGACTATCACATCGACTGGAAGCCGGAGGCTGCCTATCTGTGTACCTGCCAGATGGGCAGAAAGGCATATCCGTATCTGCAGAATCATAAGCTGAATACGCTCTGTGACCATCTGCGGCTGGAACTCGACCATCACAACGCCGGCAGTGACAGCCGCGCCTGCGCGCTTCTGCTGCTCGACTATCTGGAAAAGGGCCTGCGCCCGGAGCCGTTTTTGCGCACCTACCGCTTCGCGGATCGGAAAACGCTTCCGTACTGCGCTGTATAAGCGTGAAAACGCCTGAGAGGATTTTGTATTCTGCAGCTTTCCAAGCACACTGATATCCGCAGCGCATCCCCTCCGTCATTTGCTTGCGCAAATGCCGCCTCCCCTTATCATGCAGGACATGGCAAGGGGAGGTTTTGATTCGCTGCGTTTTTACGGAAATCTTCGGCAAATTTGTAACTTCTCAACGGGCCGATGTGGGCATCGGCCCCTACAGGGCCTTGGCGAATCCGTACTGCCTTGCAAATTTTGAACGCAAAGCTAATTTAACGCAATGAACTTGCAGTGCACAAACCCGAAAATGTTAATAGAAATTTCAGAATTCTGGGGCCTGTTCCTGTCGGGAATGCCGTTGCAAAAATCGGTCGGTTTATGTATAATACAGAAAAAGATTATGTCGCCCTGCGGCTTTTGAATAGGAGGGATTCTTATCAGAAAGAAAGGCAGATTTGAGGCCAGCCGCCCCGCGCACAAAACTGCGGCGGACAGAGCCGCTGCGCCGAAGAAGCAGCCGTCCGGCAATGCCGGAAAGAAGGCTGCCGTGATCGCGGGATGTGTTGTGCTTCTGGCGTTACTCGGTGTCTGCACCTATGGCTTTATTTTAAAGGGAAGCGACACCATCTTCCCAAACGTCTATGTCGCGGGCGTGAACGTCGGCGGATTGAAGCGGGACGCGGCAATTAACGCCGTGACGCTCGCCGTCGAGCAGGAGACAGCTACCGATACGCTGACCGTTGTCCTGCCCGACCGGACGATTGACTTTACCCCCGAGATCACCAACGTCGCCCTCAACCCGGACGAGGCGGCAGACGCCGCCATGAACTACGGCCGCGACGGCGGCCCGATTACGGCGCTTCTCACATACGAACGGGCAAAAAAGACCCGGCAGGACATTTCGCTCGAATCCGGGACGAATCTCGATACCGCGTATATCCGCGATCTCATTGATCAGACCGCCCGCGCCTGTGCGTCGGAAAAGGTTGACCCGACCGTTACGGTCGATGCCGACGCGAAAACCGTCACAGTCGTGACGGGTTCGCCGAAAATTTCGCTCGATGCCGATGCACTCTATGATGCGGTCGTTGCGCGGTTCAATGCCGGCGATCTGTCCGAACTCAAGTTCGATTACGACACCGAGCCCTGCGCGCCGGTTGATCTTCAACGGTATTACGACCAGTTCGCAACCGAGATGAAAGACGCATATTACGACGAGGAAAAGAAGGAACTCGTTGCCGAAAAGGTCGGCTTCGGCTTTGACGTGTCGTATTACACCCAGCAGCTTGCCATGGCTGAACCCGGCACGAAGATCGTCATTCAGGCTGAGGAAATTCAGCCGGAGGTCACGCTGGCCGAACTGGAGAAGGAATACTTCTCTGATGTACTCGGCTCCTGCGACAGCCCGCACACCGCGCAGGCCGGACGCACGAAGAATCTGGAGCTGGCCTGCAAGGCGATCGACGGCACCATCCTAAACCCCGGAGACGAGTTCTCGTTCAACAAGATCGTCGGTGAGCGCACGCCGGAGAAGGGCTATCAGTCCGCTATCGTCTACCAGACCGGCGGCAAGAGCGAGGCAGAGGCCGGCGGAGGCGTCTGTCAGGTCGCCTCCACGATCTATACCGCCTGCCTCTACGCCGATCTCAAGGTCACAGAGCGTGCGCCGCATATGTTCACCGTCACCTACGTCCAGCTCGGCATGGACGCGACGATCTACTGGGGCAGTCTCGACTATAAGTTTGTCAACAGCACCGACCATCCGATGCGCATTGATGCTTCCGTCTCCGGCGGCTATGTCCATATCAAGCTTGTGGGCACCGCGCCGAAGGACAAGGGCTATGATCATATCGTCCTGCGGCACGAGGTCGTTGCGACCGTCCAGCCCAAGATGGAGATCGACGGCGACAAGACCATCATCACCGACGCCGGTACCGCCATCGACGAGAACGGCAACACTGTCAATATCGTTGTTGACAAGGACGGCAATAAGTATATCAAGGGTGACATGGTGCAGTATTCCTACGTCGGTAAAACCGTCATGGCCTACCGCGATTATGTGGACGCAAACGGCAATGTCATCAAAACCGAGACGCTGCACAAGGACACCTATCAGTCCCGCAACACGACCTACAAATGCACGCCGTACGTCGAGCCTGAGGTGCCCGAGGAGCCGGATCCCATCGACCCGGATTACCCGGACAATCCCGATGACCCGACTGAACCTGATGACCCCATCAATCCGTGGGATTAAGAAAAAACATCCGGCAGCCCATTGCGGGCTGTCGGTGATTTTTTTGCCCTGCCGCGCCATTTTGCGCGGCAGGGCGGTTTCGGTTATGCCAGCAGATTCTGCGTGCGGCAGAGGCTGGCGTAGATGCCGTTATGCTTGAGAAGTTCCTCATTCGTGCCGCGCTCGGCGATGCGGCCGTCGGCAATGACGACGATCTCGCCTGCGGCGCGGATGGTGGACAGGCGGTGCGCAATGATGAGCGTGGTGCGATTTTTCGCCAGTTCGTCAAACGCGTGCTGGATCTTCGCCTCCGTCAGCGTGTCGAGCGCGCTCGTCGCCTCGTCGAGAATGAGAATCGGCGGGTTTTTGAGGAAAATGCGCGCAATGGAAATGCGCTGCTTCTGTCCGCCGGACAGGAGCGTGCCACGTTCGCCGACGTAAGTGTCAAAGCCGTCTGGCATGGCCATGATATCGTCGTAAATTTCCGCACGCTTCGCCGCGTCAATGATCTCCTCCATCGTCGCGCCGGGCTTACCGTAGCGGATGTTTTCCAGAATGGAATCGGCGAACAGAAATACATCCTGCTGTACAATGCCGATGGAGCGGCGCAGAGATTCCTGCGTGACGCTGCGCACGTCGTGGCCGTCAACGGTGATCGCACCACCGGTCACGTCGTAAAAGCGGGGGATCAGCTGGCAGAGCGTACTCTTGCCGCCGCCGGAAGGGCCGACGATGGCGACGGTCTTGCCCGCCGGGACGTGCAGGGACACATCGTGCAGAACTTCGGGATCGTCCTCATAGGAAAAGCTTACATTTTCCACGCCGATCTCACCGTGTACCTGCGTCAGTTCGATTGCATCCGGCGCGTCGTGCAGTTCCGGCGCGGTGCGCATGATCTCCAGAAAACGATCAAAGCCTGCCGTGCCGTTGGAGAACAGTTCCGTGAAGTTTGCCAGCTTGCGGATGGGGTTGACAAAGGACGCAATATAGAGCGTAAACGTCAGAAGATCGACGGTGTCCATCTGCCCCTTCATGATGAGCAGACCGCCCACGGTTACGACAGCCACGGACAAAGAACTCGTAAAAAACTCCATCACGGCCATGAAAATGCCCATTTCCCGATGGAACATCTTTTTGGAGGTCTTGTAAATGTCGTTCGAGCGGTCGAATTTTTCCTCCTCAACATGTTCGTTGGCAAATGCCTTGGCCGTGCGAATGCCGGACAGGGCGGATTCGATGTCAGCGTTGATCGCGCCGGTCTTTTTCTTCACACGGCGGGAGGCCTCGCGCATCGCCTTACGGCGCGAGACAATGATCGCAACGAACACCGGGATCATGACCGCCACGACCAGTGCCAGCCGCCACTCGATTGTCGCCATGACGGTCAGCGCACCCACGATGGTCACGAGCGAGATGAACAGGTCCTCCGGCCCGTGGTGGGCAAGTTCGGTGATCTCAAAGAGGTCGGTCGTCATGCGGCTCATCAGCTGACCGGTGCGGTTGCGGTCGAAAAACTCAAAGCCCAACTCCTGCATGTGACCGAACAGGGCCGCGCGGATATCAGCCTCTACACGGATGCCGAAGGTGTGGCCCCAGTAGGTGATAATGAAATACAGCACCGACCGCAGCGCATACGCTGCCAGCACGATCAGCATGATCGTAAAGAACGTGCGGTATGCGCTCTGCGGCAGCAGCGTGCGCATGGCGTAACGCGAGATAATGGGGTATGCCAGATCGATCATCGACACGACCAGTGCACAGGCCATGTCGAGAAAAAACAGCCCCCGGTGGGGCTTGAAGAAGGATAAGAAGATGGAAAAGCCTGACCGCTTCCGGTATTGCTCTGTTGTCATGATATTTGCTCCGTTTCTTATATTCGTGTGTATTATACCGGGAGTTTCCGCGGATTGCAAGCCGTTGCGCGCGTCTTGTTTTTCTGGTAGAATAGGCCCGAAACGAGGCGAAGCGTATGATTGAAATTTTGAAGGAAACCGCGCGCTATCTTGTCTGCGTCAAGCCCATCGGCATAGCTGCGCAGGGCACGCAGGCGGAGGCGATGCCGCAGCTGCTCTCCGAGCAGCTGGGCTGTGACATTTTCCCCGTTCACCGGCTCGACCAGACAGTCGGCGGCATAATGGTCTATGCGAAGACGGTGCAGGAAGCCGCGCGCCTGACGCAGGCGATGGGACAGGGGCAGATGCAGAAGACGTATCTCGCCGTTCTGACCGGATGTCCGGCGGAAAAGGCCGGGACGCTGGAGGATCTGCTGTTCCATGACCGGGTGAAAAACAAAACATATGTGGTCAAGCGGATGCGCGGCGGCGTGAAGCAGGCGAAGCTGCACTATGAAATTCTAGCTAGGCAGGATGGACTGAGCCTTGTGCGCATCCGGCTCGAAACGGGGCGCACGCACCAGATCCGCGTCCAGTTTGCCTCGCGGGGTCTGCCGCTGTTGGGCGATGGAAAATACGGCAGCCGCTGTGGCCGCTGCACCTGTGCGCTCTGGTCTTACCGGCTTTCCTTCCCGGACGGAAAGGGCGAAGCCGTCTTCGAGGCCCAGCCCCCGGCCCAGTTCCCGTGGACGGTGTTTTTCTGATACGATGTACAGTACAAAGCTTTCGGCAAATTCGCACCGTATTTTCCCGTTTGACTGCACGCACATCCCGCCGCGCGGCTGCATAAACTACCTGTATTCTAAGGTGCAGGAGGGCTTTTCCATGGCGGTGACGCGGTATTTTCTGGGTGGTAATACGGCCTCCGGCTTTGTCTCGTTTTACGGGCAGTTCTGCCGGGGGCCGGAGGAGTTTCTGTGGGTGATCAAGGGCGGGCCGGGCTGCGGCAAGTCGAGTTTTATGAAGACCATCGGCAAGGCGGCGGAGGACGCAGGGCTGGATACCGAATACGTCCTGTGCTCCGGTGACCCGGATTCGGTGGACGGCGTGTATATCCCGGCCCTGCACACCGGCTACGCCGACGGCACGGCCCCGCATGTGCTTGAGGCCGTCACGCCCGGGGCCGCCGGGCTGTATCTCGATCTGGGACAGTTCTATGACCGCATTGCTTTGCAGAAAGAGCGCCGCGCTATTGAACTTCTGCAGACGCGCTATCGCGCGCTCTACCGCGAGGCGTATGCGCGTCTTGCAGCGTTTGCGCGTCCGTCCTGCCCGCTCCCGGCGCAGGAGGAACGGAAAAAGCGCTTCCTGCGGGCCATCACCTGCCGGGGCCTTTTTTCTGCCGAGCCGCCCGCAGGCGCGGTGCAGCTGGTGTCCGGCGAGGAATTGGAGGCGCTCCGCGTGCGGGAAAATGCAGTTCTCTACCAGAACCCGCTCCTGCCGGACGAGACGGAGGCTGTCTATCTGCCGGACGAGAAGCGCTATTACCGGGGGCCGGACGCGCCGCTGCCGGATGTTTCGGATGTGACTGCTCTTCTTGCACAGGCGAAGGCGCTGCATGACGAGTTGGAGGCCGTCTATAACCCGCATGTGGATTTCGCGCGTGTCTATGCGTTGGCCAACGCCCATGCCCTGCGATTGTTCAAAGAAAATTAAGTTGTAAGTCGGGGGAAATTGTAGTAAAATATAGTGAAATTCGAGAATATCCTACTCAGGAGGGAATACCAATGAAAAAACCGATCGTACTTGTCATTATGGACGGTGTTGGACGCGGCGACGGCGGCCCCGGCGACGCGGTCAAGCAGGCCAACACCCCGACGCTCGACAACCTGATGGCGACCTGCCCCATGACGTGGCTCAAAGCACACGGCACCGCCGTCGGCCTGCCCACGGACGACGATATGGGCAACTCCGAGGTCGGCCACAACGCTCTCGGCTGCGGCCAGATCTATTCGCAGGGCGCAAAGCTTGTACAGGAGTCCATTGAATCCGGCTCCCTGTACCAGTCCAAGACGTGGATCGACCTGACGGATAACTGCCTGCAAAACGGCAAAGCGCTGCACTTCATCGGCCTGCTGTCCGACGGCAACGTCCATTCCAATATCTCGCACCTGATTGCGATGCTGAAAAAGGCGCGTGAGATGGGACTCAAAAAGGTCTACTGCCACATCCTGCTCGACGGCCGCGATGTCCCCGCGACAAGTGCGCTGGACTATGTTGATCAGCTGGAGTCCGTTCTGGCGGAACTGAACGACGCGGAGCATGAATACAAGATCGCCTCCGGCGGCGGCCGCATGGTCATTACCATGGACCGCTACGAGGCCAACTGGCCGATGGTCGAAAAGGGCTGGCGCACGCATGTGCAGGCTGAGGGCCGTCAGTTCGCCTCCGCGCGTGAGGCCATTGAAACCTACCGCGCCGAGAATCCCGGCATGATCGATCAGGATCTGCTGCCGTTCGTCGTTGCGCATGACGGCAAGCCCGTTGCAAAGATTGAAAACGGCGACAGCGTCATCCTCTTCAACTTCCGCGGCGACCGTGCGCAGGAAATTTCCCTCGCCTTTGACCGCAAGGACTTTGACAAGTTTGACCGCGGTGACTATACTGGCGTGAAGTTCGCAGGTATGCTGGAATATGACGGCGACCTCAAGATCCCGATGCACTATCTGGTTGAGCCGCCCGTCATCCGCAACACGCTGACCGAGGTTCTGTGCAAGGCAGGCGTGCATGAGTATGCTGTGTCTGAGACGCAGAAATACGGCCACGTCACCTACTTCTGGAACGGCAACCGCTCCGGCAAGGTTGATGAGAGCCTTGAGGACTATGCCGAGGTTCCGTCCGATGTCATCCCGTTTGAGCAGGCGCCCGCGATGAAGTCCGTGGAGATCACCGATCTTCTGGTCGAGGCCATGGCCTCGCATAAGTACCAGTTCCTGCGCTGCAACTATCCGAACGGCGACATGGTCGGCCATACCGGCGTTTTGAGCGCTGTCATTACCGCGATGGAGGCCGTTGACGCAGGTCTGGCCCGCGTGAAGGAAGCTGCCGACAAGTATGGCTATACGCTGCTTGTCACCGCTGACCACGGCAACGCTGATCAGATGCTCGAGACGAAGAAGGGCAAGACCAGCGTGCGCACTGCGCATTCTCTCAACCCCGTTCCCTTCATCATCTACGATCCCGACAACAAGTATGAGATCAAGGACGGCCATTACGGCCTTGCCAACGTCGCGCCGACCATCGTGACCATGATGGGCCTTGAAACCCCCGACTGCTGGCAGCCGAGCATGATCTGATTTTCGCACTGGCGCGGGAGCCCCGGGCGCTCCCGCGCCAGCTGTAGGGGCCGATGCCGGTCACAGCCGTTCGCGACGAAGGAGCGTTACGGATGTGGGTCTGCCGCTTGCCGGTACACATCGGCCCAGCAGGCCGCACCGTTTTTTATGAAAAACTCCGGCAAATTCGAGACTTCCCAATGGGCCGACAGAGTCGTCGGCCCCTACAGAGACTGCGCGTATCCCGGACTGCTTTGTAAAAATGGCCGCCATTGTTCTGCCCAAACCCTTCCTCGGAGGTATCCATGCAAAAGAAACTCACGCTGATTCTGATTTTGATTCTGGTACTGGCGCAGCTATGCGCCTGCGGCAAGCCGCAGGCGGAGACTTCACCGGCAGCAGAATCTGAAGCAGCAGCCCCGGCCGAACTCCCGGCCGAAGAGACACCGGCGGATTCGGACGAGCCGGACGATACCCCGAGCCGCACACCGGAGCGGGTATTGACCTCCACAAAATATACCGCCGAGGTCTATGTTGAGACTGTCCAGTACGGGCAGTATCAAATCGAAAGCCGGGAATACGCCGTCTCCGACGGCGTCAGCGCGACCGGTCTTCGCGCCACGGGCAAGGGCTCCAATATCCGCTTTTTCGACCAGACCGTCACGGAAGCGGGCACAGTCTGGTATTATGACAAAAGCGCCGGAGACTGGCGCTCGCAAACACTGGGGGACGGGCTGTATGCCTCACCGGTCGTTGTTGTAGAGTTGGCTTCCGGGCAGACATATTTTCTTGCGCTGCCGCGTACGTTCGCCATGCACGAAAACGGCTCCCGGGAGCATTTCCCGGATCGAGACGGCGTGCTGCGTACCACGAAGCTGCGCAGCGGCGGCGTCCGCATCACAATGGACGGCTATGGCCTTGCGCCGGACTGCGTAACGGATGCACTCGTCCTGACCGCACCGTTTGGGCTGGACTGGAGTGTGGATAACTGCGCGAAGGCATGGGTCACATATGTGAAAAACGGCGATTCTCACTGGTGCTTCGACGGCTATTTCCGCAAATCGCCCTCCAATTATATCCCAGCGGGCGAGAATTATTATTACTGCTGCGCCGCAAGCTACTGCATCCGGGGCTACCTTGGCCGGATGTCGCGCTGCAAGGAAGCGCCCGCGCTCATTATCCTGTCTCTCGATACCATGTCGCAGCGGCAGAACCACTACGGCTATGTGCCCACCACACCCGGCAGCGAGTGGCTTCAGGGCGATTACGGGATCGGGCCTGGCTTTTACGACACCCGGTTCAATACCGATCTGCTCGAAATTTACATCTCGGCCACCCGCAGGCTCGGCAAGGGGATGTTTGAAGAGACGATGAACCGCTATCTCGCCTTTTTCAGTCAGGTTGCGGACATAAGCCACATCACCACGGAAAACGGCGGCTGGCTGATTCCCGACTACTGGCACCCGGACGAGATCACCGCTCCACACACCTCGCTCAACCATCAGGCGTCGGAGTGTCTGGCGCTGTATCACGCGGCGGATCTTCTGAATCGGAAGGATCTGCGCGAACTGGCCGACCGGATGCTGCTGGCCATTGAGGATACCGGCTCCGGCTGGGTCATGCCGAATCATAATCTCTATTACAGCATCAAGCCCGACGGCACCTATGTCGAGGGCGACTATCCGTATCTGACGTACAACGATCTGTATTACCTGCGCGAGTATCTGACGGGCGTCAACCGGACGGAAACCGATACGCTGACGTATTTGATGGGTGAAAAGCTCCAATGGATGGAGCAAAACGGCGTGACCGGTTATGAAAAAGGCTGAAACCCGTTTTTTGACTTGTACTTTCCCGGCAAATCGGTTAAAATGAATTGAATATCCCAGAAGGAGGAATCTTGATGATCCGTATGAATACAGACGCCGGCCAGATCACGGTCGATAGCGCTGTCTATACCAATATCGCGGGCTTTGCAGCGACCAACTGCTTTGGCGTCAAGGGCATGGCCGTGCGCTCCATGACGGACGGGCTTGTCCATCTGCTGCGCAAGGAAGCAATGGGCAAGGGCGTCAAGGTCACGTTCAGCGCCGACAATTCCATTTCCATCGACCTGCATATCATGGTCGATAAGAGCGTCAATCTCAGTGCAATCGCGTCCTCCATCATCAGCGAGGTCCGCTATTTCGTTACCAAGTCCACGGGCACCGAGGTGCGTGCCGTGAACGTATTTGTCGATTCCATTTCCGTCGACTGATATCGATTTCAATTCACGCGCGCATACAAGGGCGCTCACGGAGGTAAACCATGATCAAA
Organism: uncultured Eubacteriales bacterium; assembly: GCA_900545925.1. Classification (GTDB taxonomy): domain Bacteria; phylum Bacillota; class Clostridia; order Oscillospirales; family Oscillospiraceae; genus CAG-170. The sequence goes on along the minus strand of URAZ01000004.1, from coordinate 45,950 downwards.
ACCATTGACGGCGCGGCGTTCAGCCGGATGATGCTCTCCGCCGCTGCCGAGATCGACCTGAATAAGCAGAAGGTCAATGAACTGAACGTTTTCCCTGTTCCGGACGGAGATACCGGCACGAATATGAGCATGACGCTCTCTGCCGCCAGCACAGAACTGCGCAAGGCAGACGGCATTACGCTCACCAAGGCCGCCGACAAGACAGCCTCCGCGCTCCTGCGCGGGGCCAGAGGCAATTCGGGCGTGATTCTGTCTCTTCTGTTCCGCGGCTTTTCCAAGTCGCTCAAGGGTAAACTCGAGGCCGACGGCAAGGACTTTGCCGCTGCACTGACAGCAGGTGTGGAAGCTGCGTATAAGGCAGTCATGAAGCCCGCCGAGGGCACAATTCTGACCGTCTCCCGCCTCACGGCAGACGCCGCGCGCGATTTGGCCGAGGAAAACAATGAGATCGAGTATGTGCTGCAGCACTGCCTTGACACGGCGCACGCTGCGCTGGACAACACCGTCAACCAGAATCCGGTTCTTAAAAAGGCCGGCGTCGTTGATGCGGGCGGTATGGGCTTCTGCCTTATTCTGCGCGGCATGCTCGAAAGCCTGCGCGGCAACGATATTGTCTGCGAGGACACAGGTGCAACGAATGAAGAGGCCGATTTCGGCATTTTCGACTCTGAGGACATCACATTCGCGTTCGACACGGTCTTTATTGTGCGCAAGCGCGAGGATATTACCTCGCTCGACCCGCTGCGCGAGTATCTCGGCAGCATCGGCGACAGTCTCGTCATCGGCGAGGACGACGAAGCGTTCAAGGTCCATGTACATACGAATATTCCGGGTGACGCACTGAGCGAGGCCCAGAAGTATGGTACGCTGGAACTTGCAAAGATCGAGAACATGCGCTTACAGCACGATGATCTGACCGCCGGCCGCAAGGCCCGTTCGACCGACGATCTGGAGACTGTGGAAAAGGAGTTGGAAAGCCAGCCTGCGGAGCAGGCGGCTCCGGCAGAACCCGACAAGCGCTACGGCAGCGTCGCCGTGTGCGCGGGTGCGGGCCTGGCCGGCGTGTTCCGCGATCTCGGTGTTGACGAGATCATTGAGGGCGGCCAGACCATGAACCCCTCGACGGAGGATATTCTGCACGCGATCGAAAAGACGCCTGCGGAGATCGTCTTCGTCCTGCCCAACAACAAGAACATCATCATGGCTGCGCAGGCGGCGGCGGAACTGGCTTCGCGCGAAGTCGTGGTTATCCCGACCAAGACCGTCCCGCAGGGCATCAGCGCCATGCTCTCGTTCGACGCAGCAATGGAGCCGAGCGAAAACGAAGCGGCCATGACCGGCTGCCTCTCCGGCGTCATGACCATGCAGATCACCTATGCCGCGCGCGACTCGGACTTTGACGGCTTTGATATTCACGCGGGCGATTATCTCGGGTTGTGCGATGGCGCGCTGGCTGGAACAGCGCGTGAGATCACCACGCTTCTTGCGTCTCTCGCGGACAAGGCTGCGGAGGCCGGCAAGGAATTCATCAACATCTTCTACGGCGCGGACATTCAGGAGCCCGACGCGGAGGCGGCGCTGGAACTGTTCCGGCAGCATGCGCCCGACGCGGAGGTCAACCTTGTTTCCGGCGGCCAGCCGATCTATTATTACCTTATTTCGGCGGAATGACCGTCGGCCGCGACACACCTGTGAACAAAAGAGCCTGCTGCAAAGAGTTCTTGCAGCAGGCTCTTTTTACATGCAAAGCCGGATTCTCTCTTTTACGGTTTGTCCAGATCGTCTGCCAGCTTTTGCAGCGGCAGACGGCGCAGGAACAGGTTCACGGGATTGAGTTCAGATACTGCTGTCTTTGCGCCAGCCGCCATGAACAGGCGCAGCGTGCTGCCCAGCGCATGGCGCGTGGGCTTGTCCAGCGTGCGGTATTTCTTGAGCATGGCCGCTGCTGTTTTGAGGCCGCCCTCCTTGAGATCGGTAAGCGTATCGGCGTCTGTACAGGTGAGGATATCGAACAGCGCGTCGGTAAAGGCCACGCGCTGCTCCGGACTCAGGGAGAGAATGAACGTGCGGATCGTCTCGTCAACCAGCTTGCCGCCCTCGGTCAGATCGGGCAGATGCTCAAACCGTTCCCCGCGCACCTGCCACGAGAAGCCGTCGTGCTGCCACAGGCCGCTCTGCGTGCTGCGCACGACCTCATAGCGCTCCTCATGCTCGAGAAGCATGCCGACGACGGACGATTCCGGCAGGATCGTCGTGATCTTATCCGCGACGCGCCTGTGCTCCGGCAGGCCGAGCAGCGACGTGCGGAAGCCGGGGCCGTCGTTATTGTATACGCGCATCAGCTGGTTCTGCACGGCTTCGCCGCAGAACACTGCGCTGTAGACCGCGAGATTGCCGCCCTTGGAGTGTCCGCCCACGCGAAGCGGATGCGACGGAAGCGCCGCGGCTGCCGCAGACAGATACTCTGCCGCCATTTTCTGCGCCGGAACGACCGGCAGAAAGGCCAGATTAAAATCCTCCTTCCAGCCGACAATCGTGTCGTCCGTGCCCCGGAAGGCAATGTAGGCCGTTTTATCCGGCAGCAGGATCGTCAGCGCGGAGAACTGCGTCTGCGTTTCCTCGTCGGTGCGGCTGACATAGGCGCAGAGCGTCAAATCGGAAAAGCGGCGGCTTGCCGCCATTTTGTGGCCCAATTCCGGGATTTGCTCCGGCACCAACACGCCCATCGTCTCCTGCGGCCGCGCCGCGTCGTATTGCCGCATGGCATCCGGCAGGAAAACCGGGGCGGAAAAGTCCGCCGGAACGATCCCGGAGAAGTCCAGAAAGCAAAGTTCCGCCATCAGCAGATTGTCCACCTCGTTGAACCCGCGCTCTGCCAGCGTCAGATCGCCGCGCCAGTCCAGATAATCCAGAATATTTGCCATAGCTGTACCTCCGAAAGTTCGTGTAGCTTATCATACACAAAAGTTACCGGAAAAACAACCAAACCCGGATGAAGAAAGCCTTAATTTTTTCTGAGGTCATTCAGCCTATAAACCTATTGACTTTATGGGGAATGTATGCTATCCTCAAAACATAAGAAAGAATTCCCTGCAAAGGAGCTGATATTTGATGCAAGTCTATGCGGATAACGCAGCAACCACCAGAATGCACCAGACGGCCATCGATACGATGACCTATCACCTGAATAACACGTTCGGCAACCCGTCGAGCCTCTACGCCATCGGCCAGCAGGCCAAGGAAGTGCTCGAGACGGCGCGTGCCGATATGGCCGCCTGCTTCGGCGCGCAGCCGCGCGAAATCTATTTTACCTCCGGCGGCAGCGAGGCCGACAATCAGGCTATTACCTCCGCCGCCTATCTCGGCGCGCGCAAGGGCAAAAAGCACATTATTTCCACCACATTTGAGCATCATGCCGTCCTGCATACCCTGAAACGGCTGGAAAAACAGGGCTTTGAGGTGACGCTGCTGGATGTGCACGCAGACGGCCTTGTCTCGGCCCAGCAGGTCGCGGACGCCATCCGTGACGACACCTGCCTCGTGACCATCATGTTCGCCAACAATGAGATCGGCACCATCCAGCCGATCGAGGCAATCGGCGCGGTGTGCCATGAACGCGGCGTGCTGTTCCACACCGACGCGGTGCAGGCAGCGGGGCATGTGAAGATCGACGTGAACGCAATGCACATCGACATGCTGAGCCTGTCCGCGCACAAATTCCACGGTCCGAAGGGCGTGGGCATGCTCTATGCGCGGCGCGGCATTATTCTCACGAATCTCATCGAGGGCGGCGCGCAGGAGCGCGGCAAGCGCGGCGGCACGGAGAACGTCCCCGGCATCGCGGCCATGGCGGCAGCTTTGAAGGAAGCGTGCGCCAACATGGACGAGAATACAAAGAAGGTCACGGCCCTGCGGGACAAACTCATTGACGGCATTTCCAAGATTCCGCACTGCGCGCTGAACGGTGCGCGTGCGCCGCGGCTGCCCGGCAATGTGAACTTCTGCTTCGAGGGCATCGAGGGCGAGAGTCTTCTGCTGCTGCTCGACGCGAAGGGCATCAGCGCATCGTCCGGCTCCGCCTGCACGTCCGGTTCGCTCGACCCCAGCCATGTGCTGCTGGCCATCGGACGGCCGCACGAGGTCGCGCACGGCTCGCTGCGCCTGACCATCTGTGAGGACAATACCGAAGAAGAAATTGACTATATCCTTGCCGAACTTCCGCCGATCGTGGACGATCTGCGGAACATGTCGCCGGTCTGGAAGGACCTGATGAGCGGCAAACGGCAGTTTACGCTGTAAGGAGGGCTTTTATCATGGCACTGTATACCGAAACCGTCATGGATCACTTCATGCACCCGCGCAATGTCGGCGAGATCGCGGACGCGGACGGCGTCGGCGAGGTCGGCAACGCCAAGTGCGGCGATATCATGAAGATGTACCTGAAGATCAAGGACAATAAAATCGAGGATGTGAAGTTTGAGACGTTCGGCTGCGGCAGCGCGATCGCGTCGAGTTCCATTGCGACGGAGATGATCAAGGGCCGGACGCTGGACGATGCGCTGGCGCTGACCAATCAGGAGGTCGTCGATGCGCTGGGCGGACTGCCCGCGCACAAGCTGCACTGCTCCGTTCTGGCCGAGGAGGCCGTCAAGTCCGCCATCCAGGACTATTACGAGAAGAACCACATTGAGTATGATCACAGTAAATTCCCCAAGAAAGAAGACTGTGAATCCTGCTGCCGGATGGTATAATGCAAAACACCGGGCGCGGCCATTGGCTGTGCCCGGTTTGTCTGTCAAAATACGTTTTTTCTGGGTCAGGCATTCCCATCGAGAAACACAAACCAGCAAAGCGTTTCCAACATGCCTCCGGCGGCCCTATCTTTTCTCTTGCAAGAGAAAAGATAGGGGAGAAAAGAGTGCTTGGACGCGGTTGGTACGTGCTGCGGATACAATTCAAGTGAGTACCAACTTTATAGTCGTTGCGAACACACATCGTTACCTTACGACCGCTATGGTACGCGCCGCCTGTTATGGTACTCCAAATTTGTAAGTCACCGCGTTTGAATGGCTGCAGTAAATTGGCCTTACGTTCAAAATTTACAGGGCAGTACGGATTCGCCGAAGGCTCGCGCCAAAGCCTCCCCTTGCCACGCCCTACGCGGTAAGGGGAGGCTTTGGCTGTGCCGCAGTCACTGATTTCTAAATATCTACATTGTCAAATGTATCGCTGACCACGAAATATTGTAATTTCGCCAGAGTTTTCGTTTTTTCAGTGGCCCGCCGCTTTCCGTTCCGGCACAAGGAAGATAAAGACCAGTGAACTGATGAGCAGCAGGAAGGGGTAGAACAGGAACGGGATAATCTGGAACGCGGTGAGCGTTTCACCGAGTTCTGAAACGGCGGAGATCGACAGAAGCATCTGCGCGCCGTAGGGAATGATGCCCTGGAAGATGCACGAGAAGGTGTCGAGCAGCGACGCGCTCTTTTTGCCCGTGATGCCGTATTCCTCGCTCATCTGCTTTGCGATGGGTCCGGCCATGACGATGGCGACGGTATTATTGGCCGTGGCGATGTCCATCGCGCCGACAAGCAACCCGATGCCGAGTTGGCCGCCCTTGTTGCCGTGGAAAATGCGGCGAATAAATCCGAGCAGCGCTTCAAAGCCGCCGTATTCGCGGATGAGGCCGCACATGGCAGACACGAGGATCGTGACCATGATCGTCTCAAACATCCCGGACGCGCCGGAGCCCATGTTCCCCAGCAGCTCGGTCGGGTGCACCGCACCGGTGGCGAGCATGATGATGGCCCCGGAGAAAATGCCGGTCAGCAGCACGAGGAACACATTGACGCCCGCCACGCCGCCGATAAGCACCAGCAGATACGGGACGGTCTGCAGCAGATGGTATTCCGAAATTTCGACCGCGCCGATCTCGCTTTTCAGCGAGAACACGATGATCAGCGCCAGTGTTACGAGTGCCGCCGGCAGCGCGATGCGGAAGTTCGTACGGAATTTGTCCTTCATTTCGCAGCCCTGCGTGCTGCAGGCGGCGATGGTCGTGTCGGAGATGAACGAGAGATTGTCGCCGAACATCGCGCCGCCCATGACGGATCCGATGCACAGCGCCAGATGGAACCCCGACGCCTTCGCCACGGCGACGGCGATGGGGACGATCAGCGTGATCGTGCCGCAGGACGTGCCCATGGCCGTCGAGACGAAGCACGAGACAACGAACAGAACTGCAACGACAAACCGTGCCGGGATATGCGCAAGCATGAAATATGCGACAGATTCTGCGCTGCTTCGGCCCACAACGCCGACAAACACACCGGCGGCCAGAAAGATCAGGATCATCGTCATGATGTTCTTGTCGCCGACGCCCTTTGCCATGACCTCCAGCTTGTCGTCGAACGACAGCGCCCGGTTCTGCAGGCAGGCGACGAGGATCGCGGCCAGGAACGCCACAACGATCGGAATGTTGTAAAAGCCCATCTCAATTTTCAAGCCGTATTCAAACAGACAGCCCAGCCCCAGATACAAGACAAGGAACACTCCGATAGGCAGCAGGGCGACGGCACGCGCGGGTTTCTTCTCCATAAAATACTCTCTCTTTTTCATAAAAATTCACTCCCGGCCGCGCATGCGGCCGGGAGTTCTGCGCATAAGCTCTGTTATTGTATTGGCTTTCTGCCCTTTCGTCAAGTAAATCGATAATTCTTTGGTGAAACTGCATAAAAATGCACGGTGCATAAAATTAACAGCCTTTTTACATTTCCGCTCTGTTCAGAACGGGATTTTTCTGATAAAATAAGAACAATTCTTGAAATAGGAGTGAGGCTTTGTACCGCAAACAGGTGTTACTGGAAAAACTGAGAGAGGCCGCGGCCTCCGTGCTGCCGATCAGCCTGATCGTGCTGGCCATCTGCTTCGTGCTCGTGCCGGTCGATACGGGGCTGATGCTCTCATTCGTGCTGGCGACGGCCATGCTCATTCTGGGCATGGGTCTGTTCACGCTCGGCGCGGAAATGTCCATGAGCAAGATCGGCAACTACATGGGCGCGAAGCTGACAAAATCGCGCAAGCTCGGTCTGATTCTGATTGTCAGCTTCCTGCTGGGTGTCGCCATTACGGTGGCCGAGCCGGATTTACAGGTGCTGGCAGCCAACGTGCCGGAGATTGACAAAACGGTCCTCATTCTGACCGTCTCCGTCGGCGTGGGCATCTTCCTGATGCTCTGCATGGTGCGCATTCTGTTCGGCATTTCGCTGCGGCTGCTGCTGATCGTGTTTTATGTGCTGGTGTTTTTGGCTGCGTTCCTGTCCGATCAGGGCATTCTCGCCGTTGCGTTTGACTCCGGCGGCGTGACGACCGGGCCGATGACCGTGCCGTTCATCATGGCGCTCGGCGTCGGCGTGGCGTCTATCCGTTCCGACGAAAACGCGAAGGCGGACTCGTTCGGCCTTGTCGGTCTGTGTTCCATTGGGCCGATCGCGTCGGTGCTGCTGCTGGGCGCGATCTACAAGACGCAGCCCGCGCAGGCGGAGTCGGAAGCTGCCGCCGCCATCACCAATACCGTTGCACTGGGACGGGACTATCTGCACGCCTTCCCGGAATATCTGAAGGAGGTCACGCTGGCGCTGCTGCCGATTGTGGTGTTCTTCCTGATCTTCCAAGTCGTCTCGCTGCGGCTGCGGAGGCTGCCGTTCCTGCGGGTCATGGTAGGCATTCTGTATACATACGCCGGTCTTGTCCTGTTCCTGACGGGCGTGAACGTCGGCTTTTCGCCGGTCGGCTACGCGCTGGGCGCGGCGCTGACGGAGGGGTGGAAGCTGTGGCTGCTCATTCCGCTGGCCATGCTGATGGGCTGGTTCATCATCAACGCTGAGCCTGCCGTCCATATCCTCAACCGGCAGGTCGAGGATTTAAGTGCGGGCGCAATCTCGGCAAAGGCTATGGGCATGAGCCTGTCCATCGCCGTTTCCGCCGCAGGCGGACTTGCGATGCTGCGCGTCATCACGGGCGTTTCGATCATGTACTTCCTTGTGCCGGGGTATTTTATCGCGCTGGCGCTGTCGTTCTTCGTGCCGCGCACGTTTACGGCCATCGCATTTGACTCCGGCGGCGTGGCTTCCGGTCCGCTGACAGCGACGTTTATGCTGCCGTTTGCCATGGGCGCGTGCGAAGCGCTGGGCGGGAATGTCATGACGGACGCGTTCGGCCTTGTCGCGCTCGTTGCGATGATGCCGCTGATTACCGTGCAGGTCATGGGCGCGATCTACGTCATCAAATCCCGCCGCGCCGAAAAGGAACCGGCTCTGCCGGACTTCGGCGACAACGAGATTATCGAACTGTGGGAGGCCTGCTGATATGGAATTATATTATATCATTGCCGTTACCGATTCCGACCGGGGCGAGGCCATGAACGCCCTGTTCCGCGAGGCGGGTCTGCCGATGATCCTCAGCGCACCCGGAAGAGGCACGGCCAAAAATGAGCATTTGGCCGTCTACGGCCTGGATGAAACATCCAAAACCGTCACCACCTCCGTTGCCAGCGCACAGGAGGCCGCGCAGCTTGTCAAGGCTGCCAAGCGCAAGCTGTTTCTCGACATTCCCGGCAACGGGATTCTGCTGACCGTGCCGCTCAAGAGCGTGGCGGGCGGCAGAACGCTCGCCTATCTGACCAACGATCTGAAAACAGGAGGAACGCCGCATATGGAATTCAATCATGAACTGATCGTCGTGATTCTGAACGAGGGCTACGCCGATCTCGTCATGGATGCCGCACGGGCCGCAGGCGCAGGCGGCGGCACAGTGCTGCACGCCAAGGGCACAGGCTCGAAGCGCGGAGAAAAATTCTTCGGCGTGAGTCTGGCCGATGAAAAGGATATGGTCTACATCATCGCCTACGCGGACGAAAAGGCCGCGATCATGCGTGCGATCAACGAAAACGCAGGCCCCGGCACAAAGGCCGGTGCGATCTGCTTCTCACTGCCCGTCAGTTCCGTCGCAGGTCTGCGCGAGCGGGACGCAGGATAACGACCAAAGCCGCCGGAACAACCGGCGGCTTTTTATCTGAGAATTTATACCGGCCGAATGGCGGAGAGGTCATACGGCGTAGTCTGATAGACAAAGTAGTTGAGCCAGTTCTGGTACAGCAGGTTTGCGTGGCTGCGCCATGTGACCATGGGCGGCTTGGTATCGTCGTCATCCGGGTAATAGTTCTCCGGCACATGGATGGGAAGTCCGGCGTTTTTATCGCGCAGGTACTCCGATTCCAGCGTTCCGGCATCGTATTCCGAGTGGCCGGTGATGAAAATCTGCCGACCGCCCTCCGTGGCCATAGCGTAGACTCCTGCCTGTTCGGACGAGGCAAGAATTTTCAGCTTGCTGCACCGCTCGATATCCTCGCGCCGGACGCTTGTATGCCGCGAATGCGGGACCATGAACACATCGTCAAACCCGCGCATGAGCATGGACGAGCGCCGCTCGACCCGGTGCGGATAGACGCCGAAGAGTTTTTCGGGCAGGGTAGTCTTCCCGATGCCGTAGTGATAATAAAGTCCCGCCTGCGCACCCCAGCAGATATGGAACGTGCTGTGCACATGCGTCCGGCTCCATTCCATGATGCGGCACAGTTCCGGCCAGTATTCGACCTGCTCAAACGGCATCTGTTCCACAGGTGCGCCGGTAATGATCAGCCCATCGAACCAGCGCTCCTTCACGTCCTCGAATGTCTGATAGAATTTCAGCAGATGTTCGCGGGACGTGTTTTTGGATTCGTGGCTGTCCGTGTGAATGAGTTCCAGTTCTACCTGAAGCGGCGTGTTGCCGAGCAGTCTCGACAGCTGCGTTTCCGTGGCAATCTTGGTCGGCATGAGGTTCAGAACGAGGATCTGTAGCGGGCGGATGTCCTGCGTGACGGCCCGCGTCTCATTCATGACAAAAATATTCTCGGCTGCCAGTGTTTTCGCGGCCGGCAGGCCGTTCGGGATCATAATGGGCATGGCGTGGGTTCCTTTCCGTGATTATCGCAGCGCCTGATCAAGATCGGCAATCAGGTCCTCCGCGTCCTCCAATCCGCAGGAATAGCGGATCAGATCCTCGCGGACACCGGCGGCCTGCAGCTCCTCGGCATTCATCTGCCGGTGCGTCGTCGATGCCGGATGCAGGCAGCAGGTGTGCGAATCGGCTACATGCGTTTCGATGGACGCGACCTTGAGCCTGCCCATGACAGTCTCGGCTGCGGCCCGTCCGCCCTTGACGCCGAAGCTTACGACGCCGCAGGAGCCGTGCGGCAGGTATTTCTGTCCGAGTTCATAATATTTGTCGCCCGGCAGGCCGCAATACTGCACCCACGAGACATTTTCGTGCTGCTGCAAAAATTCCGCGACTTTCTGCGCGTTTTCGCAGTGACGCGGCATGCGCACATGCAAACTCTCAAGGCCGAGATTCAGATAATACGCGCTCTGCGGGGACTGAATCGCGCCGAGATCGCGCATCAGCTGGACAGTCGCCTTCGTGATATACGCACCCGCGAGGCCGAAGCGCTCAGTATATGTCACGCCGTGATAACTCTCGTCGGGCGTACACAGACCGGGGTATTTGTCCGGGTACTTCGTCCAGTCAAATTTGCCGGAATCAACGATCGCGCCGCCGATGGCGCCCGCGTGGCCGTCCATGTATTTTGTCGTCGAGTGTACGACGATATCTGCGCCCCATTCAAACGGGCGGCAGTTGATGGGCGTTGCAAACGTGTTGTCCACAATCAGCGGAACGCCGTGCCGGTGCGCGGCCGCCGCGAATTTTTCGATATCCAGAACGGTCAGCGCCGGGTTTGCAATCGTCTCGCCATACATGGCCTTTGTGTTGGGCCGAAATGCGGCGTCCAGTTCCTCCGCAGAGCAGTCAGGATTGACAAACGTGACCTCGACGCCCATGCGCTGCATGGTAACGGCAAAGAGATTAAAGCTGCCGCCGTAAATGCTCGACGAACTGACCAGATGGTCGCCTGCGCCGACAATATTGAACACCGCAAAGAAGATCGCTGCCTGCCCGGAGGCTGTCAGCATGGCAGCCGTACCGCCCTCAAGCGCGGCGATACGCGCCGCGACGGCGTCGTTCGTCGGGTTCTGCAGGCGGGAATAAAAATAGCCGCTCGTCTCAAGATCGAAGAGTTTGCCCATTTCGGCGCCGCTCTCGTATTTGAACGTGGTGCTCTGGATGATGGGGATCTGACGGGGCTCGCCGTTTTTCGGGCTGTAGCCTGCCTGTACGCATCGCGTACCGAGTCCGAGTTGTGCCATATGGGTGCTCCTTTCCTGTTTGAACGTCCGGTGACTTGATTGAAATTAAAATGATTGTACCGCAAACCGGCGGCGCTGTCCAGTCCGCCGCAGCGTTTACGCGCCGAGATTGCACAAAACGCCCGTCAGAATGCCAAGCAGCCCGCCCATGCAGACCTGAAGCGGCGTATGGCCGACGAGTTCCTTGAGTTTTTCCTGATCAGACAGCGGCTGCTCCAGCTTGGCAAACAGGTCGATGAACTCGTTCAAAAGCTTCGCCTGCTTGCCCGTTTCGAGCCGGACGCCCATTGCGTCGTGCATGACGATGATCGCCACGATCACGCTGATGGCGAATGGAAACGAACCCAGCCCATATAAAATTCCCGCCGAGGTCGCCACGGCGCAGACCGTAGCTGAATGGCCGCTCGGCATGCCGCCGTCGCCGAAAATGCGCGTCAGATCCAGCGTATGGTGCATGAGCGCGTAAATAATCGTCTTCAAAACCTGCGCCGCTCCCCAGCCGACAAGGCCGCTGATCAGCACGCGGTTGGAGAGCAGTTCCTGAATTGCCTGCATGGTTCTCTTCCTTTCCGAAGTTTTTACAGAGTCGTAATTTCGACCGCCGGCAGTACAGCCTCGATCATATCCCGGCTTGCCAAACACGCGCTGTAGGCTGTCGCACTGCCGCAGGCGGTGCCGAGGCGGAGAGCCAAGGCATAGTCTTCCGTGTCCAGCAGCCCCGCAAGAAAGCCTGCCGTCACGCTGTCGCCCGCACCGACGGTGGAGACGACCGGCTGCGCGCTGCGGAGCCGTGCCCGGTAAACGCGCCCAGTTTCCGCCAACAGCAGCGCGCCGTCCGCGCCCATGGACACCAGAACGTTCCGCGCGCCCAGAGCCTGCGCCCGCTGCGCAAGCGCAAAGAGCGCGTCCGGCGTTTGAGCCTGTTCGCCGAACAACTCGCACAGTTCCTCGCCGTTGGGCTTGATCAGCAGCGGTCGAAACGCAAGCGCTTCGCGCAGTGCCGCGCCGCTCGTGTCCACGACGGCGCTCACGCCAGCCTCCCGTGCAGCGGAAAGAAGTGCTGAAAACGCGCCCTGCGGACTTTTTTGCAGATTACCGCTGATGACAAGCTGATCGTCCGGGGTTAATCCGCGCAGGAACGCGCACAACGCATCAATGTCGGCCTGCGCAAGCGCGGGGCCGGAGGCGTTGAAGGCCGTCTCAGGACTGGTATTGATCTTAGTGTTGATGCGCGTCTGGCCGCTTTGCAGCCAGAACCAATGGCAGCTGCAGCCGGTGTCCGCCATGAGCGATTCAAGAAGCCGTCCCGTCGGCCCGGCCAGATACCCCAGCACGCACGATGGCTTTCCGAGCGTTTGCAGCATCAGCGAAACATTGATCCCCTTTCCGCCCGGCGCAAGCAGTTCGTGCCCGGAGCGGTTGATGCCGCCCACGCGCAGCGGCGCACGCAGATTCATATAATAATCGATATTGGGATTCGTCGTAACCGTGTAGATCATGATCCGCTTCTCCTGAAATGCCTGTTTTCCAAAAGTATACGAGTCCCGCGCAAAAAAGTCAACGCCCGGCGGCGTGCCGGATGCCCGGTGCGTTGCTTTTTTTGCAAAAGCCTGCTATACTTGCTCTATCAAGGAAAAAGGGGGATTCCCTGTGAAGGATTTTTTCTGCCGCCTGTTTACGCCGTGGAAGGCAGGCTCGCAGTTTGACGCACCCGAAGCGTTTTATAGCTTCCTGCTTGGCCGGGACAAACTGCTCGGCACGATCCGGAACCTCTGCTTCGCCGCTGCGCTGGTGCTGCTGGTGATCGGCTACGCTGTCTCTGACGGTACGACTGGCTATTCCATCGCCGACATTGCCAACCAGCCGTATTATCTGATCGCCGTGGGCGTGATGGTGCTGGCGCTGCTGCTGTCGCTGATCATGATTCAGATCGAAAAAGAATTGCCGAAGGAGATGCGTCCAAAATGAACACGGAAAATTTGTCCGCGCTGTTTGAAAACGGCGCATATACGCTTGTCGTGCAAAAGAACGGCGTGACCGTTCACAAGGACTTTGGCCGGGGCGTCGGCCCAGCGCTGCGGGTATTTGACGCACAGCCGGAGCTTTTAAAGGATGCGCTCGTCTGCGACACCATCGTCGGCAAGGCTGCCGCCGCGATCTATATTCTGGGCGGCGCGGCAGGCGTTTATGCCGAAACAATGAGCGCCGCTGCCGCAGATTTTCTTACCGCGAACGGCGTAGACTGCGTCTGCGAGAGGAAGACCGAGCGGCTTCTGAACCGGCAGGGAACGGGCCTGTGCCCGTTTGAGCAGGCCGTTCTGGAGCTGGAAAGGCCGGAGGACTGCCTGCCTGTGGTCCGCGCGACGCTTGCGCGGCTGATGGCCGGAAAAAATAATAAATAATATAAACCTATGCAACCAGCTTCTTCATTTCCTGTCTGTATGGATAGAACATATTTTATGCAGGAGGAACCGACATGAAAAAACTGCTTGCTTTTTTGCTGCCCCTTGCGCTGACGCTCAGTCTGACCGCCTGTGCGCCGCGCGACGAGCAGGAGGATGAGAATGCGCAGTATTCTGCAAAGCCAGTCATCTATCTCTATCCGGAGGAGGAACAGGACGAGACCTGCGATGCCAAGCCGGTCGCGTATCTGTATCCACAGACGGAAACAGAGGTAACGGTTCGGCTGGACTATGACGGAGAGCTGACATGCACCTATCCTGCCTATATGGGCGGCTGGACGGTTTCGGCCCGCCCGGACGGGACGCTGACAGATAAAAACGGCCAGACCTACCGGTATTTATACTGGGAAGGCATATCGGAAACGGAATATGATTTCACATCCGGCTTCTGTGTGCCGGGAAGCGGCACGGCGGAATTTCTGGAGGATGCGCTGGGGAAACTCGGCCTGAACCGCACGGAGGCCAACGAGTTTATCGTCTACTGGCTGCCGCTGATGCAGGAAAACGCCTATAATCTGATTGCGTTTCAGCATGAGGCATACACCGAAAGTGCCCGCCTGACCATCACGCCTGAGCCGGACACGCTCATTCGCGTTTTCATGGCCTTCAAGCCGCTGTCCGCCCCGGTCGAAATCGCGCCGCAGACGCTTACAGCCCCGGCACGCACAGGCTTCACCGCTGTCGAATGGGGCGGAGCGGCGTGCCGGTAACTGCATAAAAAATATCCCGCCAGGCGGGACGTACCGGAACAGCCTCCCCGGCAAATCGGGGAGGCTGTTCCGGCCTATATGGCGCGTCTGCACGGCTGGGCGCCAGAAACATTACAAATTGTTTCCGCAAGTTCACATAATCACAAAGATGCTGCATTTTGATGGAGGAAACGGTGAAAATATGTTCAAAATAAGCAAAAGTGTCCATTGACGAAAGCAAAGGAATCCGCTATGATTGTGACACTGGGATATAAGTCGTGTATTTCCCAGAAGGAGGAACTATGAAAAAGCTGATTCTCGTGCTGGCCGCGGCGCTGGCGCTCACGCTGCTGTGCAGCTGCGCAAAGCCGCTCCCGGAAGAGCCTGTGCAGGCTGACCCGGAGCCCGAGGCGCCCGCCGCCGTGCATGTCACAACCTTTACTGCCGATATTCTTTCGTCTGACAGCGATACGCTATCCGTCCGCCCCGCGGATGAAGATCCTGCGTTCGGCGCTGCGGAAGCAGTCACGGTCACGCTGGCCGACGGGCTTGTTCCCACCGGCGCGGACGGCTGGCCCATCTCCGTGTCTGAATTGACGCAGGCACTTCAGGTGGACATTACCTACCTTGGCGACGTTTCCGAGTCTGACCCGCCGCAGGTGCTGGCTGTTGCCATCCGCGTCGTCCCGTCCGAAGAGCCGGCTGAGGACATTGTTACGCCTGCTGACCCGCAGCCTGTCGCGCCCGTCCCGGAAGAACCCGAAGCAGAACCGTTTGCCCCGGTTGAACTTCCCGCGCAGGATCCCGTCCCGGCAGAGATTCCCTACGACGGCATCACGCTCTACGGCTTCCAGAGCATCCGCACGGAGATCGTCCGCAGCGGCGAGGCCGATCTGGACGGCTGCGGTACGCCTGAGTCGGTTCAGCTGCTGCGCATCTGGGATCAATACGATCAGCAGTCGTTCGTGCTTCGCATCCAGAAGGGTTCGGACGTCTTCGACACCGGCTTTGAAGAGGCCGACGCCTCCTATCCTGCCAGCTTTAACGCCCATATCTGGCTGGCCGATCTGGATACGGACGGCTATCCAGAGGTCTACTTCAACGGCAATATGAACGGAGATCAATATGTGCTGAACGTCTGGTCGCTGAAGACCGGAACGCCGCAGCTGATCCCGTTTGAAGATCAGACCTTCATGGAGGCCGCGATCATCGGTGTCTCCGATAACAGTCTCCAGCTTGAGAGCACCCAGAACGTGCTCGGCTCGTACAGCGCCATCCGCGCCTATGCCCTGCACGACGATGTGCTGACACCGCTGGGCGACGCGTGGCAGATTGTTCCTGCAAACACAAGCTATTCCCGCATGACAGTTGTCATGGACATCCCTGTCACGCTGGACGACGGCACGCAGTCCGTCTTCGGCCCCGGCACCGTCCTTCAGGTCACGGGCACCGACGGAAAAAGCTTCGTTGATGTGATCACAAACGACGGCGTGACCGGCCGCATCGCGGTCGAACAGCCTGCCGGCGACTGGCAGTGGTATATCGACGGCAAGCCGGAACTGGAATACTTTGAACTCGTCCCGTATGCCGGATAAGGTGCTTGCAGATTTCGGCTGATTCCTGTATAATCAAAAAGGGCGCTGCGGCTCTCCCGCAGCGCCCTTTTGTATGAAAGATGGTTGTTGTGATCGGTCGTTTGTGTCAAAAGCAGGCAGTCATATTGCCATCGCACCCGCCCCTTTCAGTTTTGGTTCGTTGATTTGATATCAATCTGTAATTTATTATACACAAAATTGTAGCTATTTCAAGGCTTCAAATCTGAAGAATCTGTGAAGAATGGAGTGCTGTCCCTATGGGAGAAGAAAATAAAAACTGGTTTGCCCGCCACCGCACGGCCGTGCTCGGCATCGCAATCGCGGTGCTGATTTTAAATCTTGTGGTGCTGGTTGTCGTACCGACGCAGACGCCGGTCGAACTTTCTCAGACCGTTACCGAATATGCGCTGGACGACGAAGCGTTTGCGCAGACGCACACGCTCGCGCTCACCGGGACGCTGACAAAAAGCATGCTCCACAAGAGCCTGTTTCATGGGACACTGACTGTCTCCGGTATTGACGGTATGGAGCAGCCGTACATGCTGATGCTCACGCGCGAAGACGGCAAATGGGTCGGCCTTTCCGACGCGCCGTTCTCCAGCATTTCCGCCGGAAAGGACATGGATGAACTTCTGATCGTCCTCCAGAGTGGTCAAGATGCGGGCACCGAGCCCGGCAGTGTACATTTCCTCGCCCCGGATACAGGAAACCGCCACGCTGCGCTGGTCCGGCTGTACACCTATTATCCGGCGTATCGCACAAAATAGAGTACATTCCTTTGTGCATTTTGTTCAAACCACCCCTTGAATTTTCCTTCTCCAGCGCGTATACTGCTGCTGTAATCGAAAGTCAAAGAAAAAATTGCATGGGAGGCAATGAACATGAAACTCAGAAACATCAAAGAAGTCGAAGAATTCCGCAAGGTCATCCACAACTGCACCGGTGATGTGTATCTCAAGAGCCAGGACGGCGACGTTTTCAACCTCAAGAGCGCGTTGAGCGAGTATATCGCCCTCGGTCAGCTTCTGAGCGAACAGGGCGACAATCTTGAACTGTTTGCCGACCGTCGCGAGGATGAAGCCCGACTCATCGAATTCCTTGCCAATCTTGATAAGGAAAACGAAAACGCGTAACTTCGCTTTCAACCATAGCAATGCCCCTGTTCCGTCAGCGGAACAGGGGCATTCTGTTTGTCAGCGCAGCCGGGAAACGGTCACGCGACGCCGGTGACCTCGTAATCCTGCGCCTCGACGGCGGCCTTGAGCGTCTCATCCGAAACGTCCTTCGTGAGTGTCACAACAGCGGTGCCGTTATTATGGTCCGCAGCAGCGGAAGCCACGCCGTCCACGGCCTCGAGCGCCTTCTTGACGCGCGCTTCGCAGTGGCCGCACATCATGCCCTTTACATACAGTGTCTTTGTCATACCAGTATCCTCCTTATTTTGTTCTGCCAGATGAAATTCCGGCAGAGGACTGCCCTTGTGATCATGCTTGGAACTGTACAGCCTGCACAGATTCAGCCGCAGCGCGTTCGACACCACGCAGAAGCTGGACAGGCTCATCGCCGCAGCGCCGTACATCGGATTGAGCGTCAGCCCCAGCCCGACGAACACGCCGGCTGCCAGCGGGATGCCGATGACGTTGTAAATAAACGCCCAGAACAGGTTTTCGTGAATGTTCCGCAGCGCTGCGCGGCTGAGACGGATGGCGGCGGCGACGTCCAGAAGCGTGCTCTTCATAAGCACCACATCCGCCGCGTCGATTGCAACGTCGGCGCCTGCGCCGATGGCAATGCCGGTATCGGCGGCGGTGAGGGCAGGTGCGTCGTTGATGCCGTCGCCGACCATAGCGACGGGGCCATATTTCTGCAGCTGCCGCACGACAGCCTCCTTACCGCCCGGCAGAACGCCCGCGACCACATCGTCCACGCCCGCAAGCTTGCCGATGGCGTCAGCCGTCCGCTGATTATCGCCCGTCAGCATCACAACGCGGATGCCCATGCCGCGCAGCTGCCGGATGGCCTCCGGGCTTTCCGGCTTAATGGCGTCCGCCACGGCAATGAGGCCGAGCAACCTGCCATTTTTCGCAAACAGCAGCGGCGTTTTGCCGGACTGGGAAAGCGCATCCGCCTGCTTTTGAATTTCCTGCGGCAGTGCAAGCTGCGAGGCCATATATTTGACGCTGCCGCCGAGCAGCTGCGCGTCCAACACTGTTGCGGTCAGACCGCTGCCGGTGATGGCGGCGAAGTTCTCCGCCGCTTCGGGCTGCAACTTTTCTTCCTCGCCGCGCTTCATGATCGCTGCGGCCAGCGGATGCTCGCTCTTGGCTTCCAGCGAGACGGCTGCCTGCAGAAGTTCCCGCTCCGTCACGCCATCAGCCGGGATGAGATCTGTGACCTCCGGCTGGCCGGAGGTGATGGTGCCGGTCTTGTCAAGCGCGACAATGCGCGTCCGGCCTGTGTGCTCCAGACTTGCCGCCGTTTTGAAGAGAATGCCGTTTTTCGCGCCTACGCCGCTGCCAACCATGATGGCGACCGGCGTCGCAAGGCCCAGTGCGCACGGGCAGCTGATGACCAGTACGGAAATGCCACGCGCAAGCGCAAAGGAGAATTCCCGGCCCAGCAGCAGCCAGACGATCGTTGTCACAAGCGCGATGGAAATGACTGCCGGGACGAACACACCCGCAACCTTGTCCGCCGTTTTGGCAATCGGCGCTTTCGTCGCCGCCGCGTCGGAAACCATGCGGATGATCTGGCTGAGCGTGGTGTCTTCGCCGACGCGGGTTGCCTCACACCGGAGGAAGCCCGAGCAGTTGACCGTTGCGGCGGAAACACCGTCGCCGGGAGCCTTGTCAACCGGGACGCTCTCACCGGTCAACGCCGCTTCGTTGACGGCGCTTGCACCATCCAGCACAATGCCGTCAACCGGGATGCTCTGGCCCGGACGGACGACGAACACGTCGCCCTTGCGAACCTGCGCGGCGGGGATTTTAACCTCTTTGCCGTCACGGATCACCGTCGCCGTCTCCGGCGCGAGAGCCATGAGACTCTTGAGCGCGTCCGTGGTTTTTCCCTTGGAGTGCGCCTCAAGCAGCTTGCCGACGGTGATGAGTGTGAGGATCATGGCGGCAGACTCAAAATAAAATTCGTCCATATACGCCATGGCGGCCTCGCTGCCGCCGTGCAGCTGCGCGTCCGTCATGGCGAACAGCGCATAGACGCTCCAGCCGTAGGACGCTGCCGCGCCGAGCGAGACAAGCGTGTCCATGTTCGGCGAGCCGCGCAGCAGGCTCTTTGTTCCGCTTACGAAAAATTCCTGATTGATGACCATGACGATCCCGGCCAGCAGCAGCTGGACAAGACCCATGGCGACGTGGTTGCCGTCAAACCAGCTTGGCAGCGGCCAGCCCCACATCATATGGCCCATCGAGAAATACATCAGAATGAGCAAAAATGCGACAGAGGCGATCAGCCGCTTTTTAAGATGCGGCGTCTGCCTGTCCTCCAGCGCACTTGCGTCTGCCGCGGGCGTGGCTTCCTGCCCGCGCACAGACGCGCCGTAGCCTGCGTCCTCAACGGCTTTGATGACGGCGGCGGGCTCCGCCGTGCCCTCGACGCCCATCGAGTTTGTGAGCAGACTCACTGCGCAGGACGTAACGCCCGGGACCTTTTTGACCGCCTTTTCCACACTTGCGCTGCAAGCGGCGCAGTGCATGCCGGTCACGGTATATTGCTGCATGAAAATCCCTCCTTGGGAGCAAATTACTTCATTAGCTTTTGCAAAGTTGCCGCCAGTTCATCCACGATCTCTTCATGGCCGTTTTTCAAATCCCGCGTTACGCAGGTGCGCAGGTGCTCGGCCAGAAGCTCGCGGTTAAAGGCGTTGATGGCGGCGTTGACAGCAGCAGACTGCGTCAGCACGTCGTTGCAGTAGGCGTCAGCCTCGACCATCGCCTGCAGGCCGCGCACCTGTCCTTCAATGCGGCGCAGGCGGTTTAGAAGCTTCTTTTTCTCCTCCTGCGCGCGCAGTGTATGCTTTTCGCAGCAGGAACATCGCTTGGGTTCCGGCATAGGCCAGCCTCCTTTGCTCTTGTATACCCCATCAGGGTATTTTCACTATATACCCTGGTAGGGTATTTGTCAAGACCGAACTTACGCAAAACTGTGAAAAATCCAAACGCATTGGCTTTCAGCCAATCTTACAAAACTGTAAGATGCACCGGAAAAAGTGTAAGCCAAATCGATAGCGCTTTTCTGCGCGGCGCGGTATACTGGGGACAGAAATCAACACAGGAGGCATTTTCATCATGCAGATTCTCGAAGTAAACGGACTGCGCAAGGTCTACACGACGCGCTTTGGCGGCGCGTCAGTCGAGGCGCTCAGAAATATCAATTTCAGCGTGGAGAACGGGGAATACGTCGCCATCATGGGTGAATCCGGCTCCGGCAAGACGACGCTTTTAAACATTCTGGCCGGGCTTGACAAGCCGACCTCCGGCTCTGTCCTGCTGGACGGCAAGGATCTTGCCTCGATCAGGGAAGCCGACCGCGCGGCGTTCCGC
This sequence comes from uncultured Eubacteriales bacterium, assembly GCA_900545925.1. Classification (GTDB taxonomy): domain Bacteria; phylum Bacillota; class Clostridia; order Oscillospirales; family Oscillospiraceae; genus CAG-170. Next base: position 25,342 of record URAZ01000004.1, on the reverse strand, counting down.
CGCGACCATCTGGGCTTCGTATTTCAGGAATTCAATCTGCTCGACACGTTCTCGGTCGAGGACAATATCTATCTGCCGCTCGTGCTGGCGGGCGTGCCGCAGAAGGAACTCTCCGCACGGCTCGAGCCCATCGCGGCAAGGCTCGGCATTACGGAACTGCTGAAAAAGTACCCGTATGAAATTTCCGGCGGCCAGAAACAGCGCGCGGCCGTCGCCCGCGCGATCATCACGAATCCTCGGCTTTTGCTTGCCGACGAGCCGACCGGCGCACTGGACTCCAAGGCGACGGACGAGCTGCTGCGCGTGTTCTCCGACATCAGCCGCAGCGGGCAGACGATCCTGATGGTCACGCACTCCGTCCGCGCGGCCAGCCGTGCCGGACGCGTCCTCTTCATCAAGGACGGCGAGGTCTACCACCAGCTCTACCGCGGCAATCTCACCGACGATCAGCTCTACCAGAAGATCACCGACGCGCTGACCGTTCTGCAGGCAGGGGGCGAGCAGGCATGACACACAGACTCTATCCGCGCCTTGCGTGGCAGGGCATCACGAAAAACAAACGGCTGTATCTGCCGTTCCTGCTGACCTGCGTCGGCATGGTCATGATGACGTACATTCTGCTGTCGCTGGCCTCCTCTCCCATTCTCCAGACCTTTCCGGGCGGAGACACCATGCCCATGATTCTCGGCATGGGCAGCTTTGTCATGGCGGCGTTCGCCGTGCTGTTCCTGTTCTACACGAATTCCTTCCTTATCCGCCGTCGGAACCGCGAGTTTGGCCTTTATAACATTCTCGGCATGGGCAAGGGCAACCTTGCGAAGGTTCTGGCATGGGAAACGGTCATCATGGCGCTGATTTCCATTGCGGGCGGCGAGGTGCTGGGCATTGCGCTCGGAAAGCTCTTTGAGCTGCTGCTCGTCAATATCGTGGACGGCACCGTACAGATGCAGTTTACCGTCTCCGTTCCGGCCACGACCATGACGACGATCCTGTATCTCGCCATCTTCGCGCTTTTGTTCCTGCGCTCGCTGGTGACGGTCTGCAAGACGAACGCGGCGGCGCTTCTGCGCAGCGAAGCCTGCGGCGAAAAGCCGCCGAAGGCGAACTGGGTGTTCGGCCTGGCGGGCTTTCTGATCCTCGGCGCGGCATATTATATTGCCGTGACGATCAAGCAGCCGCTGACGGCGCTGGCGGTATTCTTCATCGCTGTTCTGATGGTCATCGTGGCGACGTATCTGATCTTTATCTCCGGCTCCGTGGTGCTGTGCCGCGCGCTGCAGAAGAATAAGCGGTATTATTATCAGAAAAACCATTTTATTTCCGTCTCGTCCATGGCCTACCGCATGAAGCGCAATGGCGCGGGACTGGCCTCGATCTGTATTCTTGCCACGATGGTGCTCGTTATGCTCTCGTCAACGACCTGCCTCTATTTCGGCAAGGAGGATGCGCTGCGCACGCGCTATCCGAGCGACCTTTCCGTGGAGCTGCGCTTTACGAAGGACGAGGGCGGCATGGATGAAGCAAACATTGCCATCGCGCGCGGGATGATCGAGGACGTTATCAAACAGGACGGACTTGACGTGCAGGGGCAGTTCGATATCCGCAGCGCATGGTTCTCCGGCCTTCTTACGGGCAATACCTTCACCCGCGCGCAGGAGAGTACGCTCATGGACTATGAACGTGCGGTCGATCTGACGGTTTTGCCGCTGGAGGACTATACCCGCATGACAGGCGAGCGCCTGACGCTGGAGCCGGGCGAAGCATATCTTTGCAGCCCGCGCATGGCCTACACACAGCCGGATATCCGCATCGGCGAACTGACCTATCAGATCAAGGGCCAGCTGCCAAGCTTCGGCGGCTTCGGCGCGGACAGCGCAAACATCACGACGACGATCTATCTCATCGTCCCGGATTTTGACGCAGCGGTGAACGCGCTGCGGACGCAGAACACCCGCTATCCGGTCGTCGTGAGCTGGCAGTATTCGTTTGATTCCGGCAGCCCGGACGAAGCGCAGATCGCGTTTCTCCGCGATATGATGGGGACGTTTGCCGATAACAGGGAAGGGCTGGTCTACGCGTCGTACACGGTGGAATCCATCGCGTCCAACCGTGAAGATTTTGTCGGCACCTACGGAAGCCTCTTCTTCCTCGCAATTCTGCTCAGCATCGTGTTCCTCGCCGCCGCCGTTTTGATTCTATATTATAAGCAGATCTCCGAGGGCTATGAGGATCAGGCCCGGTTCGAGATCATGCAGCGCGTCGGCATGACGAAGACAGATATCCGGAAGTCCATCAACTCGCAGCTCCTGCTGGTATTCTTCCTGCCGCTCTTGTTTGCGGGGCTGCATCTGGGCTTTGCGTTCCCGTTCATCCATAAGCTGCTGATGCTGTTCAACCTCACAAATCTGAAGCTGCTCATCGGCACGACGGTCGTCACCTTCGCCATCTACGCGGTCTTCTATACCCTCGTCTACCGCATCACATCCAATTCGTATTATTCCATCGTCGCAGGCGCAAAGGAGGATGCAGCATGATCCGGTTTTTGCTCCGGCTCGTTCTGGTGCTTGTTCTGATCGCGGCGCTGCTCATCGGCATGACCTGCTGTGCGGCAAAGGCCGTGTTCGGCAGCTGCGCGGAGGTCGGCGTGCAGCAGACCGTCCGCAATCTGGAGGACTTCTTCCTCTGGCTGCGCGACGTATGGACGCTTGCACGGGAGAAATTAGAACTATGCGCAGTGATTCGATAAAAAAAGCAAAGGACGGCGTCTCGGGCGGTGTGTTTTATCTGGGGCTGGCCGTGATCGGCGTGCTGGCCATCCCGGCGGCAGTCCTGCTGGGACTGATCGCGGGCGTGTGGACGCTGACCGACAAGCTGACGGCGCTTTTATCCGAAAAACATTGACGTTTCCGCGTGATTCGGGTATCCTAGCAGCAGGAGGGATGAATATGACTGGCTGTACGTCCTGCGGAGGCTGCGCAGGCGGCTGCGGCGGATGCAGGAGCCATGTGCTGCTTCTGACGGAGCCGGAACTTCGGCTGCTGCGGCAGTTTGCCGAACTGGCCTTTCTGCCTGCCGCCTGCACGAGAACGGACGAAACGCCCGTGTATCTGGACGGCTCCGAAAACCGCGCGCAGACCAGCGCGGCGATCCTCGCCCTGCAGATCAAGCGGCTTATTTCCGTGGATTTCGCTCTGCCGCTGAAGGGCTTTGATTACGCAGGCTATGAGCCTTGGCCCATTCACGGCAGCATGGCCCTGACCGCCGCTGGTCAGGAGGCGCTCGATTCTCTGGACATCCAGGGCTGCGGCGCATAATAAAAAACGGCGGGCGCTGCGAAAAGCAGCGTCCGCCGTTTTATGACCGGAAGGAAGAAATCATGGAGGAGTAGAGAGAAGAAACCGGTCAGAAGCGGGTGATATTAGCCGCCGAAGCCAAAGCCGAAGGGCCATGAGCCGCCGAACTGATTATCGGACTGGCCGGACTGGCCGCCGTCATAATAGCCCTGCTGGGACTGCTGGGTCTGGTCGGTGGTCTGGGCGGGCAGCGCGTCGGTCTTCTGCTCGCCGACGGTCAGCGTGAGCGTCAAGGTCTGACCCTGACGGTAGACCGTGAGTTCCAGCGTATCGCCTGCGGACGCGGCCTTGACAAGCTTGACCAGATCGTTGCTGCTGGTGATTGTCTCACCGTTCGCGGCGGTGATGATATCGCTCTCCTGCAGGCCAGCCTCAGCAGCCGGGCCGTTCTCCGTAACGGAGCGGACAGCTGCGCCCTGCGGCAGACCGTAACTCTGGCTCTCGGAGGACACGTCGGAGACCGTCACACCGATATAGGGCTTTACGATATAGCCGTTCGTGATGATCGACTCAAAAATCGAGCGGACCTGATCGAGCGGGATGGCAAAGCCGATGTTATCGATGGACGCCTCAGAGGACGAACTCGAGGAGGAGTATTTTGCGTTTGTGATGCCGATGACCTCGCCGTAGAGATTGAACAGCGCGCCGCCGGAGTTACCGGAGTTGATGGCGCAGTCGGTCTGGATGAGGTTCATGGTCGTGCCGGTGGAGAAGGTGACGGGGCGGTCAAGTGCGCTGACAACGCCGGTCGTGAGCGAGAACGTCAGTTCGCCGAGCGGGTTGCCGATGGCGACGACGGTATCGCCAACGTTCAGTGTATCGGAGTCGCCCAGAACGACCGGGGTCAGATCCGTCGCGTCGATCTTCAGGACGGCAATGTCGTTGCTCTCGTCGTAGCCGATCAGCTGCGCATCGTAGCTCGTGCCGTCATAGGTCGTGACCTTGATGGAGTTGGAACCCTCGACGACATGATAGTTTGTCAGGATATAACCATCCTGTGTCAGGATGAAGCCGGAACCGGCTGCGGCAGATGTGGTCTGGTAGCCAAAGTAGTTGGTGGTGATGGAGGTGGTGATGCCGACGGTGGAGTTCACGTTCTGCGCATAGACCTCGCTCGGCGTGAGTACCTTGCCGGTGTCAACGGATGCGACCTGCAGAGCCGCTGCCTGCCGCTTGGCCTCGAGCATGACGGACGCATCGGAGGATGCCTGCGTTGTGCTCTGCGGCTGGGCCGCTGCGTTTTTTTGCATCAGCGCGGCCGCTCCGAAGCCGGAGCCGCCGCCCACAAGTGCACAGGCCAGAAGCAGCGCAACGATCTTTCCGGCCTTGCCGCCCTTTTTCTTCTGCTCGGGTGCCGGAGCGGACGGCTGCGGCTGTGCGGCAGCTGGCTGCTCAAAGCTGTACGGATAGGAATTGGATGGCTGCTGATTGGATTCTGATGTAAAGTCATTGTTGAATACTTCGGACATATTGATAATCTCCTTTCCGCGCATCCTTGCGGTGCGTGTGGGTTCTTTGTTTTTGTGCTTTCAGCATACCGCACGAATCTGAAATAACGCTGAAAAAAGTGAGAACGAATTGTAAAGAAAGCATGAAAAAACTGTGCGGAGTTCCGAAAAAAAACGCAGCACGGCTTATGCTCGCCATGCGCAAAAATGATGGTGGAAAATTGCCCATTGCGAACAAAAATGAATTGACAATTTAAAAAAATATGATATAACGAGTATCCATGACAAAAAGGAGGAGCGTGTATATGACACAGGATCTGACAGTTGGAAAGCCGCTTTTGCGGGTCTGGCAGTTTGCCGTTCCGGTGCTGTTTGGGCTTCTTTTGCAGCAGGTTTATTCTTTGGTCGATACGGCCATCGTCGGCCATGCGCTGGGCGTAATGGCGCTGGGCGGCGTCGGGGCGACAGGGTCGGTCAACTTCCTTGTGCTCGGCTTTTGCGGCGGCCTGTGCACCGGCATGGCGATCCCGCTGGCGCAGTCATTCGGTGCGGGTGAATACCACCAGCTGCGCCGGTATGTGGCGGGCTGCGTTTGGCTGGGGCTTATCATGTCGGCGCTGCTGCTGGCCGTGACGCTTCCTGCTACGCGCGGGCTTCTGCGCCTCATGGGAACGCCGGCGGAGCAGATGGACTATGCGTTCGACTACATCTTTATCATCTTCGTCGGTATTCCTACGACGATCCTTTATAATATGGGCGCGTGTGTCCTGCGCGCGCTGGGCGACAGCAAATCGCCGGTGTGGTTTCTGGCGGCCGCGTCGGCCATCAATATTGTGCTTGATCTGCTGACGGTGTGCGTGCTCGGCATGGGCGTAGCGGGCGCGGCGATCGCTACGGTTGTCTCGCAGCTTGGCTCGGGACTTCTGTGTGTCGCATATCTCAAAAAGCGATTTCCGATTCTGCACATGGAAAAGGACGATTGGAAAACCAGCCGGCCGGAGGCGATGCGCCTGCTCGGCATGGGCGTCCCGGTCGGACTGCAGTTTTCCATCACGGCCATCGGCTCCGTCATCCTGCAAAGCGCTGTCAATTCCCTTGGTGCAGTGTGTGTGTCGGGCGTTGCAGTGGCGGGGAAAATTTATACGCTGCTGGCCTGTCCGTTCGACGCACTGGCCATGGCGGCCACAAACTTCACAGGGCAGAATCTCGGCGCGGGCAAGTATGACCGCATCAAGCAGGGAACGTATGCCTGTATGTTCATCGGAATTTTGTACTGCGTTCTGTTCGTGTTGATCGCACAGTTTGGAACGCGGTATCTGGCGCTTTTGTTCATGAACGCGGACGAGGCGGCGAGCGTCATGGACTACACGCAGCAGCTGAGCGTCGCGTTTGCCTATGCAACGCCCCTTTTGCTGGCCGTCAACGTACTGCGCCTGTCCATTCAGGGCATGGGCTACAGCCGGTTGTCGCTGATTTCCGGCCTTCTGGAGATGCTTGCACGCACGGTCGTGAGCCTTTGGGCCGTGCCCGCGTTCGGTTTTGACGCAGCCTGTCTGGCAAGCCCGTTTGCGTGGCTGCTGGCCGACTGCTTCCTGATTCCTGCCTTCTACGGCTGTCTGAACGCCAGACGGCGTCAGGCTGCCCGCGTGCGGCGGGAGTTGCCGTCAGAATAAAATAAACATAAGCCCGGATGCTGCGCATCCGGGCTTTGTTTAATCCATCATGGAGCGGGTCTGCTCCTCACGGTACTGGTGGGTGTAAAGCTGATAATAGGCGCCCTTCGCGTTCATCAAAGAGCGGTGCGTACCGCTTTCGATGATCTTGCCGTCGTGCACGACCAGAATCACGTCCGCGCGGCGGATGGTCGATAGGCGGTGGGCGATGATAAACGAGGTACGGCCTGCCATGACCTTTTCGATGGCGTCCTGAATAAGCCGCTCGGTCACGGTATCAACGGAACTGGTCGCCTCGTCGAGCACGAAAATGCGCGGGTCGGCCAGAAGTGCGCGGGCAAAGGACAGCAGCTGCTTTTCGCCCGTGGAGAGCGTGTTGCCGCCCTCGCCGATGTCGGTATTATAGCCGTCCGGCAGGCGGGCGATGATCTGGTCGGCGGAGACAGTCTTTACGGCCGCTTCGATCTCGTCCATCGTTGCGTCGGGCCTGCCGTAGCGCAGGTTTTCCAGAACCGTGCCGGAAAACAGATGCGGCGTTTGCAGCACATAACCGATGTTCGAGTGCAGCCAGAGTTGGCTGCGTTCCCGCGCGTCGCGGCCATCGATCAGAATGCGGCCCTGCGTCGGCTCAAAGAAGCGGCAGACGAGATTGACCAGCGTGGATTTGCCCGCGCCCGTCTCACCGACAATGGCGACGTTCGTGCCCTGCGGGACCTTGAGGTTAAAGTGTTCCAGCACGTTTTCGCTGCCGTCTGGATAGCGGAAGGTGACGTCCTGAAATTCAATATCACCGTAAAGCGGCTCCCAGTTTTCCTTTTTGGGGTGGAACGCGTCGCCGTATTTTGCCGTGACCTCCGGCGTGTCGCTGACGTCGGATTCCGTTTCCAGAAGCCTTGTGACGCGTTCGACATTGACCTGCACGTTGACGAGCGACGACATGACCTGCACAAGCCACTGCACCGGCTCCATCATGCCTTGCGCATAGTTCATAAATACGGACAGCGTGCCGATCAGGATCACGCCGTCTCTTGTGATGACGCCGCCGCGCCACAGGACGATCGCCAGCGCGATGGACGCGGCGAAGGCTGTCGTGGACATGAACACGCTCCGGAAGTGCATGGCGCGGACGCTCAGTCGCTTCATTTCGCCGGTCAGATCGTCGAATTCCTGCTCGACCTTGTCCTCAATGCCCAGCGTTTTGGTCGTCTTCGCGCCGGTGATGCCCTCGTTGAACGCGCCGGTGATCTTCGAGTTCTGCTCGCGCACGCGGCGGTGAAAAAAGACGAGTTTTTTCTGGAAATACACGCCCGAGATCACCAGCACCGGCACAATGACCATCACACACAGCGCCAGCTTCCAGTTGAGCACGAACATCATCACGATTGCCAGCAGCAGATACGCAATGTACCACACAGCCTCCATCAACCCCCATGCAAGCGTGCTTGCAATGCGGTCGGTATCGGACATGACGCGCGCGTGGGTATAGCCAACGCTGTTCTGGTTGAAATAAGAGAAGGACAGCGTCTGCAAATGATTGAACGTCTCGCGCTTTAAGTCGCGGCCGATATAGAGTTCAGCTTTGCAAGCGCCGTAGGCGGAAATGTAGTTCGTCGCGGTCTGAATGATCATGACCAGAATGTACAGTGCCAGCCAGCCGCCGACGCCCTGCATGGTTTTGTCCGCGATAAAATGGTCGATGGCGTGCTGCTGGAACAGGGGGATAATCGCATCCATGCCGCTGCCGACCGTACCGGTCACAACCATCCAGAAAAACAGCATTTTATAGGGCTTTAAATAAGGGGCCAGCTTTGGGATACCGAAGAACGGCAGGCCTTTTTTGTCTTTTCCGCGTTTCATGCCGGCTCCTCCTCTCCGATGGACATCTGCATGTCGTAGATCTGCCGGAACAGGCCGGGCTGCTGCAGCAGCTGCTGCGGCGTGCCGCGCTGGAGCACCTTGCCGTACTCCAGCACCAGAATGTTGTCGCAGTCCATAAGCGTCGTGATCCGGTGGGAAATGATGATACTCGTCGTCCCAGTCAGATCACGGTTCAGCGCTTCACGGATGTGCTCGTCCGTCTGCGTATCGACGGCGGACAGAGAATCGTCGAAGACCATCACGGGCGTTTTCTTCGTCAGCATCCGCGCGATGGCCACGCGCTGCTTCTGTCCGCCCGAGAGCGTCACGCCGCGCTCCCCGACCATGGTATCATAGCCGTTTGCAAACTGCTCGATGTCCGATGCGATGCAGGCCGTCGCGGCGGCTTTGCGCACCGTTTCGCGGTCTGCGCCGCAGATGCCGATGTTCTCCTCGATCGTGCGCGAGAACAAAAACGGCTCCTGCAGCACAACGCCCACATGGTCGCGTACCCATGCCGCAGGCATGTCCGCCAAATCTTCCCCGCCGACCATCACGCGGCCCTCCGACGGTGCATAGAGCCTGCACAGAAGCAGCAGCAGACTGCTCTTGCCGGAGCCGGTACCGCCCAGAATGCCGAAGCTGGACCCGGCGGGAATGGCGAAGGACACGTCCGAGAGTACATCCGGCCCCGTCCCATAACGGAACGAAACGTGGTCGAAGACGATGTCGCCGTCCATGGGGAGCTCCTTCGCGTCCGGCTTGTCCTGTTCACAGGGGGCGTCGAGAATTTCGCCAATACGGGATACGGAGACGCCCGCCTTGCTCATTTCGGAGATCACGCGGCCCAGACGGCGCACGGGAGAAATGCTCATGGTGTTGTAAATGGCGAAGGAGACGAACTCGCCCTCGGTCATTTCGCCGCGCACGCACAGAATGCTGCCGATCAGCACAACAAGCATCGTCTGGATGCAGGCCGTCGCGTCGCCGACAGCCCAGAAGTCCGAAAGCGTGCGGCACAGACGCACCCAGAGCGTGGTATAGTCCTCGTTCTGCTTTTCAAAGCGCTGCCGCTCGTATTCCTCGCGGCCAAAGGCGCGCACAACGCGCACGCCGGTCAGGTTCTCCTGCGCGATGGTAGACAGCACGCCCTCGGATTCGTCGCAGGCAGTGTAGCGCTCACGGATGGAGTTGTGGAACAGCAGAGAATAGACAATGATGATCGGGAACATGACCGCCGGCACGAGCGCCAGCTTCCAGTTCATAAGCGCCATGCACACGAGCGCGAACACGATCATCGCCACGGCGCGGAACACGGAGACGAACTGCTCTTCAAAGAAGGTCTTGATGCGCTCAACGTCCGAGGTGCAGCGCTGGATGATATCGCCGGTGGGGTTCTGCATATGCCACTTCCACGGCAGGTGCTGGATGTGATGATACAAAAGATCCCGGCTGGTCTTGACGAGCGTTTCGCCCGCCTTGGAACTGTAGATGTTCACGCAGTAGCGCATGATAGCAGACAGCAGCCCGAGCCCCGCCATAAAGGCTGCCGGGAGCCACAGGTTTTGCCGCAGATAGGCTGCGCCGCCGAGTGCAGCGACGATTGGACGCGCTGCCGCAGACTTTACGGGGGCCTCACCGATCAGGGAATCGACGCTCACGCGGATGATCTGCGGAATGACCAGTTCGCAGAGCGTAAAGAGCAGGCTTGCGGCGATGCAGGCGGCAAAATACCGCCAGCTTCCGCGCAGCAGCCGCGCAAGCGTCCGCCCGTTGGAACTTTTTTTCTTCTGTTTCAGAGGATTCGCCTCGCTTTCTTTGAAAGACAGGCCGAGGGCGGAATTGGGAACGCCAATTCCGCCCTTGTGGCCGCGAACAATATTCATTATTCATCTGGAACAATCATACCGTACTTGTTCCGGAATGTCAACTGATATTATGCGATGCCGGTCAGATCATAGCTGTCGAGCCATGCTTTGGCTTCCTCGCACACGCCGCGCAGGCAGCTTTCCTCAAATGGGCTGTCAAGGTCCGCGTTTTTCAGAAGTTCCGTAAACACGCGGCTGCCGCCCTGCCGGGTGTAGGCCATGTAGTGCTTCCATGCGTCGTCCTTGTCCTTCTGGATCCGCGCCCAGAACTGCAGTGCGACAGTCTGCGCGAGGCAGTAGTCAATATAATAGAACGGGTTCACATAGATGTGCAGCTGCCGCTGCCAGCCCTCGCCGTCGCCGTAGAAGGGAATCTCGCTGCCGAGCTTCATCCACGGCATATACACGCCCAGAAGTTCCTTCCAGACCGCGTGGCGCTCTGCCGGGGTCATCTCCGGCTTTTCATAGACGATATGCTGGAAGTGATCGACCATCGTGCCGTAGGGGATGAAGGTCAGCGCGCCCGCCAGATGGCTGTAGCGGAACTTGCGGGTATCGTCTCCAAAGAAGCCGTCTGCCCACGGCCATGCGAAAAATTCCATGGACATGGAGTGCACCTCGCAGCCCTCAAGACTCGGCCAGATCGTCTCGGTCGGGACGCGGTCGCGGTTGAGATACGCAGCGAAAGCGTGGCCTGCCTCATGCGTCACGACCTCAACGTCGTGCTGCGTGCCGTTGAAGTTGGCGAAAATGAAGGGGACATGGTAGTCGCCGAGGCTCGTGCAGTAGCCGCCGGCGCGTTTGCCAGGCGTGGAGAGCACGTCCAGAAGTTCGTTATCGAGCATGATGTTGAAGAATTCACCGGTTTCGGGAGAAAGCGCCTCATAGAACCGCTTGCCCTGCGCGAGAATATCGTCCGGGGTGCCGCAGGGCTTCGGGTTGCCGCTGCGGAAGCCGAGTGCGTTGTCCGCAAAGGTCATGGGATAGGTCTTGCCGAGGCGCTTGGCCTGTGCTTCGTAGACGGATGCCGCCACGGGCACGACGTACTTGACGACGGCGGCGCGGAACTTCTCCACGTCTTCCTTCGTGTAGCAGTTGCGGCCCATGCGGTAATAGCCCATCTGGGTATAGCCGTCGTAGCCCAGCTTGCGGCCCATCGCGTCGCGCAGCTTCACAAGCTTATCGTAGATCTCGTCAAGTTCCGGCTGATGTGCCTTATACCAGCCGCCCTCGGCCTGCCACGCGGCCAGACGCCGCGCGTCGTCAGGGTCATTCTTGAACGGGGATAGCTGTGAGATGGTGTAGGTATTGCCCTCAAATTCAATCTGCGCACTGGCGATCAGCTTCTGATAGTCCTGCACCAGCTGGTTTTCCTGTTTGAGTTCTTCGACGATCGCGGGAGAGAAGGCCTTGCGGGCGATCTCGGCGTTGAGGAACATCAGATCGCCGTATTCCGCTGCAAATTCCTTGCGGAATGGGCTTTCCAGCATTGCTGCCGTCCATGCGTCGTCATAGGCGCGTAGTTCGGGCCCGGCCTCGTTCCAGAATTCCTCTTCAGCGTCATAGAACTTGTCCCGGGTATCGATAGAGTTGCGGACGCTCGAGAGCGTGGCGAGGGTATCGATGTGCATCGACAGCTTCTGCTGGGCGAGGAATGCTTCGCGCGCGGCGGCATAATCCGGCGCAGCCTTCAGCTGGTCGGTAAGAGACTGCAGCTGCTGCTTCAGTTCGTTCAGATCGGGCCGTGCATACGGCATTTCAGAAAATTTCATAGGAATCTCCCTTCATTATATATTCTATTTTAGAATTATAGCATATCCGGCCCGCGTTTCGCAATGCCTGCGTCTTGCGCCCATAGACAAATCATGATACGATGAAAGAGCGTCAGTTGACAAGGGCACGCTTGCGGGCCGGACTGGGCCGCCGTCCGCTGCGTTATCGTCCTTGACTTGTGCCAGCTGGCGCAAAGGAGGCTGAACCTATGACAAACAAACAGAAATTTGACCGGCTGCGCAAGCTGCTCGACGAAGCCGATGTCTACGCCCGTGCTGTAGGCAAGCTGGATTTTGACATGCAGTGCTGCGCGCCGAAGGACGGCATGGAACAGGCGGGGGCCGATATGGCCGTTTTGTCTGACCGCTATTTCCGGCTCACGCACACCAAGCGCTATGCCCAGCTTGTAACGGAACTGCACGCGGACAGCGACGGACTGACACAGGTGCAGAAAAAGGTTATTGAACATCTGTATGAGGCGTGGGAAAAAGAGAAAAACATTCCGGCGAAGCTGAACTATGAGATGAGCCTTGCCTACAACCGCGCCTACTCCAAGTGGCTGGAGGCAAAGCAGGCGGCGGACTTTTCCATGTTCAGCGGTGCGCTGGCCGAGATCATTTCCTACACGCATCAGGCGCTCGATCTGCGCGAAAACAAAAAGCCGACATATTACGACGCGCTTCTGGACGACACCGAAAAGGGCGGCAGCATCAGTCAGCTTGATGCGTTCTTTGACGCGCTGCGCGCGCGGATCGTCCCGCTGGTGCGGCGCATTCAGACGGAGGGCAAGCCCATCCGCATGGATTTCATGTCCCGCCCGTGCCCCATTTCGCAGCAGGAGGCGTTCTCCAAATACCTGCTGGAATTGGAGGGGCTGGACAAGGAAGCGCTCGTCCTCATGACGACCGAGCATCCGTTTACCACAAACTTCGGCCCCAAAGACGTGCGCGTCACGACGCATTATTATGAAAATAATTTCGTCTCCAATATTTTTACCACGCTTCACGAAGGCGGCCACGCGCTGTTCATGCAGAATGAGCCGGAGGAATTTTACCGCGAACACGCCGCAAACTCCATGACGAACGGCATGCACGAGTGCATTTCCCGCTTCTACGAAAATCTGATCGGCCGCAGTGAAGCATTCGTCCATTTTATCTATCCTAAATTGCAGGAACTGAGCGGCGGTACGTTTGCCGACGTTTCCGAACGGCAGCTTTATGAGGCTGTCAATGCCGCCGCGCCAGGACTCAACCGCTGCGACGCAGACGAGTTGACCTACTGCCTGCACATTATGATCCGCCATGAACTGGAAAAGGCGTTCATGAACGGCGAGATCACGGTCGATGAAATTCCCGCGCTTTGGAATCAGAAATATCAGGACTATCTCGGCGTCACCGTCCCGGACGACGCACAGGGCTGCTTGCAGGACGTGCACTGGACGATGCCTGCCGGATATTTCCCGTCCTACGCGCTGGGCTCTGCCTATGGCGTACAGATCCTGCGGACGATGGAGAAGGACTTCGATGTCTTTACCTGCGCGGCAAAGGGCGATCTGCTCCCCATCCGCGACTGGCTGAAGGCGCATGTGTTCTCCATTGCCTCCATCACAACGCCTGACGAATGGATTCGTGCCATCACCGGCGAGAGCCTGAACCCGGATTATTTCCTGACCTATCTGGAAGAAAAATTCTCCGCGCTTTACGAATTGCCGTAAGAGACAGACACGAGAAAAAACTGACGCCCCCGGCGGCTGCCGGGGGCGTTTTGCGTGCGGATGATTGTCAGATGTCGAACACGCCGATCATCACGATGCCGATCACGACCAATGCGATCATGACATAATGCTTCCATGAAAGCTTTTCCTTCAGGAAAATGCGGCCCCAAAGGACGGAGGCGGCGCAGTAGGCCGAGATGATAGGAGCCGAGAGCGCAACATGCGCCTCGTCGGCAAGGGCGTAGATATACGCGAACTGACCTGCCGTTTCAAACAGCGCGCCGGCGTACTTGGGCGCTTCTGCTTTGAAAACAAGCTTGTCTTTTTTAATCACGACAACATAAATAAAGCAGATCACAGCAGCTGCGAGGAACGTCAGTTCATACGCGCAGTTGGCCGAATCCTCGTCCAGCGTCCGGAGCACGAGAGAGTCTGCAAACGTGCCTGCCGCGTCAAGCAGACAATACGCCAGCGGCAGGCACAGCGCCAGCCACGACTTGGCGTATTTATAGTTGGAGCCCTCCTGCCGCTTCCTGCGCAGTTCGTCATCCTCTGTGGACTCGACAACGCCGAGGCCGACCACGCCGATGCACACCAGCGCCACCGCGCCGATCACCAGATAGCGCATGGCGCCTGTGATAGACTCGTCCAGTGTTCCGGTCAGCAGGCACAAAACGGCGACCAGCGCGCCGGAGGAATTGCAGATCGGCGACGAAATGGAAAGTTCAATGTACCGCAGGCCGACATAGCCCAGCGTCATGGACCCGATGTACAGAAGCGACACGGGCAGATACGTCCAAATCACGCTCCATGTGACGACGGCTCCGCCGATGAAGATCTCATACGCCGCATGAATACCCATCACGACGCCGACGGCAATGACCATCTTGAGCGGGTTATACTTATCCCGCCCGTCGCGGCAGCCGATTTTCGAGAATAAATCCGAGCCGCTCCAGCAGAGCAGCGCAATAATTGCAAGCCAAAACCACATACTTTTTCTCTTCGGCAGCACCGCGGTGCTGCCGCTTCCTTTCTCTAATCTCTAAATGAAAACACCGCACCAGTAGGGCCGTGTATATCATACTAATCCGTTTTACCCCGGCAGCCTCGCAAGTCCCGCGTCCACAAGCTTCTGCAAACTCATAAGAATTCCGAGTTTGGCGTGGTACCACGTCAGGCCGCCCTGGAAATAGACCGCGTATGGCTCGCGGATGGGGCCGTCGGCGGACAACTCGATGGACGAGCCCTGTACAAACGCGCCCGCCGCCATCACGACTTCCGCATCGTAGCCCGGCATGGCCCACGGGACAGGGGTCACATAGCTATCGACCGGGGCAGCTGCCTGAATGCCGCGGCAGAAGGCCAGCATGCCCTCCGCCGAGCCGAGTTCAACGGCCTGAATGATATCGTGCCGGGATTCCGTTCCGTTCGGCACGACGCGGAAGCCCAGCTGCTCATATACGTTCGCGGCGAAGATTGCGCCCTTTAATGCCCCTGAAACGACGTTCGGGGCAAGGAAGAAGCCCTCATATAAACTGGGAAGCAGGCCGAGATTTGCGCCGACCTCCTGCCCAAGTCCCGGGGCCGAGAGCCGGTAGGCGCAGCGCTCGACGCATTCCGCCGTGCCGCAGATATAGCCGCCGATGGGGGCCAGTCCGCCGCCGGGATTCTTGATCAGACTTCCGACGATCATGTCCGCGCCGACGTCCGACGGCTCGACGCGCTCGACGAATTCACCGTAGCAGTTATCGACCATGCACAGAGCGTCCGGTTTGCACTGTTTGCAGAATGCGATCAGTTCGCCGATCTGCGCAACGGAGAACGACGGTCTTGTTGCATAGCCCTTTGAGCGCTGGATGGTGATCAGCTTCGTCTTGGGGCCGATTGCGGCGCGGATGCCGTCAAAATCAAACGTGCCATCCGGCAGCAGATCGACCTGCCGGTACTGCACGCCGTATTCCATCAGCGAGCATTTGGACGGGCGGATGCCGATGACCTCTTCAAGCGTGTCATACGGCGCGCCGTTCGGGCTTAAAAGTTCGTCGCCCGGCAGCAGATTCGCGCTCAGCGCGACGGCCAGCGCATGTGTGCCGCAGGTGATCTGCGGGCGAACGAGTGCGGCCTCGGTATGGAAGCAGTCTGCGTAGACCTTTTCGAGCACCTCGCGGCCCATATCATCGTAGCCATAGCCCGTCGTGGCGGCAAAGCAGCCCGCCGAAAGCTTGTTTTTCTGCATGGCGGCGAGCACCTTCGTCTGGTTGTATTCCGCCGTCTGGTCAATGGCCTCGAAGCGAGGCTTCAAAGCAGCCAGAATTGTTTCTCCGTATTCATATACCGCGCGGCTCACGCCGAGCGATTCGTACATTGTCGTCAGTTCCATGTCTATCTCTCCATCTTCCCGAATATTTCATCTGCCGCGTCGCGCAGCACGTCCGGCTTGGTGACGATGATACCCGTTTCCTCGTCTCCGAGAATGAGCAGCGTATCGCCGGGCTTCACACCAAAGATCTGCCGCGCATCCTTAGGGATCACGATCTGGCCCTTTTCGCCCACCTTGGCCGTGCCAAAAATGTGCCGCTTCGCCTTGCCCAGAATATGCTTTCCGCCTGCCACGCCTCCACCCTCCTTTAAGGGGTAAATTTCATACTTGTATAACTTACAGCCCGTCTTCCAGTTTGTCAAGCGCAAAGCGGTTGGAAAGATCTGATATATCACAATTTGCATAGGCAATGTGTGTTTTTATATCGATATATCCATATTGATTTTTTCGCGCTAAGAATCCGTCATTTTTCACATAAAATTCAAAAAAACTTGATTTTTTAAAAAAGCCTGATATCGTATATGTCGGATATGCTATGCAGATTTTATATGGCTGACAGACGAAAAGAGGACAGGATGAAGCGAGCGTGCGTTTTGATTTTTCTGTGCCTGCCGCTGCTGCTGTGCGGCTGCGCGCAAAAAAGCGCGGAGCGCGAATTTTTTGCAATGGACACCGTGATGCAGCTGCGCGCCTACGGCCCGGAGGCAGATCGCGCGCTGGCAGAAGCGGAAGCAGAGATTTACCGGCTGGAGGGCGAACTTTCCTGCCGGGACGAACACGCGGCGCTTGCCCGGCTGAACGAAGCGGGCGGCGGAACGGTCAGCGCGGAGACGGCAGCGCTTTTGCAGACGGCGCTGACGCTCTGCGAGAAAACCGGCGGCGCCTATGACCCGGCGCTCGGCGCGCTTTCACAGGCTTGGGGCTTTTCGACCGGCGCGTATTGCGTGCCGGAGCAGGATGCGCTTGCAGAGGCGATGCAGCGCTCTGGGGCGGCACATGCAGCGCTTGGCGGCTGCACCGTCACATTGGACGGCGGCGCGCAGCTTGACCTCGGCGGCATTGCCAAGGGGTATGCTGCGGGACGCGTCCGGGCAATCTTGCAGGAGGCGGGCGTCACGTCTGCGATTGTCTCGCTCGGCGGCAATGTTGCCGCCGTTGGGAAAAAGCCGGACGGCAGCGCGTGGACGGTTGGCCTGCAGGATCCGGACAGGCCGGAGTCGTATTTCGGCACCGTTTCCATTGAGGCTGCCTGCGTTGTCACCTCGGGCGCGTACCAACGGTATTTTGAGGAAAACGGCGTGCGCTATCATCATATTTTAGACCCGTATACCGGCTGCCCAGCCGAAAGCGGGGTAAAGTCTGTCAGTGTGATCGCACAGGACGATACGCTGGCCGATGCACTGTCAACGGCCCTGTTCGTTATGGGGCTGGATGCAGGCGCGGAATTTCAGAAAAGCAGCGGCCTTGCGTTTGAGGCCGTATTCGTAACGGATGACAACACGGTCTGGATCACCCCCGGCCTTGCCGGGCGCTATCGGTCGAACCGGCCCTATCAGATACTGGAATGAAGCAGAAGCACTGGATTTTGACATTTGCGGCGATTATCGCCGTATGCTTGCTTGTGTGGCTGCTGCCGCGCGGAGGCGGGCAGACAGCGCTTGTCTATCAGGACGGAACCTTATTCTATACGCTCGACCTGCGGCAGAACCGGACGCTGACCGTGACCGGCCCGGCAGGCAAAACTATCATCACAGTCGCGGATGGCGAGGTCTTCGTATCCCACGCGGACTGTCCCGATCAGGTCTGCGTGCAGCACGGGCCGCTGCGAAAAAACGGCGGGCCGATCATCTGCCTGCCGAACCGGCTGACGATCGAGTGGGCAGAGAATGAGTCTCAGATCGACGCGCTCAGCGGGACGGGAGGGCTGTCATGAGGCTGAAAAAACTCACGCTCACGGCCGTTCTGACAGCGGCAGCGCTTGTCATGTTCGTGCTGGAAAGCCAACTGCCGCCGCTTACGGCCATTCCCGGCATCAAGCCGGGGCTTTCCAATATTTTTACACTCTTCACCATGGAAACGCTCGGCCCCGGCTGGGCTTTCGGGCTGTTTTTGACGCGCGTCACGCTCGGCTGCGTTATCACCGGGCAGGGCTCGGCATTTTTATACAGCTTCGCGGGCGGGCTCTGCGCGTATGCGCTCATGCTTCTGCTCAGGAGCAGACTCAGGGGAAACATGCTCTGGGTTCGGAGCGTACTGTGCGCCATGGCGCACAACACCGGACAGCTGGCCGCCGCTGCGGCCATTGCGAAAACCGGCGCGGTCTGGAGTTATCTGCCGGTTCTGATACCGGCAGCGATACTGGCCGGGACGTTAACCGGCCTTTGCGCCCAGCTGGTGCTGAACCGGCTGGCAAAGGCGGGGGTTCTCCCGAAAGAAACAGGTTCCAAAAAGCAGGAGGAGGAAGCAAACGGATGA
Organism: uncultured Eubacteriales bacterium; assembly: GCA_900545925.1. Classification (GTDB taxonomy): domain Bacteria; phylum Bacillota; class Clostridia; order Oscillospirales; family Oscillospiraceae; genus CAG-170. The sequence goes on along the minus strand of URAZ01000004.1, from coordinate 6,861 downwards.
AACTACACATCCACGGCGTACATGTGCCGAACCGCAAAAACACAGCGGAACTGGCCGCGCTGCGCCTGCCCATCCCGGAGACGGTCGAGATTCCGATGTCCATGCACATCGGTGCGCCCGCCATCCCGGTTGTAAAGCCCGGCGAGAACGTCCGGGTCGGGCAGCTGATCGGAAAGGCGGGCGGGTTCGTCTCCGCGCCCGTCTATGCAAGCGTCTCAGGAACGGTCAAAAAGATCGGCCAGCAGGTCGGGTCCGGCGGGCGGCTCATGCAGACTGTCATCATTGCCGCCGACGGCAAGCAGGAGCCTGACCCGGACTTAAAGCCGCCCAAGCTTGACACCATGCAGGATTTTCTGGACGCTGTGCGCGCAAGCGGCATGGTCGGCCTTGGCGGCGCGGGCTTCCCGACGGTCGTGAAGCTGACGGTCAAGAATCTCGAGCAGGTACGGGCGGTCATCATCAACGGCGCGGAGTGTGAGCCGTATATCACCTCGGACACGCGCACCATGCTCGACCGGTCGGACGAACTGATGGAGGGCGCGCGTCTCGTACAGCACTTTTTACAGGTACGCCGTGTGATCTTCGCCATTGAGGACAACAAGCCCCGCTGCATTCAGCTGTACCGGAAGCTCACGAAGGACGAGGACGGCATGGAGGTCTGCGCGCTGAAATCTCTGTACCCGCAGGGCGGCGAAAAGGTACTGATCTATAATACCATCGGTGAGATCGTCCCAGAGGGAAAGCTTCCGCTGGATGTGGGCGCAATCGTGCTTAACTGCACGACGCTTGCCAATATTGCCCGCTACTGCAGGACCGGCATGCCGCTGGTTGAAAAGTGCATCACGGTTGACGGTTCCGCCGTCGCAAAGCCCAAGAACGTGATCGTCCCCATCGGCATGAAGCTTGCGGATGTGTTTGAACAGGCAGGCGGCTTCTGCACAGAGCCGAAGAAGGTGCTTTACGGCGGCCCGATGATGGGCATCGCCGTGCCGGATCTCGAACAGCCGATTCTGAAAAACACCAACGCGGTTCTCGCCATGTCGGAGGCGGACGCCGTTCTGCCGGAGCCTTCGGCCTGCATCCGCTGCGGCCGGTGCATCCGCCACTGTCCGCTGCGCCTCATGCCGTCGCATATTGTTGCAGCCTATGAGGCAGGCAATATGGAGCGTCTGGCGGAACTGAAGGTCAATCTCTGCATGGAATGCGGCTGCTGCTCGTTCGGCTGCCCGGCGCACCGGCCGCTCGTACAGACCAATAAGCTTGCAAAGGCGAAGCTTGCCGCCTGGCGCAAGGCGCAGAGCGAAAAGCTGGATGCAAAAAAGGAGGCCGTCAAATGAAGCTTGTGATCTCCGCTTCCCCGCATATCGATTCCGGCGCGACGACCCGGAAGATCATGGGCGATGTGCTCATCGCCCTTTGTCCGGCGCTCATTGCAGCCATCGTGATTTTCGGCTGGCGGGCGCTGCTGGTGACGGCGGTGTGCGCCGCAGCCTGCGTATTTTTCGAGTGGGGCTCTGAAAAACTCTGCCATAAGCCGTCCACCATCGGCGATCTGTCCGCCGTGGTAACGGGCGTCATTCTGGCGTATAACCTGCCGGTGTCCATCCCGCTGTGGCAGGCCGTGTTCGGCTGTCTGGTGGCCATCGTCGCCGTCAAGCAGCTGTTCGGCGGCATCGGCAAGAATTTTGCAAACCCGGCATTGGTAGGCCGTATCGTCCTGTTCCTCTCGTTCTCCAAGACCATGACGGCATGGGTCTTCCCGGACGCCGTTTCGTCAGCCACGCCGCTGGCGCAGCTGGCCGCAGGGCAGAAGCCGGAACTTCTGACGCTCCTGCTCGGCAATCACGGCGGCTGCATCGGCGAGACGTGCGCGCTGGCGCTGCTGCTCGGCGGAGCATATCTGCTCGTCCGCGGCGTCATTACCTGGCAGACGCCGGTGTGCTTTGTAGGAACTGTTTTTGTGCTGTCCCTTGTTCTGGGGCAGGATGCGCTGCGGCAGGTGCTCTCGGGCGGTCTGCTTCTGGGTGCGTTCTTCATGGCAACCGACTATGTGACCGCCCCGCAGACCTATTGGGGCCGGGCGCTGTTCGGCATCGGCGCAGGACTTCTGACCTGCCTGATCCGCTTCTACGGAAGCTACGCCGAGGGCGTGTCGTTCGCCATCCTCTTTATGAACATTCTCACGCCGTATCTGTCCAGATGGACGCAGAGCAAGCCGCTGGGAGGTGCGAAGGCATGAAAAACACGAAAGAGATCCGAAAATCCATCGTCGTTCTGGTCGTGATCTGCCTGCTTACGTCCGCGGCGCTGGCTGTCGTGAACCACTTTACCGCCCCCGTCTCCAAGGCGAACGCAGAGGCCAGAGCCGAGCAGGCGCGGCTTGACGCCGTGCCGGACGCGGCCTCCTTTGCGCCGGTCGAAGCAGTTCTTCCGGAGGAGGTCGTCAGCGCCTACACCGCGCTGGATGCGTCCGGAAGCCCCATGAGTTATCTCTTTACCGTCGAGGGCAAGGGCTTCGGCGGCACGATTCAGGTCCTATGCGTGATTGGCACCGACGGTTTGATCCGTACTTGCCGCACAATGGATGTATCGTCCGAAACAACGACGCTCGGTGGCCAGACGGCAAGCGAGCGTTACACCGGGCAGTATACCGGGCAGGACGCCTCGCTTTCCGGCGTGAGCGCCATCTCCCACGCAACCATCACATCGAATGCCTATCGCGGCTGCGTGGAAACTGCGTTTGAAGCGTATGCGATTGTAAAGGGGGCGCAGAAATGAGCAAATTACAGAATTTCCTAAAGGGCCTTATCAAAGAAAACCCTGTGCTGGTTCTTGTCCTCGGTACCTGTCCAACGCTGGCAATCTCCACGTCGGTCATTGCGGCCTTCGGCATGGGCATTGCAGCGACCGCCGTTCTGATCCTGTCCAACATGGCCATTTCCGCCATCCGCAAAATCGTTCCCGACCCGGTGCGCATCCCGTGCTATATTGTCGTGATCGCGGGCTTTGTCACGGTCGTGGAACTGGTCATGGAGGCGTATGCTTTCAGTCTGTATCAGTCTCTGGGCGTTTATTTGTCCCTAATCGTCGTCAACTGCATCATCCTCGGCCGGGCCGAGATGTATGCCAGCAAGCACGGCGTTGTGGATTCCGCCATTGACGGCGCGGGCATAGGCCTCGGCTTCACGCTTGCCATCTGCGCCATGGCAGCCATCCGCGAAACGCTCGGCTGCGGCACGTTCTGCGGTCTGCCCGTTCCGTGGTTCCACGAAAACCCCATCGGCATTCTGACCATGGCCCCCGGCGGCTTCTTCGTGTTCGGCTGCATGATTGCGCTCATCAATAAGATCTCCAAGGGCAAGGCCATCAAGAAGAAGGAATTCGGCTGTGCTGGCTGCCCGGGCTGCGGCAAGGGTGCCTGCGAAGGAAAGGAGGCGGCTGCAAAATGAAGACCATGATCCTCGTCATTCTGACCGCCGCGATCACGAACAACTATGTGCTCGTCAAATTCCTCGGCATCTGCCCGTTTTTGGGCGTATCCAAGAAACTCGACCAGGCGACCGGCATGTCGCTGGCCGTTATCTTCGTCGAGGTGCTGGCAACTGCCGTCACCTGGCCGATCTACCACTTTCTGCTCGCGGGCAAGGTCGATTTTACCTATATGGAAACCGTCGTCTTCATTCTGGTCATTGCAGCGCTTGTCCAGCTGGTTGAGATTGTCCTCAAGCGCTATGTGCCCGCGCTGCATAAGTCCCTCGGCGTCTATCTGCCGCTGATCACGACAAACTGCGGCGTTCTGGGCGTGACGATGAACGTCATTTCCGACGGCATGAACTACGGCGAGGCGCTTCTGACCGCGCTTGGCTGCGGCCTCGGCTTCTTCCTTGCGATGGTGCTGTTCTCCGGCGTCCGGTCGCGCGTTGCCGAGGCGGAGCCTCCCAAGAGTTTTGAGGGGCTCCCCATCACGCTCGTCTCGGCGGCGATCGTATCGCTGTCATTTTTCGGACTGACCGGTATCATCGACCGGCTGTTCGGCTAAGGAGGGCGCGGCTATGATGGAAATTCTGATCCCGATCCTGGCCGTGACTGTGATCGGCCTTATCTGCGCGGTGGGTCTCGCCGTGGCGTCGAGCGTCATGGCGGTCAAGGAGGATACGCGCTTTACCGAAATTCGTGAATGCCTGCCCGGCGCAAACTGCGGCGCATGCGGCTACACCGGCTGCGACGGCTATGCAAAGGCGCTGCTGGAGCCGGGTACGAAGACAAATCTCTGCGTTCCCGGCGCAGACGCAGTTGCGGCGCAGATTGCAGCGCTTCTCGGCGTGGCGGCTGAGGACGTTGTGGAAAAGATCGCCGTTGTGCAGTGCGCGGGAACGTGCGAGGCTACAAGCGTCAAGGCTGATTATAGGGGCATCCCCTCCTGCGCGGCGGCAAAGCTGTTCTACGGCGGCAATGGCAGCTGCATCTTCGGCTGCATGGGCTTCGGTGACTGCGTCAAGGCCTGCCCACAGGGGGCAATCTCCATGCAGGACGGCATCGCCTGTGTCAACCACACGGCGTGCATCGGCTGCGGCATCTGCGCGCAGACGTGTCCGCAGAAGATCATCGAGATCGTGCCGGATATCATCCGCACGGAGGTGCTCTGCTCGAGTTATCACAACGGCCCGTACACCAAAAAGGTCTGCTCCTCCGGCTGCATCGGCTGCCATAAGTGCGAAAAGACCTGTCCGCAGGGCGCGATCACCGTCGATAATTTCCTCGCCCGCATCGACTGGAACAAGTGCACCGCCTGCGGCGCGTGCGCCAGCGTCTGCCCGACCGGCGCAATGGTCTACGGCGATTTCTCCGGCGCGTCCAGAGTCCAGCCGTTCAAAAAGACCTGCGGCGCATCCTGAAAACAAATCAAGTGCGGCGGCCGGAATCCCGGCCGCCGCTTTTGTGTATCAAAACCCGCCGCGCTTCTGTTGCAAGAGGTTCCAAGCGCATGCGGAATCTTGTTATTCCGGCTGGCGGAGTGTGAAGCTGCTGCGGTCGGCGCAGAGCAGGCCCTCGCGCTGCATGCGCGAAAGTTCGGCGGACATGGCGCTGCGGTTGACAGACAGAAAATCAGCCAACTGCTGCCGGTCGAAGGGAATACGGAAGCTGGCACTGCCCGCCCGACGCGCCTGTGCGGACAGATAAGCCAGCAGCTTTTCGCGCGTCGTGCGTCGTGAGAGAAAGCCCGCCTTTTCGTTCAGCTGCATGTTTTTCTCCGCCAGCACTCGAATAAGGTTCTGTGAAAGCGCCTTGTGCTGCGCGCAGGCCTTTTCACAGGGGGAAAAAACGGCGCGCACATTCAGATACAGGACGCTTCCGTCCGTCTTGCACAGAACGCTCACCGGCGAAACAGCGTGCGCGCAGGCGAACGCCTCGGCAAACAGATCTCCCGGTCCGACGGCGGCAAGCAGATTGCGGTTGCCCCAGAAATCCTCCTGCAAGACCTCTGCCTCGCCGGACAGAAGAATCCCGGCAAACGCAACTCTGTCTCCCGCACGCAGCAGAAACTGTCCGCGCCGGAAGCGTGATTGCCGCGCGGACAGACACGGCAGCATTTCCCGGATCTGCGCCTCGCGCAGTCCATGAAACAGCGCGCATTCGGTCAATATCGTCAGATCATCCATGATTTGATACCCCTTCGTTGGAAAAACAACATACATTTTTTCTTCAGTATCCTATACTATGCGCAGAAAGTCAAGTAACCGATGATGCAATCGTCTGCGGTTGCTTAAAAGGGAGGCGATGAACATGATTATGGACGGCTGCCAGGGTAAACCGAGAACGCCGACCATCGAGGACCGGATTTGCCCGAACTGCGGCAACCCCATTGAGATCTTTTCCACAGACACGGAGGTTGCCTGTGACAAATGCGGCTTTGTCGTGTATAACGACAAACTCAGCTGCGTGCAGTGGTGCAAATACGCGAAGCAGTGCGTCGGTGAGGAAACGTATGAAAAGCTGATGATTATCGCGCGGCGCAATCAGGAAAAGGCTGACGCCGAGCGGCGCGCGAGACTGGAGGCAAAAAAGCAGCAGGAGGGACAGATATGAAACGGACGATCATTGAAATTGACGAGGCGGCCTGCACGGGCTGCGGCCTGTGCGCGCAGGCATGCCACGAGGGCGCGATCGCCATCATAGACGGGAAGGCAAAGCTGATTCGGGATGATTACTGCGACGGACTCGGCAACTGCCTGCCGGTCTGTCCGGTGGATGCCATTCACTTTATCGAGCGCGAGGCGGCGGCATATGATGAAGCCGCCGTCAAAAAAGCAAAGCTGGATCGGCTGACGGAGGAAGCAGTCAGGAATGTGCAGGCAGCGAAAAAGCCGGGCGCAAAAGCGCCGGACAGGCTGGCCTGCGGCTGTGCAGGTACACAGGTGCGGACGCTTGCGCAGGAAGAGGCCGGACAGGATGCACCTGCGCAGCCGGGACGTCTGCAAAACTGGCCGGTGCAGCTGCAGCTGGTGCCGGTGCGCGCGCCATATTTTGATGGCTGCGACCTGCTGATCGCCGCCGACTGCACGGCATACGCCTGCGGCAGCTTCCACGCGGACTTTATCCGCGGCCATGTCACGCTCATCGGCTGTCCGAAGCTTGACCGCGCGGACTACGAGGAAAAGCTGACGGCGATTCTGATGGAAAACAATGTGCGCAGTATCACACTTACGCGCGGCCGATCATTGCTTCGCCCACCGGCACGGACACCACCTTGCCGGTGCGCTTGACAGTGCTGCCTTCCTTGATGCCGACGTCGGAGCCCAGCAGAACGATGGAGACGGTGTTCTCCTCCAGATTCTGGGCCATGCCGTATTCGCCGTTATC
>URAZ01000003.1 GCA_900545925.1 uncultured Eubacteriales bacterium | reverse complement strand
TTTAAAGAGTGTTATTCTTTAATAATATCTTCAAGCATTGGTTCGATCCCTGATGAAATCAGATCTTCGACTATATGTTGGGCAGAAAACCTATTAACATCCCATGCAACATACCTTAAAATAGTTGCCGCTATTTCTTTGACGACAAATGAGAAATTGCCCTTAAGCACCCTAACTGCAAAGGAAGCAAAAGGATCATTTGCCTCAAAGGATCTACCGCAAACATCGCGGAATGACTGTTCAACACTTTGGATTACATATTGCGCTTGATCATCGTTTGCCTGCATAAAAGAGATTAATACATCAGAGAATCCCGGCTGTTTGTTCAAAAGTGCTTTTGAGATTCTTTCCGGATTCATATTATAGATATAGCTTTCTACATCCTCATCATATATCTTGCTACGTATTTTTTGCTCAATACGCTTTCTATTTTCCGCATGGGCATGAAATTGAACTGCTTTTTCAAAGAACGAAGATAGTTGACTTGCATCACCATATCTATAGGCCGCATCTGAATTAGTTGCTTTCTCTGTCACGCTTCTATAGATATGATGTGAGTCTCTTGCATCACCTGTCATTATAAAGTTAATCAGGCGCCCCAAAGAATAAACATCACTACGTTTATCTGCATCCTTAAGCATCATAAACTGTTCTGGTGCGCAATAATAGTATTGCCCCACAGAATTTGTATGAAGAGTTTGATGTGAAGTAAATACCTGCAAGTCCTTTCCGAGCCCAAAGTCTGCTATTTTTAGCATTCCAGAAATGATAAAAACATTATTCGGGCTTATATCCCTGTGAATAATGTTCCTCTTATGGACTTCAGACATAACGTGGAGTATTTGTCGGATGCAGTTCAGTTTTGTCTGATTAGTTAATTGGTTGTCAAGCACATAGCATTCTAACGTAGTTTCCGCGGGTTCCATACTATAGGAACAGTTACCTTCATCAAAGGAGAAGACCTGAATAATTCCAAAGGTCCCTTCTAAAGATTTGGTTAAATTATACTCTCGTTTAAACCGGCTTCTGACCCCCACATCAGTGAGAAAATCATCTTTAAGCTTTTTAATTACCAATCCAGTAGATTTTTGCCGATAAACGTTTGCAAACCCACCGCTCCCAATGAGAACAAGATCATCGCTTTCATGCGTTAAGTGATATCGTCCTCCGGAGAGTGTAAGTTTGCAAAGATCTTGCTGTATAATCCGATTAATCTCTGATACAATTTTCTCTGACAATTCAGCCGCAGCCACTTCTGTTATGCCTTGATCTCTAATCAGATAGTCCTTCCGGAGAATGATATTAAAGAAAGCATCTACACTATTAGAATTGAGAAAATCAACGATCTTGTTGTATACATATACCCAGCGAGAAGGAAATCCCGATTTGTATTCATCATTCGAACCAAAGTATTGATTGAAAAAAGATACGAGTTTAGGGCCTGTTTTGTATGAGTAATATCCACCTTCGTCTCCACAGAATAGGTGTGATATCCTTGTGATAGAATCCTCACTAATCATAAGGAAACCTCGCTTCCATTAAAAACCGCTTGTGAGTTTACGAACATTTTCGACTAACCTATCGTATGTAACAATATGTAGTTCTGGCGTTTCATGTTGCATCTGTCCACGCAGTTGGTTCGAAATCGCATTCATTTTATCTCGACGGCTAACTACCAAACAATAGTGAATACCCCATGATGGAATGTTATTTGCAATGTTTGACAGTCCACAGTTATTCAGGAAATATGTCCTATTGTTATCCATCCATCGTTTCCAATCGCGGATCTGCGTCAGTCCTTTTCGGACAGCCTCAGTTTCACTATTTGAGGACTTGAGCATATAGTCTACATTTACGTCCTCAAACTCCATCAAAACAATTTGATGTCCAATGGAATTGTGCCCTAACAGCATGTAGTCAACTTGAAACTCTGCCCCCAAAGGCTGTTCAGGAACTAAATACGCTGAATGATGTCCAAAATCATAGTCCTTCAGAATCGAAGCTGGAATAAACCACTTTCCAGTGTGCTTGATATACTGTTGGATATCATTTTCCTTTTTTGCTGCATCTAAAGCTTTTTGGAGCGCATCAGCTTCTTCTTCAAAATTATAATTTGCCTTTTTAATATTTCCAAGGTCGATAAAATTATCTGGTACAATAAAATCCATAGTTATTAGCCTCGACTAATCAAGTTATTATTCATCATAAGTTTTCATTTTTGAGTTGGTAAAAAATCCGGCGCTTCATGTCTAAACTCAGCATCATTCCATATTTCAAAGTCACATACAATAAACGGGTGTGCCATTATCCCACTACCCTTGCCGTGCTTTGAGGTAATACCAACCGCATTCGTTCGGCAAATCCATTTTGGGTATCAGCGCAAACTGTGGCGTTTTGGCACCAACCACAAGTTTTTGAAACGCTGCTTCATTGAAATTTGGATTATTTTTCCTCTCCCATTCACTGGGCGCTCCACCGTATTACGGCTCCACAGTCAACTCTGGGATTAAGTAGCATGGTTTATCCGCCAGAGAAATATAATCATCAGATAGATGAAGATACTTGGATGCCGTTTCTCCAAGGCAGACGTTCATTTTAGTTTTATAGATCGATGCCTTGTCATTTAAGATCGACTCAAAAATCTAAATACCGGGTTCAATCCACTGCGCTGATAGGAAACATCTTATTCGCACGCACTAAAAACTTTTCTCTAGTCAGGGCGTATGCCTATTCTAGTTTGGATGTATTGGCATCTGAATTCACCACTTTCGCTTGATTGGGGTTACGACAGTTTTCGCCTTTCAAGAAGTACACATTGCAGTATTCTTCGAATGAGACAAGGCCCTTGTGTGCTTTCCATTGTTCAGAAGCTTATTCAGAACATCTCTGCTCCAATGCGCATCACAAGAAAGGGAAGGGATTCCGTGGTTGAATGAGTAACCCTGTATGGCTTTCAAACTGTTTCTGAATTTGTAAAGTTTGAAAACAGTTTTGACAACGCCCGCTTCTTGTGGCGCAATTTCAACAAGCCCCTGCTTGACTCTCTTGTAATCATATCAGATTCTTCCGAAAAGTCTCAATTCGACTAGCAACAATTTCGTAATTTTGATCTCTTTTTAATCATACTGATTTCGAGGTGCGTTTTCAATATAAAATACAAATATTAGTGGGATTTTTACAATTCAACGTCTCTATATCAGTGTTTTATATTGTCCGCTGCTTGTTTATGGTTTGCTTCTGATACGAAAATGGAGCAGATTTCTTTGAAAAACTGCTCCAAACAGTATTTGTTCTATTATTTGTGAGAAAAGAGACAAACAGGCTTGTTCCAGCTTGCTTATCTCTTTTGGTACGGGTAGTGGGACTCGAACCCACACGCCTCACGGCAGAGGAACCTAAAGGTGATGTCACCTTGGTGAAAGATTTTTATGATTTGATATAACTCTCTGATGAAGCAAGTCTTCTGTTAGCGGCGTGGCTCTTGGAGTTGATTTATACGCCGCAGAAATCGTCCTTAATCTGAAAGCGAAATATCCTCACATTACTTTGGAGAGTGCAATCCCATGTGAGACGCAAGCGGTCAAGTGGTCCGTGGCAGCGCGAGAACGGTATTATAATATTGCTGCAAAATGCGACAAGGAAACCATGCTGCAACGGGAATACACGTCGGACTGTAAAGCTTTTTGGAACCACCGGCATTGCCGGTGGTTTTCTTTATACAAAAAGCGAGCGGATTCGGAACAAGTCCAAATCCGCTCGTTGCTTGACTGGAAATTATTTCAGAGTGAATTGTACACGCGTGGACGCATCGTACATCCGGAGGAGGATGGCTGCGACCTCGCTGCGGACAATGGTGCTGTCGGGGTTGAAGGTACCCTGCTTGTCAGAGCCGGTCAGGATGCCCGCACGATAGAATGCGTAAATTTCATCCGCACACTTGTCGCCCAGCTTCACGTCCGGGATCGCGTTGTCGGCAATGTTGTTGAGCGCCTTGTAGCCGTCCATCGCCGGATAGAAGATGGACACAAACTCACGGCGGGTCGCCGGGGCGTTCATCTGCGCTCTGGTGTAGTTGGCATAGCTCTTGTCCAGAATGCCGTTCGCAATGCCGTATTCGACATAGCTGTTATACCAGTTGGTCTTGCCGTTCATCAGCGTCACCTTGCCAGTATTCTGCATCTGATGCAGCGCGGAGGCCAGCTTGATCGCCTCAGCCACGGTCAGTGTGCCGTGCGGTTTGTAGGTCGTAGCGGTCACGCCGTCGATCAGGTAATTCTGCCATGCGCCCTTGACGGCATCATAGAACCAGTCGCTCTTCGACACGTCGGTAAACGGCAGCTTGCTGTTCGCACGGGACGAGCCGGTATTGCCGAGGATGGGATAATACGGCGGGATGATCGGCGTCTCGGGCTTCTTCTTAAGCCCGGCAATGGCTGCTTCCAGCTTTACCTTCGCTGCGTCTACCGCTTCCTGCGTGGCGTTTTCGTCGGCAAGAACAGCCTCCGCCTCACGCATTGCCGTCTCGAATGCGTCCCAGCCGCTTACATAGTCGTCTTTTCTGCGGTTCTGATTGTCGTCGTACAGCTTCTGCAGCGCGCTCTTGTCGACCGTCACGGGAACCGGATCGTCCTTGCTGGTCTCCACGCCGCCGAGCAGTGCCGGCCAGACGCCGCTGCCGAAGTCGTCGATCAGGACGGCCTCATAGCTGCCGTCCGCGTCCTTGCGCAGGCGGTAGATCTCGTTCGTGTCGCCGTTGAAGCGGGACAGGTACAGGCTGCCGTCGCTGTACGCGGTCATGGAGCAGTAGACGTAGTTGCTGGTCGAGTCATAAGGAGGCGCTTCCAGTGCCGACAGCGGCGTCTTTGTGGTGGTATAATCAAAGCCGTAGCCGTCGTCATGCACGCTGATCCACAGATCCCACAGATAACCCGCATCGTCCAGGATCGCGAAGTGCTCCGCCTCATATTCGCCGCTCCAGGTCGTGTTCTCCGGGTCGCCGTACCAATCCGTTGCACCGTCGTACCACGCGTCGCTGCTGTGCGTTTCCACGCCCAGCGATGCGATACCGATCAGGTTCTGTGCATGATGGTTGGAGACCGGAAGCTGAATCGCGTCACGAAGCGTCACATTGCTGGTGTCCATCGGGTCAAACGGCTTAAAGACGTAGCCCATGCGGTAGATACCGACCAGACGGGCAGCGCCTGCCGCGGAAAATTTGGTGCTGTACGCCATGTCGATCATCGGAACGCCGATGCCGTTGTCTGCAACCGCAAGGCTCTTGCCTGCCGCCGGGTCGACCTTGTGGAGCTTCCACGTCTGCGACTCGTCCTTGACCATGGTGCGGTCGGTCGCGTCGATGACGTAGTAGACCTGATCCACGGGGTCATAGGCCATGGCCGCCATGCTGGTGTCGATCTCAATACCGGTCTTCCAGCTGCTGCTGTTTTTCAGATCCCAGCTGAACAGCTCTGCCTTGCCGTTTGCGTCCTGGAGCATACCGGTGAGCGTTACGTTCAGCTGCTCTACCGAGACCGTGCACTCATCATAGACCGAGCGGTTCTGCGCGGAGGCTGCTCGGATGGTGCAGGTACCGGCATTTTTGGCCGTAACCACGCCGTTGGCGCTGACGGCTGCAACGCTGCTGTTGGAGCTGCTCCACACAACCTCACGGTTTGCAAGATTCCACGGCAGAACCGATGCTTTCAGCGTCTGCGTCTTGCCAAGGAGCAGGGAAACGCTGTGATCCGAGAGCGCAACTGCGGCGGCGCTTTCCGAAGCGCTCCAGCTGCCGCCCTCGCGCGGGATGCAGAGCGCGTGGAACTCTGCCGGGAAGTAATCGCCCCAGCCGCTTTCCGTGCATTCTGCGCTTGTCTTTGCGGTCAGGTCGATCTTGTGCAGCGCGGAGCTGACGGCAAAGAACAGAACATTCTCTTTCGATTCCCACTCCAGCGAACCGACGGCGCTGAAGTCGTCCTCCTCCGGCGTTGTATAGCGCTGGCCGACCGTCACAATTGCTTCCGGATCTGCGGCTGCATCGGAGGTTACTGCCGTAATCGGCAGGCGGTAAATCTTATAGTAGCTGTAATCTGTCTCGGCAAATGCATAGTAGAAATTGCCGCTGTCATCGCAGGCAAGCGTTCTGGCCTTGACCGGAAGCGTGCCGACAAGCGTCAGCTCACCGCTGTAGCGGTCGATGGTGTAGACCTTGCTGCCAGCATCCACGCCATAGAGCGTGTCGCTTGTCTTGTCATAGGCCATGTCAAGCAGCAGCGTATCCAGCGTGCGGACATAGCTTGCGTTCTCGGGGTCATTGGCGTCCAGCACATACAAATCGCCCGTGCTGGTGGAGGCAACAATTTTGCCGTCCACATAGGCCGCCGCATAGAAATCATCCGCGCTTGCGGCATACGGCGTCTTGACATAGGTTGTATCGCTGCCGCTCATGGTGTTCCAGATCTTGTTGCCGGTATAGTAGGCATCAAAGAGGAACATTGCCGGTTCGCCAGGCTGTTCGCCGATTTCCATTTCCACACGATAGGTGGATTCGTTCATCGCGTAGTCATATGCCTTGACGTAGAAAATGTTGCCGTTGGCACTGGACAGATTCAGCGTAAAGTCATTTGCCGTATTGGCCGCAGTCGTCTGATTTGCGCCGGCCTCTGCCAGTTTCACCGTACCGCTGCGGTCATACAGACGAACAGCCGCCACATACTGGTTGTCAAAAATATTGACGGTCATTTCGTTGTCAGCAACTGTAACATTGTTCACAACCGGCGCGGTGTTGTCGATCACGGCCGTAAACGTCTGCGTTGCGCCGCTGCCGAGCGAAGCCCAGTTCACGCTGCCGTCGTCCTGCACATAGTACTCCGGTGCCAGCGTCAGGTTCAACTCCAGCTGTTCGCCCTCTTTCATGCCAGCGGGCTTCCAGTCCAGCGGCAGATTGACGTACTCACTGGGGTTAAAATACTGCGAATAGAACGCGCCAAGGAAGTGGCCGAGCGTCTGCTCTGCAAGGACGGTATTCGTCGTCTTGTTGATGATCTGCAAACGGCTGTCTGCCACGTTGCGGATGGCGCAGAATTTCCAATAATAAATGCTGTCGCCGTTCTCGCTGTTGATGGCGTTGCGCTCGGGCAGATATTTGCTGTCGTTGACAACAGGGTTGCCGCCAAGCACGCTGCCGCGGCTATAGGGGCTGTTGTCGGATGCGTACTTGACGTACAGCACATTGTTATCGGTATAGGCGTTGCCCAGATACGGCATCCGGGTCTCTTCGCCACTTTGGTAGTGATAGTAGTCGCCAACCTCAAACATACTCGAAGCCGTCCATGAGCCGTAGAAGCCCAGCACCGGGATGGAGTGGCACGTGCCGCTCACGCCCTCGGCGCTTGTGCGCTCCTGCGCGAACACATAGCCCTCAAGATATGCACCAACCGAATAGTCGCGGTCAAGCGCCGCTTTTTGCTCCGCCGTCAGTGCAATGTTTACCGTGACGGTCGCGTGACCGTTTGCGGGAACAGTAACGCTGCTGCCGCTTGCCGCACTGCCATAGGTAACATTTGCCACCAGCGGTGCGGTTGCCTCATCAAGATAACGATCACCGCCGATGGTGGTCATTGCCTGTGTAAAGAAGCTTGCCGACAGGTCATAAGTCTGCTCCGTGCCGGACAGATCATACAGATCAAACGAGAAGCTGTATGTACCGTTCTTTGCCGCGTCCTCGCCAAGCTCAACCTTGACCTTGCCGTCGGAAGCGCCCTTGTTCGCAGAATCGGCCATCCAGACATAGGAATCTGCCGTGATGGCCGCGCCGATGTTCGCAACGCCCGCACCCTGCTTCAGAACCGACCAGTAATGCGTCGCGTCCTCTCGCGCCGGAGTAGCTGTGGACATCAGCAGGCTCTGCGCCAGATGGCGCACCGAGCGGTTCGTCTTGGACAGACCGGCCGCCTGATAATGCTGCGCAAACAGCGCTGACATACCGGCAATCTGCGGCGCAGCCATGGACGTACCGGACATATTCTCATAGCCCTTACCGCCCTGCTCCAGACCGTTGACCGAATAGATGTTGCCGCCAGGGGCGGTGATTTCGGGCTTCAGCTCCAGGCTGCCGGGAACACCCCAGCTGGCGAAGCTGCTCATGGTCATGTACTCGGCGGAGACCGGAATGACAGCTGCATCTGCGCTGACTTTCATCCTACCCTTATAGTAGAGCACCTTGCTGGAATCGTTTTTGTCATAGACCGGCTCTGCCTTGTCGCGGAACACTCTTGCTGTGTCCTGCGTCACCAGAACGCACGGTGCTTCGTTCCAGTAACTGCTCAGATCCATGCTGATCGTACCGGGGACATTATTGTAAACAATCGTTGCGGCAACGCCATACTGCGCGGCGTTGCTTGCTTTCATGGAGAAGTCGAGCTCACCGCGAGAGCAGAACACAATCTTACCCTCCAGCAGGTCTTTGCCGCCGATGGCGTCATAATCTCCCGTGTTGCCCACGCCGTCGATCAGGATATACTCATACTCGCCAGCGATAGACTTCATCTGCTTCATGCCATGGCCGGCCTTTTCCCCGGTCGTTTCCATGTAGATGAACTTCTGGCCGTCAACCTCCAGATATTCGCCGGTGTTGCCGATGTTGTCAACCGACGTGACGGTAAATGCATTGGTGAACGAGCCGGGCGCGCCGACCACGTCCATGCTGACGTCATCGTCATACAGCAGCCCCGTGCCGCTGCTGGCATCGTAGCCATTGGAGCCGGCATAGGCATTTTCCGCCCAGTTGCCGGAGTTACCGGCAGAGATGGACACCACAGCGTCCTTGGACGCAAGGCTGTCCAGAATTGCCTGATAGACCGGAACCGGATCGGTATCCGCGTCCATATAGGCCGTGTACTTCGACGGGCCGGGATAGCTGGAGCCGAGCGAGAGGTTGATGCTGTCGGCACCCAGAACAATTGCGTCCTCGATGGCCGCCATATAGTCCGAATCGAACGCGCCGCCGTTCGAGCCGAACACCTTCATAACCAGCAGCTGTGCCTCCGGCGCAACGCCCTGTGTCTTGACGGTATCCAGCGCGGAAACATAGGTGGTTTCGTCGCCGTCTGTCTGCGGGACATATTTGTTTGCCGCCGCAATACCGGCAACGTGCGAGCCGTGTTCCGACTGCGTATCGTTGTCGTGCGTCACGTCGGTATTCTTATCTACATAGTTATATGCGAACGGAAGCTTGCTGCCATAGTAGAGGTCGTCGGCGCTCACGCCGTTCTGCGCAATGTTCAGCTGGCTGAGAACCGCCGTTACCTTGCTCTGGTCGAGCAGATCGAGGCTCTTGATGTAATTCTCATTGCCGTTCGCTTCCTGCTGTAGCGCATAGTCGAATGCGCCGTTGTCAAACGACTGGTGATCGGTATCGATGCCGGTATCGATCACGGCGATCCGCGTGCCCGCGCCGGTATAACCGGTTTCATATGCGACGTTCGTGCCGATCATACTGGAGGACGTGGCCATATTGGGCTGCGTCGCCAGCTTCTCCGCCGAGCGGTCGGGATAGTAGCGCTGCTCAACCACGACCGCCTCAACATCTGGCAGCGCGCGGATTGCGTCAATCTGGTCAGATTCGACATTTGCCGAGATGATGTTCGCGGCCAGCGTCAGATTCCACACCACGTCCAGCTTCTTGCCGCCGAGTACGTCTGCGGAGATTTCACGCGCCACCGCGTTCTGCGAAGCGCGCACCTGCTGCCGGTAATTGGCGGCAGCGTAGTTGGCGGTAAGGCCGTTCGTTGAATATTTATCCAGAACGGATCCACCTTTTACAACGATGGACACACGAACCGGTCCCTCCGCCGACTGTGTCTGGACGGTATCTTCCGCCGCTGCCTGACGCTCCGGATTCAGCTCCGTAGGAACGGTGTCGTTGCTGACCTTCTGAACCTTAACCTTGACATTTTTCGTGTCGTTTGCTGCAAGCGCCGGGATAACCGCCGCAGACAGGCACAAAACAATTGCCAGGATCAGGCACACAAGTCGCTTTGTCAGATGTGCTTTCACTGTCTTTCCTCCTGCTTTTCCGCCGCAAGCCCCATTCCGCCATTTCCTGTAATTCTTGAATATATATATATATATATTCATTTCTTGAAATTTCTCAAGGTTTTCGGAACTTTTTAAGCAAATTACGGCCAATTTAATTTTGATTATAATGATGCTTTACCGAATTAGCAAGTGAAAATATTGCATCAAGTTCGCGTGAAATTCTCTCTCACTTTTGGTGATTTTGTCAGAGCCTCCTACATGCCTTTCAAGCATTCGGGTACACAGGAATGCACACTTTTCCATACACTATGTAGCGGCACAATACGTTAGAATTATTTCTGGCTCATGATATTGTTTCCCTGCTGTTTTTTCTAAATTATTTAGAATTGCTTTTTCTATCATTCTGTGTTGAGCGCCTCAGTGACCTCCTGCGCGATGCGCTGCCGTTCCTCCTCGTTTTCCGCCCGCGCATATCGTTCCAGCGCGGCATCCCGCAGTTCTGCTGCCTGCCGGGACCACACCTCGAACTCGCTCTTGGTCATCAGACCGCTTCTGATGCGGGCGAAATATTTTTTGTAAGCCCGTTGGTGAACCTTCCAGACATCGTTGTTCTCTACTTTGCTGCGGAAACTGCTGCTCGCGCCGATCTCACGGCAGGTCTTGCCGTCCTGCCCCGGTGCAGGTTCTGTGCAATAGGCATAGGTCGCTCCCGGTTTCTGTAAAAACCAGCGCCCGCAGTTGGTGCAGCGTTTCGGTACAAAGCCCTTTTGCAGCCCCTTCATGAACTCCACATAGACAAAATCCAGCAGCCGGTCGAAGTACATCCTCTCGACGATCTCGGCTTTTTCCTTCTCGCCGCGGATGCGGTACTGCGTCTTCACCGGCGGCGCGTCTGTCTCAGGGTTTTCGCCGAGACTGACACCGCTGATAAAAGCTCCATATCCGCGCGAACAGATCATCGGTGCCAGAGGAATTTTCTTCTGGCCCTTTTTCTTTTCAAATACCGCGCCCGCAAAAACACCATCGAGGAACCACGCATACCGTTCCTGAATCAAACGAATATCGTCGATCTGCTGCTGCATGAATGCGGGCAGATCATGATCTTCCTGCATCACGAACTCCGCAAAAGCATCCTGTGCTTCTCCGACCGCAAACGCCTCGACCGGCATATCGCCAAAGACGCGAAAGTCCTCCAGATACAGCCGGTAGAGCGGCAGAGAAGCCAGTCCCTTCTTCATGTCCATGTAAGCACGCAGGACATTATCACTTTTTTCTTGAACGGCTGTGTTCAGCTGATTCAGCAATTCCTGAAAAGGTGCGACATCAAGGTTCAGTATTTCCGTCAGCACCGCTCCATACGGCTGCGGCATCGTTCTATCCTCTACCCAATAGGCGGATGCACCAAATTCGACTTTGGTGTTTGTCTGCGGCCGATGGAAATCAAATAAGTCTTTTCCTAAAACGCCCATAAGCTGTTTCCTCATTAGAGAATGTATTTGCATCGATATAGTGTATCTATTGAAATGATACATTACCTATTTTCAAAAGTCAATCCTTATGTTACGATATCGGTGCGGGAAATCGAAAATAAAAATCGCAGCAACAATATCGAAAGGAGGTGACAGTATGAACAAACTACACACTATCAATGCGGAAGATCTGCAAAACAGGACATATGAACCGACGCACTTTCTGGTAGATGAGCTTATTCCAGAGGGCTTGCACATCCTCGCGGGCGCACCGAAGATCGGCAAGTCTTGGCTGGCTTTGTGGCTCTGCTTATGCGTTGCACAGGGGCAGCCGCTGTGGAATTTTGCAGTAACGCAGGGTGAAGTGCTGTATCTCAGTCTTGAAGATTCGTTCCAGCGTATCCAGACGCGGCTCTTTGATCTGACGGAAGATGCGCCGCCGACGCTACATTTTACAATCATGGCTGATACATTAAAACACGGTCTGGAGCAGCAGATCGAGCAGTTTTTGAACGAACACCCCAGTACAAAACTGGTTGTCATTGATACTTTGCAGCGCGTCCGCAGCGTAGGCGGTGACAGCAATCTGTACGCAAATGACTATCAGGACATCGGGCTTTTGAAACAGCTTACGGACAAGCGGCACATCGCGATTCTCTTGATTCACCATCTGCGCAAGCTCCACGACGACGATCCGATGAATATGATCTCCGGCTCGACGGGCTTAAGCGGCGCGGCAGATTCGACCTTTGTTCTCCAGAAAAATTCGCGTCTTGCCAACATTGCCTCGCTGCACTGCACCGGGCGGGACATCGCAGATCGCACGTTAAAACTGGAATTCGGAGAGGAAGATCACGTCTGGAAACTGCTTGAGGACAGCAAAACTTGCAGCGGCGCTTCTAAGATTTCGGCACTTCAAATCGAAAATCTTCTCTCTGAACTTCTACAAAAAGAGACCGAAATCAGCGCCCCTGCGAAAGTGCTGTTGGAAAAGATCGACCCTGCCGGAATCGAGGGTTGGACACCGAACAGCTTTTCGCATCAAATCCGAAAAAGCGTTGACGCTCTAAGGAAAAACGGCATTTTCGTATCATTCCGAAAGAGTAACGGCGAGCGCCTCATCTGCCTGAAAAGGGTCGATGGTGCCGATCTTCCCACCGTGGAAAAAATCGACCCTATCGACCCTGCTGGCGTACCGAGCACCCGCAGTGCGCCGTGAGGCGCGTGTCGCCGCTGTGTGCGGTTTTCTGCCCAGACTGCGAGTGTGTGCGCGGCGCAACGGGAAAAGCCAACGTTGCGCCAACGTGCGGACAATGTGAAAAAACGCAGGCGCAATACGCCAAACCAACGCAGAGAAGCCCCGCCGCGGCGGGAAAAATCCTCCCGTTCGGGAGGAGCCAGCATCGCATTTGGCTAGTCGCCGGAACGCCGGCTCCCTGCCAAATGCTATTTGCAGGCAGAAGCCCATACCCACTTTTACGAACGGAGGGAATATGCGGAAAAACAAACAATTCAGTATCCGGATTTCAGAACAGGATTTGAACGCAATACGCCGAAAAGCGGCACAGGCACGAATGACCCAGAGCGACTATGTGACCGCCTGCTGCCTTGGAAAACATATCGTCATTCTTGACGGCTTGAAGGAAGTCCTGCGGCAGCAGAAAGCCATCGGCAACAATCTCAACCAGCTGACGGTGCTGGCGAATATGGGCAAGGTACAGTTTGCCAATCTGGATTCTGCCGTGCACGAGTTTTCCAAGATCAACACAGCCCTGCGGAAAATGCAGGAAGGAGGTGCAGGCAAATCGCAATCGTCCATTTCGTGAATTACAAAAAGGGTACGCAAACACGCAGCTGCATGAAAAGTGTCATGCGCTACGTTTCCCAACTCAGCAAGACGCTCTGGGATGGACAGCCGCTCGTCAGCGGTATTGGCTGTCAACCGGAAACTGCGTTCGACGAGTTCCTGAGTACGAAGCTGCTGCACCACAAGGACGGCGGCGTGATGTTTTATCACATGGTGCAGAGCTTCCCGAAAGGTGCGAACATCGACCCGCGCACGGCGCACGAAGCAGCGCGCCGACTTGCCGGATACTTCGACGGCTGTGAGGTTCTGGTCTGCACCCACGTCGACCGCGAACACATTCACTCGCACTGCATCATCAACAGCGTGAATTTTGAAACCGGCCGGAAGGTACACATGGCGGACGAACAGATTCAGGAGCTGCGCATCCGCAATGACCAAATCTGCGAGGAATTGGGGCTGCCGAAATTTCAGAAAGACGAGCAGCGGCATTCGCGCGGAATGTCCAACGCAGAATACTACACGGCGGACAGAGGCGAGAGTTGGAAGTTCGAGCTGATGCGCGTGATCGATGAGTGTATGCGCTATGCCGGGAACAGGGACGAATTTCTGACGCTGCTCCGCTCTGAGGGTTACGATGCCGCATGGACGGACAGCCGCAAGAACATCACCTACACCACACCGGAGGGGCGCAAATGCCGTGACAGCAAGCTGCACATGGAGAAATACTTAAAAGAAAATATGGAGGCTGAATTTGGATACAGAACGGAGAATGACAACACAAGAAATGTTGGCGCAGCACAAAAAGCTGATGGACGAGGCGCAACGGCTGGAGCCCAGCGTGATGGTGACCGAGAAAAACTGGAGTGCGATGCTCGAAATGCAGGACAGGCTGTTCCGGCAGCAGATGCAGTTGGACACGGACCTGAAAACGCTCCTGACGCGGGAGGACGCACAGACCGCATTGAACGAGATGCAGGAGAGTACAGAAAAATTCGAGAAACAGGCTGGGAGCCTGAACGCGAGATATTCTTCCGCCTGCAAAGAGCTGACAGACAGTACGCAGAAAGCCGTGACTACGATTTCAGAGAGCAGCAAACAAGAGTTTTCAGCTCTGGCACAGGCAGCGAAGAAGAAAATTCATCTGTGCGCATGGATCTCGATTACGGCAGTGATCTTGTGCGCCTTGGTCGTGCTGTGGAGCAGATGACGGACGATGCGCCGACGCGCGACGGAACGACTATGCCGCTGCACATCGACAGCAAGCGCCGCAAAAAGCTCCGGCAAAAGAAAACCGCCCTCGGTCACGCTGAGGACGATCATGAAGATTGGGATATGAAACAGGAACTATGAAAGGAGTACCTATGGCGAGAAAGCGAAAAGACAATATTTCGGAGGTCACGTTCAGCTACATCGGTACGGATGCGCAGTTCGATGAATTTTTGAAAATGCTGGTGCATGACTACCTGTCGGTAGATCAGCCATATACAAAGTTGCAGGAGGATTTTGTTGATCATGTAGATTCCTGCTGCGCATGATGGATTGTTCTAGCTATTCGAAAAACAGTGTGCTATGGTGTGTGCTGCAATCAGCACACACCATAGCGGGAAGGAGGAACCATGAAAGTCTGGCTGTATTACCGCCTGAGTCGGGATGAGGACGATGAACTGAATTCCCTGACGAATCAGCGGAAAATCATTTATGAATACGCCGTCACAAACGGGCATGAGGTCGTCGGAGAATCCTTCGATGACAATGTCAGCGGCATGCATTTCAACCGCGAGGGCATTGACAAAATCTACGAAGTTGTGGAAGCTGGAAAAATCGAGGCGATCATTGTCAAAGACCTATCCCGGCTGGGTCGACACCGAACGCAGACTGCCCTGTTCATCGACTACCTGCGGGAGCACGATGTTCGCGTCCTCTCGGCGACGGAAAATATCGATACGTTCAACGAAAATGACGATCTCATCATTGGCTTCAAAGGTTTGGTCAACGATTTCTATGCGCGCGACGGCAGCCGCCGTGTGCGGACCGGCTACCGGCAAAAACAAAAGGAAGGGCTCGTGACCATTCCGCCATTCGGATATTTCAAGGATAAAAACACGAAGAAGGTTGTCATTGTAGAGGAAGCAGCTGAAACCGTTCGACTGATCTTCACCGCCTACGTTGGCGGCAGCGGTATGAAGACTATCGCCCGCACACTGAATGAGCAGAAGAGAAAAACACCTGCGCTCATGCAACTGGAACTGCTGAACAAGAGCCTGCCCAACACGCAGGACGTCATCCTAAAAAAGTATCTTTGGGACGCAACCATGATAGCCCGCATTCTCAGGGACGAAAGCTATGTTGGAACGCTCATCTGCCACAAAAGCGAACGGAACAAGATCAACAAAACCTTCCGCTTCACAGAGCCGGAAGAACAGTTCCGTCATGAAAACTATCTCCCGCCGATCATCACGCCGGAACTGTGGGAGCAGACGCAGATGATGCTGGCGGAGCGGAAACGGCTGAACGTGCGCGCCGCGCCCTCGCAGGAGATCCTGCGTTACAGCGGACTCCTGCGCTGCGCTGACTGCGGCCGGGTCATGTTCGGCAGGCGCATCCATCTGAAAAGCGGCGAACGGGTCACCTATGTTTGCAGCACCTACAACCGCTTCGGGAAGGAGCATTGCTCCCAGCACCAGATCGACGAGTCCGTATTGGACAGGCTGATTATCGACGAACTGCGCAATACAAAAGCGCTGTATCAGCAGAACTGGGATGCGCTGGAGCAGCTGATCGCACAGTGGACACCAAAGGCAGAACTGACCGGTGCGCAGATTGTCAAGTTAGAAAAGCGAATTCGATGCCTGGAGGATGAAACGGAGGCAATTTTAATGGAGCGGATACGGGACCGGGCAAATGCCGAGCGCTACGACCGCATGATCCAGAAACGTGAAGAAGAAATCGCTGCGGCAAAAAAGCAGATCGAAGAACTGCAAAACATCTCCGCCGTCCTGCGGGATCGGCAAACGAAACTCAAGAGGGATATCAGCATGATCGACGATATCCTTGCTGAGGGTGCCATGACGGAAGCGCATCTGCGGATGCTGGTCGAAAAGATCTATGTGCAGGAAACAGACGGAAAGCTCAGCCTGGACATTCAGATCAAAGCGCCGTTCCGCACACACTTGGATGTCTATGAAAATGGGACGCTCACGGAGCGATACGGTGCGCTGGATTTTGACTGGGATCGGCTGGCGCGGCTGCTCTATGGCGACGGGCTTGTGGGGTAAAAGATTATGGCAATGCGGGGTTGGCTCTATGCGCGGCTCTCCAACGACGATGATCCGGCGCAGAATTCTCTGCAAAATCAGCAGGAGATCTGCCGCGCTTTTGCAGAAAAGAGCGGCTGGACGATCGTCGGCAGTTCTGCCGATAATAACATCAGCGGCATGAATTTCAGCCGCCGTGGGCTGGATATGCTCACAGCGGCGGTTCAGGCAAAACAGGTTGATGCAGTTCTCGTGAAAGACCTTTCAAGGCTGGGTCGTCACCGAACCCAAACCGCATTGTTTATCGACTTCCTGAGACAGCAGCAAGTGCGGGTCATCTCCGCAACGGAAGGTGTGGATACTTTCTGCGAAGAAGACGATCTCATGATCGGTGTCCGCGGATTGATGAATGATTATTACGCGAAGGATATTGGCAAAAAGATTCGAGCAGGATACCGTCAGAAGCAACAAGAGGGGCTGGTGATCACGCCGCCCTTCGGATACTGGAAGGATCGAAATACAAATCAGGTTTTGGTGTATCCGGAAGCGGCGGAGACGGTACAGCTTATCTACGCTCTGTATTTACAGGGCTGCGGACAGAAAGAGATCACCCGGTGGCTTAATACTGAGGGGCGAAAAACACCGGCGCAGCTCCGGGCTGAATGGTGCGGCAAAGAAGTCCGGCATACGCACAAAACCCGTGACGGTCAGTTCCTATGGACATATGCCAGTGTGAAAAACGTGCTGGCGGAGGAAGCCTATACCGGCGTTCTGGTCAATCACCGCAGGGAATATCTCGGCGGCAAAGCGCGAGCTGTCTGCGAAGCGGACTGGCTTCGTCACGAGAATTTCTATCCGGTTATCATTGAAAAAGCAATCTGGCAGCAAGTCCAGACGCGGCTGAAACAGCAGGCGCGTCCGGCGGTCAACAATCGTACAAAGCACCGTTATGCCGGGCTACTGACCTGTCAGGAATGTGGGAACGTATTCAGTCCCATGATCCGTTACTGGAACGGCAGCCGCCGTGTGGAATACGTCTGCCGGGGATACCAACGGAACGGGAAAGGTTATTGCAGCTCTCACCGGATTCACGAGGAGGTTTTGGATAAAGCCGTTTGGGATCACGCGAAAAAGCTGCGGGAACAGTATGCAGCCGAACTGAAAAAGGTCACACAGTTGCAAAAACAGTGGGCATTGAGGAAACCAGTCCTCGATGCCCACTGTTTGACTTTGCAGAAAGAAATTTTGAGATTGGAGCAGGAAGTCGACGAACTGGTGATGGAAAAAATACAGATATAAAAAACAAGTATTTTTACTGAAGTAACAATAGCAACCGACCTGCATTTTTATCACAAAATGCAGGTCGGTCGCTGGTACGGGTAGTGGGACTCGAACCCACACGCCTCACGGCAGAGGAACCTAAATCCTCCGAGTCTACCATTTCCACCATACCCGCAGATATGAGCGGCAGGGATACCTGCAGCTATTTTGTTGTCCTCTGTTTTTACACGGCGAGGGAAACCGTGGCGGAGCGTAACGCTTGATCCGCGTTTATAAAAACAGGCAAGCCTGCTTTTACCGAAGAATGTCCGCGGTGAGGAACCGCGGAAAAACCTTTCACCAAGGTGACAGCACCTAAATCCTCCGAGTCTACCATTTCCACCATACCCGCATATATGAGCGACAGCGCGTTCTGCCGCTATTTTGTTGTCCTCTGATTTTTACACGGTGAGGAAACCGAGGCGGAGCGTAACGCTTGACCCGCAGCTATAAAAACAGGCGTGCCTGCTTTTACCGAAGAATGTCCGCGGCGAGGATGGCGCAAAACCTTTCACCAAGGTGACATCACCTAAATCCATCGTGTCTGCCAATTCCACCACGGGCGCAGATACAGGCGAACTGCGGCGTAAGCGTCCGCCGGTCGCCTGATTTTTACTTCAAAAACGGAGCCGGGTCAAAGGTATAGACGTCATCCTCTCCGCAATAGCCGCACACGCCCATACGCGGAGAATTAACGATTGGAAGCGCAGAATCGTGCGGATGGCTTTCCATGCAGTCTTCGCAGAAATACGGATACTGATCCGCCCATTCGCATTCGCAGCATATCCAATCGGCTTCCTTTCCGCATTTCCCGCACAGGAAGCGGATCGGCTCATTTCTCCCGAGCAGACGAACGGATCTGCGCTGCTTCGGGCGCAGCAGTGTTCCCACCACCGTGATCGTCAGCTCCGTTGTAGAGCCGAAATCATACTCATAATGGAGCTTGAGCCCATCGCGCAGCATCCCGACCATGGTGTTTTTCGAGAGCTGCTCATAGTTCCCCACAAAAAATGCGCTTTCGTGCCCACAGCATTCCAGCCAGATATCCCGCAGAAACCGATCGAGCGTTTTTAGCGTGGCGCTCACCGGCATATCCAGATACAGCCAATACGCCTTTTCGCCTGCGCCCTCCACCTTCAGCAGCTTGCACGTCTGCGCATCGCCGGCAGCATCATTGTGCTTTTCCAGCAGATGCTTCTTAAATGCTGTTTTGGAAATCGTTTCCCCGCAAAGATAGCAGTTTCCTTTTGATGCCGCTTGCGCCATAAGCGTCTCCCTCCAAGTGCTTGTCAACGACGGTACACAAATCCCGCGTCAACACATAACAAAAACCTTTCACCAAGGTGACATCACCGAAATCCATCGTGT
Organism: uncultured Eubacteriales bacterium; assembly: GCA_900545925.1. Taxonomy (GTDB): domain Bacteria; phylum Bacillota; class Clostridia; order Oscillospirales; family Oscillospiraceae; genus CAG-170. Next base: position 98,427 of record URAZ01000003.1, on the reverse strand, counting down.
CTGCCAATTCCACCACGGGCGCAGATAGGAACGGCAGGGAAATCTGCCGCTATTTTGTTGTCCCCTGATTTTGACTCGGTGAGGAAACCGAGGCGGAGCGTAACGCTTGATCCGCAGGTATAAAAACAGGCGAGCCTGCTTTTACCGAAGAATGTCCGCGGCGAGGATGGCGCAAAAACATTTCAGCAAGGTGACATCACCGAAATCCCGCATGTCTACCAATTCCATCATGCCCGCGGATATGGAGTACGGCAGTCAGAATTGCTCTGACTACCGTATATTCTATCATATCTGCTTTTCGCTTGTCAATCGTGCAGATCGCGGCTGGCAGAGTAGGCGGCGCGCAGGGATTGTTCGTATTGACTGTCGTTGACGAGCATGAGGGCGCAAGCTCCGCATTTTTGCAGCAGGTGGACTGGCGCGCCGCTCTTTTCGACTGCGCGGAGCAGTTCCGGCACGGTGGCGGTCGAACGGCAGAGCGCGGCCAGAATGCTCAGGTTTTCGCGCAGCGTGCATGATTGCGGGAGCAGCGCCTGCGCGGCCTGCTCCTGCAGACGGTGCAGGCGTTCGGAGCCGGACTTCATCGGTAAAAGCACCGTGAGTTCGCCGCACACGCTCTGCATGGAAAACGGCGAAAGCTGCGCCTGCGTCAAAATGGCGGCCAGCTTTGCTTCTGCGTCCGGCTCCTGCGGGCAGGTCAGGCGCAGCATGGCAAGCTGGCGCCGGCCTGCAAAGCAGATCTGGCCTTCACCCGGCTCCATCTGCGGACGGACGAGTGTGCCGGGGTTCTCCGGATCATGCGTATTGCAGATGCGCAGCGGGATTTGCGCCTGCCGGACCGGTGCGACTGCGTCCTCGTGTAGAATCTGCATGCCGACGCGTGAAAGCGTCTGTAATTCCTCATAGCGCAGCTGGCCGACCGGCGCGGGATTCTGAATCAGCCGGGGGTCTGCCGCGAGCACACCTGTCACATCTGTCCAGTTTTCGTACAGATCCGCGTGCAGCGCGGCTGCGGCCAGCGCGCCTGTTACGTCGGAGCCGCCGCGCGGGAGTGTATGGATCTTGCCGTCAGGCAGCGCACCGTAAAACCCCGGCGTGACGATCTTCCGCCCGTCGGCAAGCGAGCCGAGTGCAGCATAGGACGCAGCCTGCCGGATACGGCCTGCGGCATCAAACAGCAGCCAGTCTTTTGCGTCAACAAATTCAAAGCCAAGCAGATCAGCCATCAGCCGCGCGGACAGATATTCGCCCCGAGAGACGATCCAGTCGCGTGGTGTATCGCGGCGCATGGCGGCGTAGATTGCATCGAGTTCTGCTTCAATGGGCAGCGTCAGACAGCAGCCGTCGCGGATTTCGCGGTAACGGTCAGCAATCCTGCGCCATAAGTCCCAGCAGCTTACGCCGTATTGCAGATGCGCATGGCAAAGATAAAGAAGATCTGTGATCTTGTGGTCAGCGGCATGGCGTTTGCCTGCCGCTGACACGATGACGACACGACGCGCCGGGTCGGCAAGCACGATCTCGCGCACGCGCGAAAAACCGGCGCTGTCGCACAGCGACGAGCCGCCGAATTTTGTGACCTTCAGCATAAACTTCCCTCCTTTCGGGAATGATGGTCCCACGCCATTCTATGCCGTTCTGTCGAATTCTGTCCGGTGGCGGAAGCCGAAAAATTTCAGAAAATACAGGCATTTTCTGCTTTACTTTTCTGCGCCTGTATGATATTCTTAACAAGCAGCGCCATGCGCTGCGACCCGTTTCCCAGTTTCGGGACACCGCCCGCTTTGACGCGGGTCTTCTGCCTGCCCGATACTTGGACTCCGGGAATATTTTGAAAGGTGGAAACACAACTATGATGCGCAAAGAAGAAAAAACTGCCATTATCGAGCAGTACGCGACCCATGCCGGTGATACCGGTTCTCCCGAGGTTCAGATCGCTGTCCTCACTGCCCGGATCAACACCCTGACCGAGCATCTGCGTGAGCACAAGCAGGACAACCATTCCCGCCGCGGCCTTCTGATGATGGTCGGCAAGCGCAGAAGCCTTCTCGACTACCTCGCCAAGAAGGATATCAACCGCTATCGTGCAATCGTTGCAAAGCTCGGCCTGCGTAAGTAAGTCATAGGAAAAGGGCGGTCGGGCGACCGCCCTTTTTTATAAATCCAACTACTATTATACTGCGCGTGGGTTCCATTTAGCAGTTGAAAGTAGCGTTTGATTGCAGACGCCAGTTTCAAGTGCTAAACCTCCCACGCGCGCGAAAAACGAAGGAGGTTCTTTCATGATTACCCACAAGCAGTATCCGAATCATCACATTTTTGAAACCGAGATCGGCGGCCGCACTTTTACGGTCGAGACGGGCAAGGTTGCAGAACTCTGCAACGCAGAGGCGATCTGCCGCTACGGCGATACCGTCGTACTCGTCACCGCTGTTGCGTCCCCGCTGCCGAAGGCCGGCATCGACTATTTCCCGCTGACCATTGAGGTTGAAGAGCGCATGTACGCCGTCGGCCGCATCCCCGGCTCCTTCAACCGCCGCGAGGGCAAGCCCTCTGACCGCGGTGTGCTCATCTCCCGCCTGATTGACCGCCCGATGCGCCCGCTGTTTGACGAGGAACTCCGCAATGACGTCGTTCTGACCAATACGATTCTCGCGCAGGACTATGATAACCCTGTTGAGATCGTCGCCTCCATCGGCTCTTCTCTCGTCATCGCGTATTCCGACATTCCATGGAACGGCCCGACTGCGACCACCAATGTCTGCTATCTGGACGGCAAGTATATCGTCAACCCCTCGCAGGACGAGCGCAACGCCTGCCAGTGCTTCGTGACCATTGCTTCGACCCACGAGAAGGTCGTCATGATCGAGACGGAAGCGAACGAGGTCAAGGAAGACATCCTCATGGAGTGCATCAAGCTGGCCCATGAGACGAACGTGAAGGTCGTGGAATTCATCAACACCATCGTTGATGCCATCGGCAAGCCGAAGTTTACGTTTGAAAAGGCCGCTGTCAACCATGAAATGCTCGACGATCTGTGCGAGTACGGTCTGGACAAGATCGCCTACGCGCTCGACACCGACGACAAGAACGTCCGTGAGGCCCGTTTGACTGAGGCTGTTGTCGATTTCAAAGAGAAGTTCGGCGAGAAGTATGCAGAAGACTGGGATGTCCAGATCGACGTGTGCCTGTACAAGATGCAGAAGAAGATCGTCAAGAAGTGGCTGCTCGAGGGCAAGCGCGTCGATGGCCGCACGCCGGACGAAATTCGCCCGCTGGCTGCCGAGGTTGGCGTTCTGCCGCGCGTCCACGGTTCTGGCTTGTTCACCCGTGGTCAGACGCAGGTTCTGTCCGTCTGCACGCTGAACACCCTCTCCGCTGCGCAAAAACTCGACACCATCTATGACGAGACCGAGCGCCGCTATATCCACCACTATAATATGCCGCAGTGGTCCACCGGCGAAGCCCGTGCGAGCCGCTCCACCTCCCGCCGCGAGATCGGCCACGGCGCACTGGCGGAAAAGGCCCTGCTGCCTGTGATTCCGTCCGTTGACGAGTTCCCGTATGCTATCCGCGTCGTCTCCGAGGTTGTCTCCTCCAACGGCTCTACGTCTCAGGCTTCCATCTGCGGCTCCACGCTGGCTCTGATGGATGCAGGCGTGCCCATCAAGCGACCTGTCGCCGGTATTTCCTGCGGCCTTATCTCCGACAAGGAGACGGGTACATGGAGAACCTTCACTGACATCCAGGGCGTTGAGGACTTCCACGGCGAGATGGACTTCAAGGTTGCCGGTACGACCGAGGGCGTTACCGCCATCCAGATGGACCTCAAGAATGACGGCCTGACCATGGAGATCATTGCCGACGCGCTCGAGCGCTGCCGCAAGGCCCGCCTGGAGATCCTGAATGAGATCATGATCCCCTGCATCGCCAAACCGCGCGACCATGTCTCCGAATTCGCACCCAAGATGCTCACTATGAAGATCGACGTGGATAAGATCCGCGAGGTCATTGGCAAGGGCGGCTCCATGATCCAGAAGATCGTCGCTGAATCCGGCGCGCAGGTCGATATTGACGACGACGGCACCATCCATATTGCCTCTCCCGATGCTGCCTCCTGCGACGCGGCAAAGAAGATGATCGACGATATCTGCTTCGTGCCCGAGGTCGGCAAGCTGTACTACGGCAAGGTCGTCCGCATCCTGCCCATCGGTGCGTTCGTTGAACTCGCTCCTGGCAAGGACGGCATGATCCACATCTCCAAGCTGGAAAACCGCCGTGTCGAGAAGGTTGAGGACGTGCTCAACATCGGCGACATGACCTGGGTCAAGGTTACTGAGATCGACGAGAAGGGCCGCGTCAACCTCTCCCGCAAGGACGCGCTCAAGGAACTCGCCGCTGCAGCAGATAAGAAGTAATTCCAAATATAAAACCCGCCTTCCCAACAGGGAAGACGGGTTTTTGCTGCTTGCGCGGGGAATTACGGCGCAATCCACTGGCTGTACAGGCTGCGCATCCAGGCGGCGACGTCCATGCCATAGATCTGGTCAAGGTTTGCAGGCGACAGAACCTCTTTCGCCTGCCCAAGGGCAATTCGACGGCCATGGTCCATCAGGAGGGCGTCCGTGCCGAAAGCCCGGGCGAGCGACAGATCATGCACCACGCTCACAACCGCGCGGCCCGGCGTTTGCAGCCACTTGCCAATCAGGGCGAAGATTTGCTTCTGGTAGATGAGATCGAGATGGTTCGTCGGTTCGTCGAGCAGCAGCAGCTTCGGATCCTGCGCCAGAACCTGTGCGAGAAACGTGCGCTGCAGTTCGCCGCCGGAGAGCGTAAGAACCGACTGCTGGCGTTTGTCCTGCATGCCGGTCAGGGTTAGTGCGTGCTCGACATGCTTCGCGTCTTCGGTCTGGCTGCGGCCGAGCAGGCCGCCGGAATAGGCAAAACGGCCAAGCCGCACGACTTCCTCGACGGTAAAGCCGTAGCCGACGAAGTGGTTCTGCGACAAGACGCCGATGGCCTGTGCGCGGAGTGCGGACTTCATTTTTTTTACATCCTGTCCTTCAAACAGGACGCTGCCGGTATATGGTGCGCCCTGCGTAATGGCGGAGAGCGCAGTGGATTTTCCGGCCCCGTTCGGGCCGACGATCATGAGCCACTGTCCCTCAGAAACGGAGAAGGAGAGCGAATCGACGATCGTTTTGGTTCCATACCGCACGGAAAGGCGGTTGGTCTCCAGCATCGGCATGTCAATGCTCCTTTCTCGACTGATAGAAGATGACAACGAATACAATCGCGCCCACGAAGCTTGTAACGACGCCGATGGGCAGTTCCAGCGGATTCAGCAGGATGCGCGCGATAAGATCGGCCAGCATCAGAAAGACGGCTCCGCCGAACATCGACGCCGGGAGCAGCCGCTTGTGGTTCGGGCCAACCAGCATGCGCGCCATGTGCGGCGTGACAAGGCCGACAAAGCCGATCGTTCCCCCGACGGACACGCACACGCCGATGAGGACCGAAACCATGATGAGCAGCATAAGCTTGGCCCGCTTCACATCTACGCCGATCTGCCGGGCGTTGTCCTCGCCGACGGCAAAGGCGTTCAGAATCTGTGCATGCAGCAGGATGACCGTGCCGCAGAACAAAAGCGCGAGCGCCAGAACAGCGGCATTCTGATAGGTGCTGCCGCGCAGGGAGCCCATTGTCCAGAACGTGATGCGCTGCACCTTATCGGCGGCAAACGTGATAATGACGCTCATAATGCTGGAGACGAACATGGAGAAGATCACGCCGATCAGGATGATCGTGTTCGTTGAGAGTGAACGGTCAAGCTTATAGGAAAGGCCGAGAATGACAAGGAGCGAGGCGAATGCAAAGATGATCGCCGTGCCCATTGTCCCTGCAAAGGGCAGACTCGGCAGCGTCACGCCGAAAGCAATGGCGATGACCGCACCGAGCGACGCGCCGGATGAGACACCGAGCGTCGAGCCGTCGGCCAGCGGATTCTTGAGAAGTCCCTGCATCGCCGCACCGGCCAGAGACAAAGCCGTTCCCGTCAGCGCCACGCATAAAACGCGCGGCAGGCGGATGGGCAGGATGGAAGAAACGAGGCCTGCGGGCAACGCATCGCCCGTGAGTTTTGCCGCAAAATAGGAAAGTGTATCCGAGAGGGGAATGCGGACGCTTCCTACACAGACGCAGAGGCACAGCACGGCCAGTGTCACGAGCGTAAAGAGCAGGTATTCCCAGAGTCTGAACGTTTCGTGATACCGGCGCATGCTGTGCCTCCTGTTTGTGAGTCTAACTTATTCGCCGTAGACAAAGTCATACATGGCCTTCGCGCCATCAGCAAGACGCGGGCCCGGACGGGACAGTTCGTTGTTCTGCAGGTTCAGAATCTTGCCGTCTTTGACAGCCGTGACGTTCTCCCAGCCGGTGCGGGAGAAAATTTCCTCTTCCGGCGTCGGGCCTTCGCCATAGTACATGGAAATGGTCACGATATAATCCGGATTGCGCTCAAGCACCTGCTCCTCGGAGATCTCGCCCCAGCCGGTCACGTCGGCAAAGCAGTTGGTCAGGCCCAACATATTGGCGATCTCGTCCATGAACGTGCCGGAGCCTGCTGTCCAGAGACCATACTGCAGCGGGGAAACCTCAAAATAAACGGTCTTCGTGCCGTCTCCGGCATTTGCCTTGATCTCGTCAAAAGTTTTCTGCATGCTCTCAACGATGGAGGCGGCTTCGGCCTGCTTGCCGGTCAGCGTGCCGATCATGTTAATGGCGGTATAGGTGCCCTCGATGTCCTGTGCATCGCTCACGACAACGTGGATGCCGGCAGCCTCCAGCTGCTGCACCTGCTCTTCAGTCTGGGCCATGGTGCTCATGAGAAGCACCTGCGGCTCAAGCGCGATGATCTGCTCAATATTCGTCTCATAGCCGGACTGAACAGACGGAACATCCAGAACCTCCGCCGGATAGTCGCAGTATTCGCCGCGGCCGACCAGCAGATCGCCCGCGCCCAGCGCGTAGAGAATTTCGCAGTCAGCGGCAGTCAGCGCGACGACGCGCTCTGCGGGCGCGTCCGGCGTGATCTCACGACCGGTCATATCGGTCAGGGTAACCGTGGAGGCGGTGTCCTCTGCTTCCGGTTCCTCGGCGGGAGCCGGTTCTTCCTCTGCAGGGGCGGCCTCTTCCGTTTCCGGGACCGTCTCGGTCTGGGCGGGTTCATCCTGCGCAGGCTCTGCCTTTGCGGCGCAGCCGGTCAGCACGGCCAGCAGCATCACCGCTGCCAGCAGCAGGGCAAGAATCTGATTCTTTTTCATAATAGTATCTCCTTGTTTGTGATAGAACGCTCCCCTGCGGAAGCTGTCCGCATGGAAGGGTCTACATTCTACCTGCAGACGCGGGATTTGTCAAGCTATCCGCGCGCGTCCTGATAGTCAGAAGGGCTTTTGCCGGTGATTTTTTTGAAGGTGCCGGAAAAATATGCAATATCGCGGTAGCCGCAGGCATCCGCAACCTCGTAGACTTTCAGCTTTCCCTCGCGCAGCAACGCCATAGCCTTCTGGATGCGGCAGCGCGTAAGATACGCGCCGAGCGTCATATCCGTTTCCTTTTTGAACAGGTGGCTCAGGTGCCCTTCGCTGAGGCCCAGCTGCGCTGCCGCCTGCCCGACGGACAGTTCGCCGCTGCCGCAGTTTTGCTCAAGGTACACCATTGCCTCGCGCACATAGCGGTTCTTGGGGCCGGGCTTCACGCCGGGAAGCGGCTCTGGCTGCGGTGCGGTTTGTGTGGCAATGCGCTTTTGCAGCGCCAGAACGGCGTTTTCCAGATCGCCGTCATGAAAAGGCTTCAGCAGAAAGTCCACCGCGCCCAGACGGATGGCCGTCTGCGCGTAGGCGAACGAATCGTAGGCGGTCAGAATGATGACATACGCGCGGCTGCCTGCTTCGCGCAGCCGCCGCACCATCTCCAGCCCGTCCATCTTCGGCATTTTGAGATCCGTGATGATAAGCGTCGGCTGGCAGTCCTCCGCGACGGCAAGGGCCTGTTCGCCGTTGGCGGCTTCGCCGACCACGATGCAGTCCAGCGCCGCCCAGTCTACTGCCATGACGATACCCTTGCGGATCATTTCCTCATCCTCTACAACCATTACCCGCATCATACGCCGGGCCCTCCCTTCGCGGGCAGGCGCGCAAGAATACAGGCGCCGCCGCCCTCCGGATTTTCAAGACGCAGACCGAACGCGTCGCCGTAATGCTTGCGCAGGATCGTGTCTACATTTAATAGTCCCAGATGTCCCGTCTGCGTTTCCGGCGGTTTGTAAGGCCCCAGAAGGTCCGGCGGGAAGCCGCAGCCGTTGTCCCGGACGCGGATCTCGAGCACGTCCTGCTCCGCAAGCACGGCCGTGACGGAGAGTTCACCGTGTTCTACACCGGAAAGGCCGTGCAGAATGGCATTCTCTGCCAGCGGCTGCAGGAGCATTTTCGGAACCATGCACGAAAGAAGCGCCTCCGGCACGGCTTCCGTGTATGAGAAGCTTTCCGACAGGCGGATGCGCTGAATCTCGACGTACCGGCTCAAAATCTCCAACTCCCGCCGCAGGGGGACAAATTCGTCCGGCGTGATGCAGAAGCGAAGGATATCGGCAAGATTCGTTGACATCAGCGCCACCTGCGGCACTTGATTGATTTTGCTGATCCACTTCATGGTGTCGAGCGTGTTGCACAGAAAATGCGGGTTTAGCTGCGCCTGCAGCATGCGGATCTGCGCGCGGTTAAGTGCGCGCTGGTTTTCCAACAGTGCCTGCTGGTTGTGCCGGAGGGCGACGACCATGGTGTTGAACTGCTGTGCCAATTCGCCCAATTCGTCATGCCGGCCGGCGGGAACGGGAACCTGCACGTCCAGATTATTTTTCCCGACCTGCCGGATGGCGTGATGCAGTCTGCCGATCGGTTGGAAGACCTGCCGGCTTAGCTGCAGGCTGAGTACGACGCTTAAAATGATGCAGGCCAGCGCGCACAGCACGCTCACCGAGTACAAAAGCCGGAGTGTTCCGGCGCTGAGCGGCTGCGGCTGCTGCAGGACGAGATACAGACCGGTTTCGGTATGCTGCCGCACGGTATAGGAAACGTCGGCAGACAGACCGGTGAGCACCTTGCCGGACAAAAGCTGCCCGCGCAGCGCGTCGGCGAGGCTCTGGGTCTGTGCCGGCTGCGTACAGTAGACCGGACGCCAGCGCGCGTCGAGCAGAAGAAGTTCGTTCTGCGCACCAGCTGTGCCGCCGAGCAGTGTCTGCAGCTGCGTTTCCAGCATGCCGATGGTGAGATATCCGACCGGCGCGCCGTAGCGGTCGGTCAGGAGCATCGCAGCGTGCAGAAGCGGCTCGTCTGTGTCGGCCGGATCTTCTGCCGCGCTGCACACCAGAACACCGGTTCCGGCGCAGGCCGCCTCGTATAAAAGGCCCCAGTTGGTCGGCAGCGACCGGATTTCGGGCGCTGTCTGTGTCGAATAGCGCCAGCGGCCGCTGATATCGTAAAGGTCAAAGCGTGCAAAGCTGCGCACGGACTCTGTAGCGTCGAACAGCTGGCTGTAGACCGCCGTGTCCTCCGCTTCTGCGTCAAACAGCGCCTGTGCAACGAGTGGATTGTGCTGCAGGGATGCGGCTGTCTGCAAAAAGCCGCTGTGCAGCGTATCAAGCGCCTCGCAGGAGGCGGACAGCTGCTGTTGGGCCGTCTGCTGGGCGTTCGACGTCATGCGCAGGCGGAAAATCTGCAGCAGCAGACCGGAGCACAACAGCATCGGCACCAGAGACACGGCCAGAAACGCCGCGTTCAGCCGCTGACGGAAGGAGGAAAAGTGAAGCCGCTTCATTGTTCTGCCTCCGTCCCGAGATAAAAGGCCCAACTCATCAGAATTGCTTCGCGGTGCTCGCTTGCCCAGCTTACGTCATACGCGACCTGACGAATGGCGGATAGTTCCGGCAGTTTGCTGGCAGGACTCACGTCGCTGCGCACCGGGCGGCGGTAAAAATCAGACTGCAGCAGCTGCTGCACGTCGTAGCTGACGGCAAAATCGAGAAACAGCTTTGCGTTGTCGGGGTGCGGCGCGCCCTTCAGCGCGGCGCAGCCGTCCGGTACGCAGCTTGTGCCGTCTGCGGGGTAGACCATGGCGATCCCGTCCCCAGCAGCAATGCGCTTGCGCGCGGTCTCCTCCAGCGTGATGCCGACGAGCGCTTCGCCGTTTGCAACGGCGGAAATGATCGCACCTGAACCGGACAGGAGCTTTCCGTCCAGGTTTTCCGCAAATGTTTGCAGCACCTCATCCGCGTCGCCGCCCAGCGCGCAGAGCATCGTCACGAGCGCGGTATAGCTCGAGCCGGAGACGGATGGATCGGCAAAGGCGATCTGCCCGCGCAGCGCAGGGTCGAGAAGATCGGCCCAGCAGCTGAGCTGTCCGGAGGACAGCAGCTTCGGATTGTAGACCAGCACGACCGGAAGCGAGGAAAACGGCGTCCAGCTGTTGTCCTGCGCACGGTACTGCGGCAAAATCTGCTCCGCGCCGCGGCAGACGTAGGGCTCAAACAACGCCCGGCAGGCTTCGAGACTCTCGACGCCGCCGCCGAACATCACGTCGGCCCGTGGTGCGTCCTGCTCCTTTTGCAGCTGCTCAAGCAGTTCGTTTGTGCCACCCTGTACGACCTCGACCCAGATTCCGGTGCGCGATTCAAATTCCTTGACGATCGGCCACCAGACCTCTTTTTTGTGCGAGGTGTACAGAACGAGACGCTCCGATTCATCCGGCGCGTAGGCGGCTGTATCCTGTGCGGCGGGCGCGCAGCCGGTCAGAAGAGCGAATGCTATACATAATATCAGAATGCGTATGTGTTTCATAGTTTCCGTGTCCTGTAGCAGCGAGAACAAAATTCTCTGTTGTTTTGCCCTGATTATAACACATCTCCGGCTCGGTTTTCATTGAATTTTTAAAATTATCGCAGAGAATCACAAATAATCGCAGATTTGTCCACTGTTCATTTGTGCAGAAACACCGTAAAATGAGAGCATACGATGCAGAACTCCCGTTAGCTGCTGCACGAATTCAAATTTTATCAGGAGGAATATCAGAATGAAGAAGATGCTTGCGCTTCTGCTGGCTGCTGTGATGGTTCTGTCCATGGCTGCCTGCGCTGCCGCTCCGGCGACGACCCCGGCTGACACGACCGCTCCCGCAGAAGATACCCAGACGACCGAAACCACTGAAACCACTGAAACCAACGAAACCACCGAGGCTCCCGCAGAGGAAACACCCGCTGCCGAGCCCGAAAATTTGACTGCGACCCAGCAGATCATCAAGGAAGCCGAAGGCATGACCCTTGAAGAATTGGCCAAGAAGGCTATCGAGGAGTCCAATGGCAAGATGTTCTACGGCGTCGGCAACTCCAGCCGCGGCAAGAGCGCCCTGCCGCTGTTCATTGAATATCTGCAGTCCATCGACCCCAGCTACAACATGGAGTTCGAGTGGCAGCAGCCCAAGAACAACAAGATCTTCGATCAGCTGACTGCTGACTCCCTGAAGGGCACCGGCACGTTCGCCATGACCCTTATCCAGGACGGCAACCAGATCGAGAGCAAGATGGTCCAGACCGGCATTCTTGACACCTTCATCCCGAAGGATTGGGCGGACGCCAACGGCACCACCGCTGATGCCTACACCGGCTTCCTGCCGCTGCAGACGCTCAACAAGGTCTTTATGTACAACTGCGTGGGCGATAAGACCTATGACAACTGCTGGGACTTCGTTGCCGAGGGCGAGCATGGCCTGTTCATGGACATCGACTCCGAGATCGTCGGCAAGAACTTCCTGTACATGCTGACCCGCGATGACTATGCAGCATGGCTGAAGGAATCTTATGAGGCGCTGTCCGCTGACGAGCAGGCATACTTCCAGCCCACCATCAGCGAGATGGAATCTGAAGCTGCAGACCTCGGCCTCGGCGCTGACGGCGCTTATGCACTGGCGTGGATCAAGCTGTGGGTCGAAAGCTACAATGCCCAGACCGACGACGGCCCCATCTGCAACACCCTTGTCGATGCTTCCGCAAAGGATCAGTTCGGCCTTCTCGTTTACTCCAAGCTGCGCTCCGTCGAGGAGTCCAGTTCCGTCTCCGTCAACAACATCAAGGTCGCCGCGTATGAAGACGGCTATCAGGGTATCGGCGGCTATGGCTACTGCCATTACCTGTTTGTCACCGATAACTCCCCGCTGCCCTGGACGGCCTGTGCCTTTATCGCGTACATGACCTGCACCGCTGACGGTTTCTCCGCTTGGGGCAAGGACATGGGCGGCTACTCCTCCAACCCGACCGTTGCTGAGGAGACCGAGGCCAACTTCCATCACTCCATCGGCGGCATGGCCGAGGACGGCACCACCGTTGAATTCGCAGCCAAGAACGACCGCGGCTATGAATGGTGGACGACCAACGGCAAGCTCGTGCTCGAGGATCCGGAATACTGCGCAGACGTTGCTTTCACCGTCGGCAGCTGGATTGAAATGCTGAGCAAATACTCCGCAGGCTAATCTGTAAATCCGCACTTTACCGGCGCCCTTGGATCGCGCATCCAAGGGCGCCTTTGCAAAAACGCTGATTCAAAGGCGCTTTTGTAGGGGCTGATGCCTACATCGGCCCGTTCTGTCCCGCTGCAGGGCTATACGGATGGGCCGGTGTGGGCATCGGCCCCTATAGGAAACGGCGTTTGCAGTACCCCTATCATCCGCCCTTCAAATCTGAGAAAAGAGGAGGAAGCCATGAGCCGACCCACTACCCTCCGCGCAAGCAGATCTACGATTGTGCTCAACAAGGTCAAGACCTTCTTTTCCAAGCCGCACAACGTCATTCTGCTGCTGCTTGGCATTGTTTTGACCTTCACCACGGTCGCGCCGATCGTCGCTATCGTGGAGGATACCTTTAAAATTCACGCCGGCACCATCGATGCCCATCTGACTGGGCAGGCGACCGGCTACACGACCGTCAACTACACAGACCTTTTCACCAGCCGCATGGCTAAGACAAATTTGTGGACACCGCTTCTCAATACGGTGCTTCTCGCTGTCGGCACCTGCGTGGTGTCCATTCTCTACGGCGGGCTGTTCGCGTTTTTGATCACGCGAACCGACCTTGCGTGGAGAAAATATTTGAGTTCCATTTTTATTTTCCCGTACATCATGCCGCAGTGGACGCTGGCCGTCGTGTGGCAGAACCTGTTTAACTCCAACGCCGTCACCGGCACGTCCAACGGTCTGCTTGCCGCCCTGTTCGGCGTCAACATGCCGATATGGTGGTGCAAGGGCCTGTTTCCAAGCTTGATGGTCCTGGGCCTGCACTACGCGCCGTTCGCCTATATCCTGATCGGCGGTATTTTCCGGAACATGGATGCCAATCTTGAAGAGGCCGCAACCATCCTCGACACGCCCAAGTGGAAGACCATGTTCCGCATTACGCTGCCGATGGTAAAGCCCGCGATTTTGTCCACCATCCTGCTGGTTTTCGGCAGCGCGATGGGCTCTTATCCGGTGCCGCATTATCTTGGCCTCAGCACGCTGTCAACCAAGTATGTCTCGATGAACTCCAAGTATACGGGCGAAGCGAGCATTCTTGCCATTATCATGATGGTCTTCGGCGTGGCAATCATGCTGCTGAACCAGCTTTCGCTTAAAAGCCGCAAGAATTACACGACCGTCACCGGCAAGTCCGGCCAGATCTCCAAGATCACGCTCGGCAAAACCGGTCGTGTCGTTATCGCGCTGATCCTTGTGATTCTCACGTTCTTCACAAGCATCTTCCCCATTATCTCCTTTGCGTTTGAGACGTTCCTGCCGAATCCGGGCGATTATTCGTTCTTGTACACAGGCGACGCGTCGAACCTCACGACAAAATGGTGGATCACGTCGGAAAACGTCACGGAAAACGGTATGTATGGCCAGAAGGGCATCTTGTATAACGAGACGATCTGGCGGGCGTTTAAAGGCACGATCCTTGTTTCCGTGGCCTGCGCGCTGCTGGCCGGCTCCATCGGCACGATGATCGGCTACGCCGTCTCGAAGAACCGCCGCAGCCACTGGGCAAACTATGTGAACTCCGTTGCGTTCCTGCCGTATCTGATGCCGTCCATCGCTGTGGGCGTCGCATTCTTCATCCTGTTCTCGACGGAAAAGCTGAACCTGTTCAATACCTACACGCTGCTGATCATCGTCGGCACGGTCAAGTATATCCCGTTTGCCAGCCGCAGCAGCCTCAACTCCATGCTCCAGCTGTCGGGCGAGATCGAAGAGGCGGCCATCATTCAGAACATTCCCTGGATCAAGCGCATGACCCGCATCATCATCCCCATCCAGAAATCCTCGATCATTTCCGGCTTCCTGCTGCCATTCATGACGTGCCTGCGTGAGCTGTCGCTGTTCATGCTGCTGTGCGTGCAGGGCTTCATCCTCTCGACGACGCTGGATTACTTCGACGAGATGGGCCTCTATGCGTTCTCCAGCGGCATCAACCTGATCCTGATCGTGACCATTCTGGTCTGCAACACTCTCGTCAACAAAATCACGGGCGCAAGCCTCGACAAAGGAATCGGAGGATAAATCCATGCCTGAAATCAAACTTGAACATATCACCAAGCGCTGGGGCAAATTCTATGCCGTTGAGGATCTGAACCTTGTGATCGCGGACAATGCGTTTGTGACGCTGCTCGGCCCGTCCGGCTGCGGCAAGACCACGACGCTGCGCATGATCGCAGGTCTGGAAACGCCGACGAGCGGCCGCATTACCATTGGCGACACCGTCGTCTTTGACAGCGACCTCGGCATCAACGTCCCGGCTAACAAGCGCAGGGTCGGCTTCCTGTTCCAGAATTATGCACTCTGGCCCAATATGACCGTCTATGAAAACATCTCCTTCGGCCTGTCCAACGTCAAAGAGCCGATGGCAAAGATCGATTTTGAGGCCAAAAACGCCGCGCGGCTGGCTGAGATCCTGAAAACGCCCGCCGAGGTCGTCTCCGTGCTCGAAGAGTGCCGCGACAAGGATGGAAAGCTCGAAGAAAAGAAGGCTGTTCTGAAGCTGATCGACGCGTTCACGCTCTCGCAGTATACGGCAAAGAAGTTGTTTGACTATCATCTGGAAACCAAGCAGGACTGCCATGCCGAGATCGCCGCGCTCGAGGCAAAGGCCGAAGCTGCGCACAAGACCGCGCAGGCCTCCGGCTGCACGCTTGACGCGGAATATCGGTACTGTAGGGACGGTGAGGCCGTCATGCAGACGCGCAAGCTGACGAAAGAAGAGATCGACCTGACTGTCCGCCGTGTCAGCCGCATTGTCAAGATCGGCATGTTCATGGATCGCTACCCGGCGGAACTTTCCGGCGGCCAGCAGCAGCGTGTTGCGATTGCCAGAACGCTTGCGCCGGAACCCACCGTTTTGTTCATGGACGAACCGCTTTCAAACCTCGACGCAAAGCTGCGTCTGGAAATGCGCTATGAACTGCAGCGGCTGCACGTTGAAACAGGTTCCACCTTTGTTTACGTCACGCATGACCAGATGGAGGCCATGACGCTTGCAACCCAGATCTGCCTCATCAACAACGGCGTTCTGCAGCAGTATGAGGCCCCGCTGGATGTATACCATCATCCGGCAAACCTGTTTGTCGCTGATTTTGTCGGCAACCCGTCGATCAACTTTGTCGAGGTCAAGGGCAGACAAGCGGCTGACGGCACGATCTCCATGACCATGCTCGGCGGCGTCCAGGCAACGTTCCATCCGAAGAAACCGGTCGAACTTGCCGCGTGGTTCGCAGACCGAGACCGGTCGGAGGAGGAAAAGGCCGCCGCGCTCCGGGAAAAGGCGAAGGAAAAGGGGTATGTCGAAAAGGGCAACAAGGACGAGGTATTCCGTTACCACATCGCCAAGGTTGACGAAGAGGACGACTCGCTTCAGGATGCCCCCGAGATCACAAACGAGGATCTTGTGCTCGGCATCCGTCCCGAATTCCTGGACATCGCCGACAGCAGCAATCTGCGCGGCGAAATTTACGGCGCGATGCCCACTGGCATGGAATCGACCATCAAGGTTCGCGTCGGCGGCTTCCTGCTGACGGGCGTGATCTTCGGCAGTTCGCTGTTCACCATCGGCAGCGAGGTTCCGCTGTCTGTCACCGGCGACCAGATCATGCTTTTCGACCGGAAATCCGGCCGCTGCATCACGTCGGGAAGTCTGACGTTCTGAGCGGTAAAAAATATTGAAATGCAAAAGCTGCGGAGAGGTATGTTACCTTTCCGCAGCTTTTTTCTGACGGTTGCGGGGAAGCAGGCAGAAAAAATATCTTTCCGCTTGAGGCTTCCAGAATAGTAAAATCTTATTAAAATAATCCGGATGCTTATCATTTGTTAATTACATGGCGCATGTTTTGTAATAAAATAAAAACAGAAAGAAAATTTAGCAGAAATGGAGAATTCATATGGATGAGGTTTTTCAGTTGCTGGACTATCTTGGAATCCAATCGCAGAGTACGATCCAGACCTATGCACGGCTGGCGCATCGGCGGCATCTAAAAAAGGGTGAGCATCTGTACCACGGAGGAGAGGATTCAACCAACCTGTATTTTCTTATTTCCGGGATTTTGCGGGGCTTTACGGTCAGCGCAGGCGGAAAGGAATATACCGAGTGTATTTTGCACAAATACGGCCATGCGCACATCGGCATGATCGGCATGGGCGTGGAGAAGGAGTTCAAACTCAATAAAAACCTGGAAGCGCTTACAGAGGTGGACGTGATTTATTTTGATGTCCGGCCAATCATGAAGGAACTGCCGAACTCCATTGAGTTTCTGCGGGTTTATGTCAAGAAGCTGGAAGAGTCCTATGCACAGATGTGGGAGGCCCGCGAGATCATGCGTGAGTCCGCACAGGCCCGCTATACCTGGTTCCAGAAGACCTATCCAAATCTCCAGAACGTCATGCAGATGAAGGATGTGGCGACCTTCCTCGGCATTACGCCCGTAACGCTCAGCCGTATTCGGGCCAAGGAAAACAGCAGCGTGAAAAAGGACGGCACAACATGAAGCAGGATATTCTGTATCTGAATCTTCCGGATTCCTACTGTCAGATCTTTCTGCCGACGGAAAACAACCGGAAATATGAACTTGATCTTTCCGCGCAGCTGCCCATTCCGGCCTGCAAGATGGAACTGGAACTGCTCGATGGGCACTGGTGGATGCTCCGGAATGCACAGATCTACTTTTCTGCAGATGGGAAAGGGCCGGATTCCATGCAGCTGTCCGACCAGACGCCGGTCTACGGCCTTCTTGGGGCTGAAAGAGAAAAGTTCTCGGCGTGGATCCGGGAAACCTCGGCCCGTGAATTACAATTTGAAAAATTCAGCATCCATGGGCTGACGCGCGTCGTGGTCGGAAAAGCTGAGCAGGCTGATATCCGGCTCGATAGCCCGTATATCAGCCATATTCATTTTATCCTGACAAAAAACCGCGACGGCTGGGTCATCGAGGATATGAGCCGCAACGGCGTTTATCTCGACAACCAGCGCATTCCGCCGAAAAAAAGCTTGCAGCTGCGTCCGTTCAGCCATATCTATACGGGCGGCTTCCATCTGATTTTTCTGGGAGAACTGCTTGCAATCAACTGCGCCGATCAGATTACCACGGCGCTTCCACGCTATACGCCGCCTGCACGGGAGGATAAGCCGCTGCCGCATGCACACGAGGCGTTTTTGCGCAGTCCCCGGTTCTTTGAACCGCTGCCGCAGGATGTGATCGACATTGAAGCGCCGCCGCAGAAGCAGAGCCGGAAAAAACAGCCGATGCTGTTCGTGCTTGGCCCGGCGCTGACGATGCCGCTGCCGATGCTGGCGACGATGGTTCTGCGGATGGGTATCGGAAACGGTATGGGCTCCTATTGGGTCATGGGCGTGTCGGTCGTGATGAGCGCGCTGATCGGCCTCGGCTGGTCGCTGGCGCGGCGGAAATACGACGCGAGGGAAGAGACGGCAGAGGAGGCCGAGCGGCAGAGTGCGTACAGGTCCTATCTGCAGAAGAATGAAGTGCTGCTGCAACAGCGGCAGGCGATCTGCCGGGAACGGCTGCTGCGCCAGTATCCGTCTACGCCGGAATTGTTTCAAAAGCTGACCGGCGGACAGGCTGCGGAGGTACTCTGGAACCGCAACGCGCGGGCCGAGGATTTTACGACCGTTCGCCTTGGACTTGGCCGAATGGACATCTCCTCCATGATTCGCACGCCCGCAGTCCGGTTCAGCATCCGAAGCGATGAGTTGGAGGAGCAGCCGGCAAAGCTGAAGGCGGACTATCAGACGATCATGCAGATCCCGTCTCTATTGTGTATCGGCCAGCAGAAGCTGACCGGCATTATCGGCGAACAGACGCGTGTGCAGGAGGTCGTCCGCAATATCATCCTGCAGCTGGCCATGCTGCACAGCTATACGGACGTGCGCCTGATCTGCCTGTTCCGGGAGGCGGAGCGGGAGCGGTTCAGCTGGATCCGCTGGCTGCCGCATGTGTTCTCACCGGACAAATCCCACAGGCTGATGGCCTGCTCGGAGACAGAATATCAGGCAGTGCTGTCCTATCTGCTCGATGTGCTGCGCGCAAGAGACTCCCGTGACGCGCTCCAGAGCGACGAGACGCCGCTGCCGGTCTATGTCGTGCTCTGCACAGACCCGAAAATTCTTTACAATCACGCTGTCTACCGCTATCTGACTGACGGCGGCAGCTATAACGTCTTTTTCCTGCTGGCTTACGGGCATATGGAATTCCTGCCGAATGAATGTAAATATCTCATCCAGGCAGACGACAGTTTTTCCGGCGCGTTCCGGATGGATCAGAACCGCAGCGAGACGGATCTTGTGTCGTTTGATCCCGCGGCTGCGTCCATGGCCGAGCAGACAGCCCGGCAGATCAGCCGCTACTGGGTCAATGAGATCGCCGACGGCGAAATTCCCAACCAGATCGGTTTTCTGGAAATGTATCATCTGTCCGACATTCGCGGCTGGGATCTGCTCAAGCAGTGGAAAACGCACCGGGCGTATGAAAGCATCCGCGCGCAGATCGGCGTCAGCTACGGTGCGCAGCCGGTGTATCTGGATATCCATGAAAAGCAGCATGGCCCGCACGGCCTCGTCGCCGGTACGACCGGCTCCGGCAAGAGTGAACTGATTCAGACGTTCATTCTCTCCCTGATGCTGAACTATCACCCGGACGAGGTTGCCTTTATCCTGATTGACTACAAGGGCGGCGGCATGGCGAACCTGTTTGGCGGCACGCCGCACGTTGCAGGCGTCATTACGAATATCTCCGAGTCCGGGAGCGGTGAGGAAAAGAGTGCATCTGCCAGCGTCAACCAGACGCAGCGGGCGCTGCTGTCGCTGAAAAGCGAGATCAAGCGGCGGCAGAAAATCTTCAGTGAATTTGGTGTCAACCATATTGACCAATACAACAAACTCTACCGGCAGGGCGCAGCGGCAGAGCCGCTGCCGCATCTGATCATCATCAGCGATGAATTTGGCGAACTGAAAAAGGAGCAGCCGGAGTTCATCAAGGAACTGGTCAGTACCGCCCGTGTGGGCAGAAGCCTCGGCATTCACCTGATCCTTGCCACGCAGAAGCCCTCCGGCGTCGTCGATGATGAGATCTGGAGCAACGCACGCTTCAAGCTTTGCCTGAAGGTGCAGGACCGGCAGGACAGCATGGAAATGCTCAAGCGGCCGGAGGCTGCGGATTTGACGCGCATCGGACGCGGCTATCTGCAGATCGGCAACGACGAACTGTTTGAACTCTTCCAGTCCGGCTATTCCGGTGCGGAGTACCAGCCGGAACTGGAGCCGGAGGAATTGCAGCTAAACCAGATCGAACTGCTTTCGCTGGACGGTACGCGCACACGCAAGCGCACGCGGCATCCGGCAGGTACGCAGAGCATCTCCCAGCTGGATGCCTGCGTTGCCTATATTGCGGAGACAGCGCAGAGCGCCGGGGTCCATCCGGCCAGAAAGCTTTGGCTGCCGATGCTCCGCAGCCAGATCACGCTCGAGCCGCTGCTCGGTCAGCTTCCGGCCAGGCCGTATTCCGCAATTCTCGGCAAGATCGACTATCCGGAGCAGCAGGCGCAGCCGCTCTATACGCTCAGCTTCCCGCGCTGCGGCAACGTGCTGATCATCGGCAGCGCCGGTTCCGGCAAGAGCACGCTTGTGCAGACGATTCTCTATACGCTCAGCATCCGGCAGACGCCGGAACTTTTGAACTGGTACGCGCTCGACTGCTCGAACCATCGGCTTGACGCTCTGCGCAGCACACCGCACTGCGGCGGGATCGTTTATCCCGAGGAAGAGGAAAAGGTCAAGCGCCTGTTCTCACAGCTTACGGAACTCATGCAGGAGCGCAAGCGGATGCTGGCGGATGCCGGTGCTGCGAATGCGGAGGATTACCGCGCGGCCGGCAAGGGCGTGATGCCGCTGACGCTGGTTGTAATCGACAACTATGCCGGATTTATGGAAAACTATGAGCGCTTCGCGGAGCCGCTTTTGAAGCTGCTGCGCGAAGGTATGGCCTGCGGCATTCAGTTTATCGTGACCATGAATGCACCTATGGATATGCGCAGCCGATGGAGCCAGAACTTTACGACGACCATTCCGCTGCAGCTGAACGAGCGTGCGGATTATTACAGCTATCTCGGCCTTACGCCGCAAATGATGCCGACGGGTGAGCCTGGAAGCGGCCTTACCATCTTCAACGGCAGTGTCGTACAGTTCCAGTGCGCCTATGTCGCCGACCCGAAGGCGTGCAGCACGCTCGCGCTGCGCGCTGCGTCCGGCTATCGCGCCCCGGCGCTGCGGTATATTGACAAGCAGCAGCTGTATGCCGAATTTTTACAGGAAACGGCTATTCAGGCGCTGCCGGAGGATGCACTTCCGCTCGGTTGGTACACGCGCAGCATCCGTCCGTACAGCCTGCGCCTGCAAGATACGTTCTGCTACTTTATCAGCGACGTGCAGGGCGCGGGCGCGCAGGCGGCGGTGGAAAACCTGCTGCTGAGCATTTCGCAGAAGCAGCTGGAATGCCATATTGTCTGCCGCGGCAGCACCGCACCGTATGACGCGCAGTTCCGGCAGTACTGCAGCTATGAAGACGTGCTCTCGCTTATGACCTATCTGCGCGATCTGTTCAAGACGCGTGCAGCGGCAAAAAAGGAATACGCTGCGTCTCACACGGAGGCGGAATGCGAGGCGTATCTGCGCACGGCATTCCCACCGGTCATCGTCCTGTTTGAAGATTACAATGCCTTCTGCGCTATGAGTTATTCGCCTGGTACGCGGGTTTCCTATACAGATGTCTGGGAGACGCTGCTGAAAAATGGAAGAGGCTATGGCGTGACCTTCCTTGCCGTGTGGAACCGGGCGCTGTATCAGCAGAATTTCCAGAAGCAGGCCGTTCAGCTGTTTTTGTCGTATCAGACCGGCGTGCATCTGGGCGGAAAGCTGGACGCGCAGCGTGCGATCGAAACCGGCCTGTCCATCACCGAACAGGCGCGGATACGCCCGCCGGAGACGGGCTTCGCGCTCGAGGGTACACGTTTGTCGGAGGTCTATCTGCCGCGTACTGCCGCGCCTGCAGAGGAGTTGTGATCCGGAATGTACGATACTTATATTATTGACGACAAGCAGGCTGACCGGAAGCATCTGCGGGACCTTCTGGTGCAGTATCAGATCCAAAACGGCGTTGAGGCAAGGATTACCGGCTGCACATTTGCAGATCAGCTGACGCCGCAGACTGTGACGGTCATGTATTTTCTTGACGCTGCCGGCGGCCGTGTACAGCCGGTCATCGCGCAGGTGCGCGCCGGGCAGACGCAGCACCATATCGTTTTGACTGCACCAAGCTTCCAGCAGCTGATTCAGGCTGTGACCGCCGAAACGCTGCCGACAGGGCTGCTTTTGAAGCCGGTCGGAGCAGAGGAACTGTTCCGGCTGCTGCGCGCAGTGGAGCAGCCGTCTGCTGTGCAGACGCAGGCAACCTATGTCTGGACGGTCAAGGCCCGGCGCTATTCCATCGCACAGGACGCGATCTTATATTTTGAAAGCCGCAGCAAAAAGACGTTTCTGGTAACGGCGGCGCAGGAATATGAGCTTTCCGCGTCGCTGGATGCACTTGAAGAGCAGCTTGGCAGCCGATTCGTCCGTACACACCGCAGCTATCTGGTCAATCAGCGCCATATCCTGTCCTATGACGCGGGCACGATGACCGTGACACTGGACGATGAAAGCGTCGTTTATCTTTCCCGCACGGGAAAAGCAAGACTGAAGGAGGCATTGGCATGGTAACCGGCTACCGCTTTACGGAGGACGAGTTCATCTTTCTGGCGTATTTCTACCAATGCACGACGGTTCCAGCGTGGTTTGTCTGTGAGCCGGAGCAGATCGACCCGGAAAAGGCGCTGCGGACGCTGGAACGCAAGGGGATGCTGTTGAAAAACGGCGAGAAGGACACACCGCATCCGGTGGTCGAATACCTATTTTCACAACTTGCGCAGACACGCGCTTTTTTCGGCGGGACAGACCGGATCTTCTGCTATTTTTGCCCGCAGCTTACGCTGGCCGCAGAGCAAAGCGGCGCGGCGGTGCGTTTGCTTCCGTTTCAGACGCCGCAGGACTGCTTTGCCTATCTGCGGGAGAGCGGGTATGAACGCGAGGATCTTCAGCCGTCTGCCCGGCAGGAGGATGGCAGTATCCCGAATGAAACAGAAAAAATGCTTTGGAAGCAGTGGGAGGAAGCGCTATGAACAGCGAAAAAATTCTGATTGAGATCAATGTCGCCGGGGTGAACCGGTCGTTTGACTGCATCGTGCCGCGGACGCTGTCGGCGAAGCTTCTTTGCCGCGGGTTTCTGGAGTTGGTTGAAGAGAGCATGGGGATCCCCTTCGGCGCTTACCGGCAGGCGCTTCTGATGTCGGAGCGTACGGGCTGCATTCTTTCGCCGGAGCAGACGCTCGACGACGCCGATATCGACAGCGGCGACACGCTTTATCTGGTCTGAGGCGCGTTTTCGGGCGGAAATTTACCGTTCATCGCGCCAAGTGTACCGTTCGTCGTCATTTCATCCCAAACCCGGTTCGCTGTGTTAGACTACGATCACAGCAAGGGAACAGACAAAAAACAGAAATGAAGAGGTGAGAAAATGGCAGAAATCGCATGGAACACCAATGAACTTGAAACACTCGCGCGAAACATCAATAACTGCCGGAACGCACTGCAGACGCAGCAAAGACGTCTGATTCAACTCAGCCGCGAGACACAGGACGGATGGAAAAGCGATGCAGGCAATCTGTACGCGACAAGGCTGAACGAGGATATTCAGGAACTGAACCGGACGATTCAAGCGCTTTCGACCGCGATCACAAGGCTCCGGGCGGCAAAGGGAATTTACCAAAACGGAGAAGAGCGGATGTACGGAGTTCTGCGCAGAGCGCTTGCAGGAATGTGACGAACCGAGGTGAACAGGCATGAAATTAGAATTGGAACTTGCGGCTCTCGTTGAGGTTCATTCGGGGATGGTCGAATGTATGAACGCACTGGAAACGCTGAAGCCGTCTCTGGAATCCAGCGCGAAGTCCATCACGATATGGACCGGCAAGGGAAAAGACGCATTCTTCCGGATGAACGAACAGCTGAAGAATCGCACAGAGGCCTGCGGCGAGCGGGTGCGCGACACGGTCATCGCACTGACGAATTCCCTGAACAAGTATTATGAACTGGAAAACAGCACGTTTGAAAGCAACAAAGCACTGGATGCAGGCAATATTTTTTAAACAGGAGGTAAGAGATGTCCAGCAGAGTTTTCGTTTCCCCGCCAGTGCTGCGGCGAACCGCGAACAGGCTTGAAAGCGCACGGATACAGATGCAGCAGATGCTTACCGCGCTGGAACGTGTGAAACGCGATCTTCCCAGCTACTGGTCCGGCCCTTATACAAGCGCATATCTCGCAAGAATTGACGAAACGTATAAAAAAGCAAAACGCAATCTTCAAAACATCGAGGCTATTCAAAAATCCCTGCGGTACGTTGCGCATCAGACAGAGCGCACCGAACGCGAAATTCAGCAAATCTTTCATAAAACCTGAGCAGCTTGTGCTCATCGAACATAAATTTTAAAATATAAAGGAGAACAAAAAATGGAAATCAGAGTTAATACCGATAATATGCGCAGCACTGCAACCGTGTTTCAGGAAAAGATCAACGATTGGAACAGCCTCGTCCAGCAGCTTTGGTCGCTGATGGAGGAACTGGACGCCATGTGGGACGGCGATGCAAACGAGGCGTTCAATGCGCTGGTGACGGAGGACAAGCCGAAATTCGAGCGGCTGGCGCAGATGATGGAGACTTACAAGACCGCCATTGACACGGCCGCCTCCAAATATGACAGCGGCGAAGCAGAGGTCAAGAACATCGTATCCACCCGCTAAAGCCCCTCGCACTGATCCAAGTGAAACAACATCATCAAACAATCAATCATAAATCAGATTTTGGATAATAGAAAGGATGCAAATACAATGGCTAATATTTTGAAAGTTACTCCGCAGGAGGTCACGGAAAAGGCAAAGGCGATCACCAGCGTTAAGAGCAATATGGAAAATCTTCTGACCGAACTCAACAGCCGCATCAAGGCAATGACATCGGAGGACTGGATCGGCAACGCGGGTACCGCGTATGAAAATCAGTTCGTCCTGCTGTACAACCAGGTCATCCGCGCAATGGATACGATTCAGACGCACGCGAACAACCTCTCCACGGCAGCTTCCAAGTATGCGGAGCTTGAAAACAGCCAGGCTGCTACGGCAAGCAATCTGGATTCGACCGATATTTTCTCCTGAGCATTCAGGCCATGAGGCGGAAGCCCGCAGACGCTGCGGGCTTCCGCCGGAAAGGACACGACTATGAGCAGCTATATCAATCTCACATACTGCCGGGAACTGGCGGAAGACCTACGGCGGCATATGGACGACCCGGCGCAGGCGCGTATGGCTGCTCAGTCTGCGCTGCAGCAGATGCAGGGGCAGACCTGCCAAAAGGAGATCGAGGCTCTGCAAAGAGCCGAGCGGGATCTGGCCGCACTGGAAGCGGACATCAGCAGTTTGCACCGCACGCTTCTCGCTGTTGCAGATTGTTATGAACAAACGGAACGTTCCGTAACGCAGACGCTGCTTTCGGAACTTCCGGTTCCAGACTTGTTTGAAGCGGGCGGTTCTGCCGCCGCGCAGGCGGCCGCGCAGCAAAGCGAAGCTGTACACATACCGGGAGCCGTATCCCGAACCTTACCGAAAATACCTGAAACGCTGAGGCATGCCGTGGACCGGCTTGCGCAGCAGCGCCCGGAGCGCTGGATGCAGGCAGTGCCTTTCTCATCCAGTTTTCAGATTCAGGGCAACGAAATTGCAGAAGACTGGCTGGTCAGGAATATGCTGGAGGAAATAAACGGCAGCATCTCGGATGAAGAAAGGATTTAAAGGGAGCACTACCATGCAGAATCACACACACATTGTTGACCCTGTCATGCTGGAAGAGCAGGCACGGCAGCTGTCAAACGCATCCAGATGCGGACAATCGGCCGCATCCATCACAGAAAGAGCCTATCGCAGAGATCTTGTCTTCCAGTTTGGACGTGATCTGTCTATGATAAAGTACGCGCTGTATGCGGTGACAAGAAGGACGCGGGATCTGTATCACGATATCTCACGGTTGGACGACGCACTGGTCGGCATTGCCGATGCCGCAAGAGAGGCGGACGGGCGCGCGGCGATGAAGATCGACACTGGCCGGGACGGCCGAACGCCGGACAATCCTTTTCTCCCGCCCGCTCTGGGCTGGATCTTACGCCTCATCATTTCCCACTTCCGCAAATATTTCACCACAGATTCGGCTCATGTGAAGCCGCTCCTCCCGCCGCTGGTCATCCGCCCAGACAGTTCCGGCAAAAACAGCGCGAACGGTGCGTCTGCCGCAAACAATACGACGTCCGGCGGAAACAACTCGGCTTCGTCCTCCGGCGAAAACAGCAGACACGGCGCCAGCGTGTCGAACACGACCGGCTCCGTTCCGTCCACGGACGCAAGCGACGTCCAGCCAAATCCGGGGTATACAAAGCAGATTCCTGTATCTGAAAACCTGAAACGATATGCAGAAGACGGAAAATACAGCGACTTCCACGTTGTTTCAAATTTCAGCCGCGAATACTGTCAGGAACAGAAATGGAAAAACAACTGCACCACAACTGCAGAGGCAATCGCCTATTCGATCAAGCATCAGCGCTGGACAAGCCAATTTGATATGACATGGATCAACGGCGCCGGTGCAAAGTGGGACCACAGCATTCAAATTGAATCCGGCACCTGGACAGAAACGCAGAAGATGAGCAAAATGTACGAGCTGCTGAGCGGTGGAACGCCCGTCATTCTGAACTGCGTTGAAACATACAACAACAATATCGGCCACACCGTAACCGTAATCGGCATTCGTGATGGAGCCGATCCTAACAACCTGACCTACGCCGATTTCCTGATCGTCGACCCTGCCGACGGTGCCGTAAAGACGCTTCAGGAGATGAACAACAGCCGCCACGTCATCATTGATGACAACTCCGGCTGGAACCTGAAAATACCGAAATAAAGGAGAAGGAATATGTCTGAACTGTTATTGCCCATCGGCAGCGTCGTCCAGCTGCGCGAGGCGGAAAAGCCGGTTATGATCTTCGGCGTTTATCAGCAGCGCGTGACGGACGGGAGAAACTTTGATTACATCGGTGAGGCGTATCCCGAAGGATTCCTCGGAGGGCAGTCCAATCTGCTGTTTGACGCGGAGGATATTGCCGAGGTGCTGTTTACCGGCTATCAGACGCCGGAATATGAGAGTCTGATGACCCGCGCAGCAGCGCATTTTGCGCAGGAAACCGGCGAGGAGTCTGAAGAAGACGAAGAAGACGAGGCGGCGCTCCCCACGTTTGATGCGGAGGAGGAAGCGACTTTCGCGGAAGCTTATGAAAGCGCTGCTGAGGACGCCCCGCTTGTCCTGCCGGACGAAGAGATGGAGACACTATGATTCTGAGCCGATATTCCACCGCCACTCTGACGATGCTTGGCGGGCGGGAGGAGCAGCAGGATGCGTATTGTTTGGAACGGCGGTGGGGAGAGATCTTCGCGGCGGTCTGCGACGGGATCGGCGGTCTGCCGGACGGCGCGCAGGCCAGCCGGAGCGCCGTGCAGACGCTGCTGACTGCATTTCGCGGAAACCCGCAGGCTGCGCCCTCCTATCTCTATCAGCAGACGATCGATTGGATGGACCGGGCCGTTGCGGAGCAGACCGCCGGAGGCGGCTCGACCATTGTAAGCGTTTGGGCGCGCGGCGACGGGCTGTACTGGCTGTCCATCGGCGACAGCGGTTTGTTCCTTCTGCGCGGCGGCAGGCTGCGGCGTCTCGTTCCGGAGCATAATTATGCCGCGTTCTTAAATCAGCGGTTGGAAAAGGGGGAGATCAGCCAACTGTTTTACGACCGGGAGATCAGGCGCGGCCGGGCGCTGACAAGCTATCTTGGGATGAACGGAATTGGCCTGTATGAGCAGAATCAGCAGCCGATGGCGATCGAACGGGGAGACGTGATTTTGCTGTGCTCCGACGGGCTGATGCAGGCGCTTAGCACGCAGACGCTGGAGGAACTGCTTTCCCAGCCCGGCACTGCGCAGCAGCTGACAAAAAATCTTCAGACCGTGCTGCTGAGTCACAGCGACGCCATGCAGGATAATACCACGCTGGTCCTGATCAAACGACACCGATAAATGGAGACGACAACATGAATAAAGTGCTTTGTAACAAGAATCACTATTACGATGCGGACAAGTTTTCGGCTTGCCCGCATTGCGCGCGGGCAAAGGCTTTTTTAGAACGGACAGCGCAGACGGCGCAGCACGCCGCACCGCCTGCGCAGGACGGGCCCGCAAAGGGCGGATACTGGAGTCTCGATGATCTGCGCGGGAAAACGTCTTTGCCGGACACGCCGGTGGCCGGGTTCTCCGCGCCGCCGCCTGTGCAGGCGGGGACGCCCCGGCTGGATATTATGCACACCACGCCGCTGTTCCCGCCGGACGGGATGCAGCTGCCGGTTCCGCCTGTGCCTGTGCAGGAGCAGCAGACGGTTTGCCCAAGCTGCGGTGCGCGGATGGATGGAGCGGAGCGGCAGCCATATTGCCCGTTTTGCGGAGCACGGATGGACAAAGCGGTTCTGCCGGCGTCTGTGCAGGAACGGCAGTCCGAGCCGAAGCCGGTTCCGGAACCCGAACAGCCGCTTTCTCCGGCTTCGGAGCAGGAGAATGAGATCATTCTGGAAGAACCTGCTATTCTAGCTGACGAGCCGGAACCCGCGCCCGTTGCATCGCAGGAGTCTGTGCCTGTCCAGATGCCAAAACCGGCGTTTTTTCCGGCCTCTGCGCCGGACGATGGACGCACGCACATCCTGTATTCCGGAGAGATGAATCAGATTGAGCCTGTGGTCGGCTGGCTGGTCTGTGTGCTGGGCGGTCAGCAGGGACTGTCATTCCCACTTGCCGGCGGCAGAAACCGGATCGGGCGCGCTGCGGATATGGATGTGTGTCTCGGTTCGGATCCCGAGGTTTCCCGGAATGCGCACTGCATTCTCACGTTTGACCCGGCCTCGGAAGCGTTTTATCTGCAGCCCGGCGACGGACGCGGACTGACGTATCTGAACGACGCGCTGCTGCTGACTCCGATGCAGCTGAAGGCGCATGATCTGATCCGTACCGGTGCGACGACGCTCCTGTTTGTCCCGCTGTGCGGAGAGTCGTTCCATTGGAATACTTATTTTCATAAGGAGCAGAAATGAGAACCTGTGAAAAATGCGGCAGGCCGATTGCGGATTCTGCCGCGGCGTGTCCATACTGCGGCTATTCGCAGACGGAGGAAGTGCCAAACGCGCTGCAGCCGGGTTGGGAGATCGCCGGGCGGTACCGCATCGAGTCTGTGATCGGTATCGGCGGCTTTGGCATTACATACCGCGCCTACGACAAAAAGCTTGCGTGTACGATTGCACTGAAGGAATATTTCCCATCCGGCATTACCAACCGCATTCCCGGCAGCAAGGAGGTCATCCTCTATGCGGGAAAACGGACGGAAGAATTTCGGCAGGGCTATGCGCGCTTTCTGAACGAGGCACAGAATATGATGCAGTTCCATTCGGTCCCGAATATCGTGCAGGTGCGGGAATATTTTGAAGAAAACGGAACGGCCTATATCGTTATGGAATATCTGCGCGGTCACACGCTGAAAACGGAGATCGAGCGCGCCCCGCTGGAGTGGGAACGCACGGTCGCTATCGGCGCGGTCGTCTGTGATGCGCTCGCTGCGCTGCACCGGAAGGGAATCGTCCACCGGGACGTCAGCCCGGACAACATCTTCCTGTGCGACGACGGTAAGATCAAGCTGATCGATTTCGGGGCTGCCAGGGTTTCTGTGCAGCAGACCCCGCTGACGGTCGTGTTCAAGGACTGCTTTACCCCGCCGGAGCAGTACTCCCGCTCCGCGCATCAGGGGCCGCAGACGGATATTTACGCGTTGGGCGCTACGCTGTACACTGCGATGCTCGGCAAAAAACCAGAAAGTGCGCTTAACCGCTGGCCGACGGATCATCTTAAGGCCCCGCATGCTCTGAAGCCCGAGATTCCGGAGCCGGTCAGCAATGCTGTCATGCAGGCGCTGGCGCTGGAGCCGGAACTGCGGTTTTCCCGTGCGGAGGAGTTTTCCCGCGCGCTGCTCCAATACCAGCAGACGAAAAGCCTTGAAAAAACACGGAAAGAAAAGCAGCGCAGGAAGTGGATCAGCCTGTTGAGCGTGTTTCTGGTGCTTGCCATCGTCGGCGGCACGGTCGGGTATCTCTGGCTCAGCCGCGCGGCCAAGGCGACGCTGCCGGACGCGACAGTCGATATCTGGTTTACCGCGGACCCGCTCCGCGCAAGCGGACAGAATAAGATCGCCGCGCTGAACGCTGCTGCCGACGCGTTTCAGACGCTGTACCCGAATGTTGAACTGCGGCTGCAAAGTATTGCGCCCGAGCAATATGAGCAGCAGCTCAAGCAGGCAGAGCAGGATGGGACATTGCCGGTTTTGTTCGAGCGCACTGCGCAAAGCGCTGAACTTGCCTGCAACGCAAAGGCAATCCGTCAACTGAACCGGCAGATCTCTTCGGAGGAGTTCCGCCTGGCTGCACCGGTCAGCGGGGAATATGCCGCGCTTGGCTATGGGCTTCCCGTTTTGTATGCGTCAAATGCCTGCGCCGAGGGCATCGGCTTCGATTTCCGGCAGGCTACCGGCGCAACGCTTACCAGCCTGGCCAGTCTCGATCTCAAGGCCGGGATGAAGGCGTCGTTTTTACCCGCCTATGAGGTGCTGTTCCAGAGTTCCATCCCGGAAACGGATAATATGAAGGTCAGCGCGGATACGCTGGATGCGTTCTTGTCCGGTGAGCAGGGCCTGTATTACGGAGATACTGCAGACGCCGCTGATGTGCAGGCGCAGATGACAGGACGCTACCGGCTGTACGCCGTGCAGTCGCCGGAGTCAGCCTGTATGCTCCAGAATGTCTGGTCAATTACACAAAAGGCCTCAAAAAAAGAAACGGCCTGCGCCGTGCGGTTCCTGTCGTATCTTTTGAGTGAGGACGGACAGCGCTGTTTGTATCTTGAGAACCATTATCCCTGCGTCCCCATATCCAGCGCGGTATATGAGGAGTACCGAGACATTGCCGGAGAACTTGCGGATATTCTTGCCGAGACGCAGCCTCGGTCGTGCGGAATCGCGTAGAAAGAGAGGAAAAACATGAAAATCTGCTTTGGATGCTTTGAGCAATACGACGACTCGTTCGACATCTGCCCGCACTGCGGCTATGCAGAGGGAACCGAGCCGGAACTTGCGACCTATATGCGGCCGGGCGCAATCTTGAAAGAGCGCTACGTCATTGGCCGCGCACTGGGGCATGGCGGCTTCAGCGTGACTTATCTCGCGTGGGACGCGCTGCTGCTGCATAAGGTTGCAATCAAGGAATATCTGCCCAGCGAGTATGCTACCCGCCGCCCCGGCGAGAGCCGCTTGACTGTTTTTACAGGAAAAGAAGGCGAATATTTCCAGTTTGGCAAGGAAAAATTCCTGGACGAAGCAAAGCGCCTGTCCGCGTTTCAGGATGAGGAAGGCATTGTCCACGTCTACGACTGCTTCTCCGCAAACGAAACGGCCTATCTCGTGATGGAATATCTCGACGGTATCACGCTGAGCGAGTATCTGAAAAAGGAATCGGCTGTCTCGCCGCAGGAACGGATCGCGCCGGAGAAGGCAATTGCCATGCTGACGCCGATCATGCTGTCGCTGCAAAGGGTCCATGACAGCGGAATGATTCACCGGGACATCGCGCCGGACAACATCATGGTTTTGAAGGACGGCGGCGTCCGGCTGATCGATTTCGGTGCTGCGCGCCATGCTGTCCACGACTGCGGCAAGAGCATGACCGTGATCATCAAGGACGGCTATTCGCCCGAGGAGCAGTATAACAGCCACGGCGTACAGGGCCCGGCGGCTGATGTCTATGCACTCAGCGCGACGCTCTATCAGATGATGACAGGCGTTACGCCGCCAGGCGCGATTGAGCGCGGGGAATATCTGCAGCAGCACAAGCGCGATCTGCTACCGCCCCCGTCCAAATACAACAAGGCTATTACAAAGGCGCAGGAAACGGCGCTTCTCAACGGCATGGCCCTGCATACGCAGGAGCGCACGCAGAGCGTGGCTGAACTCTATGAGGAACTGACCGCGCAGACGCCGGCCCGGCGCGTGCAGGAGACGATCCGTAAGCGCGGCAGCTTCAGCTGGCCGCTCTGGGCGAAGATCGCTGCAGGCGTGTTGACGGCCGCGATTGCTGCGGGCGGCGTTTTGCTCTATCTCAACCGCGGTCAGAAGCCCGTTGTGACGAAGGACGGCTATGTTCTGAGCCCGAACGTTGTGAATATGCAGGTCGTCGATGCGGTAGCAACGGCGGAAAAGGCCTCACTGCGTTTGGTCGTGGAGGGTTCTGATTACGACGCGGGCGTCGAGCAGGGGCGTATTCTGAGCCAGGATCCGAAATCCGGTACGAAGCTGGAACCCTCGTCCGATCTGCGGGCCACGGCTAGTCTTGGCAAGGAGCGGCCTGCGGGTACTATGGGAGATACGACGTCCATGCTCAAGGATGCTGCGGAGGATTATCTGACGCAGATGGGTATTTCGGACAAGCAGATCAAATGGGAATATGTTTCAAGCAGCACGGAAATGCCCGGAACCATCGTCGATCAGAGCGTAACGCCCGGCTCACCGCTGACCTCCGACTCGAAGATCACGCTCCGTGTTGTGGAAGAGCCGGACGAACCGGTAACGCCTCTGCCTGAGCCGCCCTCGGACGGCAGTGACTCAGACGGATCAGTTGACATTGCTGTGGTGGTTCCGTCCGCAGATTCCTATGTGACGGTCCGCGATTATGTCGGCCAGCCGTTTGACACAGCCAAGCAGGATTTGCGCACGCTGTCGCTTTACGGCGTCAAATGCGCGCTGCGCTACCATCCGTCTATCCCGAGCGGCAGCATCATCCAGCAGTCTCCGGCGAGCGGCGAACAGGTTCTGAAGGGAACCGGCGTCTATTTCGTCGTCAGCCTCGGCCCGCAGAAGCAGCTTGTGCCGAATGTTCTGTATAAGGATCAGGCGGAGGCGGAGCGGCTGCTGGCGCAGAGCGGCTTTGGCTCTGCGGCGCAGGGCGTCACATGCAGCTATGTTGCGCTCGGCCATGTCGCGGCGCAGACGCCGCTCGGCGGCAGCGAGGCGGCGCCCGGCACCAAAATTGGGCTGGACATCAGTTCCGACAGCACCAACCAGCCTTCGCAGTCCAATGTTACGATCAATCAGTTCAAGCCGCTGCTCGATCTTCAGGTCGGCGAGACGTTTGATCTGGCGGATACGCTGCAATACAGCGGAAGCGCAGGTTCCATCGTCTGGTCGTCCAGCAATCCTTCCTCCGTCTTTGTTGACGTGGACGGTTATGTTGTTGCGATTGCTCCCGGTGCGGCGACGGTCACTGTTGTGGTTGGCGGCGAAGCGGCTTCCTGCTATGTGACTGTCAATGACAGTCGCCCGCTGGAAATGGTGGGAAGTGTCATTCTGGAGGTCGGTGAGGAATTCCCGCTCTGCCAGCAGCTTGGGGACATTGACGCGAGCATGGTTTACTGGGTTTCTGCCGATCCGCGCGTTGCCTCTGTTCTGTGGAATGGTGTTGTGACCGGCGTTGCGGAGGGCTGCACCTTTGTGACCGCGCTCTATGCGGGGCAGGTCAGGCAGTGTACTGTCTGGGTGCTCAATTCCGAAAGCTATGCAAAGGTACAGCGCTTTGACCAGAACACCAAGCAGCAGGACGCGGAGGCCGCTTTGCAGGCAGCAGGGGTGCAGTATGCTGTCAAGAAGGTCCATAACAGTCAGGTCGCCGCGGGCTGCGTTGTTGATTTCCAGTTCAACGGCTACAGCGACTCGGATTACTATTACATCTCCGGTACGCGCACGCCCGACCTGTGCATCAGCAGCGGCGGCGGAACCACGCAGCAGCCGGCAAAGGAACCGGCGAAGGAACCGGCCAAGCAGCCCGAGAAGGAGCAGCCCGCCGGGAAGGCGTCGCTGTCTGTCGTCAACCGGCCGAGCAAGACAACCTATTATATCGGCGACAAGCTGAATACCACCGGTCTGAGCGTCCGCTATACCGACACTGCGGGCAAAACGCAGACCATCACCAGCGGCTTTACGACCAACGCCGATCTGAGCAGCGCAGGCTCCAAGCAGGTCACTGTCACCTATCAGGGCGTCAGCACGACCTTCAACGTCACGGTCAAGACGCCGAGCGTCACCGTCACGCAGGAGGAGCTGAGCGAGGGCCTGCGCCTGTACGCTACGACCGATCCTGCCGGTCAGGACGTGACCTGGAGCTCGTCGAATCCGAGCGTCGCGTACTTTGAGGGTAAAACTCTTCACGCAGCTGGCTCGGGCACTGCGGTCATTTCCGCCACAATGACCTACAACGGCCGTAAATATTCCGGCTCAACAACGGTCGTCGTCGGGGAAAAGCAAGAGGAAAAAGAATATCACTTCGCTATCTCAGTATTAGGTGGTTCGGAAGAATACGCTTGCTATAGTGTAGACACAAACATTCCGGGCTATCAGAGAAACCAGACCGTATGGTCTGTTACACCGTCACAGGGAGACTGGTTCCAAGATACTGACGGGTTCCTGTATGTAAATCGAGCCATCGACTGTACTATCACTGCTTTATATAATTACAAAAAGCCAGATGGTTCTTTCTATTCCGCCACATATACGCAGACGGCAAAGCGGGTCGAGTATACGTTTGAAATCACCTATGGCGATCCTATTGCTTCAGGCGGCTATTTTTACTGGAAAATAAACACCAATATCCCCAATTTTATAATTGACAATGTAACATGGATGATAACTCCTGAGCCTCTTAATGGATGGGTCGAAAATGGACAGTATGTTGTTGACGGTTCCGATATGCCATTTGATGTCTACTATACGCTCACCGCGACCTATCTTTACAACGGAAAAACATACACGGCCACTGCGAGGATGAAAAAAGAAATAGGTAGCGCGGACAATACATCGTCATCTTCTTATTCTGAAACTCGTAAGGAATGGGTTGAAGGTGAACAGTATGCTGCCGACGAATCATACATCCTGACTGCAAGCGATGTCTGCGACGGCAGAACCCACTCGAACTCCTGCACCAGCATTGCCGCACCGGCAGAAGCAGACCGGCACAGCCGGAATCATGCGGCGCGATAGGCACCGCGGCCAACGTATGTACGGCGGGTATCCAGCACCGGCATGATTTTTTTGTGAAACTACTCGCAGTATCATAACCCTTCGCAAGCCTCTTTTTTCCCTCAAGCACAGCGCCCGGCTCTTTTACGGAGCCGGGCGCTGTCACGTTTTGATGCGGAGCACAAACCCGCAATCCAGCGAAGCGATTGCGGGTTTGAACGAAGAAAGACCTTTGCTGTCGAGATGGACGCGCCCTAAGCGGTCATCTGACATACAAAGGTCATTTCTGAGTGGTGCCGGTGGCGGGGCTCGAACCCGCACGGTTGTTACGCCGAGGGATTTTAAGTCCCTTGTGTCTGCCATTCCACCACACCGGCAGATGGGAATATTTTAGCACTGAAAAGCGGGTGCGTCAAGAACAGAAACGGGCGGGGGAAGGAGAAAACGATAAATGTCCTGTTTTTGGGACAAGACCAGACAGGCGACAGTAGAAAATTTTATCGATTCTTTGGGCGTTCTGCCATCTTGAAAAACTAGAACAAATGTTTTAATATAAAAACACTGCCTCAAACATCAGCAGCTGGAAGAACGGAACGGAATTTAGGAGTGGATGCAGGATGACGAAACACCGAGCAGACAGACCAGACAAACAGGAAACGGCGGACGAGCAGATCGTCCGGATGTTTGCGGCGCTGAGCCGGGAAGAAAAGCAGCAGTTTCTTACTTTTTTTGAAAGCGCTCTAAAAACGCGATCATGGCCTGCTTCAGATCATCGTCAGCATGAGAAAGAAGTTCCCTGAGTCTCGTGTCGAGCGGATCCTCCTCGTCGGACGGCGCGCCGGCGGGGAGTTTTTTTTCATCCGTTGCACCGGTGAGGTAGGCGGGCGTCGTGCCAAGCGCGGCGGCGACGATCTGAAGCTGGTCGGCGCTGGGCTCGGATTTGCCGGCCTTCCAGTCCTGGCATACGGTTGGCGTGCGGCCAATGCGGCGGGCGATGGATGCTTTGGTCACGCCTGTCTCATGGATCAGCGATTCAAATCTGCTATAAATAAACAAAACAGCCACCTCGCAGTTGTGCAAAATAGAGAATCAAACAAAAGTGCGACACACTCCCCTTGACAATCGTATATTAATGCGATATATTCAGAGGGCAGATGCGGAGAACGCGGCGGGCCGGGAGAAACTGGGTCTGCCAGACATGAAAAAGAGCGGCGCCGCAGCCGGAGATTCAAACAACTTTATTGTATCCGGCGCGGCGCGTTTTGTCAACCGCGTATCGCATAAAAATATGATTTTGGTGACCGATGATTCAATCGACAAGAGTCATCTGCGGTTACTTGGGGAGGTGCAGGAGGATGATGCGCAGCTGCGTCTGCCGGTGGTGCGGCGAGGCCGTTACGGAGGCGGACGAGCGGTATGAGGCGATGGACGGCACGGCGGTACATGCGGCGTGCATGGAGGAGTTCCTGCTGGAAACGGTGGGGGTGGAGGCGCTGGCGGCGCGAGCGGGGTATGAACACAGACGGGAGGTGGAGATGGATGCAGAACGGGGAGAAGGGCTTTGAGCCGGTATGGTGCCCGTTTTACCGGGAGGACAGCGGCAGGAGCATTTACTGCGAAGGAATCACGGACGAAAGCTTTCTGCGGCTGACGTTCGCTTCAGGCCGGGCGAAGCGGCAGCAGATGGAGATTTTCTGCAGGACGAAAAACTGCGGAAAATGCGAACTCTATACCGCCATCAATGCGAGGTATGCGGATGACTGAGGAAAAGGCCGGAAAGGCACGCCGGGATCCCATTGAAAAGGCGTCCGGAAATCTGGAAAAGGCGCTGGAAACGATCTCGAAGCGGCTGCTGGATCAGATCAAGGACGGCGAAACGCCGAGCAAGGAGTTGGGGGAATTGGCGAAGGTGATGAAGCAGGCGGTCGAGATCCGGCAGGAGCTGCAGGAGGAACGCGGCGGACAGGAAACGGGCGTCCGTGTGGTATTTGAGCGGGAAGCGGAGGAATTTTCAGGATGACGGAACTGCGCATCGGCGTGCCGAACGAGAAGCAGAGGCGTTTTTTGCTGGACCGGCACCGGCACATCGCTTACGGCGGGGCAAGAGGCGGCGGGAAAAGCTGGGCGGTGCGTACGAAGGCGAAGCTGCTGGCGCTGCGGTACGCAGGAATCAAGCTGCTGATCGTGCGAAGGACACTGCGGGAATTGCAGAACAATCACATTGACCCGCTGCGGCAGGATTTGGCGGGGATTGCGAAGTATAAGGCGTCTGACAAGCGGTTTGAATTTCCAAATGGATCGACGATCACGTTCGGCTACTGCGCGTGCAACGGCGATATGGGACAGTACCAGGGCGCAGAATACGACGTGGTGTTTCTCGACGAGGCTGGGCAGCTGCAAAAGGCGTGGATCGACGCAATCAACGCCTGCGTGCGCGGGACGAACGGGCTGCCGAAGCGGACGTATTACACGCTGAACCCCGGCGGGCCGGGGCATGGGTATTTTAAGCGGCTGTTCATTGACCGCCGGTTCGAGACGGGCGAGGAGCCGGAAAATTACAGCTTTGTGCAGGCGCTGGTGACGGACAACCGGGCTTTAATGCGGCAGCAGCCGGAGTATCTGAAGCAGCTGGAGACACTGCCGCCGAAACTGCGCGAGGCGTGGCTGTACGGGTCATGGGATGTGTACGAGGGACAGTTCTTTGAGGACTTCCGCGATGCGCCGGAGCATTATCAAGACCGGCAGTGGACGCATGTGATCGAGCCATTTACGCCGGATAAGGGATGGACAGTCTGCCGGAGTTATGACTTCGGGTATGGAAAGCCGTTTTCCTGTGCATGGTGGGCAGTTGACTACGATGGAGTTATTTACCGCATTCTGGAACTTTACGGGTGTACGAAGACGCCGAACGAGGGCGTCAAGTGGACGCCGGACCGGCAGTTTGCCGAGATCCGGCGGATCGAGACGGAGCATCCGTGGCTCAAGGGCCGGGAGATTACAGGCGTGGCGGACCCGGCGATCTGGGACGCTTCACGCGGGGAAAGCGTGGCGCAAACGGCGGCGCGGTACGGCGTGTATTTTACGCCGGGCGATAACGAGCGCATCGCGGGCTGGATGCAGTGCCATTACCGGCTGCAATTCGACGAAAACGGGTACCCGCGCATGTATGTGTTCAAAAATTGCAGGGCGTTTATCCGGACGGTGCCGCTGATGCTGTATTCGCAGACGCGGCCGGAGGATCTGGACACGGCGATGGAGGATCATGTGTGCGACGAATGGCGGTATTTCTGTATGTCGCGTCCGGTGAAGCCAATGATGCAGGCGCAGACGGCGGCGGTCTGGTCAGACCCGCTGAACCAACTGAAATAAGGAGGAAGCAATGGAGGTACGGACAACAGGTGTCCCCGTGATCGGGGAGCGGGAACTGCGGAGGGCGGCGGACATTCTGCGCCGCTACAAGCAGGGCAAGCAGAATCTGGAACGGCGCATCATCGCCGACGAGGACTGGTGGAAGCTACGGCAGTGGCGGCAGTTTTCGGACAAGGGCAATCCGAACGATGACCGGCCCGCGTCCGGGTGGCTGTTCAACGTCATCATGGGCAAGCATGCCGATGCGGTTGCGGCCTATCCGGGGCCGGTCATCCGCCCGCGGGAACCGGACGACCGGCAGGAGGCGCAGATGCTCTCGTCAATCATTCCGTGCATTTTGGAGCAGAACGATTTTGAAGAGGTCTACTCCGATACCTGCTGGCAGAAGATGAAGCAGGGTACAGGCGTGTGGGGCGTGTACTGGGACCAGGAGAAGCTTGGCGGACTGGGAGATATTTCGATTCGGCCCGTGAATGTGCTGAACCTGTTTTGGGAGCCGGGCGTAACGGATATCCAAAAGTCGCAGAATGTGTTTTATCTGGAGCTGGAGGACAATGAGACGCTGCTGGCGGCGTATCCGCAGCTGGCGGGAAAACTCGGCGGGAGCAGCGTGGTGCTTTCCCGTTACCGGACGGACGATGCGGTAGATCTTTCGGAAAAGACGCTGGTGGTGGACTGGTATTACAAGAAGCGTGTGGGCGGCAGGACGGTGCTGCACTACTGCAAGTATGTGGGCGAGACAGTCTTGTACGCGACGGAGAACGACACGTTTGTCCCGTCGGTCACGCGCGAGGCACGCGACCCGGAGACGGGCGAGGCGGTTTTGGTGCAGACGCCGGTGCGTGCGCCGACGTGTGAGCGGGGACTGTATGACGACGGGGATTATCCGTTCATCTTTGACCGGCTGTTTCCCATCGAGGGCTCGATCTGCGGGTACGGATACATTGATATCGGCAAGGGCGCGCAGGAGCAGATTGACCGAATGGATCAGGCTATTGTGAAGAACACGATCATGGCGGCGACGCCAAGATGGTTCCGCCGCTCGGACGGGTCAGTTAATGAGCAGGAATACGCGGATTGGACGAAGCCGTTTGTGCATGTGGACGGGAATCTGGGACAGGACTCCTTACAGCAGGTGCAGGTCAATATGCTGCCGGGGATCTGCGTGCAGGTTTTGAACAACAAGATCGAGGAACTCAAATGGACGACGGGCAATACGGATGTGACGAACGGACAGGTTTCGTCCGGTGTGACGGCGGCCTCGGCCATCGCGGCTTTGCAGGAGGCATCCGGGCGCAGCTCACGCGCATCGACGCAGTCGGCATACCGGGCTTATGCGCGGCTGATCCGCATGGTGATCGAACGCATCCGGCAGTTTTACGATCTGCCGCGCAGGTTCCGCATTGTGGGCGTAGGCGGGGCAGAGGAGTTTGTGTCCTACTGCAACGCGCGGCTGAAGGCGCAGAGCATGGGGCCGGAGGCGCTCATGCGGATGCCGGTGTTCGACGTCAGTGTTGCGGCGCAGAAGCACACGGCCTATACGAAGCTGGCGCAGAACGAACTGGCGCTGCAGTTTTTCCAGCTGGGCTTTTTCCGGCCGGAGATGGAGACGCAGGCGCTGGCGTGCCTCGATATGATGGACTTTGACGGCAAGCAGCAGATCTTGCAGAAGATTCGCTCCGGCGCGGATGCGGCGGCGTGGCAGCGCATGGCGCTGACGCTGGCGGGGCGGTACGAGCCGGAACTGTATGCGCGGCTGGCGAGCTCGCCCTCACCGGAGGCTCCGGGCGGGATGCAGACGGCAAAGAAGCAGGACGCGGAGCCGGCCAGAGTGCAGCAGGCGCGCAGGCGCGCCGGAGAGGCGGCGCAGCCGGGATGATTGAGGTATGGCTGGGAAAAACGGCGCTGACGGTGCGCGGGCACGCAGGGTTTTCGCGGTATGGCAGCGATATCGTCTGCGCGGCGACGTCAATGCTGGCGTTCGCGCTGGCGGAGGCGGTGCAGGCGGCGGGGCTGAAAACACCGCCGGTGATCGAATCGGGCTGCGGAGGCTTCCGGCTGGAAGTGTCTGCGGACAAACGGGAGCAGGCGCGGCTGGACGGCATGTTTGAGACGGTTCGCGCAGGAT
This sequence comes from uncultured Eubacteriales bacterium, assembly GCA_900545925.1. GTDB lineage: Bacteria > Bacillota > Clostridia > Oscillospirales > Oscillospiraceae > CAG-170. The sequence goes on along the minus strand of URAZ01000003.1, from coordinate 57,968 downwards.
ACCAGCTGCTCTCAGCGCGGTATCCGGACTATGTGCGGGTTTTGGGTGAACGTGACCCTGAAAATAAGTTGGAAAGACCCGAGTGTCGCCCGCTTGAAGGGCAGAAGGAGGAACGGAATGGAGAAGTTTGATTGGCTGCAGGCGTTTGCAGCAGAGCAGCAGGAGCAGCCGGAACCGGGCGTATCGGCGGACGCCGCGCCGGAGGATGTGCAGGAGCGCGCAGAGGCGTTCCGGGCGCTCATCCAGGGACCGTACAAGAAGGACTATGACAGACAGGTGCAGACGATCGTGCGCGAGCGGCTGAAAAATTGCGCGAGAAGCGAGCAGGTGCTTAAATCGCTGAGCCCGGCGCTGCAGAAGACCTTCGGCGTGGACGCGGCGCAGCTTACGCCGGAGCAGGCGGAGCGGCTGGCTGCTTGCTCGCCGGAGGGCAGAGTCCCGGCAACGCCGGAGCAGCGCGAGGAAGCGATGCGGCAGGGGTATGAAGCGCTCCGCGAGCAGTTTGCGGCAGTGCGCGAGGCGTATCCTGGCGCGCAGCTGCATGAGGAACTGGAAAGTCCCATGTTCATGCGCCTGGTTATGCGCGGTGTGGATGCCAGAAGCGCCTACGAGTTGACACACTTGCAGGAACTTCGTGCAGGTGCGATGGCATACGGCGCAAGACGCGCACGCGAGGAATTGACGGCGGCCATGCAGGCGGGTTACCTCCGCCCGCGCGAGAGCGGCATGGCCCCGGCGGCTTTCGGCGCATTTGCCGAGAGTCCGGAGCATTGGTCCAGACAGACGAGAGAGGAACTGAAGGCGCGTGCCAGACGGGGCGAGACCGTCCGGCTCTAAGTAACCGCTGATAGCGCTTGCTGATTGCATCATCGGTTACATGAGGAAAGGAGAAGTTTTTATGAATCTGAAACAGGAACTGAATTTGCAGCTGTTTGCTGACGCGGGTACGCTGGTGAATGCCAGCGGCAATTATGTGAACGCGTATTCCGGCGAGACAAATGCCTTCCCGGAAGGAGGCGGCATGACGGCGTCCATGAAGACGTTTTACGACACGGAACTGCTGGAAAACGCACGGCCAGAACTCATTCATACGCAGTTTGCCCGCAAGCAGGCGCTGCCTGCCGGCCGCGGCAAGACCGTGGAATGGCGCAAGTGGAACACGCTTGAGGACGCGGGCGCGCTGACCGAGGGTGTGATCCCGACGGGTCAGAAGTTCGGCCAGAGTGCTGTGACGCAGGCGATCACCCAGTACGGCACCTATGTGTCCGTGTCCGATCAGCTGGAACTGCACGCCATTGACGATGTGATTTTGGGCGCGGCGGAGGAATTGGGCGCGTCTGCCGGTACGACGCAGGATAAGCTGGTGCGCAATGTCGCCGCAGCAGGCACGAACGTGCAGTACTGCGATAAGGTCGGCACGAACGGCGCGCATACCGCCGTAACCAGCCGCGCGGGGCTGGACACCACCGCAAAGCTGACGCCGGACGAGGTCAACAAGGCGGTGACGCTGCTGAAAAAACTCAAGGCCCCGAAAATTGACGGCAAGTACATTGCCATCATTCACCCGTCCGTTGCATACGATCTGCGTTCGTCCGAGGCGTGGATCGAGGCGCACAAGTACGCGGGTCTGACGGAACTGTTTACCGGTGAGATCGGCGAACTGCACGGCGTGCGCTTCATCGAGACGACCGAGGCCAAAATCTTCAACGGCGAGGGTTGCCCGGTCAAGACGGAGGCGGACGAATCCAAGGGTACGCCTGCGGTGTATTACAGCGTCTATGCAACGCTGTTTCTCGGCAAGGATGCCTATGGCATGATCGATCCCGAGGGCGGCAATCTGGAGATGATCATCAAGGACAAGGGCCAGGTCGGCGGGCCGCTGAACCAGTTCTCGACGCTGGGCTATAAATTCTCCAGCGCGGCAAAGATCCTGTATCAGGATCGCATGGTGCGCGTGGAGAGCTGCGGCGCGTATTCCGCAGAAGACGAAGCAAACTGAGGAAGCAAGATGGAGACCGGCGCAAGCCGGTCTCCGGAGAAGACAGGACAGGAAGGGAGAATTGTCATGGAAAACGCATTTGCAGGTATGAAGACCATCATACTGCCGCGCGCGGGCGGCACGGAGCAGCAGTCGGTGTTTGTCTGCGTCAACGGACGCACGTTTCAGGTGCCGCGCGGCAAGGCCGTCGAGGTGCCGGAGCCGGTGTATGAGGTGCTGGAGAATGCCAGGCGGCAGCTGGAGGCGGCACGGAAGATCGAAGATGAGCTGGCCGCAGGCTAAAGGCGGCAGGACGAAAGGAGGCGGGGCACATGACCATCCGCGAGGCGCTTGAGACGGTTGATCGGCTGAAACCCAATCAATATGGCAGCGCAGACAAGCTGCGCTGGTTGTCGGAACTGGACGGAGCGGTATACCGCGAGATCCTGACGCAGCATGAAATGGACGTCCCGGCGTTCGCGGGCTACACGCCGGAAGCAGATCTGGACGGAACGGTACTGCTGATCGCGTGGCCGTATGACGAAATTTACCGGTGGTATCTGGAGATGAAGATCGATGATGCCAACGGGGAGATGACGAAGTACAACAATTCCGCCGCCAAGTACAACATGTACTATCAGGCATACCAGAATGCATGCAACCGGGCGCATCTGCCGAAGAGCGAAGCGGCGTATTTCAGACTGTAGGGGGGATGCGGGGTGTTTTATCCGAAGCTGACGGAGCAGCGGCAGCAGACGCTGACCACCGAAGCGTTCCTCGGCTATGATCACAATCTGAAGCTTTCGGACGGGGAATTTTATGACATGGAGAATCTGACGTCGGACAGCTATCCGCTGCTTGCGCCGCGGGCGCGGCGGGGGACGGCGCAGGCGCTTTCCGGAGTGCAGGCAATCTGCGCGCGGGATGCGCTGTGCTGGGTGCAGAATCAGGTCTTGTACATCAATGGCGCTTCCATGGAGGCCTACATGCCGTCGGTGAACATCAAGGCGGGAGAAAAGCAGCTTGTTTCCATGGGCGCATATTTGTGCATCTTTCCGGACGGGATCTATTTCAATACCGAGAAGTATTCCGACAACGGCTATATGGGGCAGGAGAATGTGATCGACGCGGAGAGCGAGAACGTGGAAATCTCCCTTTGCCTTGCTGACGGGTCGGCACTGACGGTGAGTTATGCACAGGCCGCGCAGCCGGAGAGCCCGTCAAACGGACAGTACTGGCTGGACACATCCGGCAAACTCCACACACTTAAGCAGTGGGCGGAGGCGTCGGGGCAGTGGGTATCCGTGCCGACGGTATATCTGAAGCTGTCGGCAAACGGCATCGGCAGAGGATTCAAGCAGTATGACGGTATCCAGCTGTCGGGTCTTGCTGGAAACGAACAGATCGAGAAGCTGAACGGCAGTCAGATCCTTTACGCTGTGGACGAAAGTTATATCGTGATCGTGGGGCTTGTTGATGAGACGGCGAAGGTCACGAGCGGGACGGTGAAGACGGCCCGGCGCGTGCCGAGCATGGACTTCATCACAGAATGCGGCAGCCGGCTCTGGGGCTGCAAGTACGGCGTGGCGGACGGCGAGACGGTGAATGAGATCTACTGCTGCAAGCTGGGCGATTTTAAAAACTGGGCGTGCTATCAGGGCGTGGCGACGGATTCGTGGCGGGCAAGCTGCGGTACGGACGGGAAATGGACGGGCGCGGCGACGCTGGCCGACAGTCCGGTGTTTTTTAAGGAGGACTGCTTCTACCGGGTGTATCCGTCGGCGACAGGGGCGCATCAGGTGGTCGTGCAGAAATGCGCGGGTGTGCAGAACGGGTCAAGCAAGAGCCTCGTTGTAGTGGACGACCGGCTGTATTACAAGTCGCGCATGGGCGTGTGCGTGTATGACGGAAGTCTGCCGCAGGAGATCGGAAGCTGCTTCGGCACGGGGCTTTACTACAACGCCGTCGCGGGCGGCGTGCGTGGGAAGTACTTCATCAGCATGGAGGATGAGGCACATCACTGGACATTGTTCGTCTACGACACGCGAAAGGGGCTGTGGCACAAGGAAGACAGCGTCCACGCGGAGGACTTCGCGCGGGTGGATGATGAACTTTATTTCCTCGAAAACGGAACGCTCAAAACCGTGTACGGCAGCGTCGGAACGCTGGAAGGAGCGGTCGAGTGGATGGCGGAGACGGGGATCATGACGTATGGGCTCGTCGGGAAAAAGTATGTCTCGCGCATCAATCTGCGGATGCAGCTGCTGAGAGGCTCCTCTGTGGATTTCTGGGTGCAGTATGATTCGGACGGCGTGTGGCGGCACTGCGGACATATCGAGGGCCGGGGGCTGCGTACCTTCCTGCTGCCGGTCCGGCCCGCAAGGTGTGACCATCTGAAATTCCGGCTGACGGGAAAGGGCGAGATGAAGCTGTTCAGCCTGGCGCGGGTGCTGGAAGGCGGAAGCGATGTATAACGCGTTCTGTAGGGGCCGATGCCCACATTGGCCCGGCAGAATGCACGTCCGAAACGAAAAACGCTGCGGCGAAATTGAAGGTTCCCAGTGGGCCGGTGTGGGCATCGGCCCCTACAACGTACGGAAGGAGGTGCAGAGGATATGGGAAGTTTAACGCTTGCATATCCGTCTATTGCGGGGAAGACGACGCAGGAGCAGCTGGAGAGCATGCGGCGGTATCTGTGTTCCGTGACAGAGCAGCTGAATCTGGCGGACTGGTCGGCGAAGGCGGCGCTGACGGAGATCGCACAGGTCATTGACGCGGACAGGCTTCCGGAGGAGGAAAAGAAGACCACGCTTTCCGGCTATGCGGCTTTAAAGTCCCTCATCATCAAGACGGCGGATTTCGCGGCGGCGAATTCGGAAACGTGGTCAGCAAAGCTGTCCGGCAGCTATGTGGCAATCTCGGATTTTGGAAAGTATCTTGAGAAGACGCAGCTGACGATCGAGGGAAACTCCGTCGGAATTAAACAGCTGTATGATTACACGGCAGGCGTGAACAATGCGTTTTCCGTGAATGCGCAGCAGTACATCAAGACGGGGCTGCTCTACTACAACGACGTGACGCCGGTGTATGGCGTGGGCGTGGGCAATATTGAAACGACCGTGACGGACAGCGGCGGAAAGATTGTGGACCGAACGAAAAACGAACTGCTGACCGTGACGCCGAAACGCATTTCCTTCTGGCAGGAGGGGCTGGAGGTCGCGTACCTGTCGGGCAAGAAGCTGCATTTTCCGTCCGGAACGCTGGAGGCCTACAACGCGAAGCTGACCGGGACGATCACGGCGGCGGCAGGCTCGACCTTTGGGCCGTGGACGATTGCAGACGGGAGCATCTACCGCGTGGAAAACGCGTTCGGCAGCAGCGCGGGTATGTATTTCGGGACGGGCGGCCTCTCCGTATCAGACCGGTTTCAGGTGGACGCGAACGGATATCTGACGTGCTCGGGCGCGAGTATCTCCGGCGCGATCAGAGCCACGAGCCTGAATGTGACGGGCGCAACCATCACGGGGCTTACAGTCGATGCGGCAAACGTCACTGGCAATTTGTCTGCTTCGCGTATCAACGGCGGCATTCTGGATTTCAACAACTTTTCGGTCAATCACCTGTCGGCAAACGACATTACAACGGGGCTTTTATCGGCGGACTATATCAAGCTGGGCGGCGATATGGCGGTATACGATGCGCTGAACAGCGGTACTGTCGGCGGATGGCTCGGCTATACGACGGGCACCTACGGCGGCGCGGGGATCCATATGCAGAGCGGACTCGGCGAGGTCGTGGCGACGACGAGCGGCGCAAAGCTTTGCTATGGTGGCAATACGCTGTCCGTCACGGAGGGCGGCGCGCAGACGAACTGCCGAACGGCGGTGGGCGGCGATCTGGTCGTAAGCGGCAGCGCGGCTCCGGCGTATGACGGCGCGGGATCACTCGGGTTTTCTGATTACCGGTGGTCGGTCGTGTATGCGCAGACGGGCACGATCACCACATCTGATCGGGAGAAGAAAACGGAAATTTCGTATGAGTTGGAACGCTATGATGCGCTGTTTGAGAAGCTGCGTCCGGCAAGCTACCGGCTGAAAAACGGTGCGTCCGGCAGGACGCACACAGGTCTTGTTGCGCAGGATGTGGAGCAGGCGCTCCGGGACAGCGGTCTGACGGGGCAGGACTTTGCGGCCTTTGTGAAAACGCCGCGAAAGGACGGCAGTGCAGATTACGGCCTGCGCTATGAGGAGTTGATCACCCTGTGCATCCGGCAGATCCAGAGGCTGCAGACAAGGGTGAGGAAATTGGAGGAAACGGCATGAGTAAGCTTTCAAATGCGATTGGCGCGCTGCGTGCTGGGCTTGTGGAGGCGGTCAACGCCTCCGGGCTTCCGCCGTGCGTCGTCGGGATGGTGCTCGATCAGGTGCGCACGCAGGTGCGGCTGCTCGAAGCGCAGGAGGACGCGGAAGCAGAGGAGAAAAAGGAGGAAGACAATGGCGCTTTACAGAGTGCAGGGTAACGGAAAGGCTCCGGTGGGCTTGCAGGTGGGCGACGAGGTTGTGACGGGCGGCGGCACATACCGCATTCTTGGCGTAAATGCCGACGGCAGCTACCGCAGTTCGCTCAGCAACAAGTATCAGACGATCTATAACTATCGCGGCAGCTACGGGACGCCTTCTGCCGGTCAGACAGACGCGGCGCAGGTCAGAACGCCCGGCTATACGCCGTCCGGCGCGGCAAGCGAGGCAAAGGCGGCGCTGGATCGGGTGCTGGCGGAAAAGCCCGGAAGCTATACGTCCCGGTGGGACAAGGAACTTGACACGCTTTATGACCAGATTGCGAACCGGAAGGCATTTTCCTACGATCTGGGTTCGGATCCGCTGTACCGGCAGTACCGTGAGCAATATCAGAGCGCGGGACGGCTGGCAATGGAGAACACAATGGGGGCGGCGGCAGCGCTCACGGGCGGCTATGGCTCAAGCTACAGCCAGCAGGCGGGGCAGCAGTCGTATAACGCGTATCTGCAGAAACTCAATGAGGTCGTGCCGGATCTCTATGCGCAGGCGCGCAGCCAGTATGACCGCGAGGGGGCGGCGCTTTCTGAGCGCTATGCGCTGATCAGCAGCCGCGAGAAGAGCGACTATGACCGCTATCGTGATCAGGTGACGGATTATTACGCTGCGCTGTCCGACGCGCGCAGTGCGTACCAGAGTGAGGCGCAGCGCAGCGAAACTCTGGCGCTGCAGTACGCGAAGCTGGCGAACGACAATTACTGGAACGAGCTGAACTATCGCTCCGACCGGGAGGACGCGGCAAACGCGCAGTACTGGAAGCAGCTTGCCTATGCGGACAAGCAGGCTGCGGCGGCGGAAAAGGCGGCGCAGGCTCGGCAGAAGGCGGCGCAGACGGGCAAGACGAAGGACAAGCAGACAAAACGTTCATCCTCCCTTGCCAGAGGCAGAGGCGAAAAGCGCAGCAGAACAGCGCCCGGCACGGCGCGCCGCGACGAGATCAACTGAAAAAGCCAGGGGGAGGAGAGCAGATGACAAAGCTTCCGGGTGCAAAGCCAAGCCCACGCATTGCGGGCGGCGTGCTGCGCTGGTACGCGGGCGACACGTTTTCCGTGACGCTGGCGCTGGAGCTGCGCGATCAGGACGGCGAGACGGTTTCTGTCGGCGCGTCCGACAGTCTAACGGTCAGCTTCTTTGATGCGTCGCACACGCCGGTGCATACGTTTCAGTTTGACCGCGTGACGGGAGGGCAGGCAACGCTGACGTTCGACGATACGGTCAGTGCAAAATTTCCAAGGGGTGCGTATTTTTATGACATTTTATATACGCACGGCGACAAAACAACGCTTGCGCGGGACAACCGCGCGGCGGCAGAGTGAGGTGCGGATATGCGGGTAGAGATTCCGAATGCGATCACAGTGACCATTGGCGGCCTGATCTCCAGAGGCGTGAGAGCGGTTGCAGTCACGGAAGGGGGGAGGCTCGTCTTCACGCTGACGGATGGCAGCACTGTTGACCTTGGCAGCGTCGTGGGGCCGCAGGGTCCGAGAGGCGAGACAGGCGCAGAGGGGCCGAAGGGCGAGACAGGTGCACAGGGCCCAAAGGGTGATACCGGTGCGCAGGGCCCGAAGGGCGAAGCCGGCGAACGCGGCCCGAAGGGCGAAACTGGTGCACAGGGACCCAAAGGCGATACGGGTGAGCAGGGGCCAAAGGGCGAGACAGGTGCACAGGGCCCGAAGGGCGAAACCGGTGAACGCGGCCCGAAAGGTGAGACGGGCGCACAAGGCCCAAAGGGCGATACGGGCGCGGGCTTTCTGGTGAAGGGATATTACGCGACGGCCTCCGTGCTGGAGGCGTCCGTGCAGAATCCAATGGCAGGCGATGCCTACGGCGTCGGGGCATCGGAGTCGTATGACATTTATATTTTTGACGGCGTAACAAAAAGCTGGATCAACAACGGGCCGCTTCAGGGCGCGCGAGGTGAAAAAGGCGACAAGGGAGAGCCCGGCGAGGCCGGGACTCCGGGACGGGACGGTGCGGATGGTACAGACGGTCAGAATGGCGAACCGGGGCAGAACGGCGCGACCTTTACACCCTCCGTATCCACAGACGGCGTTCTCAGCTGGACGAACGACGGTGGAAAGGAAAATCCGGCAAGCGTGAATGTCAAAGGCCCGGCAGGAGCACCTGGGAAAGACGGCTCCGCCGGTGCGCCCGGCGCAGACGGCGCTCCGGGACAGGACGGCGCGACCTTTACGCCCTCCGTATCCACAGACGGCGTTCTCAGCTGGACGAATGACGGCGGGAAGGAAAATCCGGCCAGTGTGAATATCAAGGGGCCTGCAGGGGAAGCGGGACCAGGTTCGGAGTTGTTCTATGTCGGCTGCGGTATTCATGCCGAGGATACTTATGATCAAAGTGTCACGCACACCAAGACATATGACGAAATCGTTGCAGCTTATAAGGCTGGAAAAGCGTGTTATGCAAGAGTGAAACTCTTTGGGGAATACAATACGAACCTCCTACTTCTTCCGCTTGCGGAAGTGGATGAAGCGATGGGGTATGTCGATTTCGCTCTAACAAAGATGGTACAGGGCGACGCACCGGAAGAATTGATGATTTGTTACGTCCATATTGACTCGGATGGCAATGCAGAAGGCTACTGGGGTACACGGTATACGCTATCCGGCAGCGAGAAATTCCTGCCGAGCGTCACAGCGGCCGATAATGGGAAGTTTATGTGCGTTGCGAACGGGGCGTGGAGCGCCGTCACGGTGCCGGATGCGGAAGGAGGGTCTTACTGATGTCACGATGTATGACGGACACGGATAATCTGACTGCAGTTGCCGACGCGATCCGCACCAAAGGCGGCACGTCCGCGCAGCTGGTCTATCCGGCAGGGTTCGTTTCCGCGATTCAGGCAATTCAGACCGGCGTCACGCCGAAGTTGGTCGTGACCACCTCTGCGGGGGCGGCTGTCACAGCGATAAAAGGCTCAAAAACAGTCAGCGGAACTGCCGACACAGATGGAACATGCACGCTGGAAATCCCGGAGGCGGGAGAATGGAGCGTAACGTCAACAGCAAACGGACTGAGCGACACGCAGAGCATCGTGATCGGAACGCAGAGCATGTCGCTGTTTTCGGTCGATCCGGTTTTTGCAAACAACTCCTGGGCAGGAGTTGTAACGGCTTGCCGCAGAGGAACCGTGCCCTCCACATGGGTCGTAGGCGACAGCATGCCCATGACGATCGGTGGTACAGACTATCAAGTTGATATCATCGGAAAGAGTCATGACGACTATTACGACGGCTCCGGCAAGGCTCCGCTGACGTTCCAGTTACATGACTGCTACGGTACGGGGTACGGCATGAATGACACAGAAACGGTCGTGGGCGGCTGGAAGAGCAGTAAAATGCGGACAGAGTATCTGCCGTCCATTCTGGCGCTTATGCCGGAGAACGTTAAAAACGGCGTCCGGGAGGTCAGCAAAAAGAGCGCAGCAACAGCATCTTCTATTGTAACCTCGGCGGACAAACTGTTTCTGCTCTCGGAAATTGAGATTTTTGGCAGCCGAGTCGTTTCCGCTGCAGGCGAGGGGGAAAAGTACAGCTATTACACCACCGCAAATAGAGTGAAGACAAAGAACGGAACCGCAACAATATGGTGGCAGCGGTCACAGAACTTTGCAGGCGCAGGCGGCTTCGGCTTTGTCGGACAGCAGGGCGGCACAAACGGCGGCGATATTACAAATCTGTACGGCGTGAGTTTCGCATTCTGCTTTTAAGGAGGAGACGCATGGAATATCTGAAAGCAAACGGAACAGAGATTCCCGCACAGGTCTGCGGAAAGCAGATCGACCGCGACTGGGACGGCCGCGCGTCCAGAACGGTGACGCTCACCATGGCGTATGCGCAGGCTGCGCAGCTGTTTGTGGACGGACTGAACTGGGCCATTGTGCGGCGCGGGGATGACGCGCATGGAACAGCACAGGAGCAGGACTGCTCCGACTACTGTGTTGCAGGGCCGATTACAGACAACCGGGATGGGACGCTCACGGTTAAAATGGGCCAATATACACAGCTGGAGAAAGCGCTGCAGGAACTGGAGGAAGCACTGACATGACGAGACTGGAGCGGGAAATGCTCGCGCGGATCAAAGAGCGGCTGGCTGGGCTGGATCCCGCTGCGGCTGAAAAACTCGCGGCGCTTATGCCGGTGCTTGCGCGCTTCGTGCAAAGTTATGAAGCGCTCGGTGCGGCGGCAAAAAGAACCATCGGGACGCTTCTGCCGGAGTTAGCTGCGCTGCTTGCGGCAGCGGAAGGAGCGATGCGATGAATGCAGAGCAGGCAGGTGCGTTTTTCGTGCTTGTGAGTGTGTGCAGCGGACTCGGCTCCATTTTGAGTCTGCTGCTGCTTCTGGCAAAGCCGATGCGGGAACGGCTGTTTGGCCTCAGCGCAATCCGCGATGGACAGAAATGTATGCTGCGCGCGGACATGCTGGCGGCATATTATAAACACAGAGAAGAAAAAACCATCCGGCAGTATGAATATGAGAATTTCCTCTATGAATATAAGGCTTACAAGGCGCTGCGCGGCAATTCGTTCATCGAGCGCATTGCCCGTGAGGTCGCCGAATGGGAGATCGTGACATGAGCAACCGCAGGCAATTTGATCATCGGTTGCATGAAAGGAGTATTTGAAGATATGGAACAGTTTTTGAAGCGCATTGAAAACCTGCTGACGGTCAAGTCGATCGTGACGCTGGCGCTGACGGCAGTTTTCGCCTGTCAGGCAATCAAGGGTGAGGTCAGCCAGGACTTTATGATGATCTATACGACGGTCATCGCGTTTTACTTTGGAACGCAGGCGCAAAAGCTGCAGAGCGGCGCGGATGTACGGCATGACGACGGCGCATCCGAGTAATTACACGAAGGGCCGCAGCGCGCGCATTGAGTTCCTTGTGCTGCACTACACGGCCGGGCACAACGACTCCGCCGCGGGGAATCTCCGATATTTTGCGTCCCCGCGCGGGGCCTCGGCCCACTATTTTGTTGACCGGGACGGCTGGCGGCAGTCGGTCAGCGACGAGGACACGGCGTGGTCTGTCGGCACGGCAGGTATCTATACGCAGAAGCACCCGCGCTGCCATAACGGCAACTCGATCTCCATCGAGATGTGCTGCCGGTATGACGCGGGGCGGTACTGGCTGGAGGATGTGGTCGTGGCGAACGCGGCGCTGCTGACAAGAAAGCTGATGCGCAAATACGGCATTCCGATCGAAAACGTGCTGCGGCATTATGACGTGGTCAGCAAGCGGTGCCCCGCGATGTGGGTGGACGATGAGAACGCGTGGTTCGCGTTCAAACGGCAGGTCATGGAGGTGATGGAGATGACGAAGGAGGAGTTGCTTTCTCTGAAGGACACGGGCGACTATCCGTCCGACTGGGCGCGGGAAGCGACACAGTGGGCCAAGCAGACCGGTGTTTTTACCGGCGACAGCGCGGGCAACTTTGGCTGGCAGCAGCCGGTCACGCGCGAAGCCGTGGCAAAGCTGCTGTACGAATATGATCAGATGCGCAGCGTTGACAGCGGTGCGGCGGACATGGTAAAGTAAGCGAGAAGAAAGAAAACGCGGAAGGGGGGAGAGGCGGATGCTGGAGATCCTGCTCATCAGTGCGGGCGCGGTATTGGAGACGCTGTTCATCATGCGCTCTTATAAGCGGCGCGATGTTTCGTCGGTGGTGCTCAAGACGGCGGCTTCGGTGGTGTTCGTGCTGCTGGGGCTGCTGGAACTGCGGAGGATGGGGCCGAGCGTGTACGAGTGGTATGTCGTGGCGGGACTGACGCTCGGAATGCTGGGCGATCTGCTGCTGGCGCTGCGATTCTTGTCGGAAAAGCTGCATCGGCTGTTCTTTGCGGCTGGCTCTGTGTCGTTTTTCCTGGGGCATATTGTCTACATTCTTGCAATTCTGACGCTCTGCCCGGCGGCGTGGCTGTATGCAATCCCCATCGCGGTGGTGGCGCTGGGCGCGGCCTGTTTTTACGCGTATGCCAAGGAGGTGCGCGCGGGCAGAATTACGCCGCTCGGCGTGGTCTATATCGGCAGCGTTCTGTTTATGACAGCCTGCGCGGCGACAGGCGCATTCATCGAGTCCAGCCGGGCGCTGTTCCTGTTTTTTGTCGGCGGTATCTGCTTTTCTGCGAGCGATAATATGCTGGTTGTGCTCTCCTTCGGGAAGAATGACAGTCCCTACCGCAATGCGGTTTTGCATGTGCTGTACTACATGGCGCAGATCTTTATCGCATTGACGATTCAGTTCGCATAAGCTGCCCGGCAAGGCGGCACAGTGGGCCTCAACAGAAAATCGGGCGCAGCCGGAATGCGGCTGCGCCCTGTTTTTATGCGTCCAGTGCGGACATCACATTGTCCCAGACACCCGGGAAAGTGCAGTACTCGATCAGGGTCAGTGCGCTGGTGGGATCTTCGCCGGACGACAGCGCAGTCTCAAATGCGGTTTGGTTCTCCAGAAGGTAGATCGCGCCTGCGCCGCTTTCATCGTACAGCGCCGCGACGCCGCCGGATTCAAATTCCAGCCAGATTACGGCCTCGCCCTGCACATCGCCCGGCTCCGGGTCCATGATGTTGAGCGCAATCACGAGCAGCTTTGCCCGCTTCTCTGTCAGAATCTGCTTCTCCCAGCCGCTTTCCGTGCGGGTATAGGCCGTGACTGTCCCGCCGGAGAGGGTGTCGTAGGGGGTGAAGGTGTACGGGTCGGTGGGAGCGGGTTCGTCCTCATCCAAGAAGTGCTCGGCGTTCAGACCGCCGAAGCTGATGTGTGAGACTTCACCCGCTTCGACGCGGATCAGCATGAACAGGTCGCCGGACGTGAGCTCGTACAAGTCATACGGAATCTCCTGATCGTTCTCGATCATTGTTTCATGCGTCCACACGGCGTCCGGGTATGCAGCCTCGACGGCCTCCTGCGGGCTTCCAATGTCGATGCCGGTATCCAGCGTCCAATCGCAGGGGCTTTGCGTCCAGACCTCGCTCAGCACCGAGCCGCTGCCGTCGCGCATGCCGGTGTTCGTGAATCGCAGACGCAGATCATACTGCACATCCGCGCTGCCGGAGGTATTATAGAACCAGCAGACTTCCCACACGCCGTCCTCACGCTGGATCTCTCCCGTGTTGCTGACGCTGTCCGGCTCGCCGAGCATGGCCTGCACGTCCTCACGCTTCATCCCCAGCCGCAGCCCGCCAAGCTCCGCGCTCAGAATGCGCGCGGCCGTCGGATCGCTGTCGTACCAGGAGCCGTCAGACTCGCCGCGTGACCCGGTCGCTTCATCGGCGGCCTCCTTATCCTCTGCAGGCGCTTCCATGGTGGGCGTTTCTGCGGCTGTGGCGTCTGCGGTTGCGGCATTTTTCTGCATGCCGCGCACAGCCAGCGGGATGGAGACGGCCAGCACCGCGCACGCGGCCAGCGCCGCGATGGGCAGCCAGCGCGGCTTTCTTCTGATCGCGGCGGCCTCTTCGAGCAGGTCGTCGCTCAGATTTCCGATGCAGCGGAACAGATCCTTCGTCGTCATACGGCGATCCCCTCCTTCAAAAGCGCGTCCCGCAATCCCGCGCGCAGGCGGAACAGCCGGGACTTGACCGTGTTTTCCGTCAGGCCGAACAGGCCAGACAGGCGCCGGACAGAGTCGCCGTAATAATACCGGCGGAGAAACAGCTGCCGGTTCTCGCGCGTCTGCGCCTGCAGGAACAACTCAATCGTCAGCGTGACGGCCTGTGCGTCCAGCTGCGCCTCGGGCCGTTCGCCGCCCGGCAGACAGTCGGCAAGTTCGGAAAGCAGCAGCTCCGTCTGCCCGCCGCCGCGCTTCTGCGCGCGGGCCGCCTCCCAGCGCGTAAAGGACAGATTGCGCGTGATACGGCCCAGAAACGCCCGCAGACAGCCGGGCCGCGTGGGCGGAATGGTGTTCCAGGTATGCAGATAGGTGTCGCTGACGCATTCCTCCGTGTCCTCATGGCTGTGCAGGATGTTGAAGGCAATGGAGCGGCAGTAGCCGCCGTATTTCTTCCCTGTTTCGGAAATGGCCCGTTCCTCGCGGGCAAAGTACAGATCAATGATCGTTTCATCTTCCATGTTGAATCCTCCTCTATTCTTCCAGACCGGTTTTTTTCGCGTTGGTTGCGAGGATTTGGGTTGATTTTTTTCGTCTTCCGTGCTATGCTCTGCATGCAATTTGCATGGATTCGTTCACATGGAGCGGGAGGGAAGAGAAAAATGCAAGAACCGTTGCAAAAAACTGCATTTTCAAAGCAGGCGCTTCTGCACTGCGCGGGTATCGTTGGCGCAGGACTGCTGTATTCGCTGGGAATTAACCTGTTTGTGGTCCCGGCGGGGCTGTATACGGGGGGAATTATGGGCTTTGCGCAGCTGCTGCGCACGCTGTTTTTGTATCTGACAGGGCTGGAACTGAAGATCGATATTGCAGGTATCATCAACTATGCAATCAACCTCCCGATTTTATTCATCGCGTGGAAACGGCTCGACCACCGCGTGGTGTTCAAGACGCTGCTGTCCGTCACATCGACGACTATTTTTTTGTCCCTCGTCCCGCGCACAGGCATTCTGCACGGTGACAAGCTTGCCGAATGCCTCATCGGCGGCATACTCTGCGGCTGCGGCATTGGCATCACGCTCTGGATGGGCGGCACGTCGGGCGGCATGGATGTGATCGGCATGATGCTCATCAAAAAGGGCTCGCATACATCCATCGGCCATGTAAACCTGTTCTGGAACATGGCGCTCTATGCGATCTGCGCCGCTGCGTTCAATCTGTCTACGGCGATCTATTCAATCCTGTTCTCGTTCATCTCCACAACGGCGATGGACAAGCTGCATATGCAGAACATCAATGTCGAGGTTACAGTCGTGACCAAGATTCTGAGTCCGGAAATGGAGCATGAAATTCTTGTTGACCTGCACCGCGGCATTACGCGCTATGAAGGCATCGGCGAGTACACCGGCGAACCGGTTCATATTTTCTATATCCTCGTTACGAAATACGAGATCAGCCGCCTGCGCACCATCGTCTGCAAACACGACCCCCACGCCTTCATCGTCGCCAAGGACGGCGCGGTCGTCTATGGGAATTATAAGAGAAAGCTGTAAAGGTGCCCGCAGAATGCACCAATTTTACAAAAAACGTCGGCGAATCCGTATGCACTTCCCTACAAACGGTGCGGTGAAAGGCGACAGGGTTCCTGCAAATTCATCATGCGCCGCAAAAAACCGGGCCGCTGCGGCCCGGTTTTTCTGTTTACAGCACACGCTCGACTGCGTGGTATAAGCTGCGGATGGCAAGTTCGTAGTCCGTCTCCTTGACGGCAATGATGATGTTCAGTTCGCTTGAGCCCTGGTCGATCATGCGGATGTTGATGTTCGCGTCGGCGATCACGCGGAAAATGCGCGCAGCGGTACCCTTGGCGTAGATCATGCCCTGGCCGACGACGGCGATGAGGGCCAGCCCATCTTCCACGCTTACATGGTCGGGCTGCAGCCGCTCGTGAATCTGCTGCAGGATTTCCTCGCGCGCAGGCGCCAGCGCCTCGGTCGAGACGAGGATAGAGACGGTATCAATGCCGGACGGGCAGTGCTCAAACGAAATGCCATGCTCCGCGAAAATCTGCAGCAGCTTTGCCACGAAGCCAATCTCACCGTTCATCATGGATTTCTCCACATATACGCTGCTGAAGCCTTTGTGGCCCGCGATGCCAGTCACGATGCGCTTGTGCGCGTTGGACGGAAGCGAGGGGACGATGAACGTGCCGGGGTCGGACGGGCGATTGGTGTTGCGGATGTTGATGGGAATGTTCGCCCGGCGGACGGGGAAGACGGCGTCCTCATGTAAAACGGACGCGCCCATGTAGGAAAGTTCGCGCAGTTCGCGGTATGTGATGTAGTCGATCACATGCGGGTGTTCGATGATGCGCGGGTCGGCGGACAGAACACCGGAAACGTCTGTCCAGTTTTCATACAGGCCTGCGCCGACGGCACGGGCAACAACCGAACCAGTTACGTCCGACCCGCCGCGCGTGAAGGTATGCACGGCTCCGTCAGGCATTGCCCCGTAGAAGCCGGGGACCACGGCACGCTCAATGCTTACGAGCGTATGGCCGATGGCGGTGTTCGTCGCGTCCGGGTCGAACGAGCCGTCGGCATGGAACAGAACCATCTGCGCCGCATCGACAAAGCGGAAGCCGAGATAGGCGGCCAACAATTTGGAATTGAGATATTCGCCCCGGCTGGCCATATAATCGCGCTGGGGGCTCTGGCGCAGATGCGCCTCGATGGCGGTAAAGTCCGGCTCGAGATCGACGGACAGATGCAGCGCGTCAACAATGTCGGCAAAGCGCTGTCGGATCTCGGAGAGCACAGGCGCAGGATCCTGTCCTGCGCAGGCGGCGTCATAGCAGCGGTAAAGAAGATCCGTGACCTTCGTGTCGCCGTCAAAGCGCTTGCCCGGCGCGGAAGCGACAACATAGCGGCGGGCTGGGTTTTCCCGGATGATTGCCGCAACCTTTTCAAACTGTGCGGCGGTTGCCAGCGAACTGCCGCCGAATTTCACAACGATAGGATTCATGGGGAACTCCTTTCAATGGGGGTGCTAGGGCGTCACCGCATAATTTGGCAAGATGACTCGGCGTGGGATTTTTCGTCAAGTCAAAGTTTGGAAAACGAAGGAATACTTTGCGTATTTCTCGTTTTTCAAACCGCAGAATTGGCGGAAAAGCCCCGGCGAGGCACGCAGACACAATTGTGCGGTGATGCCCTAGCGTTATTTTCGCATAAAGTCCCCCGCCGCGTCAACCATGTTTTCGCAGAAACCTGCTTTTTCGGCAAAAAATCTGCGCACAGGAGAAAAACATCTGTCTTTTTGTCAGGAACGCACAAAGCCGCCGGACAAACGTCCGGCGGCTTACAGCAGTGTCGGCTGAATCGTGCAGCCTGTAAGCGTTTTAAACACAGTTTGTGATAGGGGCGGGGCCGCCCGATTGGCAGCTGTGAAGCTGCGTGGCAGTCTGTATGGGACGATGCCTCTGCCGGCCTCTTAAATGCTGCGAATTCTCCGATATTTTCAAATAAAAGGTGCTGCTTTCTGCGGGTGGATAAAGGCAACCGCTCCCTCTGATAAACCGTGAAGAATATAGAAAACTCCGGGCCCAAATGAGCCCGGAGTTTTTTCGGCAGGACGCATGGCAGGACTGCACACCCTTCTCTGAATGGATGCTACACCCGTTACCCGGACAGCCAGCTCCGAAACGGCAACCTTGCGGCACACAGGGTGGACTGCTTAGTGCTGCTTGGTTCCCCACCTGACACGATTCACAGAGCCCTATTGCGCAAGACCAGATCTTCAACACCGCTTATTCGGGTCAGACGGCACAGCATACACCCTCGGTCGGGAATTCCTCCCCGCTGTAGCGGATTGCGGGTAACAGGGCACCGCTATCTCCCCAAGTAGTGCAGCCTTGCCATGCGTCTCGCCGGTTTGCGTTCAGTCAAGCTTGCTCTCGACAAAATCGACCAACTCGCCGACGGTTGCGATTTTCTCTTCCAGTTCCAGATCGACACCGAGTTGCTCTTCCAGATCCATGACCATCTCGACGGTATCCAGCGAATCGACGCCGAGACTTTCAAATGTAGTGTCACGGGTGATCTCGTCTGCCGGAATGTCGAGTTGTGAGGCAAGATACGCCTGAATCTTCTCAAACATCTTGAATTCCTCCGTTGTTACGGTTTCAAATAGCATAAGACTATGATACGAATATTTTCTCGGATGTCAAGCACAAAAGTGTAAATAATCTGTAATTTTGAATTTCTTTAATTTAAAAAGTCGCGCAGCTTTTTGCTTCTGGACGGGTGGCGCAGCTTGCGCAGCGCTTTGGACTCGATCTGACGGATGCGTTCGCGGGTCACATCGAACTCCTTGCCGACCTCCTCAAGCGTGTGCGGCTTGCCGTCGGTCAGACCGAAGCGCATGCGCAGTACCTGCTCTTCGCGCGGGGTCAGCGTGGAAAGAACCTCTTCCAGCTGCTCGCGCAGCAGGGTATACGTCGCCTCCTCTGAGGGCTGCGAGGCCTCGTCGTCCTGAATGAAGTCGCCGAGGTGACTGTCCTCCTCCTCGCCGATCGGCGTTTCGAGGGAAACCGGCTCCTGCGCAATCTTTAAGACCTCTTCGACCTTGCTTTCCTCGATATGCAGTTCGTCCGCGATCTCCTTTGTCGTCGGCTCGCGGCCCAGCTTCTGCACCATGGAATGCGATGTGCGCAGCACCCGGTTGATCGTCTCGACCATATGCACCGGGATACGGATCGTGCGCGCCTGATCGGCGATGGCGCGGGTGATGGACTGGCGGATCCACCAGGTTGCGTAGGTGGAGAATTTGTAGCCTTTGGTATAGTCGAATTTCTCAACGGCTTTCATAAGCCCCAGATTGCCCTCTTGAATGAGATCGAGCAGCTGCATGCCCCGGCCCACATAGCGCTTTGCAATCGACACAACGAGGCGCAGATTGGCCTCAGACATGCGCTTGCGCGCCGCTTCGCGCGTTGCCTCGTCACCTTCAACCATTTTCCTGGCGACATCCTGTTCTTCCTCCGGCGAAAGCAGCTTGATGCGGCCGATCTCCTTGAGATACATGCGAACGGGGTCGTCCAGCTTGGCGTTTTCCACGTCCTCGGGCAGCGCCTCCGGCTCATCCAGATCCTCAGGCAGTCCCTCGTCCTCAATGGCCTGCATTTCGCTGAGTGTGGGATTGTCCATGTCGGCCGATCCGATGAGATCCAGCACGTCGGAGACGTCGATCTCAATGCCGCTCTGCTCGAGAATGTTATAAAACTGTTCGGTCTGCTCCTGCGTGGCGTCCACGTCGTCGAGTGTTTCAACCAGATGCTTGGAGGATACCTTTCCGGTCTTTTTTGCCTCGGTAATCAGCGTTTCGAGTTTTTGCCGGTTTTCTGCCGTGAGATCCATCTTCTGCAGAAGTTCCATTTCTTTTCCCATTGCTTACCCTCCATACTGTTTTGTTGATTTCATCTGCTCAGCCAGCAGCCGCAGGCTGTCCTCTGAGCGTGTCAGACTCCGGTCCTCATATTCTTCCTGAATCACGCGCAGATAATCCGCGAATGCTTCATCGGAAACGGGAGCGGTATCCCGGCTCATGATATAGGAAAGATGCGCCATCTCTTCCGGGGTAAAATCCGCCTCCAACGCGGAAAGCGCCGTGGGACGGCCCGCCTGCATCCGCTGGCGAAGATCTGCCAGCACCCGGCCGAACAGATCGACTGAAAATGCCTCGGCCGGAAGCGTCACGCTTGCAATCAGTTCCGGCTCGCGCAGGAGCATGCAGATGAGTCCTTCCTCGGCGGAGGCGGAGCGGAGATTGTCATAGCGGATGGCGCGCGATTTCGGCGCTCTTTGGCGTGCGATATCGAGATCCTGCGACTCCTGCTTTTTCTGCTCAATGGCGCGGGCCTTTCGGTAGGCTTTTTTGATCTCCAGCTGCATGGCTTCCGGCGTGATGCCGGCGGCCTCTGCTGCGCGGCGGCCATAGACCTCGCGCTGCACCGCGTTCGGGAACGTGGCGATGAGCGCGGCGGCCTGGTTCAAAAATTCCACGCGTTGATCGTCGAGCGTCAGGTCATATTTGCGCTTGAGACTGTCCAGCCGGTATTCGGCCTGATTCTGGCAGGCATCCAGCAGCACCTCAAAGCGCTGCGCGCCGTATTTTTTCAAAAACTCGTCCGGATCCTTTGCACCCTGCATGCGCAGGACGCGCACCTGAATGCCGGTCTTTTCGAGCATGGGGATGGCGCGGCGTGTGGCGTTCTGCCCGGCCTCGTCGCCGTCGTAGGTCAAAATGACCTGATTGGTGTATTTGGCGAGGATGTTCGCGTGCTCCTCCGTCAAGGACGTGCCGAGCGACGCGACGGCGCAGTCGAACCCGTACTGGTGCAGCGCGATGGCGTCCATATAGCCCTCGGTCAGAATGATGCGCCCCTGCTTGCTCTTGCGGGCAATATTGAGTGCGAACAGATTCTTGCGTTTATTGAAAATGATCGTCTCGGGCGAGTTCAGGTATTTCGGCGTGGAATCGTCCATCACGCGGCCGCCGAAGCCGATGATATTGTTCCGGATATCGATGATGGGGAACATGAGCCGGTTGCGAAACCGGTCGTACACGCCGCCGTTTTTGCCCCGCAAGGCAAGCCCTGCGTCGATCAGTTCGTCGAGTTTATACCCCTTTTCCTTCATCGCGTCCGTGAGCGAGGCCCACGCATTCGGGCTGAAGCCGAGACCAAAGCGCTTGACCGTCTCCATGCTGAGCGCGCGCTTTTGTATGTACGCCTGCGCTTCTGTTCCGACAGGAGAGAACAGCTGCTGGCGGAAAAACCGCGCCGCATCCTTGCACAGTGCCCAAAGCCGCTCCTGCTTCTGGTACTGCGAGTGGTAATTTTCGTCCTCCGGGACCTCAAGTCCCGCGCGCTTTGCAAGAAACCGTACCGCGTCAGGATAGTCCAAGCCCTCAATCTGCATGATGAAGTTGATGACGCCGCCGCCCGCGTGGCAGCCGAAGCAGTAAAAAATGCCCTTGTCCGGCGCGACGGAGAACGAGGCGGTCTTTTCCGAGTGGAACGGGCAGAGCCCGAAGAGGTTCGAGCCCCGGCGCGTCAGGCTTACATACTGCCCCACGACCTCATCGATGGGATTGCGCTCAGTGAGCGCATCCAGAAACGGCTGCGGAAACGCCACGGGATCGACCTCCTTTCAGAATATGTGGGCATCTGCCCCTGCAAAAATCGCGCGCAGCAGCGACTCAGCGCACCTGCCACGTCGCGGGAATAAACAACTCCGAATACTTATAGACCGCATAGCGGTCGGTCATACCGGCAATGTAGTCGCAGACAATGCGCTCCATGCCGTCAAAGTCCAGCTGCGGCAGGAAATCCGGCGGCAGCTTTTCAGGGTTTTTCATGTAATATTCAAACAGCCTGCACAGCATGTCCTTTGCTTTCGTCTCCTCGCCTTTGGCGACAGGGTTTGTGTAGACGCGGGCAAACATGAACGTGCGCAGCTGATCCATGGCCTGCGCCACGTCCGGCTGCATGCCGAGCGTGCCGGTCAGCATCGTGTTTTCAACCATATTCTCGACCAGCGTATTGATCCGCTGCGAATGCGAGTGGCCGAGAATTTCCGCGATCTCCGGCGGGATATCGGCCTCGGTCAGGATACCGGCGCGCATGGCGTCGTCAATGTCATGGTTAATATACGCGATGCGGTCGGATGTGCGCACGATCTGACCCTCGAGTGTTTCAGGGATAAAATCTCCCGTGTGGCCGAGAATACCCATGCGCACCTCGTAGGTCAGGTTCAGTCCAGCGCCGTCGCGCTCAAGCTTGTCCACCACGCGAAGCGACTGTTCGTTGTGGCGAAAGGGCTTATCCAGCATGCTGGACAGCGCCTTTTCTCCCGCGTGACCGAACGGCGTGTGGCCCAGATCGTGGCCGTAGGCCGCGGCCTCCGCCAGGTCCTGATTGAGCCGCAGTCCGCGGCAGATCGTCCGTGCGATGCGCGCGACCTCCAGTGTGTGGGTCATGCGCGTGCGGTAATGGTCGCCCTCTGGAGACAAAAACACCTGCGTCTTGTGCATCAGGCGGCGGAAGGATTTGCTGTGGAGAATGCGGTCGGCGTCGCGCTGGTAGCAGGTGCGCACGTCGTTGTCGTCCTCCGGCTCCGGCCGGCCTTTTGTTTCGGCGGCCTTCTGCGCCTGCGGGGACAAAAACTCGTATTCCTCCTGCTCCATCCGTTCGCGCACGTTCATAAAACCCCACCTTACCTTGTCAGAATACCTGTTAGTTTTGAATTCCCTGTGGAATTTGCGTGAATTTTCTTTAAAAACTTATCGGATTTTAACGCCGTGCAGTTCCGTCCCTGTCCGTTCCGGGCAGAGGCTTCCGGCAGAAAGTTCCCGCAGAGCAGCGGCAAATGCAGCTTCTTCCGGCTCAGGCAGAAGGACGGTCATGGCGATCTCTGCGCTATAGTCCGTGTCCCGGAGAAGCCCGCTGTGCTTTTCCAACTCCAGCTTTACACGCTCAAAAAGCGCATAGGGGCAGGCAAGATGCAGCACGCTCCACGGGCGCAGTTCGGAGATGCCCGCGTCGTCCAGCGCGTCCTTCGCGGCTTTTGTGTACGCACGGCAAAGACCGCCCGCGCCCAGCAGAATACCGCCGAAATACCGCGTCACGACGCACAGCACGTCCTGCACGCCCTCGCGTTCGAGTACGTTCAAAATCGGCTGGCCGGCTGTGCCCTGCGGCTCGCCGTCATCGCTGTAGCGCTTCTGGCCGGAATGCAGGATGTAGGCCCAGCAGTTGTGCCGGGCGTCATATTCCTGCTTTTTGACGGCCTCCAGCCGCGCTCTGGCCTCGGCCTCTGTCGTGACAGGGACGATCAGGCCCAGAAAGCGCGATTTCTTTTCCATATATTCCGATGCGCCTTCTCCGGCGGGGACCAGGAATTGTTCCATTATACTTCCTCTATTACATACTGACGCAGTTTGCCGAATAAGGTTTCGTCCAGCACTGCGTCGATCTGAATTCCGTTGTCTGCATACTCGCTGGAGAGCACCTGTGCCGTGTCGTGGAGTGCCGCAACCATGCTGCCCTGCTGATACGGCAGCAGCAGCTTCACATGATGCTTTCCGCGGCCAAGCTGCGTCTCGATTGCCCCCTTGAGCGCATCCAGCCCGTATCCGTTTGCTGCCGAGATTGCGACTTTATCGCTTCCGCGCGGGATTTCATCATCCGGGACGAGGTCGCACTTGTTATAGCATTCGAGCACGGGCGTGCCGGGCTTTGCAAGTTCTGCAATCAGGCGGTTCACGACCGCGATATGATCCTCGCGCTCGGGATCAGCGCTGTCGATGACATGGACGAGCAGATCGGCGTATTCCAACTCCTCAAGCGTGGCGCGGAATGCCTCGACCAGATGGTGCGGCAGCTTTGCGATAAAGCCGACCGTATCCGACAGCAGCGCCTGACAGGTATCGGAGACAGTCAGCTGCCGTGTCGTGGTGTCAAGCGTGTCGAACAGTCGGTTGTTTGCCGGGATGTCCGCGCCCGTGAGTGCGTTCAGAAGCGTTGATTTGCCTGCGTTCGTATAGCCGACGAGCGCCACGACGGGCAGCTCGTTTTTCTGCCGCCTGCGCCGCTGTTCGGCGCGGGTTTTGCGCACGAGTTCGAGATTTTCGCGCAGCTTCTGGATGCGTGAACGGATATAGCGCTTGTCGGTTTCCAGCTGCGTTTCGCCGGGGCCTCTCGTGCCGATGCCGCCGCCAAGACGGCCCATTTCCTCGTTCCAGACCGTGAGCCTTGGCAGATAATACTGATACTGTGCCAGTTCGACCTGCAGCTTGCCCTCACGCGTTTTGGCGCGCTGGGCGAAAATATCGAGAATGAGCGCACTGCGGTCGAGCACAGCCGTTTTTAAAATATCCTCGAGCGTCCGCGTCTGCGAGGGGGTCAGGTCATTGTCGAAAATGACCATGTTCGCGCCCGTTTCCAGAACCAGCTGGCGGACCTCCTCGGCCTTGCCCTCGCCGATGAACGAGCGGGGATCGGGCGTGTGCTTGTTTTGCAGGACCTTTCCGGCGCACTCGCCGCCTGCGGTATTGAGAAGGGCCTCCAACTCGTCAAGCGTTGTCTCCGTCGCGGTTTCTTCCTTTGTAAAGCAGTCCGCGTTGAGGCCCACGAGCACGGCCCGGTCGATTCTTTTTCGGTTCAGCTCTTCCATGATTTTACTTCCACCAGTTTCTTACAAATTGCGACAAGCATGAAAAAAGTCCGCACCGATACGCGGTGCGGACTGTCTTCTTACTTCAGGCCGTATTTCTTGTTGAAACGGTCAACACGTCCACCTGTGTCAACAAGCTTCTGCTTGCCGGTGTAGAACGGGTGACACTTGGAGCAAATTTCAACCTTGATGTCCTTTTTGGTAGAACCAGTCTCAATAACTGCACCACACGCGCATCTGATAGTAGTCTGTTCGTACTTGGGATGGATACCTTCCTTCATGAGTTTCACCTCTCTCATCAGATTTCTGTAAAAAGGCAGACTGCCCTTCCCTTGGTTCAAACGCTCGAATATAATAGCATATGCAAGCGGGTTTTGCAAGTATTATTTTTATTTTGTTTGCAAAGACGGAGAATATGCGAACCACCGTGCGCAGCGCAGAAGCGCGCTCAGTCCTTCAGAGCCGCCAGCGCGCCGAGCAGGAACTGCCATGTACGCTGGACGGAGGAAATGGACATTTTTTCGCGCGTGGTATGGATATCAACCAGATCGGGGCCGAAGGAAACGCAGTCGAGCCCGGGAAGCTGACCTGCAAACAGGCCGCATTCCAGTCCCGCGTGAATGGCTTCGATCTTCGGTTCCTTGCCGGTCTGCTGGGTATAGACTGCGGCAAGCTTGTCGCGCAGCGGGGACTCGCGCCGGTATTCCCATGCGGGATACGCGCCCGTCACATGAAGCGACCCGCCCAGCAGCTGCGCCAGCGCGTCGATGCGGACAAGCAGCAGCTGCTTCTGCGACGAAACGGAACTTCTGACCGAACTGACCGCTGTCAGAACCCCATCCTCCACATGGAAAATACCGAGGTTGCAGGACGTCTGCACCAGTCCCGGAATGTCCATGCTCATAGCTGCGATGCCGTTCGGCACGAGCAGCAGGAAGTGAATGACGCGCAGCGTCGCTTCCTCCGTCAGAGCTTGCTCACAGGCAGGAGCCGGCTCCAGCGCGATGGTCACACCGGGGTCGGCTGCGGCGTATTCCTTCCGGAAATCGGCCTCGCAGGCCGCCGCGATCTCACGCGCAGCAGAAAGGTCCTCCTCCCGCAGGGCCAGAACGGCCTCGGATGCGTTCGGAATGGCGTTGTCCTTCAGACCGCCTGCGGCGGAAACGAGCCGGTAGGAGAGTTTTTTCTGCATCGCGTCCAGTACGCGGCCCAGCAGGAGATTTGCGTTTGCGCGGCCCTTGTCAATCTCCTGACCGGAATGGCCGCCGATGAGGCCGGAGACGGTCAGATGCGCGCAGGCCAGCGCACAGGGCGCGCTCGTCAGGCCGATGGAGACGTTGGCGCTTGCACCGCCGGCACAGCTGACGGTGAAGATGCCCTCGTCCTCGGAATCGACGTTCAGCATGCGGCGGGCGGAAAGCTGTGTGAAATCAAGACCCTGCGCGCCCTCCATGCCGATCTCCTCATCGACGGTGAACACGACCTCAAGGGCCGGATGCGCAATCACGTCGCTGTCCAACACGGCCAGCGCCATGGCAACGGCAATGCCGTCGTCGCCGCCAAGCGTCGTGCCGTTTGCCGAGACGTAATCGCCCTCGATGCGCAGTTCGAGCGCGTCCTTTGTGAAATCAATGGGGCTTTCCGGTGTCTTTTCCGCGACCATGTCGAGATGGCCCTGCAGAATGACGGCGGGCGAGGCCTCATAGCCAGCCGAGGCGGGCTTTTTGATGATGACGTTGTTAAGCGCGTCCTGATACACCCACAGGCCGCGTTCCTTGGCAAAAGAAACGCAGTAGTCGCTGATGGCCTTTGTGTTGCGCGAGCCGTGCGGGATGCGGGTCAGATCCTCAAAGAAATGAAAGACCGCCTTGGGTTCCAGATTTTCCAGTACACGGGACATGATGATCGTTCCTTTCCGTTTCTAAAGTTCATGCGAAGGACGGACAGCGTCCGTCCTTCGCGGTCAATATGCGCTTATTCCGGCAGCTTTTCAAAATCCTCTGCGCCGTGCTTGCACAGCGGGCAGATGAAATCAGCGGGGAGCGTTTCGCCCTCGTAGACATAGCCGCAGATCTTGCAGACCCAGCCGGTCTGCTTTTTGAGCGCCGACGGCTTGGGCTTGACGTTTGCAAAGTAGAAGCTGTAGGTCATGGACGGCGCGTCGGAGAGTACGCGCGCCTCAGTCACGTCGGCAATGAACAGCGTATGCGTGCCGAGATCGATCTCCTGCGTGACCTTACCGCTGACAAAGGCGTTGGTGGAGTACGGCAGGTAATACACGCCGTTCGTCGCGCGGGC
The DNA here is from genome assembly GCA_900545925.1 of uncultured Eubacteriales bacterium. Taxonomy (GTDB): domain Bacteria; phylum Bacillota; class Clostridia; order Oscillospirales; family Oscillospiraceae; genus CAG-170. Next base: position 31,322 of record URAZ01000003.1, on the reverse strand, counting down.
CATGCCCTTGACGTCCGCGAACTTGTCCACGTCGCGGCCCGACTGGAACCCGTAATGCTGGAACAGGCCGAACGGCGCGTCGGTCGAAAGCATGGACAGATTAAACACACCCGTCTTGCGGATCATATCGTGCGTGAAATTTGCCTTGTTGACAGCGATGGAAATGCGCTTGGGCGTGTCGGTAAGCTGCGCGGCGGTGTTGATGATGCAGCCGTTGTCCTTTTCGCCGTCGCGGGCCGTCAGGACGAACAGGCCGTAGGAGAACGAGAAGAATGCGTTCTTTTCAACCGGCGCGTCGGCCTTATGCTCTGCCGGAGCAGGCTTTGGCATGGAATCGAAAATGGCCTGCGCCATAGCGTCAACGTCCGCCAGCTGGGACTCCTTGAGCGTGGACTTGATTGTGACTGTCTCGTCGAGAATTGTGCAGTTCTTAAGTTTCTGGAACTCCGCACGCATCAGCCCTGCGGCCGTCGGCGCCCAGGAGCCGTTTTCCATTAAGGCGATGGTGCGGTTCTGGAGATTGTGGTGGACGATATCGTGAACCAGATTCTCCATCGTTACGAACATGCCCGCATTGTACGTCGTGGAGATAAAGACCAGATGGCTGGCACGGAAGCACTCGGAGAGGATATAGCTTGGGTGCGTGACGGACACGTCGTACATCTGCACATTGCGCACGCCGAGGTCAGACAGCTTCGCGGCTAACACATTCGCCGCATTTTCTGTGCCGCCGTAGACAGAGGCATAAGCGATGACGACGGCGTCATCTTCGGGCGTATAGGTTGCCCAGTGGATATATTTGTCGAGGAACCACGCGATATCCTTGCGCCAGACCGGGCCATGCAGCGGGCAGATCATCTCGATCTCAAGTCCCGCGGCCTTTTTCAGCAGCGCCTGCACCTGCGTGCCGTATTTGCCGACGATGTTGGTATAGTACCGGCGGGCATCAGCGAGCCATTCGGTCCGGAAATTCACCTCATCCGCATACAGATTGCCGTTCAGCGCGCCAAAGGTGCCAAAGGCGTCGGCGGAGTAAAGCGTTTTGGTAGTTGTGTCATAGGACACCATGACCTCCGGCCAGTGGACCATCGGGGCCATGACGAAGGCAAAGGTATGCCGACCGGTCGTAAGCGTATCCATTTCCTTGACAAGCTGCACGCGGCTGTCGATGTCGAATGTGAAGAAGTTCTGCATCATGGTGCGCGTCTTGGCGTTGCAGACGACAGTCACCTCCGGGTGGCGCAGGACAAGTTCACCGATGGTCGCGGCATGGTCGGGTTCCATGTGCTGTACGATGAGGTAATCCAGCTTCCGGCCGGAGAGTACATGCTCAACGTTTTCAAAGTACAGACCGCTGACAGATTTATCCACGGTGTCGATCAGGACGGTTTTTTCGTCAAGCAGCAGATAGGAATTGTAACTCACGCCGTTCGTGAGTGGGTAGGCGTTTTCAAACAGATTCAGCCGCCGCTCACTTGCGCCGACCCAGTAGAGATCCTCGGTCATTTTCTTGACACAGTACATAAATCGGAGTCCTTTCAAATATAATAATAGTTTCCATTATTGTTATAACACAGGATGCGCAAAAAATCCAGAAGAATTTGCACGGTTTCCACGGTTATTTTCCCTTGTTCTGCCGCCGCAGACGGTTCAGATGGCGCTCAAAGTAGCCCTGTGAGATGAAGCGTGCCAGAACATACTGGTCAAACAGGGGAACAGAGCAGGAATAAAAGCCGAGCATCTGCCGGTAGCGCTCCATTAAACGCTCCGGCAGAACCATATAGCCCATGCGCATGGATGGGGCCAGTGAATGCGAAAACGTGTTCACATAGATCACGCAGCCGCGCCGGTCCATGGAATAAAGCGTCTGCAGCGGCTTCTTATTTTCGGAAAATTCCGAGTCGAAATCGTCTTCAATCAGAATTGCGTTCCGCTCTGCCGCCCATGCAAGATACGCGCTGCGCTTGGCTGCCGATGTGGTGATGCCGGTGGGGAAGCTGTGAAATGGCGTGATGTGCAGGACGGACGCATTTGTTTTTTGCAGCGCACCGGTGCGGATACCGTCTTCGCTCATGGGCAGCAGATCGCAGACCGCACCGTTGGCTGCATAGACCTGTCGGATCTTTTCATAGCCGGGGTCTTCCAGTCCATAAATGCGCTCCCGGCCCAGCAGCTGCACGATGAGGCCGTAGAGGTATTCTGCACCGGATCCGATGATGATGCAGTCCGGTTGGGCCAGCATCCCGCGGTAGCGCAGCAGGTATTCCGCAATCGCGTTGCGCAGTTCCGCACAGCCGTAATGCGGCGGCTTTTCCAGCAGCCGCGTGCCGCAGTCGGCAATGACCTCGCGCATGAGCCGGGTCAGCGCGGAATACCGGAAGCCGTAGCCCGCAGGCTCTTGCGCGGCGGGTGCGTCGGCAGGCAGCATATGCAGCCGCGCCTGCGGCTGCGTGTTCTGCGGCAGGCGGGAAATGGCGCTGACATAATAGCCGCTGCGCGGCTTCGTCGTGAGATAGCCCTCGTCCACCAGTTGCTCATACGCGCCGGAGACGGTCGCAAGGCTGATATGCAGATGCTCCGCCAGCGCCCGCTTCGACGGCAGCTTCTGCCCCGGCAAGAGCTCTGCCCGCAGGATATCCTCTCGGATGCAGGTGTAGAGCCGGTAATATTTCGGCTGGCCGCCGGAGCGCAGATCGTAGGTCAGCATGCGTTTACCATTTGTTTTCGACCTTCTCGGCAAAGCCGAAGAAGTCGCGCACGGGCAGGACTGTTCCGTCGTCGAGCGTGATGCGGCCCGTAAAATGGCCAAAGACCTGATGCTGGTCGGACAGCACGACGCCTGCGCTCATGAACGCGCTGCGGTCGAGCACCGGCGTAAAATTCATATAGAACCGGTTGTCGTCGCTCGTGAAGACCCAGGGCTTCATGAAGTCCTCAAACCCGTCTTCATCCATGGGAATCTCAAACTTGACCTCACCCAGCTTGTGAATCTTCCCGTCGTAGAACAGCACGTTCTCCGTCGCGGCGCTGGTGTCGCCGAAGCCATAGCCGATGTTCCAGCCGAAGGGGACACCGTCGAGTTCGCCCGAGGCGCTTCCCCAGTACCAGGTGTTGTGATACGTCCACACGCCGCGTCCCCAGTCGAGTACCGCGAAAAATTTATCCTTTGTCAATTCATACCGGCGGCTGCCCAGTTCGATCCAGCCTTCGGCGCGCATGCAGTTGATCTTCTGGTTGTAGTAGAAATGGCCGGGCTTATCGAAGGGCGTGGCGATAACCATGCTCTCGTCCGGCTCGTCGGTGAGCTTGACGATGCCCTCGATGGGCTCCTTGTCCAGGAATTTGTCCATGTGGAACGAGAGCATCCGCGCCCCGTCCTCGTGATAAAAGGTGAGTGCATAGCCGCCCTTTGAAATTTCCGAGGCGCCCTCCGCGCTCGATTCCGGCAGCTGCGTCCGGCCGAGCGGAAGCGCCCGCATGCGGCTCGTCGTTTTTTCCCATTTGCCGTCAAAGTCCAGGAAGGAAACGGAGTCGAGGCCCATATAGCCGTTGTCCGCGATGGTCAGCGCCAGACCGATATGGCCGTCGGTGATGAGATAATAATCCCATTCTTTGATGCGCATGGCGCAGGCCTTGATGTCCGCGCGGCGATAGACCGGGAGCAGGGAACGCGCCCAGCCGGGCTCAAGCAGATTGCCGTCGCTGCCAAGCAGCGGGCCGGAAGTGGTGATCTCATGCTGTTGTCTCATTGGATAGCCTCCTTGGATGTGTATTTTTCCAGAAAGTCTGCAAGCGCCGCCTGTACGCGCGGGCGGTCAACCAGATAGCTGTAGCCATGCTTTGCTCCGTCAACCAGAATCAGCTGTTTTTCAGATGTGCAGGCGTCATAGGCAGCCTGCGACATGGAGCAGGGGACGAAGGTGTCCGCCGTGCCGTGGAGAAACAGAATGGGAAGCTTTGTTTGAGATACCGCGTCCAGCGTGGAGGCCTCCCGGATGGAAAAGCCGGCGAACGCGCGCGTGCAGACATCCATCAGCGCCAGCAGCGGCCCCGCCGGGAGCCATTTTACATGCGCGTGCAGGACGCTTTTCATGATCGCGTCCGGCGAAGAGAACCCGCAGTCGGCAATCACACCCCGGACAGACGGCGGAAGTTCCAGCGCGGACGCCAGCAGAACGGTCGTTGCGCCCATGGAGAGCCCGCCAAGAAACAGCGGATGATCCGGGCCAAAGTGCATGGCCGCGTATTGCGCCCATGTTACGACGTCCCGGCGCTCATGGACGCCGAAGGTGATATATACGCCCTCCGACTGGCCGTGCGCGCGTTCGTCAACGGCGAGCAAATTATATCCGAGTGAATAATAGTAGGGCAGAACGATGGAAAAATCGATGATCCAGCTTGAGCGATAACCATGGAACAGGAGAATCGTGCCCTTTGCGCTGGGCTGCTGCAATAGCTGACCGTGTAGGCGCAGACCGTCATAGGACGGCAAAAAGATATCCTCCGCGTCCTGCATCAGTGCGGTGCCCGCGAAAATCTCCTCCGTCTGCTCTGCACGGCCCCATTTGGCAATGACCGCAGGCATTGTAAAATCCGGGGCGGGCCTGCGGCGGCAGGCAAACAGAAACAGGCCCAGCGCCAGAAGCACGACCGCCAGCAGAACGGCCAGAACAATCCAGACTGCCGTCATGCCGCTTTGCCCTTCTTTCCGAGTTTTGCGAAAAACGGGAATGTAAGCGGCCAGATAATGCCCGCGAACAAAACAATCAGAAAATACCGTACAAAGCTTTCTGCCTGCGACCCGGCAAAGAGGGACACCAGCAGCGGCTTCAGCCCCGCCTTGATGCCAAGGAGCAGCGCAAGGCCGAGTACCAGCTTTAAAACCTGTCCCCAGAACGGCGCACGGACGTCAAAATGCAGCTTTTTCTCATCGGCGATGTATACAATCAAAAAGCCCAGCAGCGCACCCAGCATGGTATACGCGTTTTTGAGGCCGTGCGTGATATTGGAAAGGTCCTCGCTGCCCGCCGGCCAGTCGCATCGGGCGAGGGACGAGGCATAGACCAGATATCCGCCGCACAGCGCTGCCGCACCGAGCAGGAGCCATGGCACTGTCTTTTTCGCAGCAGCCTCCGTCCGGAACGCCGGATAGAGCGCCGCAGCCAGCGCCAGCGCCGTCAGGAAGGCCACGCCGACGTCCAGCGGCGTGTGAACGCCCAGGTACATTCGCGAAAACGGCACCAGAAGCATCAACACGATGCAGACGATGCGCACCCATGCTTCCTTCCGGCTCGCAAAGATTGAGGCCGTCGTGCCGACGATGTTCTGCGTATGGCCGGAGGGGAAGGAATAGCCCGTCGCGTCCGCGCGGGCGGCTTCGACGATCTGAAAGTCCGGGTCGAGCACCCACGGGCGCGGAATGCGGAAGGCCAGCTTCAGAAACTGGTTGCAGATCGTACCGAGCGCACCGACCAGAAAGACATAATAGCCCTGCCGCTTGTCAACGCACCAGAAGATCAGCAGTGCCGCCGCCATAAACGCGATCTCCGAGCCGAAATAGGTCAGGCTAGAAAAAAACGTGTCCAGCGCTCCGCAGCGTCCCGCCGCGAGAAGCCGCAAAAAATCCATACCGGAACCTCCTGAATTGAGATACAAAATCAGTATACCACCAAACGCCGGATTTGCCAAGTATCTTGCATTTTCAGATAAATATAGTATGATATAAGAAAAGCAACGAAAGGTGTGCGAACCATGTTTTCCAATGAAGAACGAATGATCTACGCCAAGCGCCAGCTGGTCGAGGTGATCTGTCAGCTTCGTTTCCCGGAGATCCTGTCCATCGACGCAAGCGAACCTGCCGCGTTTCAGGACCGCATCCGCCGGGAATATCCGCAGTATGAAAAGAAGATCGAGCAGCTGCCGCCGCAGATGGTGAACGGCAAGCCTGTTCCGCAGGGAACGGTCAACAACTATCAGTTCGTCTCTGCCGAGGGGCAGTGGAAAATCAGTCTCACCAAGGGCTTTATCGCCCTTTCCACCTACGGCTATACCCGCTGGGAGGAATTTGCCCAGCGGCTCGACCGCATTCTCGCCGTGTTTATCGAGACATATCATCCCTCGTGGTTCACCCGCGTGGGTCTGCGGTATGTCAACGCATTCCGCCGAGCGCCGCTCGGACTGGAGGACTGCCTCTGGAAGGAACTTATCACGCCGGGATTTTTGGGCCTCATGGGCGACGAGGACGCGCAGGAGCAGGCGTTCATGAAAAACGAACTGACCGCGACTGTCCAGATGCCCGGCGGCGCGAAAGCCAACGTCAAATCCGGCCCGGGTCTGCTGCGCAAGGTCAACAACCGTACCCGTGAGACAACGGAAGAACGCGTGTTCATGCTCGACCTCGACCTCTACATGGACAGCAAGATCGAACTGAACCATACGGCCCCAGCCCTGAACATCGTCCACGACAACGCCGGCAGCCTCTTCCGCGCCGCCATCACCGACACCCTTGCGGACGCAATGGAGCCGCAGAAGGCTTGAACGGATAAAAAACGCCCCGCTGGCCGCAAAAATGACGGCAGGCGGGGGTTTGTTTTTCAGGAATGACGGGCTTTTGCGTAGTTGCAGACTGCGCCGTTGTGCAGAACGCGAAGCGGATGATATGAGGAAGGAATGAAGCATGGACAGCAAGAAACTCGAAATTTTAATGACAGCTGTTGATCTCGGCAGTCTTTCCAAGGCAGCGGAGGTCGTCGGCTATACGCAGTCGGGGCTGACGCATCTGGTTGACAGTCTGGAACGGGAGATCGGCATGACGCTTGTGCAGCGCGACCATAGCGGCATTGCGCTGACCGAGGAAGGCAAGGCGCTCATGCCCGCCATCCGCGAGTTTCTGCGCGCGAATGCGCGGCTGGAAAACCAGATCTCCGCGATCACGGAAAAATCGGCGCAGACCATCCGCGTCGCGGCCTACGCCAGTATCGCCATGCGCTGGATGCCGGAGATCCTCTACCGGTTCCGGCGCGTCTGCCCACATATCGACGTTGACCTGCGGACGGTTGACCATGAACTCGAGCCGTTTGAACTGCTCGAGGCATGGCGCACGGACGTGATCTTCGCTGCACGGCAGAGCGACTTTGCCTGCGACTGGATGCCGCTGCACAACGACGCGATGTACGCCATTTTACCGGCGGACTATCCCACAGACGGCCGCGAGACGTTCCCGATCACAGAATTCGAGGGCCGGGATTTTCTGATGCCCTACGGCCGGTTCGACATTGACGTAGGTGCGGCATTCCGGAAATATGGTGTGAAACCCGTTATCCGCCCCTGCCATGTTGACGACGAGACGGTCATCCGTATGGTCGGCAAGGGGCTTGGAATTTCCATGATGGCCGAAATGATGATCCGCGGCAAGCTGAGCGGCGTGAAGACCCTGCCTGTCAGTCCTGCTGTCAGCCGCGAACTCGGCATGGGCCTGCGCCCCGGCGGCCATCTGCCGGAGGGCATTGCCCGTCTACGCGAATGCGTGCTGGAATTTATCGGGGAACTCTAATCAGCGGTTGCTTAAGCGATTCTGCGAAAGAACAAGTCCCTGCAGCTATCATTGCAGCAAGGACTCGTAAGGGATATGCAGCGCCTCGTGAAGCGCCTTCAATTCATCTGGATAAATGCTGCGCTGGCCGCATTCGATTTTTGCCAGAGCACTGCGGGTCAGATCGCAGCCTGCAAGCTGTGCTTTTGCCGCAAGCTGTTCCTGCGTCAGACCCTGTGCAAGCCGCGCGGCCCGGATTGCCGCACCAACGACTTTACTATATTCTAAATCCGTATCGACACCACCCTTGCACTGTTTTCGTGCAGATGGTGTTGATTTTATGCTATTTATTTAGTGTTATTGCACTATAATAGTGCAAAAGAAAAATAAACAATAAAGGACGTGACAGAGATGGAACGGTCAGTCTGTGAACAACTGCTGGGGCAACTTGAAAAAAGACTTTTGGCGGAATGCTTTGTTTCCGAAAAACTGCTGACTCCGGAGCAGGCTGCAGAAATCATACAGTCGAGATGCTATCAAATGCTTTGCCAGATTCGTGCTGCGCTGGATGAGCCAAACATGAATGACGCTGCCTGTTTTCAACGGATTGAAGAAATCGTTGAAATTATTGAACAATACGGTTCTGATGGCGGATACAGACATGATTACTGAATAAAAAAATCCGCCGTAGGGCGGATTTTTTCTGTTTGCAGATCATTCGGCAAGCTGCCACATCAGCTGGGCCAGCAGATTTGTGATTGTCTCCATGTCGTCTGCGGGGACGTACTCAAAGCGGCCGTGGAAGTTCTCGCCGCCGGTGCACAGGTTCGGGCAGGGAAGGCCCTCAAAAGACAGACGTGCGCCGTCCGTGCCGCCGCGGATGGGGACGACCTTCGGCGTGACGCCGAGGGATTCCATCGCTTTTTTTGCATTTTCAATCAGGAACATGCACGGGGCGATCTTTTCCTTCATATTGTAATAGCTGTCGCGCAGCGTAAGCGCTGCGGTGCCTGCGCCGTAGCGGCGGTTGATCTCTGCGCAGGCCTTTTCCATGACAGCCTTGCGCGCTTCAAATTTCGTGCGGTCGTGGTCGCGGATGATGTACTGCAGTTCTGCCTGCTCCGTCTCGCCGCGCATGGCGACAAGATGATAGAAACCCTCATAGTTTTCGGTGCAAAACGGCGTTTCGAGCGCCGGAAGCAAACCGTGCAGTTCCATGGCGACAAGTGCGGCGTTGACCATCTGACCTTTTGCGGAGCCGGGGTGGATGGACTTGCCGTGAAGTTCGATTTTCGCACTGGCGGCATTGAAGTTTTCGTATTCCAGTTCGCCGAGCGCGCCGCCGTCAACGGTGTAAGCGTAGTCTGCGCCGAAGCCCGCCACATCAAACCGGTCGGCACCGCGGCCGATCTCCTCGTCGGGCGTAAAGGCGAGTTTGACGGTTCCATGCGGCTTTTCGGATGTAAGCAGCAGCTGTGCAGCGGACAGGATCTCCGCCACGCCCGCCTTATCGTCTGCGCCGAGCAGCGTCGTGCCGTCGGTGACGATCAGGCGCTTGCCGACAGAGTTTTTCAGCTGCGGGTATTCCTTCGGAGAAAGCATGATGTGCTTCTCTTCGTTCAGGACAATATCGCCGCCGTCGTAAGGCTCTGTGATGCGTGCGCGGATGTTCTCGCCGGGCGCGTCGGGCGAGGTGTCCATGTGGGCGATGAGGCCGTAGACAGGAATGTCCTTTTCGCAGTTTGCTGGGACAGTGCCGTAGACGTAGCCGTCCTTGTCAACGTGTGCGTCTGCAATGCCCATGTCCTGCATCTGGCGGACAAGTTCCTGTGCAAGCGTGAACTGCCGTGCGGTGGACGGGCAAGTCTCGGAGGCTTCGTCCGAGGTCGTAGGATAGGAAACCAGCTTCAAAAAGCGTTCAACGACTGTCATATTGTGTTCTCCTTTGAATCAGTATTGGAAGATGCTCCCGCCGACGAACTCGCGCACGATGGAGTCACGCGGAACATACGGCGTGTCGAGCGGCGGCAGGCTCCGCACCACGTCCATCAGGACGGTCAGGCCGTGTTCTTCAATGAATGCGTCGTCCAGATCGGATGCGAACTGTGGGATCTGACGCAGGTATTTTGCCAGAATGCACAGTTCATAATCATGGAACGAGTCGATGTGGACGGAGGCGTTGGGTTTGTTGGGCGCGATATATTTCTGCTCGCCCGCATTGACAGACTCAGCGCGGACGATGGTATCACGCAAAGAGTTGCCGCGGCCCTGATAGTTGCGGATCATGCGGCGCGCCACGCGCACCTGCTCGGGGTGGATGATGCGGTCACCGGGGGTAATAATGCGCGTTCTGGGCGCGACATAAATGCCGGTGGCGCGGTCGCGGATGGGGTCGAAGAGCAGGGGATTGAGCATGTGGATACCCTCGGCAATGATAACGGCCTCGCGGCTGCCCTGCATGGGGGTATAGCCGCCGGTGCGGTTGTTGGGAAAGTCGTACCACGGCACCTGCACCGTCTCGCCGTTTGAGAGCCGGTCGATGGTGTCAAGCAGCAGTTCCCGGTTGACGCACAGGGGCGATTCCCAGTCGGTTAAGTCCTTTGGACGTTCGGAAAGCGGCAGGAAAAAATTGTCCATGCTCAAAAGGCAGACCTTGACGCCCAGATTTTTCAGATACGCCTGCAGGCGCATCGCTGTCGTCGTCTTGCCGGAGCCGGAGGGGCCGGTCAGGCAGACGAAGGGCTTGCGCGGCTGCGCGCTCAGAATTGCGGCGGCGGCGGAGCTGATCTTGTCATGAAAGACTTCCTCACAGCGCAGGACGAATTGTGTCTGGTTCCGCATGGCGTAGACAACGTCTTCAATGTCAATAACTCGCATTTTCTTCCTCCTTATGCGCGTTCCACCGTGCCATCATGCGGCGATAGATCAGAATAAAGCAGAGCACATGCACCGCGCTTGTCACGACCCAGCTGACAGGGTAGGACAGATACAAAACGTCAAGCGTGTGGTGCGTCTGGAAGATCGTGTAGATCCAGATGATGCGCAGTACGCACGCACCGAAGATCGTCACGACCATCGGCATCCAGCTTCGGCCGAGTCCGCGCACCATGCCGCAGCACGTCTCCATGATGCCGCAGACGAAATACGTCATGCCCATATACGTTACGCGCACCATGCCGCTGGCAAGTACGGAGGCGTAGGCAGGGTCGTCCTTCGCAATATAAATGCCGAGCAGCGGACGGCTGAAGAAATACAGCAACGCACACATCGGCACGCCAATGAGCAGAACCGTCAGGATGCAGTCGCGGTAGACGGGTTTGATGCGCTCCGGCCTGCCCGCACCGAGATTTTGGCTGGTAAAGGTCATGGAGGCGTGATAAACGGAGTTGCAGGCCGTATAAATGAACGAGTCGAGATTGCCTGCCGCCGTGTTCGCCGCGACCACGTCCGCGCCAAAGGAGTTGATCGAGGACTGGATCATGACATTGGAAATGTTGAAAATGACGGACTGAAGACCCGCAGGCAGGCCGATCTGGATCATGCGCAGGGCCTCGTCCGGGTAAAAGCGGAGTTTTTTGAGTTCCAGCTGCGCGCAGCCCTCCAGCCGCATCAGGCAGATGAGCACGAGCGCCAGCGCAAGATACTGTGAGACGACCGTCGCAATCGCAACGCCCGCCACGCCGAGCCGGCAGACGACTACGAAAAACAGATTCAGCAGTACATTGACTGTGCCGGAGATGGACAGAAAGAAAAACGGCTTTTTCGTGTCGCCGAAGGCCCGCAGTACCGCTGCGCAGAAGTTGTAAAGAAGCGATGCGGGTACGCCGATAAAGTAAATCTGCAGATACCGGTCGGACAGGGGCAGAACGTCCTCCGGCGTATCCATCAAGCGCAGCAGGGGACTGGCCAGGAAAAAGCCCAGCAGGAAGACCACGACGCCAAGCCCCAGACCCAGCACGACCGAGGTGTGCACGGAGCGGGAGACACGCTCGTCGTCCCGGCAGCCGAGATAGCGGGCGACAAGGATATTGACGCCGACGGAAATGCCGATAAACGCGCCGATGAGCAGGTTGATGAGCGATGTCGTCGCGCCGACGGCGGCAAGGGCCGTGCTGCTGTCAAATTTGCCGACAACAATGACGTCAGCGGCGTTGAACAGCAGCTGTAAAATGCCGGTCAGGGCCAGCGGAACGGAAAAGCGGATGATCTGCGGCAGGGGCCTGCCCTCGGTCATCACGATCGAATTTGCTTTTGTTGCTGCCATGGGGATGGTGCCCTCCTATTTTTCTTTCAGGGTGTCGAAAAACGCAAGCCACGGTTCGGTCTGCGGCGGGTCATGCGTAAAGACGAGGTGTTCATTCGTCTGCGGGTGGAAAAAAGCAATTTGATAGGACCACAGGCCGAGCGGGCCATCGGCTTTCGCGCCGTATTTCCGGTCGCCGCAGAGCGGCAGGCCGCGGGAAGAAAACTGCGCGCGGATCTGGTGTGTCCGTCCTGTTTCCAGCCGGATGCGCACAAGCGCGCGCCCATCTTTCACGGCAAGCACCCGATATGAAAGCCGGGCATGCCGCGCGTCCGGGCCGGGGGTGTGCGTGACGAAGGTTTGCTTTTTCGCCGCATCGCGCACGAGAAGGTCGGTCAGAATGCCCTCCGGCGCGTCCGGAATTCCCTCCAATACGGCGAGATAGTCCTTTTCAAATGTATGCGCCTGCATCTGCCGGGACAGGATGCTGTCGGCCATGCGCGAACGCGCGTAGACCATCACGCCGCCCACAGGCCGGTCAAGCCGGTGCACAACGCGCACGCAGCCGGTTTCGCTTTCTCCCAGCGCCCGGCGCAGCAGTTCCGGCATACCGCCCGGCTCATCAGTGGACAAAACGCCCGCAGGCTTGAGACAGACAACGATTCGATTGTCGGTATATAAAAGATCCATTTGCAGTTCCTAAGGGCTGTTGGCCACGGTCGGGTGGGATCGTTTTGCGAAAATTGGGATGCGGCTGGCAGAGTCCTGCCCCTCCCAGCTGTATCCGCACCCAAGTTATTATAGTATAGCACGCTTTCCCGGTTTCGTCACGCGGTTTTGGTGCGCGGAAGAAAAAATGTCTTAAAAATTCTTAATTCCGCCCGGAAGCTTGCGGAAGTATGATATAATAGCGCCACAAAAAGGAGGGAGCAGCCATGGAAGAGGCGATCCGCATTCTGGTGGTGGACGATGAGCCGGATATCCGGCGTATCTGCCGGATCCTGCTGGAGACAGGCGGCTATACCGTGTTGGAGGCCGCGACAGGCGCGGAGGCAGTCGAGCAGGTTCGGCAGCACCCGGAGCTTGATCTCATTTTAATGGACATTATGATGCCGGAGCTGGGCGGCTATGATGCGTGCAGCCGTATCCGGTCGTATTCCACGGCCCCGGTTCTGTTTCTGACCGCGAAAACGCAGGAGGGCGACAAGCGCCGCGCGTATGATTCCGGCGGCGACGATTTTCTTGCCAAGCCGTTTTCGCACGCGGAGCTGATGATGAAGGTCGAGTCGCTGCTGCGGCGCTACCGGGTGTATAAGAGCAAATCGAGCGGGCGGACGCTCCGGCCCGGCATCGTGCTCGACGAGGAAAACCGCCGCGTACTGGTAAACGGCCAGCCGCTGGAGCTGACGGAGACGGAGTTTTCCATTCTCCACTGTCTGGCGGAGAACCGGGGCCGCGTCGTGCCGGTGCGCACGATCTACGAGACGGTCTGGCACGAGACGTATATGCCGGCGTCAAACAATACTGTGATGGTGCATATCGTGAACCTGCGCAAGAAGCTGGAGGAGGATCCGGCGAATCCGCGCCTGATCCGCACTGTCTGGGGAAAGGGCTATCAGATTGACTGAAAAGAAGAGGCGATTTGTCTCGCTGAGCGTCAAGCCGCTGTTCGTGCTGCTGCTGGGGCTGGTGCTGGGCGTGTGCGTCTGCCTGCTGGCGGATTTTACGGGAGAGCAGATCATCGAGCGCCAGTATATGAGCGAGAAGGCCATTTTAAAGCGCACGAACAAAGCCGCGCAGGAGTTTCAGTCCTTTGTGCGGCAGAACGGCGTTTCCACGCGCGACACGGATATGCTGGCCCGCTGGGGCGAGACAAAAAAAGACTATTATATCATGCTGTATCATGATCAGCGGCAGATCTTTGAGATCGGCTGGTGGGGCGCGGACACCGCGGCAGTCGATGCGTATTCGCTCAAGGAGCAGACGGCCAGCGTCGTCTATCCCATCGTGTTCCGCGACGGCACGTTTTACGCTGTGATCTACGACAACTCCGATTCCGGGCTCTACGATCTGTTGTGGATCGTTTCGCTGCTGCTGGGCTGCGCGGTTCTGGCGCTGACGCTGCTGGCGTATAACCGCCGCGTCGCGCGCAGGGTCGTCGCCATCTCGCAGGAGGTGCAGTCCATCGGCGCGGGCAATCTCTATTTGCAGCTCGAGCCGAAGGGCTGCGACGAGATCTCACAGCTGACAGCCAGCGTCGAGCAGATGCGCCTGTCGCTCCTGCGCAAGACCAGCGAGGAGCAGCGTGCCCTGCAGCAGAACAGCGACCTCATCACCGCCATGTCGCACGATATCCGAAACCCGCTTACCGCGCTGCTCGGCTATCTCGATCTTGCGAAAAACGGGCAGTACCGCTCGGAAGACGAGCTGCAAAGCTATCTGGACGCCGCCTACGGCAAGGCCGAGCAGCTCAAGACGCTGACGGATGAGCTGTTCCGGTATTCGCTGCTGTTTGGATGCAAGGAGCTGCCCATGCAGATGGAAATCTATGACGCGCGGCTGCTTCTGGAGCAGCTGCTGGGCGAGAGCCGTGTCCAGCTGCAGCAGCAGGGCTTTATGGTGCAGCTGCTGCTGCCGCAGCAGGAGGTGCAGATCGAGGCCGACGTGATGTATCTGAAGCGGGTGCTCGACAATCTCTTCGACAACATCCGCAAATATGCCGACCCCGCCCAGTCTGTCGCCATCGCCGCCCTGATCGAAGACGGCGCGCTGCACATCTGCCTGTCCAACAGCGTGAACCCCGCCTCCGGCCGCATCGAGTCCAATAAGATCGGCCTGCGCACCTGTGCAAAGATCATGGCCCAGATGGCCGGCGGCTTCAAGCGCTACACGGAAAACGGGAAATTCACGGCGGAGGTGATCCTGCCTATCCAGGCAGAGACAATGCCGTCGGAGTAAAGCGGCAGTTACAAAAAACCCGGCAAGGTTTGCCCGCACCAAGGCTCCCCTTGGGCACAAGGGGAGCTGGCCCGAAGGGGCTGAGGGGATTCGAACGTAGCAAATTCCAGAGCCTCTGTAATTTGCAGCAAATCCCCTCCGTCATTTGCTGACGCAAATGCCACCTCCCCTTATCATGCGGGGCATGACAAGGGGAGGCTTTGCCGGGCGGCAAAGCCAGTTCTTAAAAAAATATGAAAAATGCAACGCCGGGCTTTCTTTTGCGTCTTTGTTTTGGTATGATACAGACGGCAAGATAGGCCGCCTGTACCGTGCGTCAGCACAAGATATAGATTATGGACATTGGGCATGAATGAAAAGGAGTATTACATGAAAACAAAACGGATGCTTGCGCTGCTGCTTGCGGCGCTGATGATCGTGGGCCTGTTTGCGGGCTGCTCGAAGGACGAGACAAAGGACCCCGGCAAGACCGATCCGGGCAACTCTCTGATCGACCAGACCAAGCCCTCCCAGACAACGGCAAAATACGCCTATAAGGCGGATTATTTCGACCTTGCCGTTCCGGACGGCGTGCAGTACGTCAACCAGATCTGCGCCGCCGGAACGACGCTCTATGCCTCGGTCGGCATACAGGGCGAGGAGATCGTCAACTCTGACCCTGCCACGGGCGACACCTGGTCGTATTACAACACGCGGCTGTCCATGCTCACCATCGACCCCGATACAGGTACCTGCACGGAACTGACCAATCTGGATCTGCCGCAGGTGCCGGAGGGAGCGGAGGGCAGCGTCGACTGCTACAACATGATCGGCTCTGACGACGGCACGCTCTGGATGCTTGTAAACGTCTATGCGACGCAGTATGAGCTGCCCGACGATTTTGACCCCAACACGGACAGCAAGTGGAACTACCCCTCCACAGATATCGGCGGCTCGTATCTGATGCACATCGCTGCCGACGGCAGCACGATTGTAAGCATCGATCTTTCCGATACGAATGCAGATGACACCGAGGACGGCATGAGTAGCAATCTTTCGTCGTTTGCTGTCGATGCCGCCGGCAATCTCTACGTCAGCGACTATAATAATATTTACGTCCTTGATGCAGAGGGCAACGTGCAGTTCAAGCTCGACGGCAGCCAGTATAACGGTAGTCTGTACCGGCTGAACGCACAGCAGGTTGGCGTTATGTGGTACAACTACACGGACGACGTGAACGCCGCCGATGAAAACGGCCAGTACTTCGTCCCCATCGATCTGGAAACGAAGGATTGGGGCGAGAAGGTCAAGCTGCCGTCCAACGTGTGGAGCATCCTCCCGGGCGACGATGTCTATGACTTCTACTACGCCGACAATAATAACATCTTTGGCTATACCGCCAAAACGGACACGAAGGAGAAGCTCGTCGACTGGCTGGCCTGCGACGTTGACACCAACAACATGAACGGCTATGCCATGCTCTCCGACAGCCGCGTGGCCGCCCTCATGCAGGACTGGAGCACCGACCCCACGACCTATCAGCTGATCGTCCTGCACCGTGTGGACGCGTCTGAGATCAAGGAAAAGAAGGTTCTGACGCTCGCGTGCATGTATCTCGACTGGAACCTGCGCAGCATGATCGTCGAATACAACAAGACGAACGACGAGTACCGCATCAATGTCGTCGACTACAGCGAGTACGCGACCGACGACGATTATAACGCCGGCGTCACCAAGCTCACCACCGAGATCATCAGCGGCAGCGTGCCGGATATCTTCCTGACCAGCAACCTGCCGATCGATAAGTACGCCGCCAAGGGCGTCGTCGCCGACCTCAATACCTTCATGGACGGCGGAAACGGCCTGAGCCGCGACTATTTTGTCCCACAGGTCGTGAGTGCGCTGGAAAAGGACGGCAAGCTCTATGAGCTGCCCACCAGCTTCTCCGTGCAGACGGCCTACGCGCTGTCTTCCATCGCAAGCCAGTATGACACATGGAACGTCGCTGCCGTGCAGGACGCCATGACGCAGCTGCAGGAGGGCGCAACGGTCTTCTCCAACGGCTGGACGAAGAACATGGCTCTGTCGAACTGCCTGTCCCGCAACCTGTCTGCTTTCGTCGATTGGACGACGGGCAAGTGCGAGTTTGACTCCGAAGCGTTCCAGCAGCTGCTGGCCTTCTGCAATTCCTTCCCGGCAGAAACCAGTGACGGTGACGGCGCGATTGCTTATGCCTCCTCCGCCGATATCGCCGTTGACGACGCGATGTGGGACTCCGACGCGACCCGCATCACGAACGGCAAGCAGCTCATGTCGACGATCGGGATGTACAGCTTTGACTCCTATATCTGGAACGTCTACGCGATCCGCGACAAGATCACCTTTACCGGATATCCGACCGAGGACGGCTCCGGCAGCTCGTTCGAGCTTCAGATGCCGATGGCCATTTCCTCCGTCACGAAATACCCCGACGCCGCGTGGGACTTCGTCTGCTCGATCATCAAAAAGATGAACACGATAGACGAGAACAATTACTATTACGGCTTCCCCATCAGTCAGGCCGCGTTTGACGCAGAAATGACCGACATCATGACCGAGCAGTACCAGCTGGACGAAAACGGCGAACAGGTCGACTGGGACGGCGACGGCGAGCCCGACAAGGCTATCCGGGGCAGCTATGAGACCATGGAAAACGGCGAAACGGTCTATAAGGATGTCTATGCGCTGACGCAGGAGGACATTGACCAGATCCTGGGCGTGATCAGCAACACGCACAGCGTCTATGACTACGATCAGGAGATCCTCGACATCATCACCGATGAGGTCGCCGCCTACTTTGCCGGAGACAAGGATGTCCAGACCACTGCCAGCATGATCCAGAGCCGCGTGAACCTGTACGTGCAGGAGCAGCGGTAAAACAACAATAAAAGTTCCCCCTTGCCGCGCCTTACGCGGCAAGGGGGAAGCAACTGCGAAACAGCTTTTGTAGGGGCCGATGCCCACATCGGCCCGTTGGGAAGCTGCGAATTAGCCGAAGGTTTCCGTTAAAAACAGTGCATTCTGCGCGGGCCGATGTGGGCATCGGCCCCTACAAAC
This sequence comes from uncultured Eubacteriales bacterium, assembly GCA_900545925.1. Classification (GTDB taxonomy): domain Bacteria; phylum Bacillota; class Clostridia; order Oscillospirales; family Oscillospiraceae; genus CAG-170. The sequence continues at coordinate 13,515 of URAZ01000003.1, read as the reverse complement.
AAGTGCGTAAGTACATGCGGATTTCCCACCCAGAAATGAAAATGCCGATAAATTCCGATTGAGATTCGGTCGGGAGTTATGAGCATTTTCCAACGCAAAGGAGCGAAAAACGTGCAGAAGCTTTCTCTCCGGTCACGCGGGAAATATGAAACAAGACCGTCCGGGAAAGGGCTTTGGACGCGGATGAACAACAAGGTGCGCGATTTTCTCGCGTCGATGTGCTTCTCCGGGCCAAGCTTTCTTGGTATGCTGGCGTTTTATATCATCCCGTTCCTGATCGTCGTCTACTATTCCTTCACCGCGGGTCTGACCGACCACAGCTTCGCGGGTCTCAAAAACTATATCAACGTCTGGCAGAACGGCGCGTTCAAGATCGCGGTCAGGAATACGTTCACGTTTACCGGCCTTTCCGTGCCGCTGGCGGTCGTGCTGTCTTTGGGACTGGCGCTGATGCTCGAGGCGCGCATTCCGCTCAAGAGCGAGTTCCGCACGTTCTTCCTCAGCCCCATGATGGTGCCCATCGCGTCCATCATCCTCATCTGGCAGGTGCTGTTCCACTATAACGGCGTCGTCAACGAATTTCTGGCCGTGTTCGGCGCGGACAAGATCGACTGGCTGAAATCGGATTACTGCATGGTCGTCATCGTTGTGCTGTTTTTGTGGAAAAACCTCGGATACAACATGATCTTGTTCATGGCCGCGCTCAGCAATATTCCGCGCGAGCTGCTCGAGGTTGCGGAGGTCGAGGGGGCGTCGGCGGCGTATCAGTTCTTCCACATCAAGCTCCGGTACCTGTCCCCGACGGTGCTGTTCGTGACGATCCTGTCCATCATCAACTCGTTCAAGGTCTTCCGGGAGATCTATCTGCTCACCGGCAATTACCCCTACGACGGGCTTTACATGATGCAGCATTTCATGAACAATATGTTCAACTCTGCCGACTATCAGCGGCTTTCCGCCGCGGCGGTGCTGCTGGCGATCGTCATTGTCATTCTCATTGCGCTGCTGTTCTTTGTGGAGAACATCTTCGGAAAGGACGTGGAGGGATGAGAAAGAAAAAGCGGTATTTTTCCCGCGCGACATGCTTTATTCTCTGCGCTGTCTTTGCACTGCTGTTCCTGCTGCCGACGGTTCTGACGATTACAAATTCGTTCATGACCCAGAGCGAGATCACGGCCAGCTACGGTCAGGTCTTCGAGAACGCCAACGACGGCAAGAGTTATATCTCCAAGACCATCAACCTCAAATTCATTCCCGATAAGGTCAGCTTCACGCAGTATTTCACGGTTCTGCTCAAAAGCCCGGATTATCTGCTGAAATTCTGGAACTCGGTGATTTTAACTGCGCCGATCGTCTTTGCACAGCTGATGGTCGCGTCCATTGCGGCCTACGGCTTCACGCGCTGGCGTGGTAAGGTGCGCGACAGTCTGTTTTTCTTCTATGTGATCCTGATGCTCATGCCGTATCAGGTCACGCTGGTGCCGAACTATCTGGTCAGTGACTGGCTGCACCTGCTCAATACCCGGTGGGCGATCTTCCTGCCCGGCGCGTTCGCGCCGTTCTCGGTGTTTCTGCTCACCAAATTCATGCGCCGCATCCCCATGGCCGTCATTGAATCGGCCAAGATCGATGGCGCGAACGAGTGGCACATCTTCTGGAACATCTGCCTGCCGCAGTGCCGAAGCGCCCTCTATTCTATTGCGATCCTTGTGTTCATCGACAACTGGAACATGGTCGAGCAGCCTCTGATCCTGCTCAACGACGTTGAAAAGCAGCCGCTTTCGATGTTCCTGTCCAGCATCAACGCGGGTGAGATCGGCATTGCATTTGCCGCCGCTGTCATTTACATGATCCCCGGCCTGCTGCTGTTTTTGCACGGCGAGGCATATCTGGTGGAGGGTATCGCACATTCTGGCTCTGTGAAAGGATAAGGGAAAACGAGATATGGAAAACGGTGTAAGAAAACGCGAATGGGTCAAAACCGCGGCCATCATCCTGCTGGCCGTGCTGCTGGTGCTGACCTTTTTCTCAAAAACGATCATGAACGCCTCGCTGCCAGAGGTCGCCACGCAGCAGGTGTCCTCCGGCGCGATCAACGCCCGCATCCGCGGCCAGGGTACCGTCGAGGCCAGCGAGGTCTATAACGTTACGATCAAGCAGACCCGCAAGGTCGCAAGCGTGCTGGTCAAGACCGGCCAGGAGATCAACGTCGGCGATACCCTCTTCGTGCTGGAAGCGGAGGATTCGGATGAACTGAAGCAGGCCGAGACTGATCTGGAAACGCTGCAGCAGAATTACGACAAGAGCCTGATCGAAGCCGGAAATACGGCGGCGCAGGAAAACCGCGACGTACAAGTTGCCAGAGAAGCTTATAATGAAGCTCTTGCAGTCTACAATCAGTATACGAATGTAAGCGCGATGCAGTTAACGACGGCTATCACTGCGGCCGAAAACGAGCTGGAATCACTGACTGCACAGAGTAAGGCTATTTCAGAACATCTTAAGCAGCTTCAAACAGAGAAAGAGACTTTAGACAGCAAGGTTTCTCAGGCAGAGGCTCAAGTTAAGGAAATGGAAGCTGCCGAGGATAAATACTCAGAATTGAAAAAAGCAACGAATGCGTACGAGGCAGACCTCGTTGTGTACGGAGAATACTATAAGCAGTTGCTGGCGGTTACAAACGAAAGAGAATCTTCAGTTGAGAAGGATACATCTGATGTTGTTTCCAAAGTCCATATTTATGCGCAGCCTGTAGCGTCTGGATATTGTCAAAAGGACACTTTATTGTACTCTTATTTGGCCGATAAAGCGCCAGATTTGGCAGAGAACGCAGGAGTGATAACCACTGCCTACAATACGATTACAAAAGATCTGGAAACACTTGAGACTTTATGCACAGAGTATTCAAGACTTAGCGTAGTTTATAATAAAAATGCATTAGAAAATGCGCGGACTGAATTGGATGGTTTAAAGCGAAATGCAGATAATTTAACCGCGCAGATTAAAAACTGTACAGATCAGGTTTCTGCGGCAGAAACGGCTACGGCAAATAAACAAACAGAGATCGATAAGCTCTCTAAAGCGTCCTCTGCGGCGGAAACGGTCAAATCTACGAAAAAAACCCTTGAAGACCTGATTTTCAAACAGAATCTCGGCGATTCGTCCTCCATCGACATGGAGGCGTCCAAGAAGGCCATCGAGCGCAAGCAGGAGGAGGTTGCAAAGCTCCGCGAGAATGCCGACGAGCTGGAGGTCAAATCCAGCGTGTCCGGCACCATCGCGTCCATCAGCGCCTCTGCGGGCAAGTCTATCGGCGGCGAGGAGCAGCCGCTTGCGACCATCAACGTGACCGACCGGGGCTTTACCGTCAAAATTGACGTCACGAGTGAGCAGGCCAAGAAGGTCAAGGTCGGCGATACCGCCGAGCTCGTCAACTTCTGGGGCGGCGACGCGGTTGCGACGCTCGACCAGATCACGAATTCTCAGTCCTCCGGCAGCCGTACCCTCGTCTTTACGCTCACGGGCGACATTCAGGCCGGGCAGAACGTTACGCTCTCCATCGGCCAGAAGAGTGCCAATTATGACGCGCTCATCCCGCTTTCGGGCCTGCGTGAAGACTCCAACGGCAAATTCGTCTATGTCCTGCAGTCGAAAAACTCGCCGCTCGGCAGCCGTTATATCGCTACCCGCGTCACCGTGCAGGAGCTGGCCCGCGACGATAAGTCCGCCGCCGTTTCCGGCATCAGCCAGGGCGATTTCATCATCACGACCAGCAATAAGCCCGTGGAGGCCGGCAAGCAAGTGCGGCTTGCGGATAACGGATGAAGCAGCGCGGCCGGTTTGAACGGCGGCACAGGCTGCCGAGACTCCACGGAGGGAAACTGGCCCTCCTGATCGCGTGCCTGATCCAGACGGCTCTGTCGATTGTCTGCTTCGTGCTGCTGGGCCATGTGCGCGGCATGCTCGTCACGCAGTCCGCTGCCGATGTCTGGCGCGGAAGCGGCGAAGACCGCTTTGCGCAGATCTCCGCATTCCTGCCTACCACAGAGACGAAGACCCTTGATGATATCCGTTCGTTCCGCGCGACGCTTGAAAACGAGTTCGTCCAGAACTCCATGGAAGCGCCCGAGGGCGGCAGCCTCTACACCGATGCCTACAGCGGCCGGACGAGCCTGTCCGTCTCCGGCAAATCGCCCGGCAGCGTGACGGTCACGGCGGTCGGCGCAGGCGGGAACTATTTCCTGTTCCACCCGCTGACACTCCTGTCCGGCGGCTATATCTCGGACGAGGATTACATGGCCGACCGCGTCGTATTGGATGCGCAGACGGCGTTCAACCTCTTCGGCAGCAGCGACGTAGCCGGAATGGAGGTTACGATCAACGGGCGGACTTTCCCCATCGCGGGCGTCGTGCAGAGTGAGTCCGATTTTGCGACGAACGCCGCCCTTGCTGCCGGGAACGAAGTCTCGGGCGATACAAGCGGTTCGAGCACGTCCACAGCCATGATCTATATGAGTTACAGCGCACTGAACGCCATGGCGGAACTGCCCATCGACTGCTATGAGATCGTCCTGCCCGACCCCGTTTCGGGCTTTGCGAAAAAGCTTATGACGGAGAAATTCCCTATCGGCAGCGGCGCAATCGTCCAGAATACCGGACGCTTTTCTGCCTCTAGCCTCATTTCCGTGATGGGAGCGTTCGGAAAGCGCGCCATGACGACGAACGGTGTGATCTACCCCTATTGGGAAAACGCCGCGCGCATGGCGGAAAGCTACGCGGCATTGTACCTGCTGCTGGGAACACTGCTGGCGATCATGCCGGCAGTCTGCTTGACGATCGTGCTGGTGAAATTTATTACCGCCGAGATTCGCAAGGGCTATTACAAGGCCTCCCACGCCATTGAAGACCGCGTGGAGGAGAATAAACGCAAACACTATATCGCAGGCGGAATCTAACACAAGCGCCCGGGCTTCCAGCAAGCCCGGGCGTTTTGAATGAGAAACAAACGGGAACAGCATGCACGCAAGCCTCCCATTCCAAGGGAATTCGGACGCTTAGTTCCGGCGCGGCAGGAGGAGCATGGCGAGGTCGTTGACATTTGTGCCGGTGGGGCCGGTGCGGATGAGGCCGCCGATGCGCTCCAACGCGGGATAGGCATCGTTGCGCCGCAGAACATCGGCGGGGTCAAGTCCGGCGGCGCGGAGCGCGGCAAAGCTGTCCTGATCGACGAAGCCGCCTGCGGCATCGGTCGGGCCGTCGCTTCCGTCGGAGCCGAAGGAAAAAACGGCGGCCTCCGTAAGTCCCGTAAGCCCCTCCGCAGCGGCCAGCGCCAGTTCCTGGTTCCGCCCGCCGCGCCCGGTGCCGGTCAGATGCACGACCGTCTCACCTCCGGCAAGGAATGCAAGCGGCTCAGACGGCGAGGCGTGCGTCCGTGCGACGGCAGCGAGGAAGCGGCCTGCCTCCCGCGCCTCGCAGTTCAGGCAATCCGTCAGCCGGATGCAGCGGTAGCCGAGCGCCTGCGCCGCCTGCTCCGCCGCATCGCAGAGTGCACGGACGCTGCCAGTCACGCGGGAAACAGCGTTCGGCAGTGTTTTCGGTGTTTCCGTCCGCAGACAGGCCAGTGCTCCGTCAGACAGGCGCAGCCCGTATTTCTGCGCAATGGCCAGCGCTTCGGCGCAGGTGCTGCTGTCCGGCGCGGCAGGGCCGGAAGCGATCATGTCGAGCGGGTCGCCGATGATATCCGACAGTACGACCGAGAAGACCGATGCCGGGCGGCAATGCAGTGCGAACCGCCCTCCCTTGACGGCGGACAGCCGCTTGCGGATCGTGTTGATCTCCACGATATCCGCGCCGCAGGCCAGCAGCTGGCCGGTGATATCCTCCAACTCGGCAAGCGGCACCAGCGGAGACTCAAACAGCGCCGAACCGCCGCCGGAGATGAGAAACAGCACGCAGTCCTCCTCCTGCAGGCCGCGCGTCAGTTCCAGCGCGGCCTGCGCGGCGCGGAGCCCGGCCTCGTCCGGCACCGGATGTCCGGCCTCAAAGATGCGCAGCGGGCCGATAGGGCCGCGGCTGTGGTCGTATTTGGTGATGACTGCGCCGGACGTGATGCGCGGGCCGAGCACGGCCCACGCCGCATTTGCCATGGCCCACGCGGCCTTTCCGATGGCAATGAGTACGACACGCCCAGAGCAGGAAAAACTTTGCAGTGCACGCGCTACGGCAGCGTCTGGCTGCACGGCGCGAAGACTTGCGCGGATGATCTGATCGGCGGTGTCACGAAGTGTCATAAGATCCGTCCTTTCCCAAAAAACGTTCTGTTGACAGTGTATCATAAAATCAATGTTCCAGCCAAGTGCAGCGGGATAAAAAAGGACGGCTTTCGGGCCGTGGTTGCAAAATGGGCGCGTTTGTGGTAAATTGAGTGCAAATGAACACAAGAGGTGATTGTATGAAGCGGCTGCTGCTCCTGCTGGTGTGCCTGCTGGCGCTTTGCACAGGCGTCTGTGCAGCAGAGCCCGTTATTTCCGAAATGAAAACAGACTGCACGCTGACCGGTAGCGGTTCGTGCCAGGTCACGCAGAGTTTTACGCTGGAGATCAGCGGCGCGCAGACGCAGTTGCGGTTTCCACTTAGCCCGGGCGCAAAGAAGGCCTCTGTTGCGGGGTATAACGCGCAGAAGCAGACCGACGGCGATTGCCCCGTACTCGTGTTGAGCGATGCGAACGGCTTTACCGGGACACGCTCATTTACGGTCATGTATACAATCTCTGGGCTTGCAAGCGAAGCGGACGGCGTGCAGACGCTCCGGCTTCCGCTTTTGAGCGCAAAATGGGACTATCCCATCTCCAAATATGTCTTTACCGTCACCCTTCCTAAGCCGTTTGAAAGCTATCCGGCCTTTTCCAGCGGCTATTACGGCGATGTGATCTCTGACTATATCGACTTGGACATCTCCGAATCGCGTATCACGGGCGTGATTGAGACGGGACTGAAGGATCATGAATCGCTGGAAATGACCCTTACGCTGGACAAGGCCTATTTTTCCGGCGCGTATACCGCACTTTCGTTCAGCTGGGTCGGCATGGCGTTTATCCTGCTGTTCCTTGCGCTGGCGTTTGGCTATTGGTTCTCATCGCTGCGCAGTGCGCCGGTGCGCGTGGCCTCGCGCATGCTCCCGCCGGATGCCGCGCTGCCGTGCGATATGCCGTTTTTGCTGGCGGGCGGACCGATTCAGTTCAATATGCTCGTATGCCACTGGGCAAGTCTTGGATACTTAACAATCTTCTGCGGCAAAAACGCGCGCGTGGCACTGCGCCGTCGCGTTGATATGGGCAATGAACGCCGCCCAGCAGAGGTCAAGCTGTTTCAGATGCTCTTTTCGCAGGGCGATGTGTGCGAGGGCGCGAGTCTTTTGTACAAGCGCACGGCGGAGAAAGCCGACGAAGTCCTGCGGCGCTATTGGACGAAGCGGCTGTATCAAAAAAACAGCGGCAATCCGCTCATCATGCGTGCGCTCGGCGTTCTGGCCGGCGCGCTGGCTGCGGCGGAGGCGGCAAGTCCGCTGTTCCCGGCGGGCTTTGTGCGCTGGCTGCTGCTGGTCGTGATTTTTGTGCTCGGCGGCGTGCTGTTCGCCGTGGTTCAGTATGCGCCCTCGGCGTATTATCAGGGCAAGCGGCCGGTCGTGGCGCTGGCGGCAGTCTGCGCGCTTGCGCTTTTGATGCTGGCGCAGCTTGGCGAGGGACTGCTTGCGGTGCTGCTGGTAGTGGCCTGTGAAGTGCTGATCGGCGTTCTGACGCTCCACGGCGGCAAACGCACGGCTTTTGGCGATGAGATCGTCGCGCAGGCGCTCGGATACCGTAAATTCCTCCGGCGCGTCACGCAGAGCCAGCTGCAATCACGGCTTGCACAGGACAGCCAGTATTTTTACCGCATCCTGCCCTACGCCGAGGCGATGGGTCTTGCCGGAAATCTTGCCCGGACGCTCGGCAGCACGGAACTTGAGCAGTGCGACTGGTATCAGGAATCCAAGCCCCTGCCGCGCACGGCAGCAGGCTTCTATGCCAGCCTGCGCGAAGCGCTCGCGCTGCTGGATCTGTCGATCCGGAAATAAGGGAAAAACAAAAGCGGCGCGGCCCACATGGGCCGCGCCGCTTTTCGGCGAATTCGTATTACAGGCAATATGGAATAAACATTGGGCTTTCGCATTCCGGTCAGGAAACCGCTGGCTGCGCTGTGCGCAGACGGCGGCAGCAGCGGATGAAATAGAGAATCTCCGCTGCTGCGGTGATCGTCCAGGAGAAAATGTAGAGCAGGTACAGCGACGGAATGGTATGGAAGTGCGCAAAGATCGTATAAACCCAGATCACGCGGAACACGCACGAGCCCATGATCACGATGACAGTTGGCACAAAGCTGCGGCCAATGCCGCGGCAGGCGGCGATGGTACAGTCCATGAAGGCGCTGACGCAGTAGGAAAAGCACATGATCCGCATCCGCTCCATGCCTGCGGCGACGACGTCCGCATCATTCGTGAAGATATACAAAAACGGCTCGCCGCAGAGCAAAAACGCCACGCCCAGCACCGCCGCGATCACGAACGAATAGCCGAGGCTGATGTAATAGCTTTTCATCATCCGGTCCTTTTTCCCCGCGCCCCAGTTCTGGCCCATGAAGGTCGAGCAGGCGGTATAGAACGCGGCCATGACGTTGTAAATCACGTTGTCCACGTTGACTGCGGCGGAGTTGCCGGAGACGATGGTTGAGTCAAACGAGTTGATGCCGACCTGAATGAACAGATTTGCAACCGCAAAGATCATATGCTGAATGCCTGCCGGGATGCCGAGGCCGAGAATGCGCCCCGCTTCGCCGCCGTGCAGCCGCAGAAGCTTCCATTCCACACGGCAGCTGTCCGTCAGATGCGTCATGTGCAGAAGAACGAGGACTGCCGACAGATACTGTGAAATGATGCTTGCCAGCGCCACGCCGTCGGCGGCCATTTTGCAGACGATGACGAAGAACAGGTTCAGGATGACGTTCAGGATGCCTGCCGCCGTCAGATAGGCCAGGGGCCGCTTCGTGTCGCCGCTGGCGCTCAGGACGGCGTTGCCAAAGTTGAAAATGCCGAGCGCCGGCATGCCGAGCGCGTAAATGCGGAAATAGAGCACTGCGCCGAGCAGCAGATCGTCTTTCGTCTTCAGCAGTTCCAGCATCGGCGCGGCCAGGAAAAAGCAAAGAACCGCGATCACGACGCCGGACAGCGTACACAAAATCAGCGCCGTGTGGACGCAATTTCGCGTGTCTTCTTCCTGACGTGCGCCGAGATACTGCGCTACGCGGACATTGACGCCATTGGAAAGCCCAATCAGAAAGCCTGTAAACAGCGTGACGAGCGTTGACGTTGAGCCGACGGAGCCAAGCGCTGTTGCGCTGGAAAATTTACCGACGACAGCTACGTCCGCCATGTTGAACAGCACCTGCAAAAGCTGCGAAAAGATGAGCGGAACGCTGAACAGCAGAATGTTTTTATATAACGACCCTTCGGTCATCTGAATACTGCCCGCACGGGCGGAGAGCGATCTTGCCATACCGACAGTTCCTCTTTTTCGTATCATTTGCCGCAAAAGCGTCCCTATTATAGAGCCTTTCCCCCCTGTGCGTCAAGCGGGAAAAATAGATTCCCGGACGCGCCGCAGCGGGCCCGGGACAGGGACTATTTTTCCGCCCGGATGAGGTTCTGATAGAACCGCACCGCGCCGGGCAGGCAGTTATATTCAATGTTCTCGTTCAGACCGTGCATGCCCTTCATCTGCTCTGGGCCGTAGATTACGGGCGCGAAGCGGATGCAGCTTTTGCAGATGGGCTGATAGAACTGCGCGTCGGTCGCGCCGGTCATAACATAGGGGCTTGCGGCAAGACCGGGGAAGGTTTCGCCGATGACGCGCGTGAAGAGCGTAAACGCCTCGCCGTGGATATCGACCGGGGGCGTAAAATCATTCGAGTGGAGCACTTCGGTCGAAAGACCATGCTTTTCAGCAAGCTTTTGGATGATCGTGAGGCTCTCCTGCTCGCCCTGGTGCGGGATAAAGCGCATGTTGGCGCCCAGCGTTGCCTCCTGCGGGATGACATTGTACGCGTCGGAGCCGGACTGCGTGGTAAAGGCGATGGTGGTCTTCAGCATCGCGCCCGCCTGCGCGCTGACGGCAGGGAGGACGGCCTTTAAAAGCGGGGAGAACAGCCACAGATTGCCCAGCAGCAGCCGCAGGCCGAACGACGACGCGTAACCGGAAAGCGTTCGGAACATGGCAGCGACCTCCGGCAGAAGCTTCTTTTTGAAGGGGCTGCGTGTCTCAATCTCGTTTACAAATGCAGCAAGCCGTGCGATGGGCGTGTGCTTTCCCGGCGCGCTGGCATGGCCACCGGTAGATTTTGCTGTGAATTTTACGTCGGCCTTGCCCTTTTCAAATACGCCGACCATGGCAAAGTTGCCGGGGATGCCGCCGATCGGCTCGGAGATAATGCCGCCGCCCTCATCGCAGAGCAAAAACAACTCGACGCCGCGGCGCTTGAGTTCGGCGACCAGCTTCGGTGCGCCGTCTCCTGCCCATTCTTCCGTGCAGGATGAGGCCAGATACACGTCCGTGGGCGGCGTGAAGCCCTCGGCCAGCAGCTGCTCGACCGCCTCAAAGAAAGCCATGACGGAGCATTTCGTGTCCGAAGCGCCGCGCCCCCAGACCTTGCCGTCCGCAATATCGCCGGAGAACGGCGCATGGCTCCATTCGCCCTCCGCCGGAACGACGTCCTGATGGCTCATGAGCAGAATGGGTTTTTCCGAAGACCGGCCCTTCCAGTAAAAGAGCAGATTGCCGTCGATTTCGGTTTTTTCAAGCTTGGAGAACACCAGCGGAAACAACTCCGCAAGCGTTTTATGGAACGCGCGGAATTTTTCCGGGTCGTCGCCGCCAGTATGGGAGGTCGTATCGACCTGAATCATTTTGGAAAGTTTTTTTGCCAGCCGCAGCGATTCCTGTTCATCCTCCTGCGGCTTATAATCCGATGTTTTTTTCGGGCTGAGCAGCGTCCGGACGACCGCGATGAGTATCAGCAGCAGCAAAACGCCCGGGATCAGCAGCAGATATTTCATACTTGCGCCTCCTTGCTGGCCTTTTTCTTTTTATAGATCGTATACGCGATGCCGATTGCAAGCGCCCCGGAGGGGATGATCATAAAGCTGGTGGACGAGATCAGCCCCGGCACGAGCGTGAACAGAACGCTCATGACAGCCAGCGGCGCAATGGCTACGACGATATTCTTGCGGTAATACTGATACGCCATCGCGCCGAAGAGGGCCGGGACGACGTTTGCGAACGCGGGCTGCAGCGCGGGACTCTGCAGAACCGGCTGCAGCGGCTGGAGCGCCAGCACGCCGAGCGCCAAAATCACAATGGTTACAAGCGATGATGTGGCAATCGAGAGTGTAGACACGATCTCGTTTTCCGCCGTGCCCGTCTTGACACCTGCCAGATCGCGGGCATTTACCGCGCAGGGGATTTTCATGTTGATGAGATTGCCGGTGATAAACGCGAGATAGCCGCCGCCCGCGCCGAGCATCGGCGTGTAGATCAGAAATTCCGCAACGCTGCTGACCGTCCACACGAGGCCGACGGATAAAAATCCCCGGGCCGTTGCGCCGAGATCAGGATACGCGCCAAGCAGGCCGCCAATCACAAACGGCGCGCCAAGCAGCAGCGCGACGGTCAGGATGCTTAATACGCGGCCAAGCACATACGTCTGCTTGCTGTACTGCGCCCAGATGGCGTCTTTCTGCTTCTGTTCCATCCTGCATCCCTCCTCAGATCAGTCCGACCAGCACGGCTGCCGCCATGCCCGCGAGCATACTGCCCGCGATTGAGAAATTTTCAACCCATGTGATGTGCTTTTTCTCTGCCAGATACACAAACAGTGCCATCACGCCTGCCGACACCGCCGCGACCAGCAGCGGCGTCCAGTCCCCGGAGAAGGTGAACCGGCCATTCGAGGAAATAAAGCCGCCGAGATAGCTGCCGATGTATGCGCTGACAAGGCCGATGAACATAGCCGTCATGGCGAGATCACCGAAGCCCGCCGCGCCCGTTCCGCTGCCGGAACCGGACGAGAGTTTCCGCGTATAGCGCTTGTTGAAGAAGATGGACAGGACGATGCCCCAGATGATGCACAGGCTCATAAGCAGGGCAATGGTCGCAAAGCCCTGCGGGGTCATTTCGGCAGCAGACAGACTCTTCATGCCGACCTGCTCGGCCGCCGCCTGCGCCACCTGCGTCTCATAGTGGAGCGCGCCGATCACGGACAGGCGAAGCCACGGCCATGGCGTGCCGAGACTGCCGGACAGGGCGATGACGCCCAGCAGAATGCCGACGCTCGGCAGAGCCGAAAACGTCGCGCTGGAGACGACCACGCGCTTTAATTTGACCGGGTCCATGCCAAGCGCAAGCCCGGCCCTCCACGCGCGGATGAGGAACACGATGCAGATGAGCGCGACAAACGCGACAATGCCGCCGCAGATGGCATACATCGCCGGGCTGTTCAGCTGCGATAAAATAGACATAGGCACACTCCTCCCTTTTTCTGTGACCAGTATACCATGCTTCCGCGTGAAAACATAGCCTGATTCAAAAAAACGTTCCCGAATTTAGCGTATTCCAAAGGCTCCCCTTGGGTCCAAGGGGCTGATTCCCCCTATCAGGGGGAAATGGCCCGAAGGGCCTGAGGGGATGCGAGCGCTGCATATTACGGGGCACTCTGAAATCTGTAATGAATCCCCTCCGTCATTTGCTGGCCCAAATGCCACCTCCCCTTACCGCGCAGAGCGTGGCAAGGGGAGGCTTTGGGAGGCTCCGGCGAATCCGTACTGCTTTACAAATTTTGAGTGCAAGGCTGATTTATCGCAGCCATTCAAAGGCAACTGCTCACAAATTCGGAGTTCCGTAACAGGCGGCGCGTACAACAGCGTCTGCAGGGTGACTATGTGTGTTCGTAGAGACTTAAGCATTGGGGCTTGCCTGAATTGTACCCGTAGTACGCACCAAACCGTAACCAAGCGCCCCTTTTCTCCCCATTCTTTTCCGGCAAGACGGAAAAGAATGGGCCGCCGGAGGCACGTCGGAAACGGCCTCGACGGAACGAGTCCCCGCGCCATGCGCGAAGCCTCTTATCCTCTGAGCCCGTTTCCTCCTTTCCAAAGCGCAAACGCTTCGCTGGTTTGCACTTTGGTGGTTAGGCCTCGACGGAACGAGTCTCCGCTAAGCGCGAAGCCTCTTATCCTCTGAGCCCGTTTCCTCCTTTCCAAAGCGCAAACGCTACGCTGGTTTGCACTTTGGTGGTTAGGCCTCGACGGAACGAGTCCTCGCTGTGCGCGAAGCCTCTTATCCTCTGAGCCCGTTTCCTCCTTGTATTATAGAGTAGTAGTTATTAGAGCCCCTCTCCAAGGGCTGTGCTACACTGTAAGAGATGCTGTGG
>URAZ01000002.1 GCA_900545925.1 uncultured Eubacteriales bacterium | reverse complement strand
AACGAAACGAGCGTACCGTACTGCTTCGCGGCCTTTGCCAGCGCAAGGCTGCATTCCGTCGTCTCGTGGCTCATGGCCGCGATCAGACCGGACAGATGCAGAATGCCGACACCCTCCTGTCCGAAGATACGCTCGATATCAAAATCTTCGATGGAAAGCGTTCTGCCGACCTCGCCGGCGCGGTCGTTCCAGACGCGCGGCGCGCGGAGTCCGAAGCCGGAGTCCGCGATGTTGAACTGATGGCGATAGCCCCACGGCCCGCCCTGCTCCACGTCCAGCCCCTCAAAGCGGATGTTCCGCGCGCGGAGCTGCCGCTTGATGAAGTCCGCCATCGGGCTTCCCTTGACGAATTTCGTGAGCGCGAGGCACTCGTGGCCAAGGCTAGACGCAACGTTCAGCACGTTCGTCTCCGCGCTGGTCGCCTGCATATAAAACAGGTTGCTGTTCTGTACCGCCATCCGCTCCGGCGGCGTGATGCGCACACCCATGCTCGTGGGACACGCAAGGGCGTAGCGTTTCATTTCTTTTACAGTCATAATAGATTTGCCTTTCCGGCATATCGGTATTTTCGGAATATTCTTTTCGATGATGCCTTCCTTCATGACATTTTTGTGTTGTCCGTCTTCATCAGTGACGCAATATTGGCAAGTGGATTATCAATGACTACAATTATAGCAATTTTCAATAATACAGCAGAATGCTTTAACCATTGAGAAAAAGTGATATAATAAAGGCAAAGAAGGTGCGTGCAATGCTGCACAATGAAGCTCGAAAGTTGATTTTGGAAGGATACGATAAGGGTATCCGTGTAAAGGAACTGGCAAAGTGCTTTTCTGTGAACACCTGTTCGATCTATCGCTTGCTGAAGCGTCGGAACGAGACAGGAAGCTACGAAACTCAGACGAATCTGTGTGGAAAGAAGCCCAAATTGTCCGATGCAGACCATCAGCACATACTTTCACTTCTGGAGAAACAGCCGGATATCACTTGTCTGGAGATCATTGAAACGTTGAATTTGTCTGTCAGCATTGATACCGTCTGGCGTTTTCTTCAGAAAGCAGGATACCGCCGGAAGAAAAAATCTCTTCATGCCAGTGAACGGAAGCGTCCCCGATGTGGCCGAGAAGAGGAAAAACTGGAACGGTCTTATATCTGGGTTCCGTGCAAGTGATCTTGTATTTCTGGATGAAAGCGGCTGCAACACCGATATGACAAGACGATATGCCTATTCGCTTGGAGGAAGCAGAGCGGTTGACTCTGCACCTCTTTTAAGCCAAAGAATACGACGATCCTGTCCCCGTGATGGACAATATGAAGTTGCACCATGCAAAGGCAGTGAAAGATTTATTGGACAGTTCTGGTGTTCGATACACTTATCTTCCGCCGTATAGCCCTGACCTGAACCCTATTGAAAAGCTTTGGTCGAAGGTAAAGGCTCTTTTGCGCAAATTCAAGGCAAGGTCACCGGATGCTCTTCCGAACGCGATCCAACACGCCTTTCAGAATGTTTCGCCTTCGGACTGTTCAGGGTGGTTTCGTTCTTGTGGATATGCGCTTTAATTTTGAAAAATGCTATAAATCTGCGATTTTTCCTGTTTCCAATGTACCAAGGGCTTTCGCCCATTGGACTGTCCTCGCCCCATTTTCTGTTGCGCAGACAATGACTTCCATAGGTGTAAAACCAGCTTTTGTGAATTTCAAGAGTCCCCGGCAGCTTTTTCTGCAACCATGGGAGGCACATTCCCAATATTCTCCGATTGCAGCGCAATCGGAGACGGCGCTAGCACCTGCCAGCAGCCACGCTTGATCGGTTCCACCAGTGTACGGTCTGTCGTCTGTCAGCCGTGCCCAATGGACTTTACACCGGTCGTAATCGCGTTGTAGGGGGTACCGGGATTGGCATCGTCGCGCTTGTTCCTTTGATTGCGATTCCAAACTCCGTAGTTGCCGGCGTACTTTATGGAATGATAACAGGTATGATTTTAAGATACCTTTCATGCAGACTGTTTTCCAGTTCCAATGCATGGATCAGTTTTTTCACCGTTCCATCGTCTGCAATTTTTTCCCGTCCTTTTTGTCCTGCATACTTGTACGTCCACTGGGCCGGGGGTGATCGAAATATTCGTCAGGAAAATGATCCCAGCACTCTGCAAAGCGATAGAGCACGCGGCTTTTTCCAAGAATGGAAAGAGACGACGGGTTCATTGATGAATGACAGTGCCGGTTTTGCCTTCGATGCCGTCCTTGGCTTTTTCCAGGAGGGTGATGAGGGCGGTGCGGTCGGGCTTGGACTCGGCGAACTTGATAGCCGCTTCGACCTTCGGCAGCATGGAGCCGGGGGCAAACTGACCTTCGACCATGTACTTGCGGGCTTCCTCCGGGGTCAGTTCGTCCAGATTCTTCTGGTCGGGCTTGCCGAAGTTGATGGCGACCTTCTCGACAGCTGTCAGGATGATAAGCATGTCGGCGTCAAGCTGCTCGGCCATGCACTCGGAGGCGAAGTCCTTGTCGATGACGGCGGGCACGCCCTTGAGGTGATACTTGTCTTCCCACACAACCGGGATACCGCCGCCGCCGGCAGCGATAACAGCGTGCTTTGCGTTCATAAGTGCGCGAACCGTGGCGATCTCAACGATCTCCTTCGGGCGCGGACTTGCGACGACTTGACGCCAGCCGCGGCCTGCGTCCTCGGCAACATCGATGCCCTTTTCAGCGGCGAGCTTCTTGGCCTCTTCTTCGGTCATGAATGCGCCGATGGGCTTGGTCGGATGCTGGAATGCGGGGTCAGCCGGATCGACGGCAACCTGCGTCAGAACGGTCGCGCAGTGGATACCAAGACCGCGGCGGTCAAGCTCCTCGCCGATCATGTTCTGCAGATCGTAGCCAATGTAGCCCTGGCTCATGGCCACACACATGGAAAGGGGCATGATGTCGCTCTTGGCATGCTGCTTGTGGTAAGCGGCAAAGGCGTTCTGAATCATGCCGACCTGCGGGCCGTTGCCGTGCGCGATGACGACCTCGTGACCGTCCTCGATCAGGTCTGCGATGGCGCAGGCCGTCGTCTTGACAGCCTGCATCTGCTCTTCTAGATTTTTGCCCAGAGCGTTGCCGCCCAGAGCAATAACAATCTTTTTTCCCATTTTTCAATTCCTCATATGTTTTTAATAGCCAAATAGAATGTCAGCCGCTGTATTTTATCGTTCACTGCCTTGCCTGCCTTGGCTATCAGGAAGACCCTGCACGGCGGTTCCAGTCTGCCAATGAGTTCTTTCAGACCGTGGCAGCCGATGGCGTTTTTTAGACGGTTCTGCCATTCACAAGCTTGTCCGCTTTTTCCGTCGTGGGGTTGTCGTAAGGGTGTAATCTGTCGCGAGGAGACCCTTGGGCGTCCTGCTGACGACCAAGTTTTCACTCATGACTGCAAGAACAATGAAACCAATGTCCGCTTTTTCATCTCTGCCACTTGCGTTTCCCTCGTGGATATCCCAGACCTGTTTTTCGCCGGCGGGCTCGGCATAGTCGTTGAGGCTCGACATGGTGTTCAGCTCATTCAACTCCGCACTCGTCACCTGGATATAGAAGGTGGTGCTGCATTGCACCGCCATCTTGTCCGGCGGCGTAATGCAGAGGATCATACCCGTCAGACACGCTGCAGTGTGTCCTTTCAGCTCCCTGCCGTGATCCACGTTCTCCTGACCTGCTGTCATATCAGACCAAGCTGCACTGCGTTTACCACATGTAGCGGCGTAGCACCATCGCACACGCGCAGCGCTTCTTCGATCACACGTGTTTTGAGAAGATGAAAGCTGGCGTCGGAATACGATGCGTCATGCGGCATGAGCAGCACATTATCCAACGCACAGAGCGGCGATGTGCCCGGAAGCGGCTCTGTTTCAAACACATCCAGACACGCGCCTGCGATCGTGTGCGCCTGCAGAGCTTCAATGAGCGCAGCTTCATCAACGATCGTTCCGCGCGCGCAGTTGATGAGCACGGCGCTTGGCTTCATCTGCTTCAATGCGGCACGGTCAATAAGATGATGGGTGCGTGCATTTAGGCTAGTATTCACAGAGATATAATCTGCAGTTTGCAGCAGCTCTTCAAATCCAACAGCTCGTATTCCTGCGGCATTCAGTAGCGGTTGCGGGGTGTGCGGGCTGTAACCAATGACCGGCATACCAAATGCGTGTGCCTTTACCGCCACGCTTCGCCCCAGATTGCCGCAGCCTATGATCCCCAGAGTCTCGCCATGAATGCTGCCCATCGGACGCTGCATGGCTTTTGCCTGCGCCCATTGCCCCTGCCGAACAAGCGCATCTAACGGTTTCAGCTTCTTTGCCGCAGCAAGCAGAAACATCATTACATGGTTTGATACCTCTTCGTTGCAGAAATCCGGCACATTGACAACGGCGATACCACATTTGCTTGCAGTCGCAACATCCACTGTGTCATACCCCACGCCATAGCGAATAATTGCGCGGCAGCGCGGCAGCTGCTGCAGCACCGCGCCAGTCAGCATAGCGCAATCCGTCAGCAAAACATCTGCTTCCTGCGCCGCAGCAACAAGCTGTTCCGGCGTTTCGGCATCGGCTTGTTTTAAAACAACATCAGTCCGCCCGCTGGCTGCCAGCGCGGCGTACTCTGTGGGCATGCGGTCGGCGGTCGCATGCGCGTCTATGCGGAGAATGGTAAACATGGTGCGCCTCCTTTGTTATAAATAATATTTAACCTCTATTATATTATTTAACCTCAAAATTTCAAGCAGCGCCGCCCAGAACGTTCCTGTGCGGCGCTGGTTTTTATTGTTTCGCAGCTTGCTTCGCAGGCAGCTGCACCTCTGAAACGAGCACGGCTGCAAAGATCAGCGCAAAGCCGACCGCCAGCCGCGGCGTGACCACCTCGCCAGCAAACAGAACAGAAAACAAAATGCCGAATACTGACTCAGTACTCATTAAAATCGACGCGCTGGCCGGCGAGGCGTACTTCTGCCCCACATTTTGCAGCAGCAGCGCCAGCATGGTGCAAAACAACGCCAGATAGAGGACGCCGCCCAAGGCGCGCCTATCCCAGGTCATGTGCACGCCTTCCAGCGCAAAGGTTGCGATCCATGCGAACAGTGCGCAGAAACCGAATTGAAGGATCGTCACCACAATGGGATCTTCCCCCTGCCCCAGTTTCCCAACTACCGCAATGTGCGCAGCAAAGAATATGCCGCTGAGCAGCGCCAGCATATCGCCCAGCTCCATCGTGAAGCCGCCCGTCACGCTGGTCAGCACGATCCCGCCCACGCACAGCACCGCCGCCAACAGATTCCGCAGCTTCGGCTTTTGACCGCTGATAAGCCAGTAAATGAACGGCACGAGCACGCAGTAGATCGAGGAGAGAAATGCGCTTTTTCCGGGCATGGCAAACGTTACGCCGATCGTCTGGATCCAGTAAGCCAGAAACAGGCATGCGCCGATCACGGCGCAGCGGCCCAGAAGCGAGCGGGATACGCCGCGCAGCCGCCTCCAAAAAATCAGAGCCAGTACGGCAAATGCTGCCGTAAAACGCAGTGCAATGAGAAAATTCGGACTGATATACTCCGCGGCGGATTTTACCACGACCAGCGAGCTGCCCCAGATCGCACCGACCAGCAGCAGCGCCGCACGCGCACCAAATCCGATCCAGTTTTTAGTCCGCGCCCGCTCAATGAAGTGTTGCATAGAGGACCGCCTTGATGGTGTGCATCCGGTTTTCCGCCTCATCAAAGACGACCGACTGCGGCGAAAGGAACACCTCGTCCGAGACCTCCATCTCGGTAATGCCGAATTTCTCTGCGATCTGCTTTCCGATGGTCGTGTTGATGTCGTGGAACGACGGCAGGCAGTGCATAAAGAGTGCGTCGGGCTTTGCCAGCGCCATCTTTTCGGCGTTGACCTGATACGGCGTCAAAAGCCGGATGCGCTCCGCCCAGACGGAGTCCGGCTCGCCCATCGAGACCCAAATATCCGTATACAGCACGTCCGCGTCCCGCGCGCCCTCTTCCACGCTCTCGGTCAGCGTCACCGAGCCGCCGCTTTGCGCCGCAAGCTCCTTACACGTCTCGACCAGCTCCTGTGCCGGGAAAAGCTCCTTCGGCGCGCAGGCGGTGAAATGCAGCCCCATCTTTGCACACGCGACCATGAGGGAATTTCCCATGTTGTTGCGCGCGTCTCCGAAATACGTAAAGCGCAGCCCCTTGAGCGTGCCCTTCTTTTCCTCGATGGTCAGAAGGTCCGCCAGCATCTGCGTCGGATGGAACTCGTCGGTCAGGCCGTTCCAGACGGGCACGCCCGCGTTTTCTGCCAGTTCCTCTACGATCTTCTGGCTGAAGCCGCGGTATTCGATGCCGTCATACATCCGCCCGAGGACCTTGGCCGTGTCGGCGATGGACTCCTTCTTTCCCATCTGGCTGCTGCCGGGGTCGAGATACGTCACGCCCATACCAAGGTCCATTCCGGCGACCTCAAATGAGCAGCGCGTGCGGGTCGACGTTTTCTCAAACAGCAGGACGATATTCTTGCCCTCCAGATAGCGGTGCGGCGTGCCCGTGCGCTTGAGGTCCTTGAAGGTTCTGGACAGGTCGAGCAGATAACGGATCTCTGCCGGAGAAAAATCCAGCAGTTTCAGATAATTTCTTCCACGAAGATTGACAGGCATAAAAATGCTCCTTTCTATTTGGTCCACTGATTTTGGTTTTCCGGATATGGATCATCCAATTTGCTTGCTCATGTTACAGCGCGGTGCGGCAAAGCGGCATGCTCATGCAGCGCGGACCGCCACGGCCGCGCGAAAGCTCGGCGCTGGGAACGGTAAGAACTTCGATCCCGGCATCCGTCAGGATCTGATTTGTGATATGGTTGCGGTCATATACGACTACGCAGCCCGGACGGATACACAGCGTATTGGAGCCGTCGTTCCACTGCTCGCGCTGTGCCGCGATCGCGCTCTCGCCTCCGCAGCGGATGAGGCGCACATGATCCTGATGCAGATAGTGTGCCAGCACCTCCTCCGGGCGGCGGACCATTTCCTGAATATGCAGCTGTCCGCCGGCAGCCGGCGTGATCTCATAGATATGCAGTCTGTCCAGAATGCCGGGATGCACCGTGAAGGTATCGGTGTCGACCTGGGTCAAGACCGTGTCCAGATGCATGAAGGCACGGCTGTGGGGAATGTCAAAGACCAAAACGGTGTCCACACTGCAATCCTGCGCGTCAAAAAGGTTGTGCGCCAGCAGCTCAACGGATTCTGGCTGCGTGCGCTGCGATACGCCCACCGCGACGACCTGCGCGCTCAGATTTAGAATATCCCCGCCCTCAATGCTTGTAGGAAGCTCCGGCGTGTAGTATAATGGTACATGGTCGGAAAACTCCGGGTGGTACTTCAGAATGAACCGGCCATAGATCGTTTCCCGGCAGCGCGTCTGCGAATGCATTCGATTCAGACTCACGCCATTACCAATGCACGCAAACGGATCACGGGTGAAATACAGGTTTGGTATGGGGTCCATCACAAAATGGTCATCCTGCTGCATGAGCCGGCCCAAACAGCTTTTCTGCGAAGCCGGAAGCTCCTGCACACAGATACCGGACATTGTTTTCTCTACGAGCACATGCGCATCAGAAATACTTTTCAGGTACTCGGTCAGCTCCGGTCGATAATACTCTGCCAGCGCTCCTGCGCCGGAAATAACAGCATCAATGAACGCATCCCGAACAGAAGCATCTGCTCTGATGGCTTCTGCCGTCAGATCCTCCAGGAATACGACCTCTGTGCCGTTTTCCCGCAGAAGCTGCACGAACCGGTCATGCTCCTGCTGCGCGCCGTGCAGATAGGGAATGTCGTCAAAGAGCAAGCGTTCCAGCGCATCCGGCACAAGATACTCCAGCTCCCGCCCCGGGCGGTGAAGCAAGACCTTTTGCAGCGGACCGATCTCACTTTTAACGTGGATGGGACCTTGCATGGGCAACCCTCCTGTTTTTCAATTTTTTGATCGCCAACGACCTTATAAACGTATTCTAACAGATACTTTTTGTGCAGGACGTGCGAAATGATGGATTTTCTTTGTACTTTAACAGGTTCTTGTGTGCGCTTTCACATATATGGCCGCCTTTCCGTGTGCGCATATAGGCCCGCCCTTCCATGTGCGCATATAGGTCTGGCGGGAACAAGGCCTGTCAAAAATGCGAGGCAGGTGCGTACAGATCTCCCGCGGATAATACAATAAATCCATGCCGAGCTGTCCACAGCCTCTTGCTATTTTCGCCATTTTATAATATATTTTGTAGAAATACCAGTAATTCTACAGAATTCTGCCGTTTGGAGGACCTATGAAAGAACTGATCGAGATGCAGCCGTTCAATCGGTCACAGGTGGATCAGAGCCGGCTGTTCAGTCTGGACTACGAAACCGTGTCAGAACCGGCGGTGCCGCTCATTCACCAGGAATCGCGGTTTCTGTTTGCTTTGGACGGCGCCGGAAAAATCGTCATTCAGGGTAAGGAGTATGACTTCCGAAGGGGAACTCTTGTGTCCATCCTGCCGTGGCAGGTCAGCGAGATCAGTGCGGTCGAGAAGCCGGTGCAGTATGTGATCATCCGCTATCACTTTGATACGGTGCAGAACGTCATACATCTGTTCAGCGACGTGTCGGGCGATCCGTGCTCCAGCCTGACGCGCATTGAGGACCATGCCGCCGTGCAGCTGTCAGAGGACAAGATCGCGGATGTGCGGAACATCGTGCAGCTCATCCGTGAGGAGCTCGGCATTGAATCAAGCAAGAACCTGCACGCGGAAAAAGAACTGGAGAACATTGCGGTTTTGAATCTGATCGTGTATCTGACGGTCATTTTTACGCGCGCGGCAACGGAGCAGCCAGAGAGTGGGCGCAGCGAATGCGTGGATTCCGTGGACATTCTGCGTTATATGTATCTGCACTGCAATGAAAAGCTGACGCTCAAGAAGATCGCACAGCAGTTCTACTACAGTGAATCGACCGTCAGTGCGCATATCACACAGATGACGGGGCTGTCATTTTTTGATCTTCTGAACGAAATGCGCATTTGCAAGACCGTGAATTATCTGTTGTATACCGACCTGACTCTGCGGGAGCTGGCGGAGATCTTGGGCTTTGTGGATGAATCGCACATTTCAAAAGTGTTTGCCACACGGGTGGGCGACCGCATCGGTCAGTACCGGGCGACATACCAGAAGGTGCAGAACATCTGTCATATCGAAGAGGAACGCATCGGATATACCATAGTAAACTATATCTATCGAAATTACGCAAGTCCGCTCACAGCCAAGAGCGTCGCGGCAAAATTCCAGATCACGGTACCAAAGCTGCAGCAGCTGCTGGTGGAGCAGGTGGAGTTCAACTTTGAGGACTTTCTGAACCAGATCCGCGTGAACCACGCATGTGAACTGCTCATTACAACGGAGCTGACCGTGCTGGACGTTGCGCTGGATGTCGGCTATAATTCGCAGAAAACGTTGACGCGAAATTTTGTCAAGCTGAAAGTTATGACACCGTCAGCGTTCCGGGGCAAATTCCGCTCAAAAAGCGGACGGGTGCTATAAAAGAGAAAAGTGGTCATGGCGAATGTCCGCAGGAGCGGCGAAAACAGGCGGGTAAAATACAATGCTCCGTTCCTCGTGTGTCCGAAAAAACACGTTTTGTTGTGCTAATATGAGTACTATCACAGGAAAACACGGCGTGAGCTTGTGCAGTTTGCTCAAGTTCATGCCCATCATGGTGCGGAGGAAATACTATGAATCAGAACTGGATCCACGCAAATATGGAGCATTATTTTCAGCTGGCCGGGAAAACCGCCATTGTGACAGGCGCGGGCAACGGTATCGGTCGCGGCATTGCACAAAAACTAGCGGGGCTCGGCGCAAATGTCGTTGCGTGCGACATTGAAGCGGAAAGCGTCAGGAACACCGCCGATGAGATCACGCAGGCAGGCGGCGTATGCTTGGGGCTTTACTGCGACGTGCGCAAGTATGAGGACATTCAGAAGGTCGTGGACACGGCGGTGCAGAAATTTGGCACTGTGGATATTCTGGTGAATGATGCGGCTGGCTGCGGCGGCGGCGTAACTGTGGATACCATCAATGAGCAGGAATGGATGCGCCTGATCGAGTTGAACCTTAACAGCGTGTTCCGCTTTACCATGACGGTGCTGCCGATCATGCGGGCAAAAAAACAGGGAAAAATCGTGAACATCAGTTCCGGTGCCGGGATCACCGGCGATTTCTCTGACCCGCACTACGCTGCAGCCAAGGGCGGCGTCATTGCCTTTACCAAAGAGCTGGCGCATGAACTGGCAAAGGAAAGCATCAACGTAAACAGCGTTGCGCCCGGTCTGATCGACACCCGCATGGCGCGGATCCGCGACTGGGAAGACGAGATCGCCGACACGCTGTGGCCGCGCGTAGGTCAGCCGGAGGACATTGCCAACGCCGTCGCGTTTTTGGCTTCGTCCGCATCGGACTACTTCACGGGTCAGGTCATTTCGCCGAACGGCGGCGCGTGGATGCAGTAAAGCAGACGGTTTCTGTGCTCCGCGCAGGAGCACAGTTCCAGAATAAGCAGCGGTACAGCTTCGCGCGGTACGGCTAAAACACAAAAAATAAATAGTATGAGGAGAGAAGTTCAATGAAAAAACTGACAGCAATTCTTCTGATCGTTGCGATGCTGCTGACACTGGGCGCGTGCAGCAAAAAATCCGATGATGCCAATGGTCCGATCAAGATCGGCGTCGTGGGCGCGAGAACCGGCGAAAGCTCTCTGTGGGGCGACGTCATGTATCACACCGTTCAGTTGCTGGCGGACGAGGTGAACGAAAACGGCGGCCTGCTCGGCGGCCGGAAGATCGAGCTTCTGAGCTACGACAACCGCGACGACGCCGTTGAAACAACGAACGTGGCACGCAAAGCCATTCTCAACGACGGCGTCTGCGCCTTCATCGGCTGCGAAGCTTCTGCTACCACGATCGCGCTGGTCGATGTGGCAACGGAGTATAAAGTGCCTGTCATTTCCACCATGGCCACAAACACCAAGGTCACCATGACCGACGATGGGAAGGTCCGGCCCTATGCGTTCCGCGCCTGCCTGAACGACCCGCAGAGCGGCACAATCCTCGGTCAGTACACCGTTGAAAAGCTCGGTTACAAGAATGTGGCGATCATCTATGAGATCGGCAGTGACTTTTCGCTGGGCGTCAGCGGCCAGTATGCCGAGGCCGTGGAGGGCGCGGGCGGTACGGTCATCGCCAAGGAGGCCTATAACACCGGCGACGTGGATTACCGTGCCGTTCTGACGAAGATCAAGGAATCCGGCAACTTTGACTGCCTGTACATCGCAGCCGGCTACTACAAGCAGATCGGTCTGATCGCCAACCAGGCGCGTGAGCTTGGCATCACGCAGCCGCTGCTGGCTACGGAAGGTGCCATGTCCGGCGGCCTTATCGAGATCGCCGGTGACAATGTGAACGGGATCATCTTTAACGTTGCGTGCGTGACCGAGGCTCCCGGTATCGACGAGCTGCTGGAGAAGTTTATTGCGCGTTGGGGCTATGATCCCAGCGTTGACGTTGCACCGGACTGCTACATGGCCTGTGATGCGTTTAAGCTGCTGACGGGCGCGATCGAAAAGGCGGGCAGCACAGATCCCGTGGCCATCCGCGACGCTTTGGAAGCAACGGAAGACCTGCAGGGTCTGACCTGTGCCATCACGTTTGACCCGGCGACGCACAATGTGTACCGCCAGGTTCCGATCTATCAGATCGTGGACGGCGAATTCAAACAGATCGAGCTCTACGATCTGCACGCTTAAGCCGCAAACAGCCATGTCCTGCCAGGCGGCGCAGAGACTGTTTGGCAAAACGGTCCGGAGCATTCCGGGAACGTGATATTCTAGGTCATGCGGCCTGACACAGGAGGAACTTACGGTGTTTATTCAACAGCTTATCAACGGCTTATCCGTCGGCAGCGTGTACGCACTGATGGCGGTCGGCTATGCGCTGATCTACAGTCTTCTGAACTTCACGAACTTTGCACACAGCATTTCTGTAACGATCGGCGCATTCGCAACATTTTTCTTTTTGACCTATGCCATGCAGAACCTGCTGGCGGGCATTATCATGGGTGTGATCGCGGCTGCACTGCTCGCCGCCTTCATCCAGTTCGCCGCCTATCGTCCGCTGCTGCGCCGCAATGCACGTCGAGTATACCTGATGATCATCGGTCTTGGCATGTCGGTCATTGGCGACAATCTGGTCATCATTGCCTTTACCGGACGCTTCCGCGTGTACCCGGTCAACTTTACGGCGCAGAGCATCAACCTGTTTGGGGCAAGCATCGGACTGGTGGACATCATCATTTTTGCCGTCAGCATTCTCGCTCTTGTTATCGTGGAGCTTATCATCCGCAAGACCAGACTGGGCCTTGCCATCCGAGGTGCCTCATTCAGTTTGGACATCACTGCGCTTATGGGCGTAAATACATACAAGCTCATCACGGCAATATTCCTTATTGCCGGCAGTCTTGCCGGAATTGCAGGTGCACTGCTGGGTGCAAAGTATACCACATATCCCTCTCTTGGTACGTTCTACACGAATAAGGCTTTCATCTGCGCAGTCATCGGCGGTCTCGGCAGCCTGCCTGGCGCAGTGCTCGGGGCGCTGATCCTGGGGGTTTCGGAGGCGTTTATTTCGGCATATGTATCCACAGCGATGCGCGACCTGTTCGCATACATTCTGCTGATCCTCATTTTGCTGGTGCGGCCGTCTGGTCTGATGGGCAAATCCAGCGAGGACAAGGCGTAAGGAGGAACGGATATGCAATATTGGATCGGTGTTTTGACGATCGTCGGCATTTACATGATCGCAGTGCTCGGCGTATCCATCCTCTGCGGCTTTACGGGAATGTTCTCCATGGGTCATGCAGGGTTTATGGCCATTGGGGGGTATGTTTCGGCGCTTTTGACAAAAAACTGCGGAATGCCGATTTTTATGGGCATTCTGGGCGGTATGCTGGCAGCAAGCCTTGTGGGTTACCTCATCAGCTACCCCACACTGCGCCTGCGTGATGACTACTTCATCATCGTGACGCTCGGCATTGGCGAGGCCATCAAGCTTATCATTCAGAATACGGAATCGATCACCGGCGGTGCGCGTGGTTTTTCCGATGTGCCGAGTGGTTCAAACGTATTTGTGGTTTGGGGCGTCGTGATCCTGACCGTAATCGGACTGCGGTCGTTTATCAACTCCAAGCACGGACGCAACTGCATTGCCGTGCGGGAGGATGAGATCGCGGCGCGTTCCGTAGGCGTGAACATCTTCAAGTACAAGATGGAAGCCATGATCATCAGCTGCGCATTGTGCGGCTGTGCGGGTGCATTTCTGGCGCATTATATGCACTTCCTGCATCCCAACATGTTCACCATGGCAAAATCGGACGAGCTTATCATTGTGGTCATCCTGGGCGGGCGCGGAAGCCTGACCGGCACGATCCTGGCCGGTCTCCTGCTGCTGCCGCTGCCGGAGCTGCTGCGCTTCGGATCTGCGGAACAGTGGCGCATGGTGTTCTACGGTCTGCTGGTCGTGCTTGCCATTCTGTTCCGTCCGTCCGGCCTGATGGGAACGTCGGAGCTTTCCTGGCGCGGCATCAAAAACGGCGTGCGCAAGCTCGGCGCAGCGCTCAAGCGTCGCACGGACGCGCGGAAAGGAGGACGCTGAAATGGGAAACGAATACATTCTGGATATTCGCGACATCAGCAAGCACTTCGGCGGCATCAAGGCGACAAACCATGTAAGCCTCGGCGTAAAGCCGGGCGAGATCTTTGGCGTCATCGGTCCGAACGGCGCGGGCAAAACGACGCTGTTTAACCTTATCACCGGCATCTATGCGCCGTCGGAAGGAGACATCCTTCTGGAAGGCAGATCCATTGTAGGCCGGCAGCCCAACGAGATCGCAAATCTCGGCATTGCGCGGACATTCCAGAACATCCGGTTGTTCAACGACCTGACCGTATATGAGAATGTACACATCGCTTATCAGCAGAACATGAACTACAGCTTCTGGGACGGTGTGTTCAAAACGGCGAAATGCCGCCGTGAGGAAAAGAAGGCCGCCGAGGTCTGTGAACAGACGCTCCGGCGCGTAGGGCTGTGGGATCTGCGCGACCAGATAGCGAGCAATCTTCCCTACGGCCAACAGCGCCGGCTGGAGATCGTGCGCTCCCTGGTCTGCGCGCCGAAGGTGCTGCTGCTGGACGAACCGGCAGCCGGCATGAACGAAGGCGAATCGGAGGAGTTGTCGCAGATCATCCGCAATATTCGTGTGGATCATCCGCAGATCGCCATTCTGGTCATTGATCATCATATGGATGTCATTATGAATGTCTGTGACCGGCTGACGGTCATCAACTTCGGCAAACAGCTCGCAACAGGGCTGCCGGAGGAGATCCAGGCAAACGAGGATGTGATCGAAGCATATTTAGGGGCAGGTGATTGACGATGCTGACCATTGAAAATCTGGAATACAGCTATGGAAAAATCAAAGCGTTGAACGGTATCAGCGCAACCGTAAACACTGGCGAGATCGTTTCGATCGTCGGTGCAAACGGTGCAGGCAAATCCACGCTCATGCGCTGCATTGCCGGGCTCTTGAAGCCTAAAAGCGGAGAAATATTGTATGACGGCAAGCCGCTGCCGCACACACCACACGAGGTCGTGGCCAGAGGGATCTCTCTGGTCCCCGAGGGGCGCTGGATATTTCCGAACCTGAGCGTGGAGGAAAATCTGCTCATGGGCGGGTATCTGGTAAAGGATCGCAGCATCGGCATTGCACGCTCATTTGCAATGTTTCCCCGTCTGGAAGAGCGCCGTCACCAGCGTGCCGGTACGCTTTCCGGCGGCGAACAGCAAATGCTGGCCATTGCCCGCGGGCTGATGTCCGATCCGAAGCTGCTTTTGCTGGATGAGCCGTCGCTCGGTCTGGCTCCACTCATCGTCAATGAGGTTATCAACATCATTCAGCAGATCAATAAAGAAGGCATTACGGTGTTGCTGGTGGAACAGAATGCGCGCAAAGCCTTAAAAATCGCGGATCATGCATGCGTCATTCAGCAGGGCCGCATCGTGCGGTATGGCACGGGTGCAGAAATTTTGCAGGAAGAGAACTTCCTGTCATCGTATCTTGGGAACAGTAAACAGACAAAACAGGAGGATTGATTCCATGAAAGACTATCTGGGTATCAGCGGTAAGGCCGCTATCGTGACCGGCTCCGGCCGCGGCATTGGCCAGGGAGTTGCCGAGGCGCTGGCGGAGTACGGCGTGCGCGTGATGGTATGTGACATCAATGACGAAAACGGCGAAGCAGTCGCCGCGGGCATCCGCGCCAAAGGCGGCACGGCAGAATATTGCCACTGCGACATTATGCAGACAGAACAGATCAACGATCTGATCGCTCGCACGGTCGAGGTGTTTGGCACGGTCGATTTTCTGATCAACAATGGCGGAGGCGGTGAACCCCCGCGCGACTTCTTTGATTTAGACGATGCGAGCTTTGACCACTATGTGCGGCTGAACCTATACAGCGCATTTGCGGCCATCCGCGCGGCATTCCCCTATATGCGTAAGCAGAACAGCGGGCGCATCGTAAACATCAGCTCCGGTTATGCGCTGTGCGGCGGTGAGCAGTGTGCGCACTATGCTTCTGCGAAGGCCGGCGTGATCGGTCTGACGACCTCCATTGCCAGAGAGGCCGCTCCGTTCAACATCAACTGCAACGTCATCGTGGTGCCCACAACGGACACTCCGGGTCTGCGTGAAGCCGACGGCGAATTTGTAGACGATGAACTGCCGCTCATCCCGAAAGGGCGCATTGCAAAGCCGCTTGATATTGCAAACGCAGTGCTGTATCTGGTCTCTGAGGCTTCGGACTATGTGACAGGTCAGATCCTCGCGCCGAACGGCGGCAGAAGAATGCTGGTATGAGTGAAGAAAAAAAGGCCGTGCGGCCCGTTTCGTGGCCGCAGAACGCAAAGTGTGCGTTTTCGCTTTCATTTGATTTGGACGGCGATACGATTTGGCGCAATAAAACCGTAAAGCTGCCGAACGGAAGTCAATACATCAAAGGACGCTCCATCGGTCTGTTCGGTCCGGAGCGCGGCGCCGCACGCATTCTGGATATTCTTCGGAATTATGATCTGAAGGCGACCTGGTTCGTGCCGACTGACATGATGCAGGAGCATCCGGATGTGATCGAGATGATCCGGAAAGAAGGGCACGAATTCGCGCATCACGGCCTTGACCATACCGGTCGTTACGGTGAAACATTTGACCAGCAGTGTGCACGCATCGGTCTTTCACAGGAGCTTTTCAAAAAATACACCGGTGACATCGCGCGCGGTATGCGCCCGACGGGAATGCTGCTGCCGCAGACGGAGCGCTGGCTGTATGAATCGGCTGGCTTTGTCTATTCCAGCGCCGGAACAAGCGGCGAGGGAGACGGCTGGTACTATGTGAACGGCACGGCAACGTGCGGCGTGAATGTTCCGTGCCGGGATGAGCAGATGGATGACTATGTGCAAACGGTACTGCACAACTATCCAGCTGTTCTGGAGGGAATGCCGCGGCCCGCGGGCTATGATGTGGTATACCGCAACTGGGTGCGTGAGATCGAAGGCATGGCCCGCTTTGGACGAATGGGCGCTTCGGCTTTTCATCCGCAGATCGCGGGAACGGCCGGCCGGTCCGTCGTGTTGGAGCGCTTTTGCGCATATTTGGCAGAAAACCGGGAGGTCTGGTGCAGTACATGTCTGGACATCGCGCAGCACTTTTTGGCAGCACAGGAGGTCACAGCATGTTGAGCAGAACATTTCTCTGGCCGCAGGGCTATACAAGTGCAGCCATGATCTCCGTCAATCTGGACGCGGAGTTTTATGGGCGCATTTTTTACCCGGGCATCGACGTATCCGAAGGCGACATCCAGCGGCTCGGCTGGACAGGGATGGAATATGGTCTGCCGCATCTGCTGGATTGTTTCCGGGAGCACGGCGTGAAGGGCACATTCTTCATTCCCGGGCGCGTTGCGGAGCTGTATCCGGATGCTGTACGCGCCATTGCGGATGCCGGTCACGAGCTGGGCTGCCACGGATATGAACACGAGATCCTGGCGCATTTCACGCCGGAAGAGCAGTTGGAGCTGCTGAAAAAAGCAAAGGCGGCCATTGAGAAGGCTGCGGGGCGCGCCGTAACAGGCTTCCGCATGCCGGAGGGTGAGATCACAGAACAGACACTTGTGGCAGCAAAGGAAGCGGGCTTTGCCTATTCCAGCTCCCTGTCCAACACGGATGTTCCCTACATCCGTCAGCCGGCGGGGCTGCCGGAGCTTCCTATCTCGTGGACGCTGTTTGACCTTCCGTATTTCACCTTTGCGTTCGATCCCCCCATTCCGCCGGGCTCGGCCCGCAGCGCCGGAATGGATCAGGTGCTGGATAACTGGCTGTGTGAGCTAACGGGTACGCGCCGTTGGGGCGCCCTGTTCAGCCTGCAGCTCGACCCGCAGGCCACCGGCGAGCAGGGAAGGCTGTTCATGCTCGAACGTGTGCTGGATGAAATTCAAAAGGCCGGCGACGTATGGCTGGCCACAGGCAGTGAGCTTGCTGCGTGGACGCAGAAAATGCAATAAAACAATCATAAAGGAGAAGCAAACTATGTCGGAAACCATGCTCAACACGCTGGCGCAGGACTATCTGGATCTGACGCTTTCCAAAAGCCGTTATGATGAGATCGACATCCAGTGGTTTACCGAGTCGCCATTTTGGCGCAGAACAAGTATGCGCTACTCCCGTGAGTATAAGATCCTGCCGGACTACGAGATCGGTGATCTGAAGCACGGCAAAGCCCTGCGTGACATTCTGGATGAGTCGGAGAACCTCATTGGTCTGTTGAAAGCCTATCGCGCCACGGCGCAGGAACAAGAGCTTGCGCGTATCGACTACATTATCGAACACGTGACGAGCGTGCATGTGCGTGCGCAGCTGCTTTCAGGGCAAACAATGTCCTACGACGAAATGACAGACGGACTGTACGGTCTGGTCGCGCCAGAATACGATCCGAAGCCCATGCAGGATCTGCTGTCCGATCTGCAGCAGGCGCTGCCCGGCAGCGGCAGCGTACAAGAGAAGATCGCCGCATTTCGCAGCCGCATCACCGTGCCCACAGAACATCTTTTGCAGGTACTCACCGGAGCAACACAGTTTTTCCATGATGAAACGGTACGGCATATGCACGTGACCGGCAACAGTATGCCGCGCGTGCGCGTGCGTGCGCTGGCGGACCCGCGTTCAGACTTTTTGTCCATTCTGTTCGGCTATGATTACAACCATTTGGAATATGAACGCAACTTCAACACGCTTGTGCGCTGGAGCGCCGATAAGATCGTCGAGTGCATCGGTCATGAAATGGAGCCCGGTCATCTGACATATTATGAAAAGCGGACGCAGGCCATGATCGACACCTGCTGGCCGGAGATGGCTGTGGTGTCGCAATATTCGCCGTCGTCGGCGTTTACGGAAGGCTCCGCACGCGTCATCATCGACACCTGTTTTGAAAACAGCATGGCGAAAAAAATCGACTTTGAGCGTGCGTACATTTTTGAGCCAGCAGGGTTGGATGTGCAGCTGCTGGAGCTCATGCCCCTGTGGCATCGCTACATGGAAACAGCCGGCTATGCCAAGCTGGAAGCAACGCGGCAGTTGTGGAATAACGTCTGGACGGCCAAGCAGGCTGCGGCAGAGCTGCGCAGCTGTGGCGCGCTTGCGCCGGATGCATCAGATGACGATGCATTGCACCTGGCGGGCGACGATGGTCACTTCGTGGCGCACGATTATGCACGGGATGTTATTCGCAGCTACTTTGCACGCCACTGCAAGACCGTGCAGGATGAGTGGGATCTGTATGAGCGCCTGTGCAGCGCACATATGTCCATGCGCAGGATGAAGGAACAGCCCGATGTTGTACAAGTATAATTTTTTCCGCGATAGAGGGTGACATATATGATATATGAAATCAACCGTCTGTCTGTGGCCGCTGTTGTGCCGGTTGTGGTATTGGATGATGCGAAAGACGCGGTCGCGACGGCAAAGGCTTTGCTTGCCGGCGGTGTGGATGTGATGGAAATTACGTTCCGCACAGCAGCGGCAGCAGACTCGATCAAAGCCGTCGCGGAAAATTGCCGCGATATGTTAGTAGGCGCGGGCACGGTCATTACACTCGAACAGTGCAAACAGGCGGTCGAGTGCGGCGCAAAGTTTATCGTTTCGCCTGGCTTTGACGAAGAGGTCGTCCGCTGGTGCGTAGAGAACGGCATTGCCGTCACACCCGGCTGCGTGACCCCGAGCGAGATCATGGCAGCGATGAAGCTGGGCTTGACCGTGGTCAAGTTCTTCCCGGCTGGCGTATATGGCGGTCTTTCTGCCATGAAGGCGCTCTCAGGTCCGTTCGGCGGGATCAAATTCATCCCGACCGGCGGCGTGAATGGTCAGAACATCGGCGAGTTCATCGCTGCGCCGTTCATCCACGCGGTCGGCGGCAGTTGGGTCTGCCCGAAGGCGGACATTGCAGCCGGCAATTTTGAGAAGATCACGGAGCTTTGCAAACAGGCAAGAAGCGCTGCGCTCGGCTTTGAAGTGGCGCACATCGGCCTGAACTGCGAAGATGCCGAAGCGGCGTCCGCCGTCTGCGAGAAGCTGAACGAGGCGTTTGCGCTCACCGTCAAGGATGGCAATTCTTCGATGTTTGCATCCGGCGGCATCGAGGTCATGAAGTCCATGTACCTTGGGAAGAATGGACACATCGCCATTCGCACAAATTCTGTTCCGCTGGCAATTGCGGAGCTTGCAAAGAAAGGCTTTGTGTGTGACATGACGACTGCCAAGTATAAGGGTGGACGGATGGTCGCTGTGTACCTGAAAGATGAAATCGGCGGCTTTGCTGTGCATCTGCTGCAAAAGTGAGGAGGAGCAATCATGAAAATTTTGACATTTGGTGAGATCATGCTCCGCCTGAAAGCGCCGGGACATGAGCGCTTTTTCCAGAGTCCGATGCTGGAGGCAACCTTCGGCGGCGGTGAAGCGAACGTGGCGGTGAGCCTTGCAAACTACGGCATGGACGCAGAATTTTTGACCGTTTTGCCCAATAACGACATTGCAGAATGCTGCATCCGCGAGCTGCGCTACTTTGGCGTCGATACAAAAAAGATCGTCCGCGGTGACGGACGGATGGGCATCTATTATCTCGAGGGCGGCGCAAACCAGCTGCCGAGCAAGGTCGTCTACGACCGCGCGTATTCCTCGATCGCGCTGGCAAAGCCCGGTGATATCGACTGGGACAAAGCCTTCGAGGGTGTGGCTTGGTTCCATATCACGGGTATTACGCCTGCGATTTCCGAAAGCGCGATGGAGCTGTCTCTTGAATCCGTCCAGGAAGCAAAGAAGCGGAACATCACCGTTTCCTGCGACCTCAACTACCGCAAGAACCTCTGGAAATACGGCAAGAAAGCCAGCGAGGTTATGCGCGAGCTTGCCAAGTACGTCGATGTGGCAATTGCCAACGAAGAGGACGTGCAGAAGTCGCTGGAAATTACCGTCGATGTGAACGTGGAGTCCGGCGAGCTGGATCGTGAGAAGTACCGCGTGCTCGGCAATAAGGTCCTGGAAAGCTATCCGAACATGAAGTGCATCGCCATCACGCTGCGTGAGAGCCACAGTGCGGACTGGAACGGCTGGGCGGCGTGCCTGAACGACGGCAAGGACTTCTATGTGTCCAAAAAGTACGAAATTCGGGATATTATCGACCGTGTGGGCGGCGGCGACAGCTTCGCGGGCGGCTTGATCTACGGGCTGAACCACTATGAGGACAAGCAGCTGGCGCTCGAATTCGCAGTTGCGGCAAGCTGCCTCAAACACAGCGTCATCGGTGACTTTAACCGTGTCGGCGTTTCTGATGTAGAAAAGCTCATGGGCGGCGACGGCACAGGCAGAGTGCAGAGATAGGTTCCTTTTGATCGTGCAATCTCTCTAAAAGAGCTGATCCATTTGAACTCATCTCGGAAAAAGGTACTCGGATGCGTCATTGAAAAACGTTTGTTCCAGTGTTATCATGGAACTGCGGTGGGAAATCCTGCCGACAACAGAATATTCCGAAGCGCACTATAAAACGTAATGAAGGAGCGCTGCGACCGAGAATGGCCGCAGCGCTCCTTTTGGTGCTCTTTAGGAGAAATACGGGGGTGGGATCACAATTCCAAACAACTGAATAGCCAGCAACGTGGACAACACCGCAGATTGGCTCCCGTCAAGATTTGGACTTGTTGACAAAAGCAAAAATTCTGCTGATACTAATATCTTTTTAAAAAGATATTAGTATTATTCCTCTATCTCACAGGCGAAAAAAGCCCTGATAGCAACACTCAGTGTTTTAGAAGCAGAGCAGTCTGCAAAATACAGCTGGCGGGGGCGGCAAATGCTGCAACACATTCATCAGCATTATCAGATCGAGATTGATCTGAATGGGCTTATCAGTAATTTATGTATCTTTACTTAATATATCTTTATTTTATTGCATTGGACGCAAAATATCTTTCGTATTTCCCCTCAGATGAATGCAGCAAACAGGCTTTCGTTTATTGCCATATTTCAGTGACTCTGTTATATTGTAAAATAGTTGATTTTATCGTAAAAAACATGGGGGGTGGAAACGACATGTCAAACATTCAGCAAATGCATCAGCTTTACGGCAGGCTCTACGACGCGCTCACGCAAATCCGAAACACTTATTCGCAGGACGCTGTTTCGTTTACTGCGATGGAAGGCTGCAAATACAAAAGCTCCAAGGACACAGTCGGAAAGGACTTCCGTTTGATGCTGGTCGGCCGCGCCGTAAACGGCTGGGATGAATATCGCGGCACAGGTGCAAATACGAAGGAACGCTTTATAACGTCATCCCTTCAGAATCTTCTGAACGACCCTGCCGCGCTGACGCACGGGAAAGACCGCTTTGAATGGATTGCAGTTGATGAGGAACATAATATCGCACGGAACTGTGTGCGCGAAGGAATCGGCAAAGAGCCGTGTGCGGTTGGAGACTACTGCCTTTCCAGACCATTCTGGGGTTACAGCAAGGAAATCTGGGACACATTATACGGCGCTGCGACCAGATGGCAGGAGCGTTGGTATCAGAAAATTATCTGGACAAACCTCTACAAAATCGCGCCGCGCAAGGGCGGAAATCCGAGCGAAGCGTGGCAGAAGATGCAGCGGGAAGTTTGCGTCGAACTGCTCCATGCCGAGATTGAATTTTTTAACCCGACGCATATTTTGTTCATGACCGGTACAGATTGGTTTCAGCCGTTTCGCGGCATGTTTCAGGAGGTCACAGAGCTTGGCGTGAACCATCCGTCCAAAAAAGATGCGAACACAGTCTATGCAGAGCTGCTTGCTGCATACAAAGCGCAAAATGGAATACGCAGCAAGGTTATCGTTGCCTGCCGGCCGGAGATGCGGGAGAAGCATGCATATGTCGCACAGGTCAGCAAATTCTTGAGATAAGCAGCAGTGTACCCCGCCGCACAAAAAAGTTCGGCGGGGTGCTGTTATGAAAAAGGGATTTTGCGTTTTGCCGCGAATACTGTAGAGAATCAAATAGAAATGAGGGATGTGATATGATGCGGTTTATCCGGGACATTTTGATTCAATCGCTCGTCGTAATTGTGGTGATGTATCTCGTCCAAATTATAAAATA
The DNA here is from genome assembly GCA_900545925.1 of uncultured Eubacteriales bacterium. Classification (GTDB taxonomy): domain Bacteria; phylum Bacillota; class Clostridia; order Oscillospirales; family Oscillospiraceae; genus CAG-170. The sequence goes on along the minus strand of URAZ01000002.1, from coordinate 96,448 downwards.
CTGGGCAGTAGAGAACCGCCAGCGGAGCTTCTGTTTTATAATTATCTGCTGCTGCAACGCACATGGACATGCCGCCGCGGCATAGCGGTCCATTGCTCAAAAGTTATTGCGGGACGATCGCGCTTCTTGAGTTCCCGCACAAATGTATTTCCACCTCCGAATTCTTCCCGAAAGCACCGAAAGGAGCGCTGCGGCCATTTTCGGTCGCAGCGCTCCTTCATTACGTTTTATGATGCGCTTCGGAATATTCTATTGTCGGCAGGATTTCCTACTATGTTTCACATGATAACACTAGAACAAATGTTTGCCAACGGCCCTTTGCAAAAAAATTTCTCTTGCTGCTGCTTCTGAATCGAATCGATTCTATCCCTGCTTCCGAGAAAGCAGGGACGTTGTATCTGCGGATATACCCGTATGTTGACCCCGATAAAATAACCACAATGTTCCTGTTCGCTACGTCGCCGCTTCTCTCGCAAAGTGGCAATACAAAATCGTCAATCAAGGGTAACACTCTTAACTCGGATAGCTTAAATCGGAAATCTCCCTGTTCGTCAAGTTTGTATAAACGCAGGCATTGCTTGCCAAGTGTAACGGCTCAGACGCGGCTTCTTCTTTTCAATAAATGCCTGTGGCTGCACAAGCAGAAAATCAAATCCCATCATTCTTCCGCCAGATCGGCAATCAACTTGGCGTCGCTGACCGCCAGTGCAAGCTGAAGCTTGTTTTCCAGCCCGGTTTTTTGCAGCATATTTGACACATGGAATTTGACCGTCGACATCTCGCAGCCCATCTCTGCCGCGATGCGCGTGTAAGACAAGCCCCGCAGCAGATGCCGCAGAACCTTCAATTCCGTCTTCGTAAATTCCGTGCTTTTTGCCATGCCGATCTCAACCGTCGGAGGCGTGTCCGGGAAGATATGTTCACCCGCCATCGTTTGCCGGACGACATCCATCAAACGCTTCTGCGTAGAGTCCTTATACCACAGACTGTCGGCCCCGGCCCTCTTTGCCTCGTCCAGAACCGCGCAGTCGATCAGCGAGGTCACAACAATAATTTTGCTCTTCGGCTGTATGGCTTTGATCTGACGAACGGCAGTCAGTCCGTTCTCGCGGTTCTCCGTTTGCACATCCATCAAAATCAGATCGACGGAGCTTGTCCGGCACACCTCAACCGCCTGCTTTGCACCGGGGATGGACGCCGTGATCCGGTATCCGTCTTCGGCGTGAAAATAGCTTTCCAACAGACTGCGGATCATGGTCTGGTCTTCAACGATCATCACTCTCATGTGCTGCTTCCTCCTGTTCCGGCAGACTGAGCATCAGCTTAAAGCGAGGGCTGCTCCAAACCTCCATTTTGCCGCCTGCTTCTTCTATACGTTGACGCAGCATGGAAAGGCCTCCGCCCTCTGTGATCTTTTCCTTCGGCACCGCACCGTTGTTGGTCAGGGCGACCTCCATGCAGCCCGGCTTCTGCCAAAAACACACATACAATTCTGTGCCATCTGCGTGGCGGACACAGTTCGCCGCACATTCGCAGATCGCCAGTGCGCTCAGTGCGCGTATCCACTGCCTTTGCGGCTCATTCCCTGTCAGCAGAACGCTAACGCCCAATTCTTCCGCTCGCTTTTTCGCCGCCTCCAGCGGTTCGGATTGCGCCGTTATCTGGCTGGAGCGATAAAGCACTGAAATTGACTGTTCCCACAGCGCCGCGTTTGCACGAAGTTCCTTCTGGTCCGTGTTCTGGAGCAGCACACGGCGCGCCGCGAGGATGCTGTGTCCGATGTCATCATGCACACGCAGCTTCATTGCCAGCGTTTCTTCTTCCCGAATGATCTCCGGCATCTGCACAAGCAGCCGCCGAAGCCGCTCATTCGCCTCCGCCAGCTTCGCGTTTTCCGCTTTCAGCTGGTTCTGCTTCCGGATCAGCTCCGTAACGTCTGCGGCAGTGATCTGCGTATAGCGGACGCCCGCTTTTGTTGTGATTTGCTCCTGCGCAAAGCGCAGCGCCTTCCCGTCCGGAAAGCGGTAGATCCGAAGGTGCAGATCCAAACAGCACACGTTTGCGGGCGGCGAGTGCAGGGCGCTCTGCATCTCTGCAAGCGACTGTATGCCGCCTTTTCGCAGCCAGTTTGCAATGGCAAGCATCCGGCGGTTGATGAGCCGCACCACGCCGTTTTTATCGAAGAAGCAGGCCGCGATGGGCAGACTGTCGAAGCTTTCCTTGATCCTGTCCATACGCCTTTACCCCCTCGATCTTTCCAGCTTCCGCGTCACATATTGCAGTCCGTCCTCATCCTGCTCCCATTCCAGATCTGGAAACCGCGCACGCAGCCCGCAGAGCGGCTCCGCCGCCGAAACACAGAGAGCGACCTCTACCCACTTACCAACCTCTATAGAGATCAGCAACGCACGCAGCGATTCCAGTTCCGTCTCCACGACCGCCTCAAACAGATCGTAGACCTGCGTTGCCTGCTCGACGGTAAGCTGGCCTTCCCCCTTGACAATCGCCTTGCAGTCGGCACCATAGACGCTGATATTCTCGGAAGATTCATTGAGGCACAGCAGAAGTTCCTGCACGCTGATTGCGCCGCGCTGCACGCCGACAAAAATCAGGTTGCTTCTCCGCTTGATGTAGGTCCCGATGATGATGGCCTGTCCGAGCAGGTGTCTGACTCTGTCTGAATCTTCCGTCTTCTGCAATTCAGCCAGCAGATCCCGCAGCATCGCGATCTGCCGGGCGGTCTGCGTCTCCATCATGTCGTACAGACGGTTTTCCTCCGTCAGCTTCAGCCATCTTGCGCGCTGTGCATTCTCCACTGCCAGAACGTCGCCGGTATCACGCAGCTCATCCCTTGTCAGCTCCAGCTCCTGTTGAACCTGATTCAGCGCGGAAATGTCCTCCTTCCAGAACACCCAGCCGCGCCGCAGCTTGTGCCGCTTCAAAAGCGTATCGTCGCCCAAGTGGACGGTATCCTGCTGCATCTGCCGCAGCTCGCTTTGCGGCAAAGCCCCCTGCATGGCGACAGACACATATTTCGGGCAAAACGCATGATCTGTGATCTGGACAGGCAGGCTCGTTGCCTCAAAAAGTTCGTCGTATCCGAGGTTGGACTGAATCAGCCCGCATTGAATGCAGCATTCAAGGATGCTCGCAAAGATCAGGCACTGCGACACCGTCATATCGCCCGCAAGCACCCAGACCCAATGGATCTTTTTGACATACGCATAAGCATAGGCCAGCGAAAGCGCAAGCGGAACCAGCGGCAGCCAGCGAATTCTCCTGCTGCGCGGGATGCGGCAGTTTTTTACCATCGAAAGAAACGCAAATCCCGCGCACAGGGCCTCCCAAGCCAGCACAAAGAAATAACCGCTCTCATACCGATACTCCTGATCCGATAAAACGCCGGACGGGAAGGAAAACACCTGCTGGTGCAGATCATTGGTCAGAACGAGCAAGAGCAGCAGCAGCGTTGGAACATACAGAATCTTGGTCCATCGCGGCAGCCGAAAATCCTCTCCCTTGCCCAGCGACCGGGAAACAAAGACCGACAGCATGGGGATGAACAGCATCGGGAAATAGTAAAAATACCACAGCCAGCGCTCCGCATCCGTGTTTTCAATGGAATATTTGATTGAGCGAAGAAGAATCCACAGCACCATCAGTACCGAAATCGCCAGCAGATAGCGCCGTGCCTGCGTCTGCACGATGCGGATCCATAGGGAGTAGCACCACACGCTGAACAAAAACACATAGAGCCCGCTTCGCAGGTGGCTGACAGCCGGAGAATGAAAAATATGCCGGCTTGCATATCGGAGCCACATGGCAAGCGCAATGAGTGCCAGCGCGGCCAAGGCACACAAAAGGCTCTTTTTTGTCGCTTTGCTCATGCCGCATGCCTCCCAATTCTGCACATTCGTATGGATAGTATATCATGCGGACAGAAAAAGGCAACACAGTTTTGCCCACTTTGCCGAGAGAATCGAGCCAGACTATGGCCTTTGAACAAAAAATAATTGCAAACCCTATCCAATCGGCGGGGGCAGAAGGGAGTGATAACGGCTAAAATACAAATGGAACATGCAAAAGAAGAGAAAGGCGGTGGAAAAGCACAGATGCGAAGGATCGTGCTGGATATGAAAGGCGGACTTCTGGCGGAAGCGGTCATGCAATCACTTTCGGGATGCGACCCGGATTTTCTTGTCTACCGTTCTTCAAAACCGGAGGAAACGCTTGCCCTGTGCCGGTCCTGCCGTGCCAATGTGTTGGTGATGGAGGTCATCCGGCAGGGCATCTGGAAGCTGAGCGAGCGGCTCAAGCTTTGCAATGCTGTAAAGCAGCTCGGCTGGGTCTGTAAGGTTCTGCTTCTGGTGGATGAGAATGCGGACGAACTGCTTGCCGCCGATGTGCGTCAGGCGGTGAAGGATCAGTTGATCGACAATTTTATCTATGCGTCGGTATCGCCGGCCTACCTCGCGGGCGTGATCGACACACTTTAGCTCTTTGGTTTTCACTGCCTGCGCGGAAAGCCGCATCATGTATGTATTCGACAAAGAAATAACAGAAGGAGGTTCCACATGAGAAAACGAATTCTTGCGATTTTCCTTTGCCTGATCCTTACACTGTCCCTTGCCGCAGCGGTGGCCGCAGAAGATTTCACCGGGACCCTGCCGCCGGGAAGCAACTTTCTTCCGCCGAATCGGCCCGAGCAGCCTGAGCCGGACGACGAGGACCGGATCGTAACGCTTCAGATCCCGATCACCAAGGTCGTTGAGTTGGGGGGAAATACTGCACCGAAGCAAACGACTTTCAGCTTCTATGCATTTCCCAGCGATCCGTCGTATGGCCGTTATGAAGCCGGCGGCACGGGCCTTTGGGATGTACAGAACTGCACAGTATCTGTGAACGGAGCTGGAACATTCGGCTGCGTGATGACCATTCAAATCGACAGAAGCGATTTCTTCGCTCTAACCGACAATCAGGGCATCTTTGTTGTGGAAACCAACGATGAGCAAAGCGGTTGGACGTATGATGAGACCCGCTGGTTCCTCCAACCGCAGTATAAATGGAGCGATGCCGCACGGGAATACAAGTGGACGGGCGGCTGGGATTGCTACAACAAATTTGAAGCTATGGAAGGCAGCGTGCATGTCAACCCGGACAATGCGCAGGGCGGGCTTGGCTTTGTCAATCTTTACACCGAGAACACCGCACCGGTGACGGAACCCACATATAAGCCTGCGACGCTCAACAAGACTGACCATTTCGCGTTCCTAAAGGGCTATCCGGGCGGCGGATTTGCCCCGGGCAAAAATATGAGCCGCGCAGAGGTGACCACCATGTTCGCCCGCCTGCTGACCGAGCAGATGGAGGCAAACAAATCCTATCCAGCCTCCTTCTCCGATGTGACCTCGGCGCACTGGGCGGCCAACTACATCGGCTACATGGAGCAGTTCGGGATCGTCCGCGGCTACAGCAACGGAACGTTCCGGCCAAACGCGCCGATCACGCGCGCGGAATTTGCCGCGATCTGCTGCCGGTTTGAGCAGCTGACGGACGGAGCTGCGGCCTTCACGGATGTTCCTGCTTCTCATTGGGCGGCAAAGTCCATCGCCTATGCGGCGACTCGCGGTTGGGTCACAGGCTATGCAGATGGAACATTCAAGCCGGGCAACAACATTACCAGAGCAGAAGTCGCCGCAGTCACCTGCCGCCTGCTCGAACGCAATGCCGATAAGGAGTATATCCGCGCCCATCTGAAAGAGCTGCCAAGAGTCTTTGCTGACATGAACGAGCAGCACTGGGCATACTGGTATGCAATGGAAGCTGCCAACGGCCATGACTATACCAAATCCGGAAATACGGAAACATGGCTCCGGACATATCCATAAACAGGAGGGTTTTATATGCAGGTCACAATACAAAGCATTCCTGCAAGCCTGCAGGAATTTGAGACGCTTGCGGCAGGCGGAAGACAGCCGGAGCGCATCTGCGCCCTGTTTTTGTGTGCGCTTGCGCTGTTCAACAGAGACAAGGACGCCGGAACTGCCGCAATGAATCTCCTGCGCGGCCCGCGGCCCATGACGCCGTATGACTGTCAGTTCCTGCGCGACCGGCTGCGCGGCAAAGCCTATCTGCCGCTTGCGTATTTTGAAGGTGCGACGCCGGAAAACGGCTATCAGCCGCGCGCACCATACCGGCTTAACGTGCTGGCAGACCCCAGGCCGCAGGATATCGAGCCGGGGTATCTGCGCGTGTTCCTGAAAACGGCGGGTGCAGATTCGCCGCGGCCCATGAAACTGCGGCAGAAAGCCTCGACCGGCGAGTGGTTCCTCTGGGAATATTCCAGTATTCTCAGCGGCATCCGTATTCCTGCGGCGGAAGATCCGTGGGCATAGTAAACAGAGAAAGGGAGATCAGAAAATGGGACTCATTAAAGCAGCATTGGGCGCGGCTGGCGGTGTGATGGCCGATCAGTGGAAGGAGTATTTTTACTGTGAATCCATTCCGGAGAGCGTGATGGCGGTCAAGGGTCTGCACCGCGTTTCCGGGCGCAGCAGCAACTACAAGGGCAGCGAGAACATCATCTCCAACGGCTCTGTCGTCGCGGTGGCTGACGGCCAGTGCATGATCATCGTCGATCAGGGCAAGGTCACGGAGCTTTGCGCCGAGCCCGGCGAATTCGTCTATGATTCCTCGACCGAGCCGTCGATCTTCTCCGGTGAGTTGGGAACCAGTATCCTCGACACGTTCAAGAACATTGGAAAGCGCTTCACCTTCGGCGGCGAGCCGCCCAAGGATCAGCGCGTGTACTATTTTAACACCAAGGAGCTCATCGGCAACAAGTACGGCACGCCGTCGCCGGTTCCCTTCCGTGTTGTTGACCAGCGGGCAGGCATTGACATCGACATTGCCATTCGCTGCTTCGGCGAGTACAGCTACCGCATCTGCGACCCGATTTTGTTCTACACAAACGTCTGCGGCAATGTGGGTGAGGATTATACCCGCGACCGGCTGGACGGTCAGCTCAAGACCGAGTTACTTACCGCGCTTCAGCCCGCGTTTGCGAAAATCTCCGACATGGGCATCCGCTATTCTGCGCTCCCCGGACATACGATGGAGCTGGCGGACGCGCTGAATGAAGTGCTGTCTGGCAAGTGGCGCAACTTGCGCGGCCTTGAAATCGTATCGTTCGGCGTATCCAGCGTGAAGGCGAGCGAAGAAGACGAGCAGATGCTGAAAGAAATGCAGCGCAACGCGGCATTTATGGATCCGACGAGAGCGGCTGCACATCTGGTCGGCGCGCAGGCGGCAGCGATGCAGTCGGCCGCGTCCAATCAGGGCGCAGGCCCCGCGATGGCGTTCATGGGCATGAATATGGCGGGCCAGATGGGCGGTATGAACGCACAGAACCTCTATCAGATGGGTGCGCAGCAGCAAGCACAGCAGCCCGCACCGGCGGCACCGGCAGCGCCCGCGAACGGTTGGACGTGCAGCTGCGGACAAAGCGGTATTACCGGCAATTTCTGCCCGAACTGCGGCAGCAAAAAGCCGGAGCCGAAGCCGGCGGCAGGAAGCTGGAAATGCCCGCAGTGCGGCGCGACGGCAAGCGGAAAGTTCTGCCCCGAATGCGGCACAAAAAAGCCAGAAGTACAGGCAGACGGCTGGACGTGCAGCTGCGGTGCGGTGAATAAGGGCAAGTTCTGCGCCGAATGCGGCAAACCCAAGCCGGCCGGCGTTCCGCAGTACAAATGCGACAAGTGCGGCTGGGAGCCGGCTGATCCCGCGCATCCGCCGAAGTTCTGCCCCGAATGCGGCGATCCGTTTGACGACGGGGATCTGACGTGAAATCGGCAGTGAAAGCTGCGCTGATTACCCTCTCGGCAATTGCCCTGCTTGCGCTGACAGGATGCTCACTGTATCGGCTTGTTGTAACGTCACAGATCAAAGACGGAGGCAGAATGGAAAACCCAGATGCGTACAGAGCTGGAAAGGACCTGGTGGAATTTGAGTGGCGGCAGAACCACAGGAATTTCTATCGCAGCTTTTCGCTGAAATTTTATCAGGAGAACGATATGCCGCTGCTGATCGGCTGGTTCCCAAGCCAATCCGGCGACGACGAGATAAGAGAAAGCCAGATGGATGCATTTTCCAACCCGATCCCCTGGCAGCTCACATGGGTACAGTGGTTTGAGCTTCAGAATGTGCTGGCAGAGTCGGAGCTTCCAGAGTACAGAAAACCGTCTGACGAGAGCTATGATGAGACCGACAGCAAAATCTGGATCGTCTGGCGCACCGACGATGGGGAAAAGACCCAAACGCTCAGCGGCAGTCAAGCGGAGGCGCTGGAGGCCTTGGTTCTGGGTATTACCGAGGAAGCGTATGCTGCATCCAAGCTTGAAACAGAGCAGCGTGAGGTGCGCGAAACAGCAGAGTTGGTCGGAATTTACTGGGAGCAAAACGCCTCGTCTGCGCGTGACTGCTTCAGCTTCCTTCTCGATGAGCGGACGCTGCCATCCCGAGCGGAGAAGCAGATGCTTTTCTCCTACCGGTATCAGGATGGCGACGGTAAGCCTATTTTCAGGCGGAACATCGCCGTCGAGCCGGAGAAGGCGCAGGCGTATTTCAGCAGCATCGGACGGGAGCTTCGCGCACTGGAGCTTCCGGTTTACCACCCCAGCGCCAGCCCGGACGGCGCGGAGAATAGCTGCATTTCCGCGACATGGCAAGACGGCAGCGAGGGTTTCACAAACAACTACTGCGGCGAGAGCGCACAGAGCATCTTTACCCTCCTGGTAGCGTTTGCCGAGGAAACAGAGGCCGGGATTTTCTCAAGACCTGCGCCGGACTGCGGATGGAAATGTCCGGAGTGCGGGATGCCGAATGGCAGTAGCGTATTTTGCGCAGAGTGCGGAGCCAGACGCCCTGCGGAATAAAAAAGCAAACAACAAGGAAGCGAGGAGGATTTATTATGAATGGACACAGGTTTTTGAAGGTCACTGGCATTCTGATGATCATTGCCGCTGTATTTTCCATCATAGCGGGTGTGTTTGTCGGCGGACTGGGTGCGCTGGCGGCAGGACTCGGCGCAGCATCTGGTCTGACATTTGCCTACTGGGCAGCGCTGTTTCTGACACTGATCGGAGGGATTTGCCAGCTGATCGCCGGAATCAAAGGCATCAAGCACAGCAAGCGCAGCGAAAAAGCAGGCGGGCTCATCGTATGGGGCGCAATCGTGGCTGTATTCAGCGTCTTGAGCATCGTGATGAATCTGGTCAACGGCGGCGAGTTTAACGTCACAAGTGTTCTGACAGGCGTGGCCGTCCCGGCCTTGTACATCTACGGCGCGGTGCTCAATTCCAAGGCAGATGCACAGTACGCCGCATAGTTTGAGAAACAGATACAAAGGAGATTGGTACATATATGGGACTGTTCGATAAGAAATATTGCGATATTTGCGGAGAAAAGATCGGCTTACTTGGCAACCGCAAGCTGGAAAACGGGAATCTCTGCAAAAACTGTGCCAAAAAGCTCTCGCCGTGGTTCTCCGACCGGCGCAACAGCACCGTCGAAGAAATCAGGGCACAGCTTACCTACCGGGAGGAGAATCAGGAAAAGGTCGCGGCATTCCATACGACCAGAACGCTTGGCACGGACACCAAAGTGCTTCTGGACGAGGATGCGGGGAAATTCATGGTGACACGGGCCAGAAATCTCGTGGAAGCCAACCCAGATGTTCTGGACTTTGCAGACGTGACCGGCTGCAATCTTGATATTGACGAGAACCGTTCGGAACTCAAGCGCGAGGACAAAGACGGCAAGGAGGTCAGCTACAATCCGCCGCGCTATGAATACTCCTATGACTTCTACATCACCATATTCGTCAACAACCCCTACTTTGACGAAATACGCTTTCAGGTCAACTCCAGCTCTATAGACATTACGCCGCCGCCCTCGGCACGCCCGGGCATGCCGGCAAGATGCAACCCTGAAACCAACGTCGAGTACCGCAACTGCAAAAAGCTCGGCGAGGAGATCCGTCAGGCACTGACGCAGGTACGCAAAGATGTGCGTGAGAAGATTGAGCAGGCCGCCGCACCCAAAGCGGCAGTTACCTGCCCCTACTGCGGCGCAACCACCACGCCGGATGCAAGCGGCTGCTGTGAATACTGCGGCGGCGCGGTGAACGGCTGAACCATCCATCAAACGACGATTTAGAAAGAAGGACTTAAAAATGAGAAAGTATGTAGCATTACTCCTGATTGCAGCTGCACTTCTGACGCTTGCCGCCTGCGGCAGTAAGGATGCGCTGGCCGGAACATGGTCTGCTGATCTCGGAGATGACGGTGTGATCACATGGACGTTCAACGGAAAAGGCAAATGCACCATGGAGAATGCGTACATGAAGCAGAACGGCACCTATACCATTGACGGCGACCAGCTCACGGTGACGCTGGAGGCATGGAGTGAACCGTCTACTTACACGTTCTCTGTGGATGGCAGCAGCCTTACCATGAATGAGAACTCCGGCTACGGCATCAGCGGCACTTTTACGAAAAAATAAACCACATAGAAGCACAATATGTATCAACCACCCACCGGACTTTTAGAAAGGAGAAAAACTATGGATAACCTTACCGGCAGCATGAAAGACGTCGCATTTGCGACCAGTCCCCGTGAATTTGATCTTTCCTATTCCACCACACTCGAGGAGATCATGGAGAAGCTCAATGCCCGCAGGGCAGCGTTCCAGATGCCGTTCCAGATCAAAGGCGGCATTCCCGGGCAACGCATCTCGTTCGAGAAAGAACCGAATGTGGACGTTGGTCTCTGGCTTTTCCTCAAGGACGGCACACACATCCGGATCCAGCCGGTCATTACGGAGGCCAAGATGTCGGTTGGTGGTATGCGCATTGATAAGAACAGTGCATTGCGCAAGGGCCTCAAGGGTGCGACAGTCGGCCTTGCAACGGAGCGTGGCGCCTATATCGACACCGTGACTGAAACCGTGAAGAAGATTTTGAACGGTGAGGAAGTAGAGGACTATGTCGCGCCGGAGGTTCCAGCCGAAACGAAGGACTGGATGACAACATTCCTGCTCTGCCTCTTCCTTGGCGGGCTTGGCGTCCACCGCTATTATGTCGGCAAGATCGGCACGGGTATTCTTTATACGCTGACGGCAGGTCTGTTCGGCATCGGGTACCTTGTTGACTTTATCAAGATTCTCTGCGGCAAGTTCACCGACAAGGATGGAAATCTTATCCAGCGCGAAAAGAAATAAGGAAAGCAAAATGTCTCAGGGATGCACCGCTGTTTTTGCCGGAATGATATGTTATTTTCTGTTGATCGGCAGATTTGTGCATCCCTGAAGGATATTGGGAGGGAATTATGAAACAGACGAAGACCAAGCTTCTATGCCTGCTTCTTGCAGTGCTGATGCTGTTCAGCCTCACCGCCTGCGGTAAGGAAAAGACAGCAGACTCCAATCTGATCAAGCTCGGTGACTATGAGCTGCTCTACAAGGGCGCGTGCATCATGGAAGATTCGGACGGAAATGACGCGATCGTTCTGACACTGGACTTCACAAACAACGGCAAGGAGAATGCGTCGTATCTTTGGAGCGTCGATGAAACGCTCATGCAAAACGGCGTAGAACTGGAAGCTGCAACCGTCTTTGCCGACTACGACACCTTTGAAACCGTGATAGAAGGCCAGTTTACAGACGTCGCTCCGGGCGCAACGGTGGAAGTCCGGACAGCATATCTGCTTCAGGACACGACCAGTCCAGTCGAGGCAACCTTCGAGCAGTTCCTCGGCAAGAAAAGCGGCAAGATCACCATTGACCCATCCTCACTGAATCGTGAGACTCCCGCAGCTGATACGACCGGCGGTGAACCGCCCGTTGACAGCACGCTGACCTCCGATCCAGCCGAGACTGGCGATGCACTGCTCGACTGGTGGAACGGCGAATGGTACGGCTGGTGGAAGATGAGCGGCTGTTATGGCTACTACGAGAGCATGGAGGGAAAATGGTGGGATGTCTGCGGCGTCATTGACATCGGCACGGACTACACTGGCACGATCACGCTTTGGGACGAGGACTACACGAGGTCCGAACCCATGGCTTCCGCGCAGGTCAGTCTGAGCGAAGCCGGAACCGGCGAGCACGGCACGGTGATGTCCGAGGGTGGCTGGTTCACAAACGTGGCCCTGGAGCATGCGGACTGGATCGTTGACCCCGGCCTTTTGGACTATGACGACATGATCTGGATCAGCGGCGACTATGAAGATGGCGATGACGAGTTCCACTACGACATCTATCTGCGCCTGTGGGGACTCTACTGGGATGACATGGAGGAAGATACATATCCCTACCGCTATACCGACTGGTATCTGCCTCTGATTGACGCAGGCAAGTCCATGCCGGATGCCATCGGAGAAGACGCCCCGGAAGGAGTTGTTCCGACGGAAGGCGCTCCGCTCACCCCGACGGACGCGATGGCCTCCGGCGGAGACGGCATCGTGACCGAAGAGCAGGTGCAGAAGGGCTACGTCTGGATGAACGAGGTCAACAGGAATATTTTCGATGCAACTTACGATGATATTGTTGCTTACTTCGGCGTGGAAGGTCAGTTCGTCAAGGAAGAGTACAGCGACCACATGAAGGCAAACTACCGCTACTACAAATGGATCTCTGAGGACGACGACTCCCATTTCATCTACGTCAATTTCAAGGAGAACGAGTCGGGCGTTTATACGGTGAGTGCGTACAACACCAGCGGCTTCTCCGGCACAGAAGCCATAGAAAAGTATCTGGACATCGTGAAGGCCGAGGCCGCCGAGGCGAACAAGGCAGCGTCTGCAAACGCCGAGATGAAGGACTTCTCCGTGGAAATCGCCCAGTTTGCAAAAGACGATGTGAAGGTCAAGATCATGACGAAGATCCCGGTATCCGGCTGGTCGTTCGATGATAGTGGGCGCTGCCTGGTGGAAAACGACGATCCCACCGCGTTTGGTGCGGGCGCTATCCAGTTTGAGGTAAGGGAGACCGTTGAAAAATTTGATTCCTACAAGGACAAATTCGAAAACTATCAGGATATCGAAGACCGCGTGATCGGCGGCATCACCTTCCGCGGCCGCACCTATAAGTACATCGGCTACGAATGGATTCAGTATATCGCGCAGCTTGACGACAACCGCGCCCTTTCCATCGGGCTTCGGAATATGGACTGCGTCCCGGGAACGATGCCCGACATCATTCTCAACAACATGACGTTCCAGTAAGGGCGGCGTCCTTCTGAGAATTTATATGAAAACCGGCTCCCGCCCCAATTTGGAGCGGGAGAATCCGGCTATTTGCGGAGAGACGGAGGGGATGCTGTGAGGCTCAAGGCGTTCCTCATCATGGCAGGTCTATGGATGGGGCTGTTCGGTCTGACCGCCTGCGGCGGTGCTGACGTGCGCACTTATCAGTACCCTGAGACATCGGTTCTTTTTGACGACTTCCACATTAAAAAAACCGTTTACAGCCCGGGGGTCATGAAGCTCTATTACCGCGGCGGGCAGTTCAAGGACACGCCCATCCGCTGCTACGACGCGAATTTTGAAGATTTGGGAGATCAGTTTGAATATTCCTTTCAAAACGGCGTTCTGACAGTTCAGGCGGATTTTGCAGAACAAATCAGCGGACTCACGATTGAGGATAAAGACCACGATACGGTCTATCATCTGCGCTATCTGGACTCTCCGCAGTTTGCGTGGCTGGCGGATACGTTCTGGCTGGACTACGGTATGATGACGATGGGCGACGAGGCGCGGTATTACAGCGACGCGGAGCGGCAGGCACAGGCAGAGCGGGAGAGCGCCGAGCATGAGCAGACACGCAATGTTTTTGCGCTGCTCGAGGGCACTTGGATCTCCGAGGATGGTCTGCAAAAATATGTGTTTTCCACGGACGCAGACGGGAGCAAATTGCGTGCGGCGGAGCTGTGGCGCAACGAGACGGAGCAGATGTGGAACGGCTGGGAGCTGTGCGTCGAGTCCGCGTTTCAGACGCCGTATTTCGGCGGAGAATACAGTGAGGACGTGGCGGAGCACCTGCAGGAGATCGTGCTGGGAAACAGCGATCATGCGGCGGCGGATCTGCACGTCCTGTACGATATGCAAAACGAGGTCATATTGGGCAGTGGGCTGACTTACCACAGAGAGTAGGACTACAGTGCCGTCAGGCGCCGACACAGGAAACGAGGAAAGAACATGGCAACACAAATCACAAATTATCAATGTCCCGCCTGTACGGGACCGCTCCATTTTGTAGGAGAATCCGGCAGGCTGGAGTGCGATTACTGTGGCTCGAGCTTCGATATCGCAGAAATTGAGGCGCTCTATGCGGAAAAAGAAGCGAAAGCAGCGGAAGCGGCGCAGAAGCAGGGAGAAACGGAAGCGGCTCAAAAAACTGCTGAAGTGGAAGAACAGCAGACTGCCGCAGACGGCTCTGACTGGGATTCTTCCGGCCTGAGCGAGGACTGGGGCGCGGACGCGGCCGACATGAAGGCCTACTGCTGCCCATCGTGCGGTGCGGAACTGCTCTGCGACGCAACGACTGCAGCCACATCTTGCCCATACTGTGGAAACCCGTCGGTGCTTCCGGGACAGTTCAGCGGCATTTTAAAGCCCGATTTTGTGCTGCCCTTCAAACTGAGCAAGGAGGATGCCATCAAGGCATTGAAGAAACACTATCTCAAAAAGCCCCTGCTGCCGTCAACGTTCTCCAAAGCTAACCATCTTGAGGAGATCAAAGGCGTGTATGTTCCTTTCTGGATGTACGATGGCGAGGCCAGCGGAAGCGCCCGGTTCCATGCCACGCAGGTACATACCTACACCTCAGGAGATTATGAGATCACCGAGACCAGTCACTACGATGTGAGCCGCTCCGGTTTGCTTTGCTTTGAAAAGATCCCGGTGGATGCATCCAGTAAAATGCCGGACGATTATATGGACTCCATCGAACCGTACGATTACGCGGAGCTCAAGCCATTTTCCACAGCGTATCTGCCCGGATTTCTGGCAGATAAATATGATGTCAGCGTCGAAGACAGCCGGGAACGGGCAGACACGCGCTGCGAGGGCTCGCTGCTGAGCGCACTGGAACGCACGGTTTCGGGCTACACCACCTGCAATGAAACGAGCCGGGATATCCACTTGAAGCGCGGCAAGGTGCATTACGCACTGCTTCCCGTCTGGATCCTGAACACAAGGTGGGAGGGAAAAGATTTCCTCTTTGCCATGAACGGTCAGACCGGCAAGCTTGTCGGCAACCTTCCGGTCAGCACGAAACGGGTAATTGGCCTGTTTGCGGCAATCGCGGCACCTCTTATCGCCATCAGTGTGACCACGCTGCTGCTTTTGGCGCGATAGGGAGGGCTGAGACATGAAAAAAAGAATACATTGTCTCCTGCTGGTGCTTATGTTCTGCCTTGTGCTCTGCGTGAACGCAGCTGCGGCTGAGCAGACAGGCGCACAGCTTTCTTATGTGACGGACGCGGCCGGACTTCTCAGCGAAAACGAAAATATGCTGCTGGAAAAGATGGCGGAAAGCGTCTCCCAAAAATACGGCGTCGGCGTTTACATCGTAACCGTGGAGGACTATCGGGACTTCCATTCTGAAGGCGTCTATAAGGCGACCTACACCATCTACCATGAATACACCATGGGCGAAGGACCGAACCGCGACGGGATCATGCTCCTGCTCAGCATAGATGATCGCGACTGGGCAATGTTCTGCTACGGCTCACGCTGCGAGTATGCGTTCAACAGCTATGGTCAGCAAAAACTGGAAAAGGTCTTCCTCGACAATTTCGGTGAGAACGACTGGTACGGCGGCTTTGAGGATTACGTCAAAGAATGCAGCGTCTATCTGGAAAAGGCTTCCGCAGGAAAGCCCGTCCGGGCGAGCTTGTTCTATCCGCTCCTTATCGTGATCGGCCTTTCCCTGCTGGCAGCAGCCGCGGTCGTCGCTGTGATATGGCGGAAAATGGACACTGTATCAAAAAAAGCAACCGCGAATGCCTACGTCTCCGCGGGACTCCGGCTTACGGAGCAAACAGATCGCTTTACCCATAAGACGACCTCCAGCCGGAAGATCGAGCGCAGCTCTTCCAGCAGCGGAATCAGTTACAGCGAATCCGGCGGCGGCGGTTCCGGCCGAAGCGGAAAATTCTGAAAGGAGCGGCTATGAAAACAACACCCAAACAAATACTCGCGCTGTTGCTGGCACTGGTTCTGCTGCTGTCGCTTTGCGCCTGTGTACAGAAGACGCAAACAGAGCCTAACGAATCGAGAACAAGTACAGATAAGGTAAAAATGCCTACAAAACCCGACAAAAAAACGCCTGAAAAGCAGCCGGAGGAAGCTCCATTGCAAAATGATATGCGTGATCGCACGTCACGCGACGAGGCGTCAGACACACAGCCGGTACAATACGGGTTTTCACAGGAGGCAGAAACCTCGCTTGGATGGCTGCGGGATAGGATCGACTTTCCAATGACCATGTTTGGCGCGGCGTATCTCGGTTATGTCGGCGGGCTGTTTGACGAGGGCTTCGAGGTGGGCTTCCCCGCATGGCTGTGGGAAACCAATGAGGCCATGCTCCTCGAATACCCCTTCATCGCCGAGATCGACGAGGAGCATATTATCGGCGGTGCGGGGCATCTGTACTGCATCGTGCCGGTCGATGAGAACGCGACGGTTGCAATCAACCGTGTGCAGTGGAACGAAAAAACACAGACCGACGAGGTCACGGAGGTGCTCTACCGGTCAGAGAGCGGTGAGCCGGTGCTGCTCTTTGCAAATCTCGACGGCGTTGCATATGAGGCCGACACGCAGGTCTTTATCACCGACAACAACGGGAACTCCTGCGAATGGTACCCCTCGCTTGATGCGATGAGCTATCTTGCGCCGTGTATATCGGAAGCTGGAGACTATCTTTCGTTTGACTTTACGGAATATGCCTGGTACAACGCCCCGGCCGAGTTTTCCGCGTGGCTTGCCGACGGCTGGAGCGGCATGACCGCGCTCGGTCTTGCCGGATCGCAGCGTGACGGCATGGGCTGGATCACAGAAACCATGGTGGGGGAAACCAGCCGCTATGCCTATTTCTCGCTGCGCTTTTATCTTGAGGATGAGACGGGCGGTACGGTCGATCTGGAGTGGGTATATGAAGACAGTGACGACATTGAGGAGATGTGGAGCGGTTTCTGGACGATTCAGACCATTCCGGACGGGCCGAGCTATGTGACGCTCAGCTTGTCGCTTGTGGGCGGCAATAACTACGGCGTCACGGACGGCCCGATGTATCTGTGTGAGACGTATCCCCTCCTGATCAGCCCGAGCGGCACAGAGCCGCTGGTCGGCGCGGGTGAGAGCGGCATTTGCCTGCCGTTCATGTCGCAAAGCACAACGGCATGTGTGCTGACACAGGCCGTAGGATAGAAGGCGTGCAGAGAGCCAACTGCTTTGAGGGTTGCATTTACAAATTTTGTTTGGTAGCAATCTACCGTTCAGGTCTGTGTCCGTGACAATAATCTGTTCGGTTCACAGTATCAATGCAAGCTGCCGCTCAAGACACAGCCCCTTCAGAAATTGCCGCTGCAGCATTTCGGAGTTTTAAGAAGCGGTAGATGTCACCGTCCTCATCCCGCAGAGCGCGGTTCAGGGACAGACCTTCCAGCTTGCCTTCCTCGTTGCAGACCTTATGTGGTTCACCGCATAAGATTTGTAATGCGTAGTTTTTTGTAATGTGTAGCAAATTTGATATCTCCTTATAAGCGCTTGATTTACAATGTTTTTCTGTTTACGGATAAAAAATAACTCTCCATAATATTGGTACAGCGCAAGCTGAATCATAAAATGGAGGTCATATGATGTTTGAGACGAAACCCGTCCGTATTACGGAATTGGCAAAAGAAACCGAACAATATCTCTTGCAGAAAGGGTGCAAAAAAAGCACACTGGGTGTTTACAAGGCGACATGGCACAAATTCATGGCATTTTCGAGTTCGGATGTTTATTCGCGTACAGCCGCAGAAGTTTTTCTAAAACTCTATTTTGGTGTTGATGTACACTCAGCAATCCAAAAACTGGATTCGCGAATGTGCCATGCTTTAAGGCACATGAATGCTTTGGAAGACTATCTAAATACCGGTGCTGTTCCGCGAAAAAGGATGCGCGGACATTATTTAACTGTGCCCGGACTGTATGAAACGTTCTTCGGTGATTATCTTAGGTTTTGTGCGCAGCAGTATTACTCCGATTCGTGGTTTAGCACTACTCGAAGTGCCCTACGCCTCTTTTTGCTGGCAGTAAATAGACATGGAATACGCAACACTACAGAGATTAATCAAGGAACCATTGGACTTTATTCTGATCTTCTTTTCGGCAACAATGAACTCTGCCAAAACACAAAAAGGCATCATTCAAAGTGCGTATCCATATATCTTCGATGGCTGTTTGAACATGGAAAGATTTCCGAAAATTTTTCATATCTGCTTCCAGATATAAAAAGAACTCCTTCACCATTACCCGATGTATGGGAAGAGACGGATGTCCAAAAGCTGCTCGATGTTATTGATACAGCCAGCCCCATTGGAAAAAGAAACTATGCGATCTTTTTACTGCTCGCCAGAACCGGGTTGAGAATAAGTGATGTCGTCTTACTACGCTTTGAAAATATAGATTGGCGAAAGAATTGTATAAGAATTACTCAGTACAAAACCGGAAAGCCTTTAAGCATACCGCTTAGTGCAGAAATTGGAGAAGCTATTATTGCATATCTGAAATATGGCAGACCGTCATCTGAAGAAAGTGCTATTTTTCTTAGTCACAACGCACCCTTTCAACCACTTAATCATCATAACAATTTCAACTCGGAAATCAGGAAATATA
Source organism: uncultured Eubacteriales bacterium (assembly GCA_900545925.1). Classification (GTDB taxonomy): domain Bacteria; phylum Bacillota; class Clostridia; order Oscillospirales; family Oscillospiraceae; genus CAG-170. The sequence continues at coordinate 77,509 of URAZ01000002.1, read as the reverse complement.
TGCGCTTGGCAGGGATAGATTTTACTGCCAAGCGCCATTCCGGTGTTCACACATTGAGATCCTCTTTTGCAACAAATATGCTGAAACAGGGAGCCTCTTTGGACAATATATCTCAAATTCTGGGGCACAGCGACATAAATGTCGCAACAAGCTAACATTCTTTTCTGACATACTGTTTCTCCTTATCTTCGATCAATAATTTTGTCGATCAGCCCATAGGCAAGGGCTTCTTCTGCTGACATATAGTTGTCGCGCTCCGTATCAGCGGTGACCTGTGCAAAGAATCTTCCCGTATTCTCGGAAAGGATGCGGGTCAGCCGCTGTTTGGTTTTCTGCATCTGTTCAGTCACGATCTGAATATCCGTGACCGGGCCATGTACGCCGTTCCCGCCAATCAGCGGCTGGTGGATCATGATCTCGGCGTTGGGGAGTGCAATCCGCTTGCCCTTTGCACCGCCTGCTAAAAGGAAAGCGCCAAAACTCGCGGCTAACCTGATGCAGATGGTGGACACGTCGCACTGGATGTACTGCATGGTGTCGTAGATCGCAAACCCAGCCGAGACCGAGCCTCCGGGACTGTTGATGTAAAACTGAATATCCTTGTCCGGGTCTTGTGCCTCCAGAAACAGCATTTGCGCAACGATGGAACTGGCTGATGCGTCCGTTACTTCCTCGCCGAGAAAAATGATCCGGTCGGAGAGCAGCCGGGAAAAAATGTCGTAACTCCACTCACCGCGGCTGGTTTGTTCAATCACATAGGGAATGATACTCATATAGACTTACTCCTTGATTTCTTTGGCTCCGCCAAATCAATGGATTCGGCGGAAGCAACTATCCCTGCCTTTTGTATCATCGGCAGCAAAAGATGCTCCATAAAGTCTATGCGGTCGCGGACTGCCGGTCGAAAACAGGAAGAAACCGCAACGACGATTCTCTCGTGCGGGGCAACATAGATCACATTGCCGCTGTCGCCGATCGCGGCGTAAATGCTTTTCTCCGGATGTACGATCCACCAGAGATAGCCGTAAAACATTCCGCTGAAAGCGCCGCTTTCAATCCTGCGCGGAGAAAGCATTTCCCGAAGCCATTCGGGAGAAACGATCTGCCGCCCGTTCCATGTGCCGTTTTGCAGACAGAGTTGACCGAACTTCGCCATGTCAGCAGCGCTTAGACACAGTCCGTAGCCGGGCGTGGCCAGCCCCTGCGGGTCGGCAAGCCAGACTGGTTTCCTCGGCGCTTTGTCCGCTATGAACAGCTTATGCGCCTGCGCCGTTCCGGCAGAAAAACTCTCGTGCCCGGCAATACCAAGGGGACGGAACAGATATTCATTTGCGAAGTCCACGGTTTTCATCCCGGTGGCTTTGAAAAGAATCCCGGGGAGAATGTGCAGGCAAACTGTCCGATAGTCGAATTCATCGGTGATGCTGCCCTTCCCACCAAGAAAGTCCAGCGATGCTTCTGCCCAGTTCTCGCTGGCACACCTTTGTCCACGGGTCCCCGTGCCCCTTATAGGGTGCACGCATGGTAAGCAAATGCCGGACTGTCATATCAAAGATCGTCTTTTCGCCGCGTTTGACCGAATACTCCGGAAAGTAGGAAAGCACCCTAACGAAATTTTGTCGGATCGCCCACAATCCTCACCCCTTTCTCAGAACAGCGGGATCTCGCCGTCAAAATGCGCCGCCTTTTCCAGCAACGGCCCCTTCGTCCCCATGGTAAAAGCAATGTCGCTGCTGCGGATAGACAGAAGCCGCATTTCCAGTTTTAGATGCAGAAACACCATCATTTCTTCCGTCAGCGTGATCTCGCCGGACGCTGAAATGGCTGTCCAGCAGTACGCACGCCCCTTGTAGGGAACAAAAGTACCGTCAGGAACTTCATAATATAAAAGTGACGGTGTGTCGGTCAGAATATGTCCCAGCTTCGACGGCAGGAGCAGTCCCTGCCGTGTCACGCAGAAGCCGCCCGTAATTTTGCTCCCAGTAAACAGATAAGCCTTTCCTTCCGAAGCAATGCGGTATTCGTCCACGGCCTGCGGTGGAAGCTGCACCCGTCCATCGGGACGAATCACCGATTCTCCAAAAATAAATTTTCCGCCCTTGTTCATCTGCGGCATAAAAAACAACCCTTCCGTTTCAGAGAATACTTCGTGCAATCTCCATTGTCACGATCTTCAGCACCGCGCCGCCGGACATGACATAGAACCATATTTCACGCGCACGCTGCGTTTTGGCAATCGGCGTGGCAATGGCGGCAATGATGATCAGCAGCGCGCCAACGCAGCCGACGATAGTGGGAATACTGACCAACTGGAACAGACCCGGTGCGCAGCTACCGTCAATGGCATTCTGAATCGTTTTATCTAACCCGTCCCGCGCCGCTGCGAAGCAGCAGACCACAAGTCCAAAAACAAGCAGAAGCACACTTCTGCGTCCCCAATACTGAATAACTGCGCGGTTGAAAACCGACCAGCCGATAAAGCCCAGCAGGGCAAGGATCATCAAGGTTGTCGCCGTAGTGACGGCGTTTCCAAAATAGAGCCTCATTCTCACTACACCTCTCAATACTGGATCATGATCGTTCTGCACGCATCACAGCAGCAGGCTTCCGCGCTCGTGCGACCACCGACCTTCAACCTGGTGAGCTTTACAAATCCCTCCGCGTTTTTGGCGTTTTCCAAGGCGCTCGGCACTTCGCTTGCAAAGCTGAACGCGCCATCCTTACTGCTGAACAGATAGCCGTTTCTCATTTCTTTTCCGCATTTCGGACACATCATCATAAATTTCCCCATTCTTATCGCTGTGCGCTGTACCAATCGAGAACAGCGCTTAGACTTTCCTCCTTGACCCGCTCACCGCTGTGGAGCATCATATCCAGCATATCGTCCTCCTCCGGTGTGCGGTCTTCCTTTTCAGCAAGACCTTTGCCTGCTGTTTTGACCATGATCTCCATCATGAGGCGGTAAACGCCGTGCAGCTTCTTCACATCAAAGTTTCCTTGCAGGGTGAACAGCGGAATGTTGGCTGGCATCGCTGACTTTTTCCGCGTGCTGTCCGTTTGCGTTCCAGTTTGTCCCATGCCGACACCGCAGACGGCGCGTACCCGGTAACGTTTTGCGGCCTCGGCATAGCCCTTGACAGAGCCTGCCATGATCCAGCCAAGGTAGATAACCTCCGCTCCGGCAAAGACCCGTTTCTTCGCTTCCGCAAGAGAATATACCGGAAGTCCGGTTTTCTGCGCCAGCAGCATGGCATAACGCTCTGTGCTGCCGGTATTGGTGGTGTAAATAATAGCGTTCATAGAAACATTCCTCTCAAAAAAGTGAGACGCAGCGCGTGATCGGCTTTGCGATCAGCACTGCGCCTTTGCGTCTGGCTGTTTGGCCTTGATGATAAAATTTTTGACATCGATCATGCTCTCGTGCCTGCACTTCGGGCAGAACAGGGGAAAGGACTTTAATTCCGTTTCCCGAAAGATTTGCAAGCGTGTTTTGGCACCGCACCAAGGGCATAAGACCCATTGCTTTTCTTTTGTGGCTTCTTTCATCATGATATTCCTGACTTTCTGCAATCGGATTCTATTCTGGAGATAAAACGGTCAATATGCGCGTCCAGCAGCGAGGCAACAGAGTCCTTATCCTTCGCCCCATCGTAGACGCTGTAGAGAAGGTACATCGGCCCATAGAACTCCAGCGCCAGCTGCATGGCGGCTTCGTCAGTATCTGTCAGCTTACGAAAAATTGCAGCCATGTACTCCAAAGGCCCGCCTGCAAGATAGTCGTGATGGAGCTGCGCCAGCTTAGGATCACGGTATTGCTCCAGCGTCAGCATCTTGCGGAAATTGGATGAAAACGATTCCTGCGTCCAATGATCAAACTGCGCCATGCTGTATGCGCGGATCTTCTGCACCGGCGTATGCAGGTAGGCTTCCGCAAAGCCGTCAGGCTCCGTCTCCGGCATTTCATAGCTTTCCGCGCGTTCATAGTCCATCTCATTCATGCGTTCTACAATCCTGTCCAAAATCTCCTGTTTGCTGGTATAGTGCTTATACAGGGCGGCTTTCGTAAAGCCCAACTGCCTCGCAATATCATTCATCGATGTCCCAAGGTAGCCGTTCTGCGCAAACAATTCCAGCGCCGTTTCCAAGATCCGTTCCTTTGTGCTATCAGCCATGTTTTTTCTCCTTATCAAAGTAACCAATCGGTAACTCATAGTATAGTTACCAATTGGTTGCTTGTCAAGACCTGTTGAAAAATTTTGTTGAAAGCAGCGCATAACAAGCATCAGCGAAAGGATTGGAGTGACACAGTGAGATGCGCCGCGCCAAAAATCACCATGATGATTGCAGCCGGAAGGTTATGCAGCCAGATAGCGGCGCACAGATAATACAGCACAGGAAACACCGCCAGCGGCATCGGGACAAAGAGGAACGAACAGTTCAGCAGGGAGATTTCTCGGCCACCCATAAAATAGCGGAGCCACACGGCGTAATACAGCACCAAGAAAACTGCCGCAAGGGAAAACCAGACGCTCCGGAAGCTGAGATTTTCCCGGCTCACAAGCAGCATAACCGCAAACAGATAGGCGATGCGGCTGATTTGTTCGACGATCTCAACCCAATGCGTGACCGATGCGGTCTGTTCCGCTTTTCCGGCTGGCGGAAACATGACATAGGCGATGTTGATCAGCATGGGAAGCGCAAAGATCACAAGCCCGATCCACGAAAAGGACACTTTCAGATTCATAAAACAACGCCGGCTTTCACAGCAAATTCAGGCAGCTTTGTAGTCTTCCCATAAATGGAGATCAGCGCGCGGAACTCCCGGCGGAACGCCTCACGCAGTTCTGTCTCCGTCAGGTGCAGATGATCTGTATTGACGAGGATCGCTAGTCCGTAGGTAAAGTAGATCATATCCTGATGAAAGCGGCGGGCAACATCCTCTGCGTATCCAAATTCATCAACGATCACGCCGATGATCTCCTGCATTAGAATGTCGCTTTGATATGCCCCCGGTTGTTTGCCCTCCAGATAGAGCCAGCGGAACAGCTGCTTTTCCTCGGCAGCGAATTTGACGAAGCCCATGCCGTAGCTGCTGTAGCGGCTGTCATTTCCTTCGTGGGCGCGCAGAGAATCCCGCACACGCTGCGTGTGCAGTTCGATCGCACGTTCTGTCAAAGCGGTTTTCAACTCGTCCATGTTCTTGAACGAAAAGTAGATCGGCTGCGTGGAACGGCCCAGTTTTTTGGCGACACTGCGGGCATTGATGGCAGAAAAGCCGTTGTCACGCAGTACCTCCACCGCAGCGTCGATAATTTGTTCCTTTGAAACCTTTCTGACTGCCGGCATAAGCACCATCCTTGTACAATAACACTGCGTTATATATAACGCAGTGTTATTGTGTCTTGTGGGACGTGATTTGTCAAGCGGTATGTTATTCTACCGTTTCAATGGAGTCCGCAATGCGCATCCTGGAAATGGCACACAGCGGGATGGCTGCAAGGTGTCTGTCTGTGCCGCGCCGACGAAGATGCAGCAGACATAGCCCGGCGCTGCGCCGGTCACCGAGGCAAGGATGCCGTAATATGCGCCCTCCCAGAGCATTTTGATTTGGGCAAGGTTCTCCGCCATCTCCTGACTGCTCTGGCGGTAAGAAAGCCACTGTGTGCAGGGATTTTCTCCGCATCAGCCGTCCGGCCATATTTCAAAGGCGGCGGTGTCTGCATCCTTTTCAGTATGGAGCAGACCTCCGCATAGTAGTCGCTGCCCGGCAGCCCTATTACGCGAAGCTGCTTGACGCCCAACTTTACGACATCGCCGACGGCGAGACTGGTTTGCTCGACGGCTTCTCCGCCATAGGCGAGGGCGATGGGATTTTTGAAAAGTGAAAAATGAGGTTAAAAAAATCCCACACGCGGCCATCTTGCGTGTGGGATCAAACTTTGTCCTTTTTCTTATGCGGCTTGCAGCGGAGTGTTCCATCCGGGAGCGGTTTGCGCACTTTAACTGCCCCCGCGACCCCGTGAGGGCTTGTGATCATGACCATACCGCCGGGGGGAATCACAATGTCAGCATCGACACGCACGGTCTGATGCGCGTAAGTTGTCAGCCGCAGGTGCCGGGAATAAGCATCCTCACCCGGTGCCGTAACTGCCGTCAGCAGCAATCGCTGCAAGGATAGAATTTATCTTCCATATTTGAGCCTCAAAGATTGTCAATGTAATGGTCGATAATACGCAGAGCAGCCCCAGCGGCAGTATGGACGCTGTTTTTCTCCACGCTGTATCTCAGCGCATTCACGTTTGGCGGCGGATATGTGATTGTCTCGCTTATGAAAAAGAAGTTTGTGGATGAATACCATTGGATCGAAGAGGATGAAATGCTGGATTTGATCGCCATTGCGCAGTCCGCGCCGGGAGCGATTGCTGTGAACGGTGCGATCGTCGTAGGGTATAAGCTTGCGGGGATCTCTGGCGCACTGGTTGCAATTATCGCAACGATTCTTCCGCCGTTTCTCATCCTTACAGTCCTTTCGTTCTTATATGAGCGTTTCCGCAGCAATCTCCTGCTTTCGCAGCTGCTGGCTGGTATGCAGGCAGGCGTCGGTGCGGTCATCGCGTCTGTGGTGTGGGATATGGGGACGGATGCCGTCCGGCAGAAAAATACCGTGTCGATAGGAATCATGCTTGGTGCGTTTCTGGCTGCCTGCTTTTTCCATGTGAACGTCGTTTACATTATTCTCTGTTGTATTGTGCTCGGTATTGTCCGGACGCTGCTTGCACGCAGGAGGAACCGGAGATGATCACACCGCAACTTTTTCTGAGTTTTCTGCAGATCGGCCTGTTCAGCTTCGGCGGCGGCTACGCGGCGATGCCGCTTCTTCAGGAGCAGCTTGTTGCCCGGAACGGTTGGCTGAGCGTACAGGAATTTGCAGATCTTGTGACCATTGCGGAAATGACGCCCGGTCCGATCGCGGTGAACGCGGCAACCTTCGTCGGCACAAAGCTTGCTGGGTTCCCCGGTGCGCTGGCCGCGACAGCCGGTGTGATTTTGCCCGCGTGTATTTTGGTGACCTGCATTGCCAGACTCTATCTGAAATATCGCAATTTGTCCATCCTGCAGGGCATTCTCGGCACACTGCGTCCGGCTGTGGTTGCGATGATCGCATCGGCCGGTGTGCTGCTTCTGGTAAATGCTTTCTGGGATGGGGGCCGGTGACGCTTGCCGAGACAAATTGGACGATGCTGCTGCTTTTTGCAGGCTGCTTGCTGCTGCTGCGCAAAACAAAGCTGAGCCCAATTCTGATAATGGTACTCGCGGGAGTCATCAATGTCGTGAAAGCTGTTTTGGCCGGATAGCGGGCAGCGGAAAATCTGATTGACTTTTTTCATATGCCGTAGGAAAATAGGGGCGAAAACCAAAGAGGGGGGTGCTTGATATGAGCAGACAAGAAGCGATTCAGCAGTTCCGGCAGGCGCTTAAGGCCGGACAGAAATGCTACCGCGAGTGTGTGCACCGCGGACGCTATCCGTATCCGCAGGTGCTGGAGGAACGGCTGCGCGACTGCGCGGTGGCCGGCCGTGTGGATCTCGGCGTTCTGGATATCCCCATTGCGCAGATCATCGGCACGAATACGGCAGGGCGGCAGGCGGCGTTTGCCGCGAATTTTATGCCGCTGCTGGACCTTGGAACGGAGTTCGCGGGAAAGTGGGTCGCACTCTGCGAGGCGCATCTGGGCGACACCGGCATCACGGATCCCATCCGGTGCTTTGAATACATGGGAAGCTTCTATGTGCAGGAGGGCAACAAGCGCGTGAGTGTCCTCAAAAGCTTTGACGCGCCGACCATCCGTGCCTATGTCACGCGCGTTCTGCCGGTCTATTCCGACGATCCGGCCGTGCGGGTCTATTATGAATTTCTGCACTTTTACGGGCTGTGCGGCCTGTATCAGGTGCATTTCAACCGCGTCGGCGACTATCCCAAGCTGCAGGCCGCGCTGGGCTTTGACGCCGACCACATCTGGTCAGAGCGGGAAAAACGCGCGTTTCTGACCGCGTTCTATACCTTCCGCACGGCCTACTACAAACTCAGCCAGGAGCCGCCGGTCACGACGGCGGAAGCGCTTCTGGTGTGGCTGCACACCTATACGCTGGGCGATCTGCGCGTACTGGGGCCTGCGGAACTGGAAAAATCCATCCGCGCAGTTTGGACGGAGTTGACCGCCTACGCGCGGGGCGGAAAGATTGAAATGCAGACCGATGCAGAGCCGGAAGCGTCCGGCTCCGGCCTGCTGGGCCTGCTTGCTGGGCGGATGATCCCCGGCGGGACGCTCCGCGTGGCGTTTGTGCATGAATGTGCACCGGAGAAAAGCCCGTGGATCCGGGAGCACGACAAGGGACGGCAGCAGCTGGAGCAGGCACTCGGCGACACCGTCTTGGTCAGGTCCTATCTTGCAGAGGACTATCCCTGCGCCGAGGACGCACTGGAGCAGGCCGTTTCAGACGGTGCACAGGTCATTTTCACGACGACTGTGCCGCTGATCTTCGCCTGCCGCAAACTTGCGCCCAAATACCCGGGGATCCGATTTCTCAACTGCTCGGTCGATATGCCGTACCCAGGCGTCCGGACCTATTACAGCCGCATTTATGAGGCGAAATTCCTGCTCGGCGTGATCGCCGGCGCGCTGGCGGAGGACGGCCGCATCGGCTATGTGGCCGACGGGCCGATTTTCGGGACGCCTGCGGCAATCAACGCCTTTGCTCTCGGCGCGCAGCTGACAAATCCGCGCGCTTGGATTGAACTGCGCTGGTCGTGCTGTGAATCTTCGCCTGCTGCGCGTCTTGCGCAGGAAGGGCTGCGTGTGATCTGCGCACGCGACCTGCCAGGGACGGGCGACAGCCCGGACTGGCGCGGTCTGTGTCTGGCGCAGGAGGCAGGGCCTGTCTGCACTGCGCTTCCGGTGTGGAACTGGGGCGAGGTCTATATCCGGCTGGCGCGCAGCATCCTGCGCGGCGGCTGGGACGAGTTGAGCGCCGCAGCGGCGGTTAATTACTGGTGGGGCTTTGCAAACGCTGCGGTGGACGTGCGGATGATGGAAGCGCTGCCGGACGGCCCGCGCGAACTGGTGCGGATTCTGCGCGCTGCGCTGATTCACGGCGAACTTGCGCCCTTCTACCGGCACATCACCGACCAGACAGGCACCGTGCGAAACAACGGCGATCGTTGGCTCCCGCCGGAGGAAATTCTGCATATGGACTGGCTGTGCGCCAATGTGCACGGCAGCATCCCGCAGTATGACGATCTGCTGCCGATGGCAAAGCCGATGGTGCGTCTGCTGGGATTGTACCGTGAGACGCTCCAGCCGGAGAAAAGGGGGCCGCTGCTTTGAAGCTTCTGCTGCTTGCCGATAAAGAAAGCCCCTATCTTTGGGACTATTACCAGCCGGGACGGCTGAGCGAGTACGACCTCATGCTCTCCTGCGGCGATTTGAAGGCGGAGTATCTGTCATTTCTGGCTACGCTTGGCCGCGCGCCGCTTTATTATGTGCGCGGCAACCACGACGGCAATTATGACAGGCGTCCGCCGGAGGGCTGCGACTGCATTGAAGATAAGCTGGTCGTGTTCAACGGCCTGCGCATTGCGGGGCTGGGCGGAAGCCGCCTGTATTCGGGCGGCAAGAATCAATATTCCGAGCGCGAGATGAAAAACCGCATCTGGAAGCTCGGCTGGAAGATCCGCCGGGCAGGCGGCGTGGACATCGTGGTGGCGCACGCCCCGGTACGGGGCGTCGGCGACGGGGACGATTACGCGCATATGGGCTTCGAGGCGTTTTTGCCGCTGCTCGACCGGTATAAGCCACGCTATTTCATCCATGGTCATGTGCATATGGAGTATGGCCGCGACATTGCCCGCATGCTCCGGCGCGGGGACACGACGATTATCAACGCCTGTGAGCGCTATACGCTGGAGGTATAAATTATGGAGTATCCGAAGGTCTGCCTGCGGCGCGGCGAGGAAGCCGGCGTTCTGAAGGGGCAGCGTCTGATCTATGACAATGAACTCGACTGGGCGGACGATATCTGCACGGACGGCTGTGTCGTTGACGTGCTGGACAGCCGCCAGCGCTTTGCCGCGCGCGGTTTTTTCAATTCCGCCTCCCGGCTGGCCGTCCGCGTTCTGACACGGGATGAAAATGAACCGATCGATCGCGCGTTTTTTGTCCGCCGGATCGAAGCGGCGTGGCGCGCGCGGCAGGCGCTGGGCTTTTCCGATTCCTGCCGCGTCGTCTTCGGCGAGTCCGACGGACTGCCGGGGCTGACGGTCGATAAATTTGCGGACTGCTTATCCTTCCAGATCGCCTGCCTGGGACTGGAGCGGTGGAAGCCGGAACTGATTTCGATTCTGGCAGAACTGTTCGCTCCGCGCGGCATTTATGAGCGCGACGATCTGCCTGTGCGCGAAAAAGAAGGCCTGCCGCAGATCAAAGCGTGCGTTTACGGCGCGGTTCCGGAGGAACTTGTGATCCGGGAACACGCCGCGGATATGCTCGTTTCGATCGCAAACGGCCAGAAGACCGGGCATTTTCTCGATCAGCAGGAAAACCGTGGACGGTTAAAGCCCTACGCACCCGGACAGGACGTGCTCGATCTTTGCTGCTGCACGGGCGGATTCTCCATCCACGCGGCGCTTTATGGTGCGAAAAGCGTCGAGGCAGTCGATGTGTCCGAGGATGCGCTGGCGCTTGTGCGGCGCAACGCGGCGCTTAACGGGGTGCAGGATATCGTCACGACCACTTGCGCCAACGTCTTTGATCTTGCACGGCAGTATGTGCGGGAGGGGAGGCAGTATGGTCTCGTTGTCTGCGACCCGCCCGCGTTTGCCAAAAGCCGCAAGGCGCTGGAAAATGCCTATCGCGGCTATAAGGAACTCAATTTGCAGTGTATGAAGCTTGTAAAGCCCGGCGGATATCTTGTCTCCTGCTCATGCAGCCAGTTCATGACGCCGGAACTGTTTCTCAAAATGCTTCGTGAGGCCGCGCAGGACGCAGGCCGCGACGCAAGACTGCTTGAAACGCTCATTCAGTCCCGGGACCACCCAGCCAGCCTCGCCTCCGAACAGTCGCTGTATCTCAAGGGGGATATTCTTCAGATCGTATAAGCGGCAGATTGCGGATACCGGATTCATACGTCTCTGCCCGCAGGCATATACTCCAATAGCATACACAGCCTGGAGGTGCCCGTATGACAGAGGACTTACTCACCAGAGCCAGGGAACTGGCTGTGTACATCATCGAAAACCGCGCCACCATTCGGCAGGCGGCAAAGCACTTCGGACTTTCCAAATCGACTGTGCATAAAGATCTTTCTGAGCGGCTGCCGTTGGCAAACCGCGCGCTGTATCTTTCTGTGCGGGAGATCCTCGACCAGAACAGAGCCGAACGCCATATCCGCGGCGGTCTGGCTACGAGAAAGAAATATAAGGGGTTCTGAATCTTGTCGTTTTCCGGGCGTTTTCCCGTTTTTTGGGGGAAACGTCCGGCTTTTTATACAGCTTGCTAAAAATTTGTGAGTTTCGATAAAATTTTTTGAGAAATGGGTTGATTCTTTGATGCGGAAGGTATATACTTGGAATCAGGAAACAACTCCATTCAACAACAACACAACGTTCAGGAGGCAAAGAGTCATGAAATATGGTCGTACATTCAATTTCTCCGCCGGCCCCGCAATGATGCCGGAACCCGTGCTGGAGGAGATCCGCGACGAGATGATGAACTACCGCGGCAGCGGCATGTGCGTCATGGAAATGAGCCACCGTTCCCCTGTTTTCCAGCAGATCATCGACGAGGCCGAGCAGGATCTGCGCGACCTCATGGGCATTCCCGACAACTATAAGGTTCTGTTCATTCAGGGCGGCGCAACGCTCCAGTTCTCCATGATCCCCATGAACCTCATGAAGAACGGCAAGGCCGTCTACATCGAGACCGGCGCATGGTCCAAGAAGGCCATTGCGGAAGCCAAGAAGGTCGGCGAGGTCATCGTCGCCGCTTCCAGCAAGGACAAGAACTATACCTATGTTCCCGACTGCTCCGATCTGGATATCCCCGAAGACACCGATTACGTCTACATCTGCGAGAACGAGACGATCCACGGCGTGACGTGGAACAAGCTGCCCAACACCAAGGGCCATGTGCTTGTTTCCGACCAGTCCTCCATGTTCCTGTCCAAGCCCTGCAACGTGTCCGATTACGGCATGATCTACGCGGGCGTGCAGAAGAACGTCGGCCCCGCCGGCATGGTTGTCGTCATCGTCCGTGAGGATCTGATCCGTGACGATCTGAAGGATCTGCCCATCTACCTGCAGTACAGCACGCACGCAGGCGCCGGCTCCATGTACAACACCCCGAACTGCTGGGCGATCTACTGCTGCGGCAAGGTCTTCAAGTACCTCAAGTCCATCGGCGGCCTCGAAGAGATGCACAAGCGCAATCTCGACAAGGCGAAGGTCTTCTATGACTTCCTGGATTCCTCCAAGATGTTTAAGGGCACCGTCGAGCCTGAGTTCCGTTCCCTCATGAACATCCCGTTCGTGACCGGGTCTGCCGATCTCGACAAGGAAGTCGTCGCCGCTACCAAGGCAGCCGGCTATGACAACCTCAAGGGCCACAAGTCCGTCGGCGGCCTGCGCGCTTCCATCTACAACGCCATGCCCAAGGAAGGCGTGGAAGCCCTCGTCGAATTCCTGAAGAACTTTGAAGCCAACTACGGCAAATAAGAAAACCTACAAGGCGCGGCATATTCTGTCGCGCCTTATTTCACAGAACAAATATAAGGAGATTTTATCATGCGTATTCTCGTAACTGATGGAATGGACAAGACCGCAATGGCGCAGCTGCGCGAGGCAGGCCACGAGGTCGTCGAGCAGTTCTATGCTCCGGAAGAACTGGGCGCAGCCCTGCGTGAGTTTGACGCAGTCGTCGTTCGCTCCAAGACCAAGGTTCGCGCGAACCACATCGATGAAGCCAAGGGCGGCAAGCTGAAGCTGATCATCCGCGGCGGTGTCGGCGTTGACAACATCGATGTCAAGTATGCAGAGGCCAACGGCATCACCGTCAAGAACACCCCGAAGGCTTCCTCTCAGTCCGTCGCAGAACTGGCCATGGGTCATATGTTCTCCTGCGCACGCTATCTTTCCATCGCGGGCCACACCATGCGCGAGGGCAAGTGGGAAAAGAAGGCCTACGGCAAGGGCATCGAACTGCAGGGCAAGACCCTCGGCATCGTCGGCTTCGGCCGCATCGGCCAGCATCTGGGCGTCATGGCCAAGGCTATCGGCATGACTGTCATCGCCTTCGATATCTTCCACATCCCCGGCATCGAAGAGCAGCTGGGCATTCCCTATGTCGAGATGGACGAACTGCTTGCCAAGTCCGACTTCATCTCCGTCCATGCCCCGGCAGTTGACGGCGGCGCACTGATTAACGCAGAGCGCATCGCAAAGATGAAGGACGGCGTGTGCATCATCAATACCTCCCGCGGCACCAACGTTGACGAGGCCGCTCTGCTTGCCGCACTCGAGAGCGGCAAGGTCCGTGCTGCTGGTCTGGACGTCTACGCCGACGAGCCCGCCTCCAACTCCGCGCTGTACTCCCATCCGATGGTCTCCTGCACGCCGCATATCGGCGCTGCCACCGTTGAGGCGCAGAAGCGCATCGGCGCGGAGATTGTGGATATTATCACAAATTTCGGCAAATAATTTCAGTCATTTCGCACAGGCATCCGCGCTTGTATTTCTGGCGCGGATGCGATATGATAATTTTGAGCAATCTGCAAAAAGATCGCAATAGATTGGTACAATTTTTTGAGGAGGATTTACCAAAATGAATGCTTATGTTGCCAGTGTCATCGACTATGTCAAGCAGGCACACGGGAATGAGCCTGAATTCGTTCAGACTGTAGAAGAGGTTCTCTCTTCCGTTTCCCCAATCATGGACGCGCATCCCGAATACGAGAAGGTTGACCTTCTGAAGAGAATGGTCGAGCCCGAAAGAATGTTTACGTTCCGCGTCTGCTGGATGGATGACAAGGGCGAATACCATACAAACCGCGGCTGGCGCTGCCAGTTCAACGGCGCCATCGGCCCGTACAAGGGCGGCCTGCGCTTCCAGAAGAACGTTTACGAAGGCATCATCAAGTTCCTCGGCTTCGAGCAGACTTTCAAGAACTCCCTGACCGGCCTGCCCATGGGCGGCGCAAAGGGCGGCTCCGACTTCGATCCCGCCGGCAAGTCCGACGCGGAGGTTATGCGTTTCTGCCAGAGCTTCATGACGGCTCTGTACCGCTATATCGGGCCCGACATCGACGTTCCCGCGGGCGACATGGGCGTCGGCGGCCGTGAGATCGGCTACCTGTACGGCCAGTACCGCCGCCTGAAGGGCGTCTGGGAGAACGGCGTTCTGACCGGCAAGGGCATGACCTACGGCGGCTCCCTGATCCGTCCGGAAGCAACCGGCTACGGCGCTGTCTACTATCTGCAGGAAGTCCTGAAGCACGAGAACGACACCATCGAGGGCAAGCGCCTTGCGATCTCCGGCTACGGCAACGTTGCATGGGGTATCATGAAGAAGTCCGCTGAACTCGGCGCGAAGGTTACTTATTTCTCCGGCCCGGACGGCTATGTTCATGACCCGGACGGCGTCAACACCGACGAGAAGCTGAACTTCATCCTTGAGATGCGTGCAAAGGATCCGATGCACTGCAAGCCGTACGCCGACAAGTTCGGCTGCGAGTTCGTCGCCGGCCAGAAGGCCTGGGGCGCGAAGGATGTCGATGTCAACATGCCGTCCGCCATGCAGAACGACGTTCGCATGGGCGAGGCTGAGAAGATCGCCGCCTCCGGCGTCAAGTACTACATCGAGGTCGCCAACATGCCGACCACGAACGACGCTCTGAACTATCTGCGCGCGCAGAAGCACATGATCGTCGCTCCGTCCAAGGCTGTCAATGCGGGCGGCGTCGGCGTTTCCGGTCTCGAAATGAGCCAGAACTCCGAGCGTCTGGTCTGGACGGCTGAAGAAGTCGATGCGCAGCTGCACAAGATGATGAAGAACATCCACAAGGTCTCCGCAGAGGCTGCCGAAGAGTACGGTCTCGGCTACGATCTGGTTGCAGGCGCCAATATTGCCGGCTTCAAGAAGGTTGCTCAGGCCATGTACGAGCAGGGCGTGTTCTAATCTATTTTCATTCCATACACAGCAGCCCCAGCGGTTTTCGCCGCTGGGGCTGTTCTTGCACTGCTGCATATTTTGTGATATGCTGGCAATAAATCTGAACTTGCGGAGGTTTCACGATGAAAAAAGTGATCATTGGCGCAGTCATGTTTATGACAGGCGTTGTATCAGCCTTTATATTATGGGCGGAGCGATGGCCTTTCAATTTGAACACATCAACCTGAGTCCGTTTTCTATGACGATGCAGATTCTCGCACAGTATGGTCTGACAGCATTTCTGTATGCAGCGGCGGCCCTTGCGGCTGCAGGGATCGTTGTTGCGGTCTTGGGATTGAAAGAAACGTGAGAGGAACCACTAGCCTGTAAATGCAATACGAATGGCGCAATGCGCACATACGGAGGTTGCCCCGTATGTGCGCATTGCGCCAATTTGATCCGTATAGCGGGAAGCTGGAGCCTCTTTTTCCAGTGCTGCACCGGCGCTGGGTACATCAGCCGGCCTGATGGCTGTGGGGAGCAAGCAGACTTTTGCCGCAGTGCGGGCAAATCTCACCGTCGCTGCGGCCAAGACGTTCGCCGCAGAAGGGGCAGCGCCAACACAGCAGATAGACGGCTGCGTATCCAATGGCAAACAGTGCCGTGAACAGGAAATATACCGGCTTTGATACGCCGCAGCCGATGATCAGGCTGGCAAGCGCCAGCGAAAACAACGTGAACAGCAGAACTTTGACTGTTTTCAGATTCATAGAGAAGCCTCCTCTGTCTTCATCCGAACCACAAAGTTTTCCGTTTCCTTCTATCCATAGTATAGCACGCCGCCTGAGTTCCGTATACGACCCGGGCGAAAATTTGTGCAATATTTCTATTGCTGCGCGTCGATGCGTTCCTTGAGGTCGTTCAAGTAGACCCAGCGCTCTGTCTTCGCATCCAGTTCCGCTGTCAGCCGTTCCTGCTCGTCCGTCAGAGCCTGTAGCCGGACATAGTCGCTGCCGCAGGCCTCCTGCTCCTGTTTGCAGGCGGCCAGCTGCTGTTCCAGATCGGCAATCACGCTGTCAATCATGTCAAATTCACGCTGCTCGTTGTAGGAGAATTTCAGTTTTTTCTCGCGCGGGCGCTCAGAAATCGGTTTTTCCTGCTTTTCGGGCTTCTTTTCCTCTGTGGGTGTCCGCTTGCGTGCCCAGTCGGACCAGTTGCCGGTAAACACGTCGATGCGGCCCTCCGGGTGCACCTCGAAGATGGTATCGGCCAGCTTGTCGAGGAAAAAGCGGTCATGCGAGACGGCGATGATGGGGCCGGGGAAGCTTTGCAGATAGTCCTCCAGAATGGAAAGCGTCGTAATGTCCAGATCATTCGTCGGTTCGTCGAGCAGCAGCACGTTGGGCGCTGCCATAAGGATGGACAGCAGATATAATCTTCGCCGTTCTCCGCCGGACAGCCTCCCAATGCTGGTCTGCTGCAAATCGGGCGGGAACAGGAAGCGTTCAAGCATGGTCTTGGCGGAGAATGTGCCCTCGTCCGTTTTTACCTGTGCGGCGACAGTGTAGATAAAATCATACACACGCTGGTTCAGATCCAGTTCGCGGCCCTCCTGTGAAAAATGACCGATTCGGACTGTCTCGCCCAGTTCGACTACGCCGCTGTCCGGCAGGAGTTCGCCCGCCAGAATGCGCAGAAGCGTCGATTTGCCCGCGCCGTTGCGGCCGACGATGCCGATGCGGTCGCTGCGGAGAACGCCGTAGGAAAAATCACGGAAGATCGTGCGGCCGTCGTAACCCTTAGAGACATGTTCCAGCGTGATGATTTTTTTGCCGAGACGGCTCGAGGCCGCCGAAAGCTGTACCGCGCTGTCGCGTTCGGGCGCTTTGCGGTCCTTTAATTCCTCATAGCGCTGGATGCGTTCCTTGCTCTTGGTGCTGCGGGCCTGACAACCGCGCAGAATCCACTCGCGTTCGACGCGCAGGATGGACTGCCGCTTGCGCTCGGACGCCTCCGCCATCTGCGCGCGCTGCTCCCGCAGTTCGAGATAGCGGGAGTAATTGGCTTCATAGTGGTAAAGCTTTCCGCGCGAAAGTTCCGTGATATGGTTCACGACGCGTTCGAGAAAATACCGGTCGTGCGTGACCATGACCAGCCCGCCTCGATATTTTTTCAGCCAGTCTTCCAGCCACTGCACCATCTCGGTGTCCAGGTGGTTCGTCGGCTCGTCAAGCACAAGGACGTCTGCCGGATGGATGAGCGCGGCGCACAGCGCGGCGCGGCGGCGTTCACCGCCCGAAAGTGTTCCAATCAGCCGATTCGTGTCCGCAAGACCGAGCCGCGTCAGCATGCGCTTTGCCTCATATTCGTTCAGCTGCCGGAATTCCGGCGGCATACTGGCAAAGATCTGCTCCAGCACGGTCAGATCGTCGTGCATATCGGGGTTCTGTGCAAGCACGCTCACCTGTAAATTCGGCTTGCGGGCGATTGTCCCGCTGTCCGGCTGGAGCCACCCTGCCAGAACCTTCAAAAATGTTGATTTTCCGGTGCCGTTGATGCCGATCACGCCGGTTTTGTCGCCCTCATTTAAATAAAAATCCACATCGTCCAGCAGCTGACGGCTGCCGAAATTGATGGAAAGATGCTCTGCGGATATCAGCATAAAATTCCTCCTGCAAGGGGTTTCTGTTCCCATTCTATCACAGTCTTCGCCGGAAATCACGCGCTTCTTGCATTTTTGAAGGGCATCTGGTATCATGAGGGCGAAAACTATGGAATTGAGGTGAGTTTCCTATGAATGCCGTGAAATTACTGGCGCTCGATCTGGACGGGACACTGCTGAATTCCCAAAAAGAACTGACGCCGCGCACCTGCGATGCGCTTTATACTGCAGCGGAGGCAGGTGTCGAGATCGTGCCGACGACGGGCCGATTTTTTACCGGCATGCCGGAGGTCGTGCAGAAGCTGCCGTTTCTGCACTATGCCATCACCATCAACGGTGCGCAGGTCTATGATATCCGCAAGGAAAAAGCCGTCAGCGCAGCGGAGGTCCCGCTGGAAACAGCCTTGCAGGTTCTGGAATATCTCGACGGCTTTCCCGTGATCTACGACTGCTATCAGGACAACTGGGGCTGGATGACGCGCAGCATGCAGGAAAACGCCGCTGCATTTGTCCCGTTCGACTACGCACTGCGCATGGTGCGCAGTCTGCGCACGCCGGTCGAGGAACTCAAGGCATACCTGCGGGTGCAGAACCGAGGCGTTCAAAAGCTGCAGCTGTTCACGCCGGATGATGCGCTGCGCGGCAGGCTGCTTAAAGACCTTACAGAGAAGTTCGACAGTTTAAGCGTCAGCACGTCCATGCCCTGCAACATTGAGATCAACGACGCGCATGCCAACAAGGGCGAGGCCATTGCAAGTCTGGCGGCCTATCTTGGCCTGCCGATGGCGGCGACCATGGCCATCGGCGATGGGCTGAACGATACGAGTATGATCAAAATGGCAGGGCGAGGCGTGGCGATGGCGAATGCGTGTCCAGAAATTCTGGCGATTGCCGATGAAGTGACGGCCTCGTGCGACGAGGACGGCGCGGCGCTTGCCATTGAGCGGCACTGCATCCCGGGAAAGGCGTAGGATGGTTGACTGTCACATTCATATGGTGCTGGACGGCGTGAATTGGAAAGAAGCCATTGCGCGGCACAGGGCCGCGCCGCAGGAGGCGTTCATCAGAGAAACGCTCGAGCAGTATCAGACGCTGGGTTTTTCCGATCTGCGCGACGGCGGTGACCGTTGGGGTGTGTGCGATTTGGCCGCGAAGCTGGCCCCGGAATACGGCATCCGATACCGGTCGCCGGGCTTCCCAATCTACAAAATCGGACATTACGGCGGATTCATCGGGCGCGGCTTTGATGAATTTGTCGAATACCGTGCACTTGTCCGCGAAGCCAGAACGCGCGGTGCGCACTTTATCAAGATCATGATTTCTGGTCTGATGGATTTTGAACGCTACGGCGTTCTGACCAGCGAGCCGTTGCCGCCGAAACTGATTCGGGATATGATCGCCTGCGCGCATGACGAGGGCTTTTCCGTCATGGCCCACGCCAACGGCGACGAGGCCGTGCGCGCGGCGCTTGCGGGCGGTGTGGATTCTATCGAACACGGCGCATATCTCACAGATGAAACGCTCTGCCAGCTTGCAGAATCGCGCGCTGTCTGGGTGCCGACGCTCGTGACGATCGGCAATCTCATCGGCTGCGGGCGCTTTCCGGACGAGGTTTTAAAGCCGCTGCTGGCCTATCAGAGGAACGCAGTGAAAAAAGCTGCCGCGCTGGGCGCAAAAATTGCCTGTGGAAGCGACGCGGGCGCGTACCGTGTTTTGCACGGACAGGGGGGCATGGACGAGCGTGCGCTCCTGCGCCGTATCCTTGGGGAAGGCGCGGACGCGGTGCTCGATACGGGTAACACTGCAATTATGGCGCGATTCTGAATCTGACCCTAAAAAAATATCTGTTTTTGCATCTTTTTATAGTATCAGTATCGGATATAATCAGGGTATCCCAATAAGAGAGGTACTCCGATTATGAAAAAGAGAAACGAAACCATCCGTATGCTGGTTCTAAGTGCGATGTTTGCCGCGCTGTGCTGTGTGACGACGATGCTTGTGCAGTTTCCGACTGTTGCCGGGTATACGAACATCGGCGAGGGCATGTGCCTGCTTGCCGGTCTGGTGCTCGGTCCGTGGTACGGCTTCTTTGCCGCCGGTATCGGCAGCGGGCTTGCCGATCTGCTGGCAGGCTATGCGCATTATGTCCCCGGTACGTTTATCATCAAGGGCCTTGTGGCGTTGGTGGCTGCGCTGCTGCTGCGGCCGCTGCTGAAAAAAGGCGAGAAGATCCCGTTCTGGCGTCTGGCGCTGATTGAACTGCCGTCCGAGGTCATCATGGTCGCCGGGTATTTCGGCTATAAGGCGCTGATTCTCGGCAAGGGTCTTGCCGCCGCTGCATCCATCCCCAATAATCTGGTACAGGCTGCCGTCGGCATCGTCCTGTCGGTTGTTCTCTACACTGCGCTGGCCAAGGTTCCGGAAATTCATAAGGCGTTCTGGAAGGGCGAATAACGAATTTCGTAGTCTGAAAATCGTTTTTTGTCTGAGACGAGATTTCCAATATGAAACAGCAAAATAGAACACTCCGGCAGCTGGTTCTGAGCGCCATGTTTGCGGCGTTGTGTTGGGCGGCGACAATGCTTGTGCAGATTCCGACGGTTGCAGGATATACAAACATCGGCGAGGGCATGTGCCTGCTGTCCGGCTTGCTGCTCGGCCCGTGGTACGGCTTCTTCGCAGTCGGCGTCGGCAGCGCGCTTGCAGATCTGATTTCCGGGTATGCGTATTACGTTCCCGCAACGTTTGTCATCAAGGGCCTTGTGGCGCTGGTGGCTGCACTGCTGCTTCGTCCGCTGCTGAAGAAAGGCAGAAAGCTTCCGTTCTGGCAGCTGGCGCTTGTCGAACTGCCGTCTGAGGTGGTTATGGTTGCCGGCTATTTCGGCTATGAGGCACTGATTCTTGGGCAGGGACTTGCAGCGGCTGCGTCCATCCCCAACAACCTGCTGCAGGCGGCGGTCGGCCTCATGTTGTCCGTCGTGCTCTACACGGTGCTTTCCAAACTCCCTGAACTTCATAAAACTTTCTGGAAAGGTGAAATGAATCATGTATGAAGAACTTACCACGCAGGCGAAACAGGCCGTTACAGAACTGCTGGATGCTGCGAAGCTGAAGCCCGGCAAGATTTTTGTCGTCGGCTGCTCGTCAAGTGAGATGGTCGGCGCGCGCATCGGCAAGGGCTCGAGCCTCGAGGCTGCGCAGGCCGCATTCGCGGGCATCTATCCCGTTTTGCAGGAGCGCGGCATTGAACTTGCCGTGCAGTGCTGCGAGCACCTCAACCGCGCGCTTGTTGTTGAGCGCGATGTTGCTGAGGCGCACGGCTTTGAGATTGTCAACGCCATCCCGCAGTTGCACGCGGGCGGCTCGTTCGCCATGACGGCGTGGGCCAATTTCAAGGATCCCGTGCTCGTCGAGACGATCGTTGCAGATGCAGGCATTGACATCGGCGGCACGCTGATTGGCATGCACCTGCGCCGTGTTGCGATTCCTGTCCGGCTGTCGATCAAAAAGATCGGTGAGGCGAACATCCTCTGTGCCCGTACCCGCCCCAAGTATATCGGCGGCGCCAGAGCCGTCTATCAGGAACTGTAAATGAAAAGCGCCAGCCCGAGCGGCTGGCGCTTTTTGTGAGTTCTATGGATTCGGTCAGATGATCCGGCCGAGGCCCGCGGTCTTCGCAGCCTGTGCTGCGCGGCGCAGCGCGGAGACGGGCTCACCCTCAAGGAAGTAGGCGTACATATCGAGAATCATCCCCGCCAGTTCCGAGTCGGCCTCCAGACCGGAGACGTCCTTCAGAACCTTTGCCGCTTCTTCCTTCGACTGCTCGATGCCCGCCTCGTTCAGATAACGGTAGACCGCACCGGCTGCGCCGACGGCGATATACGCGGGCTTCACACCCTGCTCCAGGCACAGCAGGCTTGAGCCGATCAGACGGTCAGCCGCGCTGAGTTTTCTTGTCGGGTCGCCGCCGACACGTTTGCAGGTGTCCTTCAGCGCCGCGTTGCGGAAGCGGCCAAGAAGATCGGTGATGTGCAGCATCAGGCTTTCCAACTCGACGCCGTACTTCTTAGAAAGTCCCAGCGCGCTCTCGAGCATGGCATTCTGCACGATGTTCAGAATTTCGGGATCATCGATGGACTGGTAGATGTATTTGCGGCCCTCGTAACCGCCCAGATACGCGCAGGTCGCGTGGCCCATGTTGTGGACGTACAGCTTACGCTTGATGTAGAAATCAAACGGCTCGAACGGAACCATGTTCGTAATTTCCGGGATTTCACCCTTGAACGCGGCCTTATCGACCGGCAGGAAGCCATAGCGCTCGACGCAGACGCGCATCGGGTCGCCGTCCTTCATCTCCTCGGTCTGCACCGGTACCATGCGGCCAATCGACGCTTCGACCAGGCCGACCTTTTCATCGAAATGCTTCTTTTCCTCGTCGGTCAGGAGATCCTTGAGCATGCCCTCCATGACCTTGTTGGCGTCCATCAGGTTTTCGCAGATGATGATGTTGAGCGGACGGTCGTCCCGCGCCCAGCGCTTTCTGAGGCCCGCGACAATGTTGCCGACGATGAATTTGAGGATTCGCGCGCCGACAGCCGTTGCCATGATGTCGCAGTTGGCGATGGCCTCGGAGGCTGCCTCCTGATCGTTGCCGTTGACCGCGGTCACATGCTCGATCATCACGTCCTCATGTCCCTCGCTGGACACATAGCGGACGGGGTACTGCTTTTTTTCCTGCAAAGCCTTGACCACGGGTTCCGCCACATCGATGAACGTGACCTCATACCCGGACTGGCTGAGCGTTGCGCCGATAAAGCCGCGGCCGATGTTGCCGCCGCCGTACATAACTGCCTGTTTCATAGTGATTATGACCCTCTTTATTTATTTCTTGCCGTACAACTCGTACAGATTCAGGACTTCGTCCTTCGCCTTTACGCCGTCAGACGCGCTGACCTCGCTGAGCGAGGCTGCCGCGCTGCACGCGCCAAGCTTGAGTGCCTCCGGCAGCGGCATATCCGTTTCCGCTGCGTACAGAACGCCCGCGCAGAACGCATCGCCCGCGCCGACCGTGCCCTTGATATAGCCCTTCGGAAGCTTCAGGCTTTCAAATTCATAATAATTGCCGTTTTCGTCCATGCCGCAGCCAATCTCCGGGCAGTGAATAACGGCCCACTTTGCTACGCCCAGTTCGTGCAGCTTTTGCAGCGCGGCTTTCATATTCTCCACATGCAGCGCGCCGTCTTCTCCGCGCAGCAGGACACCCGTGGTCTGCTGCGTCTCCAGTTCGTTGATGATGCAGTAGTCGGTGTATTTAAGCGCTGGGGTCACGAGCCGTGCGAAGCGCTCGCCCGCTTCGGAAACAACATCGATGGAGGTTTTCATGCCTGCCTGCTGCGCCCGGTGCAGGAGCCGTGCCATCTTTGTGCCGTATTCCGCGTCCGGTTCATCCAGATGCGGCAGCAGAAGAATATAGCCAATGTGGAAAATATCGACATTCAGCTTGTCCCAGTCGATATCGTCTTCTCCGTAATAGGCGTTGCCGCCCGCATACTGGAAAAACGTGCGTTCCTTTGTCTGGTTGTTCGACATGACAGCCGTAAACGACGTATCGCCGCTGCGCTTGATCATGGAGCAATCGATGTTTTTGTATTTGCCCATTTCCTGCAGGACAAAATCGCCCTCCGCGTCATGTCCGGCGAAGCCGGAGGCCACGAGCGGCAGATTGGGATCCAGCCGCGCAAGGTCGGAAATGGTGTTGCAGACCGAGCCGCCGGTGGAGCGTGTAATGCCTTCTGTAATGTGTGTCAATTCGTTCTGCTTCGGCCAGGTTTCAATCGGGTAAGTGATATCCACGATCATATTGCCTGCACAGCATATGCCTTTTTTCATACGTCCTCCCTGTTTTCAGAGCCGAGCGGCTCTTGTTTTTTTCTCTGCTTACTGTTATTATGAAGGAACGGGGCAGGCTTATCACCGATGAAGATGCGCCTGCAGCCCGACAATGATGCTTTTTCGAGGAAAAAATGGAATCCTACAATGAATATGAACTGATCTCTCATTCCAAACTGGCAGACTGTACCATGTTTATTGTTGACATGGTATATCGCCCCATGCACCTGCATAAGGAACTGGAACTGTGCGTGGTACTGAGCGGCAGCTGCCGCGTCAGCACTGACCGGCAAGGCGTTGAAGCAGGGCCGGGCGAGGTATTGCTGTTTGATGCGGGCAGCAGCCATGAACTCTGCGCATCCGGCGTGCCGGCAAGGCTTCTGACGCTGCAGATCTCCAACAGCTTCTGCGCCCGGTTTTATCCGCAGATCCGCAGTATCCGCTTCGGCTGCCGGGGATTGTCCGCTTGCCTGCTGCCGGAGCGGCTGACGGCGCTTCGCCGCGCAATGCTGCTGGCGCTTCGCGCCTATCTGCGCGATACACCGGAAGCACCGTTTGCATGCATGGCGCAGGTCAACGAGATTTTCGCCATCCTGCTCAGCGATACGCCGTACCGCGTGCTGAGCGACACGGAAAACATGACGCAGACGCGCAACGCCGAGCGGATGCACCGCATTCTGCATTATCTGGAAACACACTATTCTGAGCCTGTCCGCCTCAGTGAAATCGCGGAACGGGAGGGGCTGACACAGACCTATCTGTCGCACTTGTTCCGTGAGCAGCTGCATATCCCGTTTCAGGATTATCTGGCCCGGCTGCGGCTGGAGGCGGCGATGCTCCTGCTGCGCCAGTCCGATACGACGCTGACCGATGCAGCTTATGCCTGCGGCTTTTCCGATCCAAAGTATCTGAACCGAAGCTTTCAGAAAAATCTCGGGATGTCGCCCCGGCAGTGGCTGCAGGAAAACCGCCCGGATCCGAGTCGGGCGCCGTCCGCGGAGGACCCGCGTACAGCGCAGCGCATCCTGACGCCTGACGAGTGCCGGGCGCTGCTGGATGCGCTGGAGATTCCGTAAGAAATCTTAAATCTTCATGATCTTCAATTCTTCACCGCTGGCATAGGCTTTTTCCATGATGCGCTGGACGTGCACGGCGTCGGATGCGG
Organism: uncultured Eubacteriales bacterium; assembly: GCA_900545925.1. Classification (GTDB taxonomy): domain Bacteria; phylum Bacillota; class Clostridia; order Oscillospirales; family Oscillospiraceae; genus CAG-170. Next base: position 52,594 of record URAZ01000002.1, on the reverse strand, counting down.
GGACAACGAGGGGCTTATTGTTGAGAATGGAATCCGAGAAACTCTCGATTTCACGGGTGTACATATTGCCGAAGTCGCCGGGAATTTCGACGCCCACATCGTCGGCGTGGGTCTGCTCGGCGGAATAGGCGACATTTTTATCAATGAACACGGCATTCAGCTTGCCGCCGTCGATCTGGCCGATCATCGTGTCGCCAAGCAGACGGCCCTTCGTGCCGAAGAACTCAACGCGCCACTTGGACGCCTCGTCCGGAATATTGAAGTTGGACTGCACGACGCACTGCGCGCCGTTTTCCATGCGCATGAGGATGGTGGACGTGTCTTCCACGTCATACTGCGGCTCAGGGAAGGCGATTTTTTCGTTCATGGATGCAACCTCGGTCACGCGCATGCCGGTGATATACTCCATGAGGTCGATGGTGTGGACGGACAGATCCATCATCGCGCCGCCGCCTGCTTTGGCTTTGCACTGCCGCCAGTTGCCGGGCTCATACGGAAGCCAGAGCGTAAACTGCGAATAGCCGGATACGACCGTGCCGATCTTGCCCTCGGCAATGGCTTTTTTCATACTCATGACGTGCGAACCGAAGCGCATCATGAAGCCCGCTGCGATCTTCACGCCCTTACGTTCGCAGTAGTCGATGACTTCCTGACCTTCGTCAGACGTCATGGCCAGCGGCTTTTCAATCAGAATATCCTTGCCGTAATCTGCGGCCAGCTTGGCCTGCTTTGCGTGCAGGACGATGGGCGTTGCAATATAAACGGCATCGACCTCCGGGTCTGCCAGCAGATCCTCTTCTTTGGTGTAGCCGCGCTTTGCGCCGTATTTCTGACGGATTTTTTCAACCTGCTCGGCATTGATGTCCATGACGGCGATCAGTTCTGCGTTCTTGGCCAGCATCATGCCGGGAATTGTTCTGCGATCCGCAATGCCGCCGGCGCCAATCACGCCCCAACGTAATTTTTTCATATGCTTCGCTCCTTTGTAAATCCATAGACCGCTCACAGCGGTCTTTTTCAGTATAGCACACTCCTTGCGTGTTGAAAAGGGAATTCCGTATAAAAAACGGGAAATCCAACGACAATCCACAAAATCTCACAAGGCTTTTGTACACTGAAATAAGCGGAACAGCATAAAAACAGGGGAAATGTGGAACACTTCCGCAGAAACGTGAAACGATGGAACTGACAGTTAACGATGCTTGCGGACGCACCTGCCGAATTGTGCGGTGCTGCTTTACCTGCATATTTCTCCTGCGTATGCAAACAATAGCTTTGGAACCAGTACAAAACGAAAGGCATTGGAGGAGCATATATGAAAGCAACAGGCATTGTCCGGCGCATCGACGACCTCGGCCGCGTCGTAATCCCCAAGGAAATCCGCCGCACCCTGCGGATTCGTGAGGGCGACCCGTTGGAGATATATACGGAGAAGGACGGCGAGGTAATTTTTAAGAAATATTCGCCAATGGGAGATCTGGGGGAGTTTGCCGGGCAGATCTGTGAATCGATCGGGAAGAACACCGGATATATCGCTGCGGTCTGCGACCGGGATGCGATCATTGCGGTGCACGGCGTGCAGAAGCGGGAACTCTTGGACAAGCGCTGCTCGCAGGAACTGGAGCAGCTGATGGAACTGCGGCGCAGCTACCGCTATCAGGACGGCGATCTGCCCGTCCGGCCGACGGATACGTCCGACCGATACCGCGTCAGCGCTGCGGCTCCGATCGTGACCGAGGGGGATTTGATGGGCTGCGTTCTGCTTCTGAGCGAGGACGGCGCTCCTGCGCTCGGGGAGGCCGAGCAGCGTCTCGTGCAGACCGTCGCAGGCTTTCTTGGACGGCAGATGGAAAGCTGAACAAACAGGCAGGGAGCAGAACCCCCTGCCTGTCTTTTTTTATGCGTTCACGATGCAGAAAAAATAGTGGCGAAGCGGCGGAAAATCTGTTATACTATGATATAAGGCGAAGTATAGGCCGAGAAAGGAACACCGAATATGGACTTTACCGGCTTTCTGGGCAATGATGCCGTGAAGGCGCGTCTGAGCGGCGCGTTTGCCAGCGGACGCGTGGCACACAGCTATCTGATCTGCGGGCCCGTCGGCTCCGGCAAGCATACGCTTACGCGGATTCTGTGCGCGGCCATGCAGTGCGAGGGCAGGGGAGAGAAGATTCCCTGCGGTGTCTGCTCCGGCTGCCGCAAGGCGCTTGAGGGCGTCCACCCGGATATCATCACCGTTGACGACCCTGAGCATAAGTCCATGACTGTCGAGCCCATCCGTGCGGCCAGAAGCGATATGTTCATCCGTCCGAATGAGGGAAAGCGTAAGATCTACATTATCCCGCGCGGACAGGATATGAACGAGTCGGCGCAGAACGCGCTGCTGAAAATTTTGGAGGAACCGCCGGATTACGGCGTGTTCCTGATCCTGTCAACCAACGCGGAACGTCTGCTGCCTACCATCCGCAGCCGCTGCGCGGAATTGCAGCTTGGCCCTGTGGAGCAGCACGAGGCGCTGCCGTTTCTGCGGCAGCGCATGCCGGATAAACCGGACGGTATTCTGCGTGCGGCCTATCTGCGTGCGGGCGGCTTTCTGGGACAGGTGCTGACGCTTTTGCAGGATGCGGAGGACGAGCCGTTTGTCCGGCAGTTTGCTGCAGCCTATGCCGCGCGCGACCGGATGGCGCTGCTGCGCGTGCTGCTGCCCATGGAAAAGGCGAAGCGGGAGCAGCTGCTTCCCGCGCTGCAGCAGCTGCGTGCGTGTATTTGCGGCGCGCTTGCGCAGCGGGGCGGACTGGATGCCGCGTCCGAGAGCGCCGCGCAGATCGTTGCCAGCCGCTCCGGCTCAGAACTTATGCAGGCGTCTGACAGTATACAGACTGCCATTGACGCGCTGATGGCCAACGCGTCGGCAGGCGCAGTCGTCGGCTATCTGACGATGAAACTGCGCTGAGCGCCGAACCTGAAATTTTACCTTGCCGCAGGCCCTGCGGCAGATTGGAGAGAACCATGCAAGAACAGAATCCCGATACCGTTCTGGAGCAGCAGACAGCTGCATCAGAACCGGAAGATCAGGTGCAGGAGCCAGCGGCTGATATACAGCAGCCTGCACAGGCCGCCGCGCCTGCGGCGGAAGAAGCGCCCGTCCAGCCGGACGAGCCCGCTGCCGTTACCGTTGTGGACATTCGCTTCCGCAATAACGCAAAATCCTATTATTTTGACCCTGCCGGGCTGACGCTGATGACCGGCGCGCATGTCATCATCGACACGGCGCGTGGAGACGAGTTCGGTGTCTGCGCGGCTGGAAATCATCCGGTCAAGCCACGCGAACTGGTGCTGCCCCTGCGCAAGGTTTTGCGCGTGGCGACCGAACAAGACGAACGCACAAACGCGGAAAATCAGGAACGGGAAAAGAAAGCCTTTGAAATCTGCCAGCAGAAGATCGCTGCGCATGGGCTGGAGATGCAGCTTGTCTCGGCGGAGTGCGCCTTTGACGGCAGCAAGCTTCTGTTTTTCTTCACGGCGGACGGGCGCGTTGATTTCCGTGAACTGGTCAAGGACTTGGCCTCCGTTTTCCGCACCCGCATTGAACTTCGGCAGATCGGCGTGCGTGACAAGGCCAAGATGGTCGGCGGACTCGGCGTATGCGGCAGACCCTTCTGCTGCAAGGAATTCCTCGACGATTTCCAGCCTGTCTCCATCAAGATGGCTAAAACGCAGAATCTCAGCCTGAATCCGACGAAGATTTCCGGCACCTGCGGCAGACTCATGTGCTGCCTGAAATACGAGCAGGAGGCCTATGAGGATCTCATCAAGACTGCGCCGAAGGTAGAGTCCTTTGTTGACACGGCGGACGGGCGCGGAACCGTCATTGAGGTCAACCTCCTGCGCCAGAGCGTCAGAGTCCGCATGGAGGATCATCCGGAGACGATCGGTACCTATAAAAATACGGATATTTATATCCTGCGCAGCGGCAAGGCCCGCAAAAACGACCCGCCGATCCCGCGCGATTTTGCGCCCATTTCCTCCAAACCGCGTCCGGTGCAGAAGAAAGAGGCGTTTTTCGAGGAACTGCCGGAGGTCATTTATCCAGACGCAGTCGCCGTGATTGCACCGGAGACGCAGGCGGCGGAGGAAGAGACAGGGGACGCGGCGGAAGAAGCGGGAAAAAACGCCAATCGCCGCCGCCGGCGCGGCGGACGCCGCACAAAGCCCGCCGGCGAACGCCCGCAGGAGGCTGCTGTGCCGGAAAAAACCGCACCAAAGGAGCAGCCGCGCGCCGATGCGCCCCGCAGAGAGCGCCCCAAAAAGGAGCGGCCGCCTCAGCAGGACAAGCCCGAGCGCAAGCCTGCTCCACAGAAGCAGGAACGCCCGGAAAAAGCAGAAGCGTCTTCTTCCGACGGTCAGCCTAAGCCCCGCCGCCGCAGACGCCGCAGCGGAGGCCCCAGAAAGCCGTCCGGCGAGGGCCAGATGCCCAAAGCTGAATAACAAACTGCCCCGACCTGCCGCAAAGCGAGCGGCAGGCCGGGGTTACTGCTTAGAGGGCATCACAGCTGCCGGCAGACCAGTGTTTTCCGTTGCGGAAGCTGTCGGAATGTGGTATGATGAAAAAAACAAAAAGGAGATTCTTTTATGTCCGTACTGCATGGCTTTGAACAGACACGGCAGCGCCGTATTGATGAACTGGACGCCGCATTGCATGAATATATCCACACTGCCTCCGGTGCGCGGCTCTGCTGGCTCGAGCGGGAGGATGAAAACAAGTCCTTCTGTGCCGCCTTCCGGACGCTTCCGTTTGACGATACCGGCGTTTTTCACATTCTGGAGCATTCTGTTCTCTGCGGCTCGAAGCACTTCCCGGTCAAAGAGCCGTTTGTCGAACTGATGAAGGGCTCCTTGAACACGTTCCTGAATGCACTGACGTTCCCGGACAAGACGTGCTATCCCGTCGCCAGCCGCAACAGCCGCGATTTTTTGAATCTGATGCGCGTGTATCTTGACGCCGTGTTTTTCCCAAGCATCCATGAAAAGCCTGAGATCTTCCAGCAGGAGGGCTGGCACTATGAACTGCACGACGGCATTCTGACGCGTTCAGGCGTTGTGCTCAACGAGATGAAGGGCGCGTTTGCCGACGCGGACGAGTTGCTGATAAACGCCATGTCGCGCGCACTGTTCCCGGCCTCGCCCTACCGCTTCGTCTCCGGCGGCGATCCCGAGGCCATCCCGAATCTTACCTATGAAGCCTTTACCGCCGCGCATAAGCGGTTCTATCATCCAGCCAATTCTTATCTGCTGCTCGACGGCAGCATCGATCAGGACGAAAGCTTCGCCCTGCTGGATGAATATCTGTCGCAGTTTGCAGCCATCGACCCAGACACGCAGATCCATGCGCAGCCGCCCGTCCGGGCAGAGCGCCGGACGATCGAATATCCGCTCCCGGCCGGAGAACCGGCGCAGCAGCGCTGGAAGCTTGGCTGCGGCTATGTGCTCGGGACATATCAGGATACGCAGACGCTTTTTGCCGCGCAGGTGCTGAGCGATGTGCTCTGCGGCAGCAACCACGCGCCGCTCTGCCGCGCGATTCTGGAACAGGGGCTTGCAGAAGATGTGGTACTCGGCTGCGACGAGCAGTGCATGCAGCCGAATCTTCTGTTGCGCGTGCAGAACTTCCGCGAAGCCGACCTGCCCGCCATCGAGGCTACGATCCGCAATACGCTCACCGCGCTCTGCGAAAACGGACTTGACCGTGCGCAGATCGAGGCTTCGCTGGCAAGCTTTGAATTCAAGCTGCGCGAACGTGATTACGGCACAATGCCGCGCGGTCTGGTCTTTGAACTTGAGATCCTGTCCAGCTGGCTTTACGGCGGCGACCCTGCTGTGCGCCTGCGGTTCGGCGAGGTGTTTGACACGCTGCACGCCGCCGTCGGCACGGGATATTATGAGAATCTCCTGCGCCGGCTGATGCTGGAGAACCCGCATACCGCCGAGGTGCTCCTGCAGCCGTCGCTGACCTGCGGACAGGCGCGTCAGGATCGTGAACGCGAGTCGCTGGGAAAAACATGCAAAACACTGGATGAGGCGCAGCGCAGCCGGATTATCAGTGAACAGGAGCGGCTTGCCGCACTTCAGCAGGAGCCGGACCGCCCAGAAGCGCTTTCTACGATCCCGCATGTCCGGCTTTCCGACCTGCCGCGCGATCCGGCCCCTGTTCCGACGGAGGTGGAGGAGGACGGACGGCTCGTTCTCCATGCCGTGCAGACCGACGGTATTGTCTATCCGACGGTTTATTTTGCGGCCGATGATCTGACAGAGGAACAGCTTCCGTATACGTCCGTTTTGCGCGCGGCGCTGGGACAGCTTCCGGCTGGCGGCATGGATGCGCTGGAACTGCAAAAGCAGCTGCGTCTGAAGCTTGACGGCTTCAGCGTGGCGCTGGCGCCTTACAGCCAGTATCATGACCCGCAAAGTTACCGGCTCTACGCTGCCGTTTCCTTCAGCGCACTGGAGGCGAAACTCCCGGAGGCTGTCCGGCTGGCAGCGCAGATTCTGACGCAGACGGATTTTTCCGACAAGGCAAAGCTGCTGGAACTCATCCGCCAGCAGCGCGACGGACTCCAGCAGCAGATTGTCAATTCTGGTTCGAGCGCTGCGATGCTCCGCGCTTCTGCTGCACTGAACGCGGCCAGCGCCTGCTCAGAGCGCTGCGCGGGCGTCAGCTATTACCGCTGGCTGCGCGAATTGGAGCAGAATTTCGACGCACGGGCGGATGAACTGATCGAGATGTTGCGCACACTCTGCGAAAAGCTGTTTGTGACCGCGCGGATGCGTCTTTCCGTCACCGGAGGCGGCGGGCAGAGTGGTGCACTTATTCAGAGCGGCCTGCATGAAGCGCTCCCTGCTGGCGCAGCGTCCGGTGCGCCATACCGTGCACAGCTGCTGCCGATTTGCAAAGAGGGCATCGTGATCCCGTCCGAGGTTTCGTTTACCGCTGTCTGCGGCAATGTTCACGCGTATTCCGGCGATCTGCGCATCGCCTGCCGCGCAGCGTCGCTTGGCCATTACTGGAACGAGATCCGTGTACAGGGCGGGGCGTATGGCACAGGCCTGCTCATCCGCGAAACAGGGCTTGTCTCCGCCTATACCTACCGTGACCCGGACTGCCGCCGTTCGCGCGGCGCAATCGGACGAACGGCAGCGTATCTCGAAGCTGCAGCTGCTTCTGGTGAAGCGCAGGACGTCAATATCATCGGCGCCATCAGCGACGCCGAGCCGCTGCTCTCGCCGCGCCTGCAGGGAGCCGTTGCGGATACATGGCTTCTGAAAGGCATGACCATGGACGACCGCCGCTGCATGCGCCATGAATTGCTGGATGCAGGCCCTGCATCGCTGGCTGCCTGCGCCGGACCAATCGGCAGCGCACTGGATACCGGCATCGTCTGTGTTTTCGGCCCCCGGACGCAGCTGGAAGCCTGCGGGGATCTGAGCATTCAGGAACTGTGAGAAAAAATTAAAAAAGGGCTTGCATTTTATCCCCAACTGTGCTACTATAGTGTGGCGTTAAGGAAGCGCGGTACGCGCCGGTAGCTCAGTTGGATAGAGTGACTGGCTACGAACCAGTAGGTCGGGGGTTCGAGTCCCTTCCGGCGTACCAGAAAAGCAGTTGATTTCATCACGAAGTCAACTGCTTTTCTTTTTTTATTATACAGAAGAAGGATTCAAAGCATATGTAGACTATCCCATACTCTTTGCCGCATGGAAACGCGCCCCCGTATGTGCATCATACGAGGGCGCGTTTGGATACTTGTGTATTCAGGGCAAGCGCTTTGTGCTGATCGGCAAGGGGAGAGGTCAACTCTTGACGGTGAACTTTGCCGAATCGAGCAGCTGGTTGCCGATGTAGATAGACAGGGTGTAATCGCCGTCGGTCTGCGGGGTGCGCGGGAAGTAGCCGACAAACATGTTCTTTTCCCACATGTCCTTCCAGACCAGCACGGAACTGGAGGAATCGACGATTTTCCCGTCTGCGTCGCGGATGACGAGGTTGACCATGACTGTCCCGTCGGAAGAGGCGTTCAGGTTGCTGCCGGCGTCCACGTCGAACGCAACCAGTTCGCCCTTGGAGAACGTCGTGCGGCGCGTAACCAGGTCAACATAGCGGAACGTTTCCTTGTTCGGCTTGAGGAACAAGCCTGTATAGGGGTTCTTGACGCCGTTGGCCGTGTAGGGATTGTCCACATTGGCTGTCGAGAATGTCAACTCCGTCTCGCCCTCGAGCGAATCACCGCTCTTCAGCGCCAGCGTGACCTTGTATGTTGCACCGGGGTACATATTGTTGGCAGGGATGACGCAGGACTCCGTATCCGTTTCGAGGGTTTGCGGCTCGGCGTTTTCCACGTCCTGAAGCGTGTAGGTCACTACCCAGCCGGGCTCGGCAGGCTCTGTCTCGCAGGCCCAGCTGAGATTGACGTTGATGGTCCGGCCTGTCTCGTCTGTTTCGTCGGCGGATTTGAACTCCGTGACCTTCGTGATGGTCGGGGTGACGTTCATGGCGTAGCTGGAAAGCATCGTCGGCGCGGAGATCACAATCTCATATTCCGTGCCGGAGACGAGATTTTCAAACGTCACGTTCGGGGCGGTGACCTCCTGCGTTTCCTCAAAGCCGGCCTTGTCCGTGATGGTGACGACCCACTTTTCGGGCGCGTCGCCGTCATACTGCCAGGTAAGAATGGCAGAGGAACTTGAAAGCGCGATGGCCACGCTGTCGGGCAGCAGTTCGACGGTCGGTACGGTCGAGAGCGGGGTGCTGATTGCACCGGTCAGAAGCGTATTATCGGGAGCAAGCAGCGTAAAGGTGTACTCCGAGTCGGACAGCAGATCGCTGATGACGACCGAATGTCCAGAGAAGGTAACGGTCTTGGCTTCGACGCCTGCGGCCTCGTACGAAACGGTCCAGCTGTCGAAATCAGGCCCATCCTGAATGATGAAATTCAGTTCAGCCTGTGTGATGGAGATGGGCGTAGCGGTGAAACTCAGAATCTTTGTCTCGGCGAAGGTCGAAGCGGTGGCGGAGTAGGAACCCGTCATCTTTTTGCCCTCCAGCGGGACAGCTTCAATCGTGTACTGGGTGCCCGGCATAAGCGAATCGAACGTCATGTCTTCGCCTGCCGTATAGGCCTTCCGGCTCTGGTTGCCGTAGGCGTCGGAGCAGGTGACATCAAATGCGCCGCTTTCCTCGCCGGATTCGATCTGAACGGTCAGATAATCGGTGCCGATGTCTGTCACGGCGACAGAGTCAACGCGTGTCACAGACGGGACAATCACAAAGAACCATACTGCCGCAGCAATCGCAGCCAGCGCAGCTGCGCCGATCAGAACCGGCAGAATCCATTTTGGCATGGACGCCTTTTTCTTCCGTCGCTGTCCGCGCGGAGGCAGATTGATCTTCAGTTCATCCTCTTCACCGTCTCCATCGGGCGTGGACTCGTCTGCATCGTCCTCGGATGCGTCCTGCGAATTCTCATCCAGATCAAGGGGAACCTGTCCTGATTCGCCGCGATGCACCTCGTCGATGATGGCGTTGAGCATGGCTGTATCCGGAGAGAAGTTCTCCTTGAAATCATCTGCCATCTGCTCGGTGTCAGCGAACTGGACCGGCTCGACCTCCTCTTCAGCGCTGGGGTCGATCTTCTCCGGTTCTCCCTCAAGGGGCGGGACGATCAGCGCATCGGAGGCTTCATTGCGCTTGCCGTATTCCAGCAGCGCCTCCTGAAGTTCCTGCGGAGTCTGATAGCGGTCTTCGGGCTTGAACGCACAGGCCTTCAGCAGAATATCCGCCATTTCATAATCCGCATACATGGGAGCCGGCAGCTGTTCACCGGTCACACGCAGCTTGTCCGCGGCGCGGGCGGAAGTTTTTTCGTCCTCAAACGGGCCGTGGTTGCCGTTATAGATGCGGTAGAGGATCATGCCGACGGAATAAATGTCGGTCGTCGGCTCGATCGTGCCCAGCAGACTGAACAGTTCCGGTGCTGAGAAGGAACTGAGCATATTTTCCGGCATGGAGCAGTATTTCAGTTCGTCAATCTTTGCAATGCCGAGATCGCCCAGCAGATAGTGCCCCGAACTGCTTAAGTACACGTTCGACGGCTTGACGTCGCGGTGGATGAGTCCTGCCTCGCGCAAACTGCAAAGCGCGCTGCACAGATCCAGGCCAAGATTAACGGCACCCGACTGCGTCATGGGCGTTTCGGCAAGCACCTCGGAAAGTGTCTGGCGGTATTCGGCCAGCAGATAAATCTCGAAGCCGACGCCATCCTCCTTCGGCTCGATCTGATAGCTGCGGTAGCAGCCGATGTTCGGGCTGGCGGAAAGCTTTTCAAGCGTCTCGAGTTCCGATTGATAATCGGCGGCAACCTGCTTGTAATAATTCTGCGCGTCCTCGACTGTGGCAGCCGCGCCGGTGAACATCAGCGCGTCAACCTGTTTCTGCGATTCCGGAATGCAGATGTGCTTCAGATAATAGGACTGATTGCTTTTTGTGCTTTTGACAATATAGACAGATGTACCGCTACGCACGCTGACGCATTTAACGAGTTCCATGTTCGTCAGCAGCGGCGATATCATGTTCAGTTCTGGCAATTCGTTCGCCTCCTTTACAAACACATCTTTATTCTATGTCATTTTCATAAAAAATGCAATACAATATCTTGGCCCATCCACTTGGAATCTGTAACAATCTGTGATATACTGTCTCCTGAGTCTGAATAAACGCAATGCTCCGCTGCACGGAAAGGCGGAGCACGATAGACGGAGGCCCATGTATGGAATTGAAAACCTGTGAATATTGCGGTACGGCGTACGATGCGCGCCTGCGGCAGTGTCCGCTGTGCGGACGTGCTGCGGCGGGCCAGACGGGTTCTGCAGAGCCGGAACGCACGGCTGCCGCACCGGAAAAGGCCGCGCAGAGCGCACCGGCACCGGAGCGTCCCGCGCCGGGCAGGCGTCTGCGGCAGGAGCCGGGCGCGCCGAAAGCGGCCAGAGGCTATGCGGGCAAGCGCCTGCGCACCGGCGCTGCATCAAAGCCGTCTGACGTACAGAGCACGGCCGGAGCCAGTCCTTATGCCATCCCCAAGTGGACGATGATCGTCCTCTGTGTGATTCTCGGCGCTGCGGTGCTGGGCGGAGCGCTGCTGGCGTTCAGCCGCCTCGGCTGGTCGCCGCTGTACCGCGAGGCAACACTCGAAGCGCCTGTGCAGGCCGCCGAGCCTGCGCAGCCGGAGCAAGAACCGGCGACAGTCCAACAGCCTGCCGAATCGGCACAGCCGGACGAGAACCGATACATGAATGAAGAAGACCAGCAGCATGACCAGACGGCTGAGCCCGCGCAGGAGGAGGCCGGCGTAAGCTGCACCAGTCTGACGCTTTCCGCGCCGACCGTGACCTTTGAGGAGGCGGGCCGCTTCTTCAACATCACCTTCACGCGTACCCCCGAGGACTGCACCGAGTCCGTCACATTCTCGTCCAGCGACGAAGCGGTTGCGACTGTCTCTGAACAGGGCAAGATCGTCGCTGTAAACGCAGGCTCCGCCGTCATTACCGCCCAGTGCGGCGAGCAGACGGCTCAGTGCCTCGTGACCTGTGACTTTGCGTATGTTGGAGCAGAGACGTCGGAAGAGGAACCGGCAGAATTGGCGCTGAACAAAGACGATTTGACGTTCCTGAACCCGGGCGAGCAGTATACCCTCTCCGTGACCGGCGCACCAGAGGGCGCACGGATCGCATGGCAGAGCAGCGATGAATCGATTGTCACCGTCTCTGAAAACGGCGTCCTGACCGCCAAGGGCAAGGGCACGACGACGGTAAAAGCCACAGTTGATGGCAGCAGCGATTTGACTTGCATTGTCCGCTGCAATTTTGAAGACAGCAGCGACACCGAGGGCACCTGCACCATCAGCAACAGCGACGTCACCATGGGCGTCAAAGGCGAGACGTTCCAGATCTCCCTGCGCGACGCAGACGGCAATAAGATCACCGGTCTTCTGTGGGTCTCGAGCGACCTTTCCGTCTGCTCAGTCGATGGCACCGGCGTCGTCAAGGCTGAGGGCAGGGGCACAGCCTATATCTCCACGACCTACAACGGCGTCACCTACCAGTGCATTGTGCGCTGCAATATCAAATAATTATAAAAAAACAGCGGACGCAGGAACCTCCCGCGTCCGCTGTTTTTATGCCTCCGGACGGCTGCGTTTCCGGAACAGCATTGTAATGCACCAGAGACCGGCAATGCCGACGATCGCGTAGATCACGCGGCTGACGCCTGCGGTCTGGCCGCCGAAGATCCACGCGACTAGATCAAACCGCGCAAACCCCACAAGGCCCCAGTTGACAGCGCCGATAATGGCGAGGATCAGACAAAGTGTGTCCATACGTCCATCTCCTTGACTTTAGAATCAAAGATAGTATGGCCCGAATCGTCCGCTTCATGCGTCTTTGTCAAAAAACTTGAAATACCTGTTGCTTTTACCGCAGGATTTTGTATAATGAACATAGAGCCTGCTATTTTTTTAGGCTTCCACAATTTTTTTTAGCAGAGGGTATGCACATGGATATTACCTGCCTGGATCTGGAGGGCGTTCTCGTACCCGAGATCTGGATCGCGTTTTCCGAAGTCAGCGGCATTCCAGAATTGCGCCGCACCACGCGCGACGAGCCGAATTACGACAAATTGATGAACTGGCGCATGGGCATCCTGCGTGAGCACGGACTGGGGCTGAGGCAGATTCAGGACGTTATCGCGCAGATCGATCCGCTGCCCGGCGCGAAGGACTTTCTGGACGAGTTGCGCGCGCAGACGCAGGCTATCATTGTCAGCGATACGTTTGAAGAATTCGCACAGCCGCTCATGAAAAAGCTGGGCTGGCCGACGATCTTCTGCAACTCGCTTGAGGTTGATAAGGACGGCATGCTCTGCGGCATTCGCATGCGCTGCGCACACTCCAAGCTGACAACGGTGCGGGCGCTGCAGTCCATGGGCTTTGAGACGATCGCTGCCGGCGACAGCTACAACGATCTGGAGATGATCCTGGCCAGCAAGGCCGGTTTCCTGTTCCGTTCGACGGATAAGATCAAGGCAGATTATCCTCAACTGCCCGCATTTGAGACTTACAACGAACTTCTCAATGGAATCAAGGCCGCTATGGCCTGATCGATATGAAAATTTAATGTGAAAGGTGATTCAAGATGAACGCATTTTTACCCGCTGATATCCTGATGCCCAAAACAGACCATATGGAAAAATGGGCGGTCATTGCCTGCGATCAGTTTACGTCTGATCAGGCGTACTGGGACCGTGTGCGCAAAAATGCCGAGGGTGCTGTGTCCACCATCAACCTGATCCTCCCAGAAGCCGAACTCGGCACCGAGAAAGAAGCGAAACACACTGCCGAGATCAACGCCACCATGAAAAAATACATGGAAGACGGCGTGTTCACAGTCTACCCCAACAGCTTTGTCTATGTCGAGCGCACGCTGGAGAACGGCTCCGTCCGTGAGGGCCTTGTCGGTATGGTCGATCTCGATGCCTATGACTATACCCCCGGCGCGACCAGCGCCATCCGCGCCACCGAGCGCACCGTACCCGAACGCATCCCGCCTCGTCAGCGTGTCCGCCGCGACGCTCCGATTGAACTGCCGCATGTGCTGATGCTCTGCGACGACCACGACAAGAAGCTGATCGAGCCGATTGCCGCGAAAAAGGACTCGCTCAAAAAGCTTTACGACTTCGATCTCATGGAAGACGGCGGTCATATTACCGGCTGGCTTGTTGAGGGCAAGGATGTAGAAGACTTCAACAAAGCGCTGACCGAATATACCGCTGCGGTCGGTGAGAAGTACACCGGCCTCAAGGGTACGCCCATGGTTTTTGCTGTCGGCGACGGCAACCATTCCCTCGCAACCGCAAAGTCCTGCTACGAAGAACTTAAGAAGAACAATCCCGGTGTTGACCTCTCCAACCATCCGGCGCGCTATGCACTCGTGGAACTTGAGAATATCCACGACCCGGCACAGGTCTTCGAGCCCATCCATCGTGTGATTTTCAAAACCGAACCGAAGAAGCTGCTCAAAGCGCTTGAAGAGGCCTGCGCAGGTGCCGAAGGCTTCCCGGTTAAATGGTACGCGGGCGAAGAGTCTGGCACCATCGTGCTCGACAAGAGCAAGGGTGAACTGGCTGTCGGCATTCTGCAGCACTTCCTTGATGATTATCTGAAGGAAAACGCGGGAGAGATCGACTATATCCATGACGACGATGCGCTCATCGGCTTTGCCAAGCAGGAAAACGCCATCGGCTTCCTGCTGCCCGCCATGGAAAAGAGCCAGCTGTTCAGAGGCGTTATCGCCGACGGCGTTCTGCCCAGAAAGACTTTTTCTATGGGCCACAGCCGCGAGAAACGCTACTATCTGGAAGGCAGAAAGATCAAGGCGTAATGAAGGAATTCACCGAGGGCGCATTTGCCAAGGTCAATTTGACGCTGGATGTTCTGGACAAGCGCGAAGACGGGTATCACAATCTGCGATCCATTATGCAGACCGTCTCCCTGCACGACGATGTGCATGTCACGGTCGGCTGCGAGGGCTGGCAGGTTCACTGCTACCGCGAGATCCTGCCGCCGGACGCGGCGGAAACGACCGAACCGGAACTTGTCACCTGCGGACTGCCGCAGGACAGGGACAATCTGGTGTGGAAGGCCGCGGAAGCGTTTTATGCCCGCACCGGCAAGACCCCGGAGGGGCTGGAAATCTTTATCAACAAGCGCATTCCGCTCGAGGCCGGTCTTGGCGGCGGCAGCGCCGACGCGGCGGCAGTTTTGCGCGCGCTGAACCGCGCGTATGACAGCCCGCTGTCCATTCCTGCGCTCTGCGAACTTGGCGCGCAGGTCGGCTCCGATGTGCCGTTCTGCGTCATGGGCGGCACTGCACTGGTCGAAGGGCGGGGCGAACTTCTGACAAGACTTTCGCCCGCACCGGAGTTTTTCCTTGTGGTCTGCAAGCCGGATTTCTCCGTTTCCACGCCGGAGTTATATCAGGCACTTGACGAGACGTTCATCGAAAAGCGGCCTGATCAGAAGGCGATGCAGCTGAATCTGCAAAAGGGCGATCTGCTCGGTATCGGCGGCAGCCTGTGCAACGTGTTTGAGCCCGTCGTTATGCAGAAGCATTTCGATATCAATTATATCCGCTCCATGATGTACACCTACGGCGCATATGGCGCGCAGATGACCGGTTCCGGCTCCGCCGTGTTCGGTATTTACGATTCGTTTGAATATGCGACCGTCGCCTGCACGATGCTCAAGGACAAGTACAGCCAGATTTTCCTGGCAAAGACCGTATAAACTAGCAAAACACCGTCTAAACTGTCTGTAAAAAGCAGTTTGGGCGGTGTTTTTATGAAAAAGCGGATCATATCTCTTGTGCTGCTGGGAATCAGCGTACTTACCGTAACGGCCTGCGCCGTTTTGCAGGCGCAGAGCCAGCGAATGGCGGAAAAGATCATCCGCCTGCACGTCGTAGCGAATTCCGATTCCAACGTAGATCAGGCGGTGAAGCTTTGCGTGCGCGACGCTGTTCTGCGTGAAGCGCAGCGCGCACTTTCCAGCGCGGCCGATGCGAAGCAGGCGATCCTGACGGACCTTCCCGCGCTTGAAGCAGCGGCAAACGCAGAGCTGCAGCGGCAGGGGAGCGGGGATACCGCCCGCGTCAGCTTCCACCGCGAGTTGTTCCCGACGCGCGACTATGATACGTTTTCTCTGCCGTCGGGTGTGTACCAGTCGCTGCGCGTGACCATCGGGAAGGGTGAGGGGCACAACTGGTGGTGCGTGATCTTCCCCTCGCTCTGCGTTCCGGCTACAGCAGACGGCTTCGCCGACGCCGCAGCGGCAGGCGGCTTTACAGATGCCGAGATCAGCCTTATGACACGGGCAAACGGTGCGTATGTGGTTAAATTTCGCTCACTGGAACTGCTTCAGGCGCTGAAAAAATACCTGTTCGGGGAATGAACGTCCAAAGGGGGAGGGACGCTGGCTCGCAGAGCCTGAGGGAATTCGAGTGTTGCAAATTTTGGAGCACGCTGAAATTTGCAATATATCCCCTCCGTTATTTGCCCCGCAAATGCCGCCTCCTCTTATCGTGCAGGACAGGACAAGGGGGAGGCTTTCGCATGTGCTATTTCTGTTTGCTTTTGCGTAGAATCAGCGTCAAAGCATCCGCTCCATGACAATCTCGTCCTCCTCGACCTCGCCGGTGGGACGGAAGCCAAGCGCCTCATAGAGCCGCTGTGCGGCCTCGTCGCCATCGACATAGCAGAGTACGACCTTCTCAAATTTTCCGTCTGTCTTCAGTCTTTGCAGAAGCAGCCTGACGGCCTCGGTACCGTAGCCCCGGCCCTGGTAGCGTGCATCGATGAAAAGCTGTGAAAGATTATATGCGTGCAATTCATCCAAATCGTAATACAGCGCCATGCCGACCGGCGTATTGTCTGCATAAATGACCAGCGCCTCGCTGCGCTGCGCGCGGTAGGCGTAGGCTCTGGCAAGAAGTCCGGCGCTGTCCGCCGCGAAGCAGTGTTGATCCTCGCGCACACGCAGCCCGCACCGCCAGTTTTCCGGCGTTACCGGTTCCAGATGGATCATGGTCATTCCTCCTGTGTGTGTATTTTTACGGATTTCAGACCTTCTTCGGCGGCAGGCGGCGCAGGAGCAGATATCCGGCAACTCCGAGTACCAGCACGACCCCTGCGGCGATCACGTCTGCCCAATCAAAAATTTGCGGTCCGGCAATGAAAATTTCTGTCGGCCCGTCCGCGCCGCCGATGACACCGATGGACGCAAAACCGCGCAAATTCGTGACGGTTTTCAAAAGCCCAACCAGCAGAGCAAGCACCGCTGCGCCGAGGCAGATGAAGCGCAATGGACTCTTGCGGAACGCGTAGCCCGGCAGCTGCGCGGTAAGTTCCGACGCAGCCTGTTTCGCAGAGCCAAGCGCAGCGAGAATTTCCGCGTCTGTCTGCCCAGCTTCACGCCGTTCGTTGATCGAACTGCGCAGATTATCCATCACCCGGTCCTCCATCTTCTTCGGCAACGTCAGCCGACGCCGGACGGCGCGCAGATAGCGCGCAAACTGTTTTTCATTCATGCTCTGCATCCTCCCCGCAAAAGCGGTCCACTGCCGTTCGGAATTCAGCCCAGAGGCCAAGACGGCGTTCGTTTTCTTCTCTGCCTTTTTCCGTTGCGGAATAAATCTTCCGCGGAGCCGCACGGCCCGATTCCTGCTGCCAGACCGCTTCGATCAGTCCGTCGTCCTCCAGCCGGTATAAGATCGGGTAAAGCGTTCCCTCTCGGAGCGTAAACAGCCCGCCGGAGCGGCTGCCAAGCTGCGCGATCAACTCATAGCCATAGGTCGGTCCCCGGCAGATCGTCTGCAGAACCAGAAGTTCCAGCACGCCCTTTTTCAGCTGCTGCAAAAACCGTTCGTCCATTTGCTTTATCCCTGCATTTCTAAGTATTTTGCATTACTAAATATAAAATAACATATTCTCTGCGGTCTGTCAAGCAAAACTACACCCGTGCCAGTGCAGCATTGAAAAGAAACACAATGTACTACAAGGATACTGTGAGTCTTGCACTGCTTTGATATGCTTGAACGCCCCGCCTGTCCGAATGAACAGGCGGGGCGCTGTTTTACTTGTGCGAGGCAGGGATGCTTATGCAGCTTCCTTGGTCATGTTCATGAGGACTTTTGCACCCATTGCGCGGGTTGCAGTGCCCGTCGGGTTGAACGCGCCGTTGGAGCCGGCCAGATAACCGGCGGCGGTGCAGTAGGTGACGGATTCAATCGCCCATTCGCCGATCGCATCAACGTCGGTGTAGGTAAGTTTTTCTGTGATGCCCTCGGCGTTCTTGCCGCCAACCTTGTCGTAGCCGTAGAGAACCTTGGCCATTTCCTGACGGTTGATGGCCTTGGTGGGCTTATAGGTTCCGTCCTCATAGCCGTTGACGATGCCATTTGCACTTGCCCACAGAACGGCGTCGGCATACCAGCTGCCGTCTGTGCAGTCGGAGAACTTTTCGCTGACCTTGCCAGTCACAGCGGGAGAGCCTGCCATGCGGTACAGAACGGTTACGAGCATGCCGCGCGTCAGCGCACCGTTCGGGCCGAAGGTCGTCTCGCTCAGACCCTTCATGAAGTTCTTGTCCGTGACGTAGTTGACAGCTTCAACTGCCCAGTTGCCGTCGAGCACGTCGGTGTACGGGGTGGCAATGACCGTGATACGGCCCTGCGGAGCGGCATATGTAGCGGGAACGACGCCGCCCAGACTGTCCTTGATGTAGTTGATCAGAACCTGATTGTCCAGCATGACGGAATCCTGCAGCAGCTTGTTGTCGGCGAACATATTGATGCCGTCGCCGGAATCCTTGAGCATGTAGTTGTGGGACGCGACTGTGTAAGTAGCCTTCGGGTCAATATCGACATACTTGCCGTTCTTCAGAACCTTGACGTTTTTGACGCGGTAAGCGCCGTCAACAGAGACGAACATGGACTTGTCGTCACCCTTGGCAGAAGACTTGACCGTGGTGTCGATGGTGTACTTCAGACCGGAAACCTGCAGGAAGCCGCCCATTTCGCCAATAGCGTTCTCGCCGTCGGAGAAAGTCGCCATGGTGTTGCGGGCTGTCCATTCCAGCGCGTCAATGATCTCCTGACCGGTTGCTTCGACGACGCAGAGTGCGTTGCCATACGGATGAACCTTGATGATCTGGCCGTAAGTAATATCGCCCGCGGGGATATCGGCGCGGATGCCGCCGCCGTTGACGAGCGCGATATCAGCGCCAGAGACTGCACGGTAAGCGTCGGCGCAGAGGTCGCCGAGGTTGGTTTCGCGGTTGCGGATTGCGCGGGTTTCGTCTGAATGCTTGGTGGTCAGGTCAACGGAGGTTCTGGCAACGACCGTGTTGACAAGGGCCTCATTCTTCTCCTGAATGGACTTGACAAATACGTCGGTCGTGTCGTCCTTGGCCGCGTAGTCAGAAACCAGTTCCGTGGTGAACACGCCGTCGGAGATGGTCAGCTTGCCGATGTTGACAAGCTTCGTGCCTGTGGAGGACAGGGGGATTTCCTTGCCGTCCTTGTTCTTGACCAGTTCCATTGCAATGGTGGAATGGGAGTGACCGTCAAGCACAGCGTCGATGCCGGTCGTGTTGGCAATCAAATCGGTCGAACGCCACGGCTCGGAGGATTCGTCGATACCCAGATGCGCAATGGCGACGACATAGGTCGCGCCGTCCTTCTTGGCAGCGTCAACGGTTTCCTGCACCTTGTTGTAAAGGTCAGCGCCGTTATTGCCCTCCGCGAAGGAATAGACGAATTTGCCGTTGGCGTCCTGGAAGTAGGTCGGGGTAGACTTGGTAAAAGATTCGGGCGTGTCGATGCCGACAAAAGCGACCTTCGTGTCGCCGTAGGTCTTGATCTCATACGCCTTGTAGCCGGTCAGCCCCTTGCCGTCCTTGGCCGTATAGGTCAGGTTGCAGCAAAGATACTGATACTTGGCCTTGTCGATGAGCTTCTGGAGCTGCGGCAGGGTGTAGTCAAATTCGTGGTTGCCGAAGGAAGCAAAATCATAGCCGACTTCATTCATAATATCGACCAGATATTCACCCTTGGACAGCGTGCCGATGACGTCGCCCTGCACGGAGTCGCCGCAATCAACGAGCGCAACGTAGTTATACGCGGCCTGCATCTCCTTTTTGTAAGCAGCCAGACCGGCATAGCCGATGTTGTCGTCAACGGCGCAGTGCACGTCGTTGGTGTACAGAATCACAATGTCGTTGGATTTCTCGTCTGCTGCGAACGCTGTGGTCATAAGACCCAGCATCAGGCATGCCGCCAGCAGAAGTGCAATCAGTTTCTTCATAGTATCCTCCCTTTACATGTTATCTGTCCTTGGGTAATCCGGACAGATGGTATGTCTGTATTATACTACAAAGAAGCGTTGTCAGCTATTCACAAATGGTTGAAATCCGATGGGCAAATTTCGTTATAATGCACAAAATATACAGAACATTAGCGCGTAAAATCGGATATGAGTTCTGCGCTCAGGGCGCGAGAGACTCTTCTGCAAACGATTTTCCCTTCAGAACGACTTCGCGCATAAAGCGGAACGTCTCCTCTTCGCCATGTTCGGCGAGCATCACGAGCAGAAAGCGCAGCCGCTTCATGGTCTGCGGATGCACCAGCCGCGATTCATTCGCCCGGTCGAGATATTGCAGCGGGGATGCGTCGGTATAGGCTGCGCCCTGATACGTCTTGCAGGCCGCAATCCGGTCGGCGACCATTTCACACAGATATTTTACCGGCATGTCAACCGGCTCATAGATCCGCGTCTCGGGGCTTAAGTCCGTCCAGTATTCAAAATGGTGCCGGTTGCGGCCCTTGTGGTGCATCCACGCCAGAGAATAGCCGTTTGCCTCGCGTTCAGCTGTATTGGGGCTCCGGTTGCCCTGATAGTACCGCACACCCGCGAAAAACTCGGTAGGTGAGTATTTGGACAGGTCGTGCGTCAGTCCCTGCCAGATCAGTCCCATCCGAAAGCAGCCGCGCATGACCAGATGACGGTGATGTGTGATCGTCTTCAGATGTCCCCAGAACTTGTTCATCGTGCAGCCCTCCTATTTTTCTCATTATACGATAAATCCGCTCCGGTTGCAACGCAGGAAAAAATCAAAAACCTATTGACAAGCTAGGCAATGTGTGGTAGGATACTGTCATCCGATGAAAGAAACCAACATACTATTTTAGTTCCAAAGAAATGAGGCCGCATATGCAGCAAATCGTCTTTTCGCGCGCCGCGTTCCGATGTCGAGTGGAAATGTGACAGAGAAACCAGATCGACGCTTTCATTTTAATAACATCATAAAGGAGATTTTGAATATGTCTAACATTTACACGTCCGCTGACCAGCTGATTGGCAAGACTCCACTGCTTGAACTCACGCACATTGAAAAGGAACGGAACCTCAAGGCCAAAATTCTGGCCAAGCTTGAGTATTTTAACCCCGCAGGTTCCGTCAAGGACCGCATCGCAAAGAAGATGATCGACGACGCGGAGGCCTCCGGCCAGCTGAAGCCCGGCTCCGTCATCATCGAGCCGACCTCCGGCAATACCGGCATCGGCCTTGCCTCCGTCGCAGCAGCCAGAGGCTACCGCATCATCATCGTCATGCCTGAGAGCATGTCTGTTGAGCGCCGCCAGCTTATGAAGGCATACGGTGCGGAACTTGTGCTGACAGAGGCTGCCAAGGGAATGAAGGGGGCAATCGCCAAGGCAGATGAACTGGCAAAGCAGATTCCGAACAGCTTTGTGCCCGGCCAGTTCGTCAATCCTTCAAACCCGAAGGCCCATATCGAGACAACAGGCCCCGAAATCTACGCGGATACGGACGGTAAAGTCGATTACTTCGTTGCAGGCGTCGGCACCGGCGGCACGATTACCGGCGTCGGTCAGTATCTGAAAAGCCGTGATCCGTCCGTGAAGGTCGTTGCTGTCGAGCCGGCTTCGTCTCCCGTTCTGTCTCAAGGCGTCGCGGGCGCACATAAAATTCAGGGTATCGGTGCAGGCTTCGTTCCCGATGTGCTCGACACAAAGGTCTATGACGAGATCATCCCGGTTTCCAACGAAGATGCGTTTGCCGCAGGCAGACTTGTCGGCAGAAAGGAAGGCGTCCTGGTCGGCATTTCCTCCGGCGCAGCGCTTCACGCAGCTGTCGAACTTGCCAAGCGTCCCGGGAACGAGGGAAAGACCATCGTCGTTCTGTTCCCCGACACCGGCGACCGCTATCTCTCTACTCCGCTGTTTGCGGACTGATTCCAAAATTATAGCAAGCCCCGGCTTCCACAGCGGAAACCGGGGCTCTTTCTTATCCTGTGATATCCTCATACAGCGCCCACATGGCGTCAACGGTGCATTCGGAGAAGCGGTTCTGGGCGGCAAGATCACTGTTGTAGCTGTCCAGAAGCATCGGGCGGTAGGTGTACCAGCCGGTGTTCGCATTGCGGAGAATGACGTTGACGGTCGGCTGAAGATCGTATTCCGAAACGTGCGTCCCGTCCGCGTCTTTGACAATGGTGACGCTTGCCATGCCGCCGAGCAGGTTCATTTTTTCCTTCTGGTGCGACAGGAAATTCCCGAGGCTATAATAGACCGGCACATCGCGCCCGTCCGCTGCCGTGAGCAATTCGACCGGCTGGAGCGTATGTGTGTGTCCGCCGATGATGAGGTCAGCGCCCGCATCCGCCATTTCCTGCGCCCAGGTAAGCTGATCGTTGTCCGGACTGAAGGTATCCTCCGTGCCCCAGTGCGGGAAGACAATGACAAAGTCCGCTTCCTGCTTTGCCTGCTCGATGCGGCCGCAGACCGTCTCCCTGCTGGAGAGCGTGTCAACCATCCAGCGCTTTTCGGGCATGGAATTGTTGAGGCCGTAGGTAAAGTTCAGCATGGCAATGCGGATACCGTTTTTCTCGACAATAGGGATCGCCGCCGCGTCTGCTTCCGTGTCGTGGATGCCGAGCGTGGTGATCTCCGGGTATGTCTCGTGGAAATAGGACAGCGTATCCGTGATGCCGGTTTCCTTTTTGTCATAGCAGTGGTTGCTGGCGAAGGTCACAACATTGAAGCCTGCATCGGCCAGCGCATCGGCAACCTCAATAGGCGAGCCGAAAACCGGATAGCTTTCAATCAGGTTGCGGTCCTTGACGAGAATCGTCTCCTGATTGATGCAGGCCAGATCATACTGCTGGACGGTGGGGCGGATATCGTCGAAGAACGATGTGAAATCATAGCCGCCCTCCGGCGTCTGGGCGGACCAGTAGACGCAGTTGTGGATCAGATCGTCGCCCAGTGCCATGAGCGTTACGCGGGATTCCGTTGTCTGCTCCGCAGGCTGCTGTGCGGGCTGCTTCTGCGGATCCGGCTCCTGTACCACCGGTTCAGCCTGTACAGTCGGTCCTTTGACAGGTGTGGAACCTGCCTCGGCGGCAGCCTTTGCGTCGGACATGCGCGGCGTAAACGCCGCCTGTACGACCCATATTCCGCCGAAAATGACAGCGGCAAGCAGAAGCAGGATCAAAATCAGGCCCAGCGCAAGGGAGGGCTTTTTATTTGGAGCAGCAGACATGATGCGCACATCCTTTCGGTGAAGTTTGATTGATGCAAAAGTTCAGGAAATGATACCATATTCCGCTTTGACGGTCAAAATGCGCAAAACGCTCTCGTCGATGCGGGCCTGCGAAAGCGTTCCGTCGGCGACGGCAGCCTTGACAGCATCGAATGCGGCCTGCAGATCAGAAGGCATGAGGATCATATCGCATCCGGCTTCGAGTGCCTTGACGGCAGCATCGCCTGCGGAATAATGGTCAGTGATAGAGGCCATGGAATGCGAGTCGGTGATAATGACATTCTGATATTCCAGCTTGTCGCGCAGGATATCCGTTACAATGGACGAACTCAGGTCGGCAGGCGTGTCGCTGCCGGTGACGCTCGGGTAGGACAGATGCGAGACCATGACAAACGGGACGCTTCCCTCCGCAGCGATAATCGACTGGAACGGGATCAGATCGCAGGCTTCCAGTTCGCTGAGGGACTTTTCGACGATCGAGGTGCCGTTGTGGTCGTCAACGGTGGCGCTGCCATAGCCGGGGAAGTGCTTAAGGCACGAGACGATACCCTCGGCGCGCAGACTCTTGACAATGACACCGGCCAGCGACGCACACAACTCCGGGTCAGAACCGAACGAACGGCTGCCGATGACGCTGTCCGCGCCCTGCGCGACGTCTGCGACCGGGGCAAAGTCCAGATTGAAGCCCAGCGCGTGCAGGCCGCCGCCGATGTCCTGGCCGGCAGCATGGACCACAGCAGGGTCCTGCTGCTTGCCGAGCGAGCGCATATCACCGACGGACGGTACGCCCATTTCCGGGTTGCTGCCGACGCGGCTGACAGTGCCGCCCTCCTCATCTACGCCGAGGAAGAGCGGGATTTTTGCATAGGACTGCGTGTTCTCCAGCAGCGCGACAGTCTGTTCGCGGTCTTCAAGATTCTTCGCAAAATATACGATGCCGCCGACCGGATATTGCTCCAACGCTTTTTTCGTCGTCTCGCCTGCTACGGTAGCAGTATCGACGTTCGTGATGGCCTCCGGCGTTACAAAGAACAGCTGCCAAAGCTTTTCGTCGTCCGTCATGGTATCCAGCAGCGCCTGCGCTGTCTGTCCGGCAGCAGAGACTGTCATGTTATCTGGTACCTCCGGATGATTCTGATCTTCCGGATTCTCCTGCGGCTGCTCGTCTGGATTTTCCGGCTGCGCGGCTTCGGCCTGTCCGGGAAGATCACCCTCATAGGGTTCTTCACGTTCCGGTTCTACGGTCGTTGGCTCGGAGGAAAACACGCCGTCTGTCTGGATTGCCTCGGCCTGGGCAGGCTCTTGCTTTTCCGGGAGCGTTTTCCATAGAAGCACGCCGACACCGGCCAGCAGCGCAATGCAGAACAGAACAACAAGTACGGCGGGTAATTTACTGCGGGGATGTTCCATGGTATCGATACCTCACTTGTGATAGAGCGTGTGCGACTGATAGACCGGCTCGAACGTAACGTTCATGCCGAGGCGCTTGAACATCCCCTCGTCGACCGAGGAGAGAATGACGGACGAATGCACCTGACTGCCGCGCAGGGAGGCCAGTGCCTCCATGGCAAGCTCGGCGGTCGGATTCGTCACGGCGCTGATGGACAGCGCGATGAGGACCTCGTCCGTGTGCAGGCGGGGGTTGGAATTGCCCAGATGCTCGATCTTCAGGTGCTGGATGGGCGCGAGAACCATCGGAGAAATGAGGTTCACGCGATCGTCGATCCCGGCGGAAAGCTTGATCGCGTTCAGAAGCGCGGCGCACGACGCACCCATCAGACCGGAGGTCTTGCCGGTGACGAGCCGCCCGTCCGGCAGCTCGATTGCTGCGGCAGGCGCGCCCGTTTCGGCAGCCTTGGCCCGCGCGGCGGGGACAGTTCTGCGCATGGACACGTCCAGATGCAGCGAATTCATGAGCATTTCCTGCTTGCGCAGCTCCTCGGGCATGGCGACGCCCTTTTTGACGGCGCAGGCGGAGGCGAAATAACGCCGGATGATCTCCTGATACGACGCTTCGCGGCAGGCATCATCGTCGCAGATGGCAAAGCCCGCCATGTTGACGCCCATATCCGTCGGGCTTTTATACGGGCACTCGCCGAAGATAGAGCGGAAGATCGTTTCGAGCACCGGGAAGATCTCGATGTCGCGGTTATAATTGACCGTTGTTTCGCCGTAGGCCTCAAGGTGGAAGGGGTCGATCATGTTGACGTCGGCCAGATCGGCTGTCGCAGCCTCGTAGGCGAGGTTGACCGGGTGCTTGAGCGGCAGGTTCCAGATCGGGAACGTCTCATATTTGGCGTAGCCCGCGTTCACGCCGCGCTTATGCTCCTGATAGAGCTGGCTGAGGCAGGTTGCCATCTTGCCGGAGCCGGGGCCGGGGGCCGTGACAATGACGATGGGGCGGCTGGTTTCGATATACTCGTTTCTGCCGTAGCCCTCATTGGAAACGATGAGATTGATATTCGAAGGATAATCCGCGATGGGATAGTGCCGGTAGACCTTCACGCCCAGCGCCTCCAGCTTGCGCTGGAATGCCTCGGCGGCCTGCTGGCCCGCGTACTGCGTGATGACGACGCTGCCGACATAGAGACCGATGGAACGGAACGTGTCGATCAGGCGCATGACGTCCAGATCGTAGGTGATGCCGAGATCGCCCCGGCGCTTGTTCATTTCAATGTGGGCTGCGTTGATGGCAATGACGATCTCCGCCTGCTCCTTGAGCTGCAGCAGCACCTTCATCTTGCTGTCCGGCTGGAAGCCGGGCAGGACACGCGAGGCGTGATAGTCGTCAAAAAGCTTGCCGCCGAATTCCAGATAGAGCTTGCCGCCGAAATGCGCGACGCGCTCCAGGATCCGTTCGGACTGCAGCTTCAAATACTTCTGATTGTCAAATCCAATTTTCATAAATCTTTCCCTGTCCAGCGCATGGCAGAAGCTTCTGCCGATTTTGTACTACACTTCACATCATATATCATAAACCGAAACCGAAAACTTTGCAATCACCAAACGGAAAAACACGAAAATTTTCCCCGTCCGCGAACGCTGGGCAGGCCGCCGTATATCCTGCGGGCTTTGCGGCAAACCTTGACTTTGGAGTAAAAAAACCGTATACTATATCTAATTATAGTGGGTGGAATGCCCGTTACAGCACGAAATATTGTGAGGAATCCGCATGAAAGAACAAAAAGCCTATGGAAACGAGTCTATCTCGTCTTTGAAGGGCGCAGACCGTGTCCGGCTGCGGCCGGCGGTCATTTTCGGCTCGGACGGCCTGGAGGGCTGTGAGCACGCCGTTTTTGAAATTCTGTCCAACGCCATCGACGAAGCGCGCGAGGGCTACGGCCGGCAAATTCTCGTGACGCGTTATGAGGATCATTCCATTGAGGTCGAGGACTTCGGGCGCGGCTGTCCGGTCGACTGGAACGAAAAAGAGGGAAAATACAACTGGGAGCTTGTCTTCTGCGAGCTTTACGCAGGCGGTAAGTACCAGAACAACGCGGGCGGCGACTATGAATTCTCGCTGGGCCTGAACGGCCTCGGCTCCTGCGCCACGCAGTATTCGTCCGAGTATTTTGACGCGACCGTCCGCCGCGACGGGTTTAAATACACGCTGCATTTTGAAAAGGGCGAGCTTGTCGGCAAGATGAAAAAGGAGCCGGCCGACCGCAAGGCCACCGGCTCCGTCTTCCGCTGGAAGCCCGATCTGGCCGTCTTCACCGACATCAACATTCCGAAGGAATATTTTGAGGACACGCTCAAGCGGCAGGCTGTCGTCAACGCGGGCGTGACGTTCACGTTCCGCGATCAGGAAGGCGGCAAATTCGTCAAGACGGATTACTGCTATCCCAACGGCATTTTGGATTATGTAAACGAAATTGCAGGTGAGCAGACGCTGACCATGCCGCAGTTCTGGGAGGCCGAGCGCAAGGGCCGCGACCGTGAAGACAAGCCGGAATACAAGGTGCGTATTTCCGCCGCCCTGTGCTTCTCGAACCGTGTCAACCGTCTCGAATACTATCACAATTCTTCTTGGCTCGAACACGGCGGCGCGCCGGAAAAGGCCGTCAAGAATGCCTTTGTCTACGCCATTGACGCCTACTGCAAGCAGACGAACAAATACACGAAGTCCGAATCGAAGATCACGTTTCAGGACGTGGCCGACTGTCTGGTGCTGGTGACGAACTGCTTCTCCACGCAGACCTCGTATGAGAACCAGACAAAAAAGGCCATCACGAACAAATTCGTGCAGGACGCCATGGCGGAATTTTTCCGCGACCGGCTGCACGTCTATTTCATCGAAAACAAGCAGGAGGCCGACCGCATTGCCGATCAGGTGCTGGTCAACAAGCGGAGCCGTGAATCGGCGGAAAAGGCGCGTCTGAACGTCAAGAAAAAGCTGACCGGCAATCTTGATATCGCCAACCGCGTGCAGAAATTCGTCGACTGCCGCACGAAGGACGTGTCGAAGCGCGAAATTTATATCGTCGAGGGCGATTCCGCGCTCGGCTCGGTCAAGCTCTCGCGCGACGCGGAATTTCAGGGCATCATGCCCGTGCGCGGCAAGATTCTGAACTGCCTGAAGGCTGATTACGACCGCATTTTCAAGTCCGACATCATCACCGACCTCATCCGCGTGCTTGGCTGCGGTGTGGAGGTGCAGACGAAGAAGACGAAGGATCTGTCCGCGTTTGATCTGGAAAATCTGCGCTGGAACAAGGTCATCATCTGCACCGATGCCGACGTAGACGGCTACCAGATCCGCACGCTGATTCTGACCATGATCTACCGGCTGTGCCCGACGCTCATTCAGGAGGGCTATGTGTATATCGCGGAATCGCCCCTGTATGAGATCACGTGCAAGGACAAGACGTGGTTTGCATACACCGACGCGGAAAAATCCGAGATCGTCAAGAAGCTGGAGGGCAAAAAGCTCTCCATCAACCGCTCGAAGGGTCTTGGCGAAAACGACCCGGAAATGATGTGGATGACGACCATGAACCCGGAAACACGCCGCCTCATCAAGGTCATGCCGGAGGACATGGCGCGCACGATGCAGATTTTCGATCTGCTGCTGGGCGATAATCTGCAGGGAAGAAAAGAACACATCGCCGAAAACGGCTACAAATACCTCGACCAGCTGGACGTGTCGTGAGGTGCATCCCAAAATACGCACGGTCTCGGTAGGGACGTGGCTCTGCTCCACCTGATGGGCAGGGGCGAATCTGCGCAGCACCATGTAGGGGCCGATGCCCACATCGGCCCGCGCAGATTGCATTGTTTTTACGGGAATCTGCGGCGAATCCGCAATATTTTTAGGCCGACAGAGTCATAAAAACGGAAGAATACACCGCTTTGCGGTATTTTTCGGTAGATTTGCAACTTCCCGGCAGGCTGATGTGGGCATCGGCCCCTACAAAGGCCCTTCGGGCCACCTGCCCCCTAGGGGAAGGCTTTGAGGAACGAACGATAAGGAACGATCAACTATGCCAAAGAAAAAACAACCGGAAAGCAAAAAGCATGACGACCCAAATGTAATGGGACTGCGGGCAGAGGTGCTCGAGCAGCCAATCTGTCAGACGCTGGAGTCCAACTACATGCCCTACGCCATGTCGGTCATCGTCTCGCGTGCCATCCCGGAGATCGACGGCTTCAAGCCGTCGCACCGCAAGCTGCTGTATACCATGTACGAAATGGGGCTTCTCACGAAGCCCCGCACCAAATCCGCCAATATTGTTGGCCAGACGATGAAGCTGAACCCGCATGGAGATCAGGCTATCTATGAGACGATGGTTCGTCTGGCCCGCGGCAACGAGACGCTGCTGCACCCATTTATCGACTCCAAGGGTAACTTCGGTAAGGTCTATTCGCGCGATATGGCCTATGCCGCCTCGCGTTACACCGAAGCGAAACTCGAGCCGATCTGCGCCGAACTGTTCCGCGACATTGACGCCGATACTGTTGATTTCGTGGACAACTATGACGGCTCCATGCAGGAGCCTGTTCTGCTGCCGACGACGTTTCCGAACGTGCTGGTTTCGGCCAACATGGGCATCGCCGTCGGCATGGCGTCGAATATCTGTTCGTTCAATCTGGCCGAGGTCTGCCGGACGGCAATCGCGCTCATCAAAAACCCGGACGCAGATCTTCTGGATACGCTCCTGGCCCCGGATTTCCCGACGGGCGGAGAAATTCTCTATGACCCGGCCCAGATGCTGCAGATTTATGAGACGGGCCGCGGCTCGTTCCGCCTGCGGGCGAAATGGCGCTATGTCAAGGAAGGGAACATGATCGAGATCTACGAGATCCCCTACACGACGGCCACGGAGATTATTCTTGATAAGGTTGCAGAACTCATCAAGGCAAATAAAATCCGTGAGATCAGCGACATGCGCGATGAAACGGACCTGAATGGCCTGAAGCTCACCATCGACTTAAAGCGCGGCGCAGACCCGGACAAGTTGATGCAGAAGCTGTTCAAAACGACGACGCTGCAGGATGCGTTCGGATGCAACTTCAACATCCTCATTGCCGGTATGCCGCGCGTAATGGGCGTGCGCGAAATCTTCTCCGAGTGGACGGCATGGCGCACCGAATGCGTTCGCCGCCGGTTGTATTTCCAGATGAACAAAAAGAAGGACAAGCTGCACCTTCTGAAGGGCCTCGGCAAAATTCTTCTCGATATCGACAAGGCCATCCGCATCATCCGGGAAACGGAACTGGACGCGGAGGTTGTTCCGAACCTCATGATCGGCTTCGGCATCGATCAGGTACAGGCGGAATACGTTGCGGAGATCAAGCTGCGCAACATCAACAAGGAATTCATTCTGAACCGGTTGAAGGAGACGGAGTCTCTTGAAAAGGAGATCGCCGACCTCGAAGCGACGCTTGGCTCTGAGAAGAAGGTTCAGGCGCTCATCTGCAAAGAGTTGGAGCAGGTCGCGCAGAAATATGGCAAAGCGCGCAAGACCACGCTGGTCTATGACCACGAACTCCAGCAGGAGCCGGACGACGAGCCGGAAAACGACTATCCCGTTACTGTCTTCCTCTCCCGCGAGGGCTATTTCAAGAAGATCACAGCACAGTCACTGCGCATGTCCGGCGAACAGAAATTCAAAGAGGGCGACGGTCTGCTCCTGACCCGTCCGGCGCAGAACAGCGAGGAGATGCTGGTCTTTACCGACAAATATCAGGTTTATAAGACGAAGATTTCTGACTTTGCCGACGGAAAAGCGTCCGCGCTTGGAGATTTCCTGCCCGGAAAGCTTGGCTTCGACGAAGGGGAAAGCTTCCTGACGGTTATCTTCCCGGGCAAGTACGAGGGAAATCTGCTCTTTGTCTTTGAAAACGGGAAGGCGGCGAAGGTTACCATGAGCGGCTATGATACCAAGTCCAACCGCAAGCGGCTGACAGGAGCATACTCTGACAAGAGTCCGATCAAGGCCGTGATCGATCTGCCGGAGGAAAAGCAGATCGCTGTCCGCGCAACGGACGGGCGTGTGCTCGTGTTCTCCACGGCGCAGCTTGCCGCCAAGACCACGCGCGCGACGCAGGGCGTCGCCGTGATGAGCCTCAAGCGCAAGGCGGTCGTCGAATCGGCTATGGAACTGGAGAAAACGGCGATCACCAATGTGGGCCGCTATTCGGCCCGGACGCTGCCCGCCGCTGGAGCGCTCCTGCGGGAGGAGGACACCGGTGAAACACAGATGAAGCTGGACATTTGATAGAAAAGAAGTACGGGAGGACGACGGTTTGAAACGTGAAACGCTCAAGACCATCTGGCAGATGGGATGGAAGATCACCCTTGGCTGTGCTATTTTTGCGCTTGGCTTCGATCTGTTTCTGGAGCCGAACAGTCTGAACGTCGGCGGCATGAGCGGCTTGGCGATGGTTCTGCGTGAGTTGCTGGGCTTCGGCCAAATCGGCGTGATCACCATGCTCCTGAACGTGCCTCTGTTTATCCTCGGCGCGCGGAAGCTGGGCAGGAAGTTCCTGTTTGGCTCACTGGCCGGCATGCTTTTGAGTTCTGTCTTCATCGATCTGTTTTCCGTTATTCCCGCACCTAAGACGGAGATTCTGCTCGATAGCCTCTACGGCGGTATTCTTGTGGGACTCGGTATCGGCCTTGTGTTTTTGTCCGGCGCAACGACGGGCGGTTCCGATATTGCGGCCAAGCTTCTGCGCCGCCGCTTCCGCTCGGCCAGTCTCGGCAAGGTCATGCTGGCGATCGACCTGTTCATTATCACGCTGACCGGCATCGTGTTCCATGACCTGTCCAAAACGCTCTACAGCGCGCTGCCGCTGGCTGCGTCATCGTTTGTGATGGACCAGCTGCTCTATGGACTGGATCATTCGACCGTTGCGCTTATCATCTCAGAGCAGTATCAGGCTGTTTCCAAGCAGATTGCCGACCGGCTCGACCGCGGCGCGACCGTGCTAGAAGGCAGCGGCAGCTATACAGGCAGCCCGCGGCCTGTGCTGATGTCTGCCGTCCGTCAGAAGGAACTGCCGGAGATCAAGGCCATCGTGCGCGAGATCGACCCCGACGCTTTTGTCATTCTGCTGCCTGCGCATCAGGTTCTGGGCGAGGGCTTCCGCGGCACGGGCGAGGAATTATAACACCAAGGAGGGGCTGCTTTGAAACGCTGGATGATAATAAGCCTGCTTGCTTTGCTGCTGGCAGCCCTGTGCGGGTGCAGCAGGCTGGTTCCGTCCTCCTATACACTTGTGACCCCGCATGACGCGGGTGCAAAGTCCGAGCCGCAGAGCGATGTGCTGACAGTACGCGACTATAAAACGCTCAAAAACGCGCTGCGAACGCTTGTGCAGAACGGCGTGGAGCATGGCGTGATCCATACGAATCAGTATGCCGGCGATGTGGAAGAAGATCTTCCTGCCGCCGTCTATGAGATCGCGCGTGAGGATCCGATCGGCGCCTATGCCATCGACTATATCACGCACGACTGCACACTGATCGTCGCCTATTACGAGATCAAAATCGACATCACGTTCCGCGATGTGCGTACGCCGCTTGATGAAATCGAGTATGTAGGCAGTGAGACGGAGGCGAACCGTCTGCTCTGCCGGGCACTGGAAAATTACGACGATCATCTGACGCTCTATGCAACTTATCCGGGCAAGCCTGATTATGAGGCGCTCGTGCAGGACTACTGCGACGCGCATCTGAAGGAGCACGCCGCGCAGCCTGAACTGACCGCCACATCCTATCCTGCAGATGCGCGCAACCGTATTGTGGAACTGGTTTTCGATTATCCGGCCTCCAGATTGGAACTGCGGAGCATGCAGCAGGACGTGACCGAAAGCCTGCGTGCGGCGGAAATTTATGTCCGCTACTGCACGAGCGAGACGGAAAAGGCTGCGTTGCTGTTCACCTATTTGGCCGAACGATTCCCCTATCAGGAGGGGAGCAGCCGCACACCGGTCTATTCTGCACTCTGTCAGGGCATTGCTGACAGCAAGAGTATGGCGCAAAGCTGGCAGCTGCTGTGCGACGAGGCGGGACTTACCTGCCAGACCGTCAGCGGCATGCGCGGCAGCGAAAGCTATTACTGGAACATTATGAAGCTTGACGGCGGCTACTGCCACGTCGATATTCTGCGCGATCTGCTTGGCGGCGGAACACTCCGGCTGCGCTATGACGAGGATATGACGGGTGAATATTACTGGGATCAGCCCCAGATGCCCGCCTGCCCGGCTCCCGTTCCGGAGGAGGAGCCGCCCATTGAGGAGGAACCGGAGCCGCCTGCTGAGGAAGATCCCGGCGAAACCGTTCCCTCTGAAGAGGAACCCGCGCCGCCGGAAGAGATGCAGCCACCCATTTCCGATGAACAGACCTGACAAAAAGGCCCGGACGCTTCGACGTCCGGGCCTTTCTGCGTATCAGAAGAATCTGAATTTCATAAGGCGGCACGATTTGCACACTGTCTCGGTAGGAGCAGACTCTCAATCTCTCCCACAAACAGCCCGCAAAAATTGCATCAAAACGGACAGACGACAATGCTGGCCGCT
Source organism: uncultured Eubacteriales bacterium (assembly GCA_900545925.1). Taxonomy (GTDB): domain Bacteria; phylum Bacillota; class Clostridia; order Oscillospirales; family Oscillospiraceae; genus CAG-170. The sequence goes on along the minus strand of URAZ01000002.1, from coordinate 19,347 downwards.
TGCAAAAAGACTGCATTTTTATGAAAATTCGCAGGAATTCGACCAATTTCGTGGGGGGTAGTGGCGTCCGTTCCCGCACCGTATCGGTGCTGGGAGCCGGAACGAACATTACCGCTTTGCCGTCAGATGCAAGGTTCGGTCGGCAAGGCCGCAGAACAGCAAGCCGCAGGCAAGAGCCTCGTCTTCCGCGCTGCCGAGTTCGGGGACAAACTCGAACATTGCGCCGCAGGCATCAGCCAGAGACGCGGTTCTGTACCCCGTCAACGTCCGCACGTCGTAGACCGGGCGCTTCGCGCAGATGGCTTCGCTTCCGGCTGCAGCCAAAAACGCCAGATCGTCCGCGCGGAACAGAACCAGCGGGGCCTGTTCGTCAAGATAGGCGTCAATGGCGGGCAGAAGTTGTGCAAGCTTCGGTGCATCCTGCGTCATGCGTTCCGTCACGCCTGATTCGCGGGCATATTTTGTCAGTCCCTTTTCCGGTTTCACATATGCGCTCAGTACGGATTCCGGCGCAAAGCGGCGGAATTTCAGAACCGCGGCCTGCGCGATCTCATCACGCGAGGGGCTTTTTCCCGTCGTCTTGAATGCGAGAACATAAAATGTTTCCAGCGACTCCGGTGCGGTCTTCCGCGTGAGCGGCGTTGCATCCGGCGGCGTGTATTCCGGTCTTGAGGCCGGGGCGGATACATCCGCAGGCTCTGGCTGAATATGACGAATTTGCTTTTTCACACCTTCAAACCACTTCTGCGCCCGCAGCGCAGCCTCAAGCGCCGTCTGTTGCCGTGCCGTCTGCTTCAGAACGGCGGCGCTCAAATCCTCCAGCAGATCGCCGGAGGCGCGGCGGCCGGGAATCCTCCCGCGTCTGCCGAAACCCGGCAGAAGAAATTCATCGGAATAATCAACAAAGCGTACCTTTTCCCGCAGCAGTGCTGCCGTCTGCGGCTCCTGCTGCGCGCCGTTCCAGCGGGCGCAGAAGGCCTTGCAGAGCCGGATGTCGCGTTCGAGCATCCATGCAGGCCCCCGGCAGGAAAGTCCTTCAATGCGCGTATACGCTTCCGCAAGTGTTTTATAAAGCGCTTCCGCCTCCGGCTGGGGCGGCGCGGGCGGTTCCGGCTGCACAGGCGGGGCGGTCAGAATATCCGGCAGCTGCTCCGGGGAAGAAAGATCCGGCTTGACAGGCGCAGCGGGTGGTTCCTGCGGCTGCTTTTCTATTTTTTTCGGCAGCGCGCTTACAACGACAACTGCAAGCCCGCCAGCAGCCAGAATCCCGGCTGCGACCAGGCTATACTGTGCGGCGGCAAAGCCCAACAGGATCAGCAGAAACCCAATGATAATGCCCTTGACGGAACGCACGGCGTTTCCTCCTTTACGATTACGCGGAATGCTGCGGGAATTTTTCCAGACAGTAAAGCTGCTCCTCGTCCAGCTGATCGCCGCCGGGAGCGAAGGTGTAGCCCAGCCCTTGATAAAAATGCAGTGCGTTGATGGAGGCTGGGATCACAACGCGCGGCGCGCTAAAAAACATCGGGTCGTGCTCGATCGTCTCAATGAGCGCGCGGCCCACGCCGCGCCGCTGCTTCTCCGGCAGAACGAAAACAGAGTAAAAGCAGCCCTCAGCCGGGTTTTTGTGATACGGGCCAAAGGCAGCGCAGCCGATCACGGTTCCGTCGTCCTCGCAGGCAACGTAGAAGTGCATCTGCTCGCCGCGTGTTAAGAAGTATGCGCGATCCTGCTTGGCGACCATTTCCTCAACAAAGGCTGCGTCATAGACGGCACCGGAGGTGATGCGTGTGGCCAGGGCTGACACACGGACGACTGCGTCTGCGTCGGCAGGGGCAAAACGACGGATATACATACTATAATTCCTCCTTGTGTGTATGTGTATAGCGGCTGATTTCATGCAAAAATGCCGCGCCGTAACGCTCGGCCTTGACATGGCCGACACCGGATACGTCCATCAATTCCTCCATGGAACATGGCTGCTTTGCAGCCATATCCAGAAGCGTGGCATTTGAAAAGACAATGTAGGCCGGGACGCCCTGCTCCTGCGCGATGCGGAAACGCAGCGCTTTTAGCGCAGCCAGAAGCGGTTCGTCTGCCCGTGGTGCAGCTGCCTTTTTCTGTGGCCGTGCTTCCATGTGCGATGCGCGCCGGACGCGCGTGAGCACCTGTTCTCCGGAAAACAGTACGCTTGCCGCCTTCGGCGTCGTATCGATCCCACCGTGGACAGGGTCTGCTTCCAGATATCCCGCACGCTCCAGAAGTTCGATCCATTCTCGAATCTGCGTGCTCGGCAATGTGGACATCAGTCCATAGGTCGGCAGCGTATCAAGTCCCAACTCCCGCACGCGCGCTGCACGGCCCCCGTGCAGCGTCTGGCTCAAAATGGTGCTTCCCACACAGTAGCCGAGCCGGTTCCGCGCGCGTACAACGCAGGACAGAATCATCTGCGCCTCGCGCGTGAGGTCCTGCGTCTCATAGTCCGCCTGACAGTTCCCGCAGTTGCTGCAGGTTTTTTCATGCGGCTGACCGAAATAGTCGAGCAGATATCCGCGCAGGCAGTCCTGCGTTTTGCAGTAGCCTGTCATGGACTCCAGCCGCGCCAGATCCTGCGTCTGCACTGCTTGACGCGCTTCTTCGGTCAGTTCCTCGTTCTCTGCGGATGAATTGAAAATCAAAAATTTTGCCGTCGTGACATCGCCGGGGGAATACAGCAGAATGCAGTCGGCAGGCGAGCCGTCGCGTCCTGCGCGGCCGGCCTCCTGATAATATGCCTCCAGACTTTTCGGCATATTGTAATGGATAACATAGGAGACGTTTGACTTGTCGATGCCCATGCCGAACGCATTGGTTGCGGCCATGATGGGACTGCGGTCACAGATGAACGCCTCCTGATTTTCACGACGCTCATCGGCATCCAGCCCTGCATGATAGCGCGTGGCGGCAAAGCCTGCCTCCTGCAGCAGTCCGCAGACCTGCTCGACCGTCTTGCGCGTGGCGCAATAGACGATGCCGCTCTTATCCCGGCGTTCAGCAAGCAGCTGCAGAAGCACAGCGCGTTTATCCTTCGGGCGCAGTACCTCGAAGCGGAGATTGGGCCGGTCAAAGCCGGTCACGACTGTTTCCGGCTCGTGCAGCTGCAAGATACGGATAATATCGGCGCGCACCTGCGCGGTGGCCGTTGCAGTAAAGGCCGCGACTGCCGGGCGATGCGGAAGCCGCTGCAGAAATTCCACGATTTTTAAATAGCTGGGCCGGAAATCCTGTCCCCACTGCGAGATGCAGTGCGCCTCATCAACGGCGACAAGCGGAATTTCGAGCTTCTGCGCAAGCGCGCAGAAGCCGTCGGTCAGCAGCCGTTCGGGCGCAACATAGAGCAGCTTATATGCACCATAGTGCGCGTCGCGGTACGTCTCGCGCAGTTCATCCAGACTCATGGAACTGTTGATGCACCCGGCAGGGATCCCCGCGTTCCGCAGCGCCATGACCTGATCCTTCATCAACGAGATCAGCGGCGAGACGACAAGCGTTATCCCCGGCAGCAGCAGCGCGGGCAGTTCATAGCAGAGGCTTTTTCCGCCGCCCGTCGGCATAATGCCAAGCGCGTCGCGTCCGGAAAGAACGGCGTCGATCAGCGTCTGCTGGCCCGCACGGAATTCGGAAAATCCGAAATACTGCCGCAGCGCTGCAAGCTTGTCCATACCTCCGCCTCTCCTTCGCCTTTTTTCTACATTATATCAGTCCCGGCGGCCATTGACAAGAGCGGAAGCGTTCCCACCCGGCTGCCCATTGAAGCTATTGTCAAGGGCAACGTAGGTACATCGGCCCGCTAAGTTACGAATTTGCGGCATGTTTTGTGCCATTTTATTTTGACATACTGAAACAGGAGCATTCCGCATCGGCGAAATGCTCCTGTTTGTAAAACTGTGTTTGTGTTATTCCGGTTTTGTGCTGTCGATGGTGTTCTCGGTCAGTGCGCCGACCTCCTCCATCTTGACCTTCTTGGGCAGAGCCAGAGACAGGATCATCGCAACCACAAATACGCCAGCAACGGGGTTGCCTGCAAAAATGTCGCTTACGATCTGCGGCATGCCGGAGAAGAATTCCGGAACCTGCGTCACGCCGATGCCGATGGCAAAGCTTGTTGCGGCGATGATGGTGTTGCGCTGGTCAAAGCCGCATTCGCCGAGCATCGTGACACCGGAGACGATGATGGCGCCGAACATGATGACCGTGCAGCCGCCGAGCACGCAGTCGGGAAGCGTGGAGAAGAACGCGCCCACGGGCGGGAACAGACCGGCCAGAATGAGCGTTAGCGCGCCAAACATGATGGTGAAGCGGTTGACGACCTTCGTCATGGCGACAAGGCCGACGTTCTGGCTGAAGGACGTGATGGGCGGGCAGCCGAACACGCCGCCGGAGACGGCGGAGATAAAGCCGTCGCAGGCAAGGGAGCCTGAGACTTCCTTCTCTGTGATATCCCGGCCAAGACCGCCGGTGCAGACGGCGGAGGTATCACCGATGGTCTCTGCAGCGGAGACGAGGAAGACGAGCGTGACGGAAATGATCGCGCCGATGTCAAACTTCGGCGTAAAGGCAAACAGCTTCGGCAGTGCGATGATGCCGAGTTCCTGCACGGTGCTCTTCATGGACGCAAAATCGACCATGCCGAAGAACAGCGAGACGATATAGCCCACGATCAGGCCGAACAGAACGTACAACTGCTTCCAGAAGCCCTTGGCAAGCGAGTTATAGATAAGGCAGGCAGCCAGCGTAATGACCGCGACGAGCAGGTTCTGCCATGCACCGGTCGGATAGACGGAGGAACTTGCGAAGGACGAAATGCCAGTGGAAAGAAGGCTGAAGCCGATGGTCGTCACGACGCAGGCCGAGACGATGGGGCTGACGAAGCGACGCCAGTATTTCGCAGTCAGACCGAGAAATCCCTCTATGCAACCGCCCACAATCACTGCGCCGATCATCAGACCGTAATCTTTCGCGGCCAGCGTCATCATGGCGGACAGGAACGTGAAACTCAGGCCCATCACGACGGGCAGGCGTGAGCCAATGCGCCAGACGGGATACAGCTGGATGAGCGTGCCGATACCGGCGACGAGCATGGCTGCCTGAATGAGCAGTGCCGTGTCGATGGCGGTGAACGCCTGACCGTTATAGACGGCGACGCTTGCAATCAGCATGACGGGCGTGACGTTTGCCACGAACATGGCCAGCACATGCTGCAGGCCGAAGGGAATGGCTTTGCCGACCGGAACTCTGCCGTCAAGCCTATAGATGTTGCTGACGGACGCCGGTGCGCGGGATTTCTGGTCTTTCATTTGTAAAAAACTCCTTTTATTTGATAGCCGGAGCCGCGGATGCGGTGGCAGGCGGCGGGACCGAAAAGGGAAAAGTGCCCCGTGCTGGCCGTTATTCTAGCTTCAGAATCAAGTATACGCGTTAAAAATCCGTTAAGCAATACAAACTTTCTGTTTGGCAAACAAAAAATAAGTTATATTTTTGTGGAACTTGCCGCGTTTTCGGGATTGGGGAACACAGCAGTTGTGATGCCCCGTATGCCGGATTGCAATTTTATGCGGAATATGCTAAGATGAGGCGAAAAATAACGGGATGGATGTGTCCCGGCCGAAAGGAGAAACGCATGCGAATCATCGGGATCGTGCCGGGCGCGAAGCTGTTCGGCTCGGAGGATCTGTACGCGGATCAGTATTTATTTGTGAACGGCTATCCAAAGCGCATTCTTGCAAACGGCGCAACGCCTATCGGCATTCTCAGCAGCGACGGCTATGCTGCGCAGGATAGTCTGGCGCTCTGTGACGCATTTGTGTTTTGCGGCGGGGCACGATTTTATCCGTACCATTTTCAGATTATGGAGTACGCTGCCAAATCCGGCAAGCCTGTGCTTGGCATCTGCCTTGGGATGCAGATGATGAACACTTATTTTCTCGTCGCCGAGGAGGCGGAGCGGCGCGGCTGGGACCGGCCGCTGCTCGCGCTGTTCGAGCAGATGAAAAAGGAACGCTATATGTTCACAGAACCTGTGGACGGACACTGGGACGGCCATATCACGCGGGACAATGTCGAACGCTTCAAGCATCCCGTCCATGTGACACCCGGCAGCCGTCTGGAACGCCTGACGGGAAAGCAGACGATCATGGGCGCGTCGATGCACAATTACCGCATCACGCACCCGGCGCAGTCGCTGTGCGTTGCGGGCCGAACGGACGACGGTACGATCGAAGCGCTGGAATATGGTGAGCAGATGCTGGGCGTCCAGTTCCACCCAGAGGCTGACGACCAGAACGATGATTTGTTCCGCGTCGTCCTGTAGGACGGATGTCTGAATATGCCAAGGGCCGGAACCGTCAGGTTCCGGCCCTGTTTATGCCATAAAAGCGCGGCTGCTTACAATTCATACATGCGGATGATGGTTTCAGCGATCTCCCGTTTCTTGACGCAGCGGTCCATCGCGGCCTTTTCAATCCAGCGGTGCGCGTCCTGCTCCGTCATGCCAAGCTGCCGCATGAGAAGCCCTTTCGCCTTCTGGATGCGTTTGAGATCCTGAAGCTGTGAACGCAGCTGATCGGTTTGGGCCTGCATGCTCTTTTTCAGCAGCAGCAGATTCCGCAGCGTCTGGGTCAGGATTGCCGGCTCCATCGGCCATGCCATGACGCACACGCCGCTTTTCTGCAAAAAGCGCCAGACTGCGCTGTATGCCTCCTGCCGCACCAGCAGCAGAAACACAGCCTCGGCCCCTGCCGCCATCTCGGCGCAGCGGCGCAGATCCTGCACACCCGGCTCATCGGACTGCATGACGATGAGTGTCGGGTGCTGCCGCCCGAGCGCGGTGCGTGCTTCGTCAAGGCCGGATACCGTCTGAACCTGTACATCCGGCTGTGCGGCTGCAAACGCGGACAGGCCGACCGGCTCCGCTGCCGTGCCGCGCACCAGAAGGATCGTATTCTTTCCCGCCTGTTCCATGTTCTCAGCCCTCTCTCAATCACACTCTATTTTATGCAGCGGCCCTGTTTCTGTCAATCCATTTCTCTGGCTGAACGCCGCGATAAGGAAAACAGATACCGTTTTTTCCCGAACAGGGCTTGACATTTGCCAGCCGCGCGCGTATAATTCGCTCAAACAAACGGCTCGGGAGTGCTTTTCCCGGCTCACATGGAAACGGTAAACGGCAAAGGCGTCGTACAGCTTCGGTTCTGTGCGCGCCTTTGCCGCTTTTTTGAGAAAGTGAGGTTTTTTTATGCAGACGGTATCGGATTTCTTTGGCTGTCATGTGTTCAGCGAATCAGTCATGAAGCAGAAGCTGCCGAAAGAGGTATTCAAGGACGTTTATGCTGCCATTCACGAGGGCAAGCGGCTCGATTTGGCTGCGGCTAACGTCGTGGCCAATTCCATGAAGGACTGGGCTATCGAACTCGGCGCAACGCATTTTACCCACTGGTTCCAGCCCATGACCGGCATCACGGCGGAAAAGCATGACTCGTTCATTTCTCCGACCGCAGACGGCGGCGTGATTATGGAGTTTTCCGGCAAGGAACTCATCCAGGGCGAGCCGGATGCGTCCAGCTTCCCCTCCGGCGGCCTGCGCGCCACGTTTGAAGCGCGGGGCTACACGGCATGGGATCCGACCTCTTTCGCGTTCATCAAGGATCATGTGCTCTATATCCCGACCGCATTCTGTTCCTACGGCGGCGAGGCGCTCGACAAAAAAACGCCGCTGCTGCGTTCCATGCAGGCTATCAACAAGCAGGGCCTGCGCATTCTGAGGCTGTTCGGCCACACCTCCGTCAAGGCCGTGCGTACGACGGTCGGCCCGGAGCAGGAATATTTCCTGATCGACGAGGCGCTTTATAACAAGCGTAAGGATCTTCTCTACACCGGCAGGACGCTCTTTGGCTCGAAGCCGCCGAAGGGACAGGAACTGGACGATCATTATTTCGGCACCATCAAGCCGCGCGTGGCTGCATTCATGCAGGATCTGGACAAGGAACTCTGGGAGCTCGGCGTTCTGGCCAAGACTGAGCACAACGAGGTCGCCCCGGCGCAGCATGAACTTGCGCCTGTCTTCACCACCACCAATATCTCCGCCGACCACAACCAGCTGACGATGGAACTCATGCAGAAGATCGCGCGCAAGCACGGCATGGTCTGTCTGCTGCATGAAAAGCCATTCGCAGGCGTCAATGGCTCCGGCAAACACAACAACTGGTCTATTTCGACTGACGCAGGCGTCAACCTGCTTGAGCCCGGCGAGACACCGAGCGAGAATGCGCAGTTTTTGCTGTTCCTGTGCGCCGTTATTCAGGCAGTCGATGATTATCAGGATTTGCTGCGTATTTCCGTGGCTTCCGCCGGCAACGACCACCGGCTGGGCGCGAACGAGGCGCCGCCCGCCGTTGTGTCCATGTTCCTCGGCACGGAACTGACGGAAATTCTGGACGCGATTGAATCCGACACGGCCTATGACGCGAAGGAAAAGGAACTTCTGAAGATCGGCGTCCATGTCCTGCCTAAATTCCCGAAGGACACGACCGACCGCAACCGCACCTCGCCTTTCGCCTTCACCGGCAACAAGTTTGAGTTCCGTATGCTCGGCTCCGCTGCATCTATTTCCGACGCGAACGTCGTTTTGAACACCGCTGTCGCAGAGTCCCTGCGGCAGTACGCTGACAAACTCGAGGGAGCAGAAGATTTCGAGACCGCTCTGCACGATCTCATCCGCGATACCATCCGTGCGCACAAGCGTATCATCTTCAACGGCAACGGCTATGACGCAAGCTGGCTGGAGGAGGCTGAGAAGCGAGGCCTTCTGAACCTCAAGACCACGCCTGCCTGTGCGCCGTATCTGATGAAAGAAAAGAACGTGCGTCTGTTCGCAACACACAAGGTCTACAGCGAAACGGAACTGCATGCCCGCTATGAGATCCTGCTGGAAAACTACAGCAAAGTGCTGCGCATCGAGGCGCTTACCATGCTGGACATGGTGCAGACCGATATCCTGCCTGCTGTCTCGGATTATACGGCAAAGCTTGTCCGAACGGCCGCAGAGAAGAAGAGCCTGCTCGGAGACACGGCGGGCAGCTATGAATGCAGGACGGCCGCACGGCTGTCGGCACTGACCGAGACGGCCAGCGAGGATGCCGCAAAGCTTTCCGATGCGCTTATGCAGGCGGGTGAATTGCCCAGTGCGCAGGAGGCCGCCGATTTTTATCAGGCCGAGGTCTTCAAAGACATGGCGGAACTGCGTCTGGCTGTAGATGAGATGGAGACGCTCACGGCCCGTGCCTGCTGGCCGTATCCGACCTACGGCGAACTGCTGTTCAGCGTCCGCTGATTGTTCCTCTGTGCGACTTGCGTACATTCCAGCAAAGTCTGTTTCATGATTCCTCTTTTCATTTGTGTCGGCGGCGGCCCGCAGGAAAAACCTGCGGGCCGCCGTCATATTTCACGCGCATTTTCACGCGCGGCTCCATATACTAATCTGGATTGCAAAAAAGGAGGCAATGAAATGAGATACAGAAATGACGAACCGGCAGACTGTGGCGATCTGGATGATTGGATCTTCCGTGATGAAGAGTATGAGGTCAGCCGACGCTGACCGGAGCCCCGGTTCGGCCGGGGCTTTGTCATGCTCTGCGGTGCTCCTGCAGGTAAATGCTCGCGCGGGACTGGATGTTCTGCGCGGCTTGTTCAGCCGTCATGCTGCCGGCAAAATAAGCGGCAGTTTCTTCCTTGATAATCTCGGCCAACGCCCCATCCGGTCCCTCCAGCACGGTGATGCTGTCCAGCAGATCGTAAAACTGTGTCGCATCAGCTTCGCTGACCGTATTTTCCGCGCCGTCCGGGGCCGCAGTTTGATACGCGGTCAGTTCCGATTGCAAACGCTGGAAGTTTGCCGGAAGTTCGCCGTCCTGCGAATAGGAGAAGCAGAACTCGAGAAATGCCCTCGCACCGTCCAAATCGCTGCACTGCTGGCCAAGGCCGAGGCTCGACAAAACCTGATAGGCGCTGCCGCTGCCGGACTCCGTGGGGAAGCCTGCATAGGTGTATCCCGGTTCGTCAAACCAGTTCTGTGCGATATACTCGCTCTGCCCAGCAAGCTGATCGATGCCTCGGATGCTTGTAAGCTTGACCAGCGTCGTCTCCGGCGCATCCGGGGTCGAGCCGTCGCCGCCCCATGCTTTGCACCATGCGAGGCAGTCGTAGAAGCCCTGCGTTTCAAAGTCGCAGGTTCCGGCGTCCCTGTTTGTATACGCGCCGATGCAGAACGGGACGCAGAAGGAAAACAGATTGTCCGGCGTGTTCCACGAGTCGATGGGGACCCAGCCGTCCGGCATCTGGCTGCGTGCCTGCTCGAACTCGGCGAACGTCACGCCTGGCTGCGGGATGAGGCGCGACGGTGCGATGAGCGTATCGACTGAGACGGTCAGCGGTAGCTGATACAGTGCTCCGTCTGACTGCATCAGGTCGAATAATCCCGGCAGAAGCGTGTCGCGGGTGATCGCGCCGCCCACCAACGGCAGAAGATCTGCGCAGACGTCCTCCGCCGCAAGCGGAACGGGGTTGTAGCCGTTTGTATAAAACGCGAACAGATCCGGGCCCCGTCCGGCGATGAGCTCCGTGCGCAGCAGATCGACCGGTTCGCCGTCCGCGTACTGCGAATCCGTGTAGAGTGTCCAGTCGATCCGATATGCGTCTTGATTGAGGTTGAAGTCCTGCAGCATCTGCGTGAACGCCCCGAACGGTGTATTGTCGCACACGACTGCCAGCGTGAGCACGGTCCGGACGGGCGCCTGTCCGGGAACGCGGCGCAGGCGCTGGAGAGATGTATCGCCCGGCGAAAAAAACAGATACCCGTCTTCCAGTTCCCAAGGCTGTTCGGTGAGCACGTTTGCTCCGATCTCCTGCCAGCGGACAAGCGTTTCGGTTTCTCCAGAGCCGGTATCATACGCAAAGAGTTCCTCACTGTTTCCCATCAGCAGCCGTCCGTCTGCGCGCAGGCCAAGCCCGGTGATCTCGGACGTGCAGACATCGGACTCCAGTGCAGAAAGCGTGTCCGGCGTGAATTTGCGCAGTTCCGGCAGTTCTATCCCATAAAGGTTTCGCGTCAGGGCGTATAATACGCCGTCCGTCTCCTGCATGGCAGCAAAACTCCAGCCGTCCTTGGCGTCCAGACTCTGCCGCGCCGTCTCCGCGCCCGTTTCATCCAGACGAACAAGCAGGGACGCGCTCATCATGCAGAAGCCTCCGTCAAGGCGGCGCAACTGGAAAAAGCGGTCAGTGTACAGTGTCTGCAAAAGTACGATCTCCTGCAAGGCAAACGCAGCATCATAGTGCGCCAGCGCAAGCTTACCCTCCGGTTCCTGCGAAAGAAACCTGAAATTGCCAGACGCGTCGAAATAGCCCTTCGGCAGACTTCCGCAGAGCAGCCAGGCCCCGCCTGCGCCATCCGGGCAGAGCGCGTAAAGATATTCCGTGCTGCCCGGAAGCGGAAGTTCTTCGCTGCGCCCTTCCGGTGTCAGGCGCACGAGAGCCAGTCCCGTCTCCGAAACGCCGCCCAGCAGAAGCGTTTCTTCCAGCATGGCCAGAGCCGTGACGGATGAAAGCGGCTCCGGCAGTGTGGTCTGCTCGTATTCCAGATGAAACGCGTTGGTTTCCGGCGTCGTCTGCGCCGGTTCCGCTGAAGCAGGCGCAGATTCTGTGTGGTTTTCCGCAGGTGTCTGCGGCAGAACTACGGTGTTTGGAGTTGCCGGCATCGAGCAGCCGCAGAGCATGAGCAAAATCAGAAGAACGGCGGCCAGCCGTTGGGATTTCTTCATAAGAACCTCCTTTGGATTCGGATGTATGGGATGAGTTGCTTCCGGCGGCCCTATCTTTTCCGCCTTACCGGAAAGGATAGGGGAAAAAAGGGGCGTTTGGTTACGGTTTGGTGTGTAATGCGGCTACGATTTAGGCAAGCACCTATTTTATAGTCGTTGCGAACATGCCAAGTCACCCTATGAGCCTATGATACGCGCTGCCTGTTATGGTACTCCGAATTTGTGAGCAGCTGCGTTTGAATGGCTGCGGCAAAAACGCTTTGCGTTTGAAATTTGCAAAGCAGCACGGATTCGCCGCAGTCCCCTCAAAGCCTCCCCTTGTCGTGCCCCGCACGATAAGGGGAGGTGGCATTTGCGAAGCAAATGACGGAGGGGATGCGTTGCAGATATCAGAGTGCCCCGAAATTTGAAACGTTCGAATCCCCTCAGCCAGCTTCGCTGCCAGCTCCCCTTGTGCCCAAGGGGAGCCTTGGGCGCTCCCGCGCCAGTGCTGCACGGAAAGAAAAGTTTTAAATGTTACAGCCTAGTAGGGGCCGACGACTCTGTCGGCCCATTGGGAAGTTACGGATTCGCCGCAGTTTTTCGTAAAATCGGTGTATCCCGCCGGGTCGATGTGGGCATCGACCCCTACAACTGGCGCAGCGCATAAATGGTTGGTTGTCTGTGTAAAGGGGATGCGGAAACCTCCTTTCCAATGTGTACTACCGCGATAGTTTGATTATAAACTATCACAGTAGTCTGCACTTGTCAAGTACCCTTGACAGATTTGGACGAATGTGATAGTCTAAACATAAAATAAGGGTTCAGAGGGAGGCTGTCTATGAAGCTGTTTGATTCGGAGTGGAAGGTCATGGAGGTGCTCTGGCAGAAAAATGACCGCACGGCAAAGGAAATTTCTCTGTGTCTGGCGGATTCTATCGGCTGGAACAAGAACACGACGTACACAGTGATAAAAAAATGTATCGACAAGGGCGCGATTGAGCGGCGTGAACCGAATTTTATCTGCCATGCAATGATTACCAAGCAGCAGGCGCAGAAGGAGGAGGCTGACTCGCTGGTTGACAAGGTTTTTGGCGGCTCGGCGGAATTATTGTTTGCATCCATTCTCTCGGATCGTTCGCTGTCAAAGGATGAGTTGGCGCGCCTGCGCGCATTGGTGGAGGCACAGGAGGCATGAAGGGCGTGCAGGCGGCAGTCCTTGGCGGAAGCGCGCTGATCCTTCTGATTCTCGCGCTGCGGCTGACGCTGAAAAACCATCTGCCGCACCGGCTGTTTCCGGCACTCTGGTGCATCGCAGCCATTCGTTTTCTGCTTCCGGTCGAGATTCCGACGCGGCTGAGCGTCTGGAATCTGCTGCGCGGCACGGCGGAGATGCAGGCCGGGCCCATTGCGGCGGCACTGCTTCCGTTCCCGCGTCTTGTGTCAGCGCAGTCAGAAGCAGCCGCAGCCGCTGGGCCGGACTGGAAACTGCTGCTCTGGATCGGGATCGCGGTGATTCTTGCTGCATACTTTGGAATCGGCTATGTCTGCATGACACGCCGTTTTCGCTCTCGGCGTATTTTGCCGCAGCCGTCCGTCGATGTACTGCTGGAACGGTTCCGTTTTACACGCGACCCGAAAATCTGCACGACCGAGAGCCGCCGCGCGCCGCTGACGTTCGGCATTTTCCGTCCGACGGTGCTGCTGCCGGACGATCTGCAGGCCGGTCAGGTACAGTTTCAGCTTGTCCTGGCGCACGAATTGGCGCATATCCGCCGCAAAGACTGTCTGCGTAAGCTGCTGCTGGCTGCCTGTTTGTGCCTGTACTGGTGGAACCCGCTGGTTTGGCTTATGGTGCGCCTTGCGAACCGCGATATGGAACTGGCCTGCGATGAGGCCGTTCTGCGCGCGCTTGGCCCGGTCTGCAAAAAATCCTACGCATTGGCGCTTCTTGACATGGCACAGCGGCAGATCAGGCCGTCGCCCCTTTGCAGCGGCTTTGCCAGAAGCGGTGCGGAAGAGCGTGTCCGCGCGATTTTGCGTTTCCGCAGGCTTCCTGTCTGGACGGGCGCACTTACGGCAGCGCTGTTCCTGCTTGCTGCAGGCGTGCTTGCAACGCAGGCGCAGACCGCTGTCCGTATCCCGGAAGCGCCTGTGGCCGTGCAGGAACGGAACGCGATTCAGCCGTCCGCTTCTGCCGCGCAGCCGGTCATTCATATTGATCCGGTCGTAAATCCGGATCCCGCTGTACAGGAACCGGAGGCAGAAGAGACTGCGGCACCTGCTTACGTCTGGCCGCTGGAGGATGCGGACGCGTCTGTGACGGATGCGTATGGCTGGACAGTCCATCCGCTGACACAGAAGGAATCGTTTCACAGCGGCGTTGATCTCGAAGCCGAGGCAGGCCAGAATGTGCTGGCCGTCGCTGCCGGAACGGTGCTGGATTGCAGCTACAGCGAAGCCTACGGCTATCATGTGACGCTGGAGCATGAAAACGGCGTCCGGACGATGTACGCGCATCTGAGTGCATTCTATGCCGAACCCGGCGATACCGTTGCGCAGGGGCAAATCATCGCAGCCGTCGGCGCGACCGGCTGGACCACAGGCCCACATCTGCACCTGAGTGTTTTCGTAGACGACGAGAGCGTTGATCCGCTCGAAGCGCTGGCGTCCGCTCCGGAATAATATTTGCAGACAAATGGCTCCCCCTTCCGTGCGGCGCATGGAGAGGGAGCCGTTTTTTGGTAGACAGACTATCCGGCTGGCGTTCCATACAGCATTGGCTGAAGCTGCTCACCGCGCAGAGCGGCATCGACAGTCTGCGGCAGCTTTGCAAAATCCGCAACGAGGGAACGCGGCTTTTTGAATGCGCTGTCCTGTCCGAAGGGGACAAAATAGTATCCGCGCCGGTTCAGAAGCGCACCGAGATTCGCCGCGTTGCCGGCCAGCCCATCGTTGGTCGATACGGCGACGATCACGGGGCGTTCATTCCGCAGATGTGCCTTTGCCGCCAGTGTGACCGGCCCGTCGGCAATGCCGGATGCCAGTTTGGCGAGCGTATTTCCTGTGCACGGCATGATAACGAGCACATCCAGAAGTTTTTTTGGCCCGAAGGGCTCTGCTTCTTCTATGGTATGGACAATCTTACGGCCGCACAGCGCTTCCAGCCGTTCCCGGAACTGCGCCGCAGGGCCAAAGCGGCTGTCTGTTTCAAAGCTGACCTGCGACATGATCGGAACAAGGTCAAAGCGTTCACGGTCTAATGCTTCAAATGCGTCCAGAACGCGGGAAAATGTGCAGAACGAGCCGCACATGGCGAGGCCAAGCGTAGTTTTTTTCATGATGCTTCCTCCTGATTCAGACTGCGGAATATGGCGCTGCGGATGATTGCGGCGGCGGACTCGGGCGCATATTGGCCCGGCAGGCCCCGTGCGGCAAGGTATCCCGGCAGTGCCTGCGCTTCTGTGCAGAATCCGCCGGGCAGGCTGGCAAGTTCCAGAAGCGCGCAGTCTTTGCGGATGGACTGCAGGTGCTCCGGAATGACGACCGGCGCTGGAACGGTGTTGACGATTCCATCGTACTGCGCCAGCGCACCTGCCCAGTTGCCGGTCTTGATGCGGCGGAAGCCGAGGATACGCGCAAGTTCCAGATCCTGTGCCTTTCGTGCCGAGACGGTCACATCTGCGCCCAGTACCCGCAGCTTGCGTGCCAGCAGCTTTCCGATGCGCCCAAAGCCGCAGAGCAGAATCCGGCTGCCTGCAAGCGGGCAGGACAGCTGTTCCAGCAGCAGCGGAAGCGCTGCCTCTGCAGTCAGTTCTGCGTTTTGCAGCAGCAGCGTTTCGTCTTTTGCATAGTCAAAAAACGAAATGTCTCGCGCCCGCAGAAACGCCTCCGCCGGGCCGAGCATCCCACCGCAGACGAGTGCATCCGGCTCCGCGGTGTCCAGAATGTCTGCCAGCGGCACGCCGCCGCCCTCCGCGCGGACGGTTTCGGTTCCGGTAAGCGCAGGCATTGGCAGAATCAGTATAGCTGCATCCTGCAGACAGCCGGACAGTTCCGGTGCGCTGTTCTCCGTATCCGGCACACGGTACGCGGATGCCGGGAAACCCAGCCCGTGCAGCTGCCGCAAAAGACACCGCTGCCGCAGATCGCCGCCAATGACGGCAAATGATCGCTTCAAATGCACCCCTTCTTTCCTGATATCCTATGCGGGAGACAGAAAAAAGGCCCCTGCCTTTGCGGCAGGGGCAAGCGTATGAAGTACGGCCTTTTCTATCTATATAGTATGTCTGGTCAGCCGATGAACCACTGGGTCCAGTAGCCGCCGTCTTCGACGTAGCCGACGCCGAGCGTCGTATAGTTTGCGGACAGAATGTTTGCGCGGTGGCCCGCGGAATTCATCCAGGCGGCCACGACGGCTTCCGGCGTCGAATAGCCCATGGCGATGTTTTCACCTGCCGAGCGGTACGACACGCCGAACGAGCGCATCATGTCGAACGGGGAACCATAGGTCGGACTGGTGTGGGAGAAGTAGCCCTGGTCGTGCATGTCCTGCGATTTGACGCGGGCGTAGCCGCAGAGCGTCTCGTCCAGCGCCAGGGCCGCAAGGCCGTATTTTGCGCGCTCGGCATTGACGAGCGTGACGACCTGCTGCTCATAGCTGGATACGGATGTACCGCCGGACGGCTTCGGGGGCTGCTCCGGTTCAGACGGTTCTTCCGGCTCGGAGGGCTGCTCCGGCTCCGACGGAGTGCCGGGCGTCTGATCGCCGCAGCCGATGCCGAAATGGTCGCAGAAGAACTGCTTCCAGCAGCCGGACGGCCATGACGGGACTGCGCAGCGGTAGCCCGCCGCGCCTGCGGGGAGCGCTGCTGAAAAAACAAGGAGCAGCGCAAGGAGTAATGCGGGGATTTTTCTTTTCATGGTAATACCTCCTTCTTCTTCGTTTTACGCCCATTTTCGCAGGAAAACAAGCGGAAAATCCTTCCTCGCAGTTGGAAAAGCACGCGAAGGGCTTGTGTTTTCAGGACTTTTTTGCTATACTGAAAGCATCGCAGAAATGTTTTCCAACGAGGTGACAAGCATGGAACAGCACGGTTTTATTCAGGATATGCTGGACGTCAAGGTCCTTATTTTGTTTGTCATGGCCAAACTCTCCTATCCGGTGCCGCTGCAAACGATCTATGAACTTTGCTATCAGGACGATAAACTCAGCTACTTCGACGTCAGCGTCGCCGTCCCGCAGATGGTGCAGAGCGGACATCTGCAGCAGCTGCCGGACGATACCTATGTCATCACCGACAAGGGACGCGAGCATGAGGAGATCACCTGCGACGCTATTGCCTACCCGGTCATGCAGCGTGCGCTGATGGCAGTGCAGCGCTACAATACCCGTATGCAGCGCAAAGGGCTGATCGAGACGCAGATTGAGCAGGAGGAAACAGGGGACTATCTCGCACGGCTATGCCTGCGCGACGATGCGGGCGTTCTTATGAAGCTTGAACTTGCCGCGCCGACGCTCTCACAGGCTCGCACGCTCGTCCGTGCGTATGAAAAGCAGGCGGATTCGATCTATCAGCAGCTGCTGCAGCGGCTGCTCGACGAAAAGGAGCGCGGCAATGCGGAGTTATAAGGCTGCGCCGGAGGTGCTCAGCGCGTGGATGGATGCGCGGAAGCTGACGGCGGCGGAACTGTCCCGTCAGACCGGCATCGACGCCGGGATCCTCCGCAAGATCATGACCGGCCGCGAAACAGCTGTCAGCACCCGGAATCTCATGACGCTTGCGCGTTACTTCGGCTTGAGCATGCAGGAACTGATCGACGCATTTTCCGGGCAATAACACGCAAGGCGGATGCAGGCGCATCCGCCTTGCCCGTTCACACAATGTTTACCGCGATCTAGAAGTGCCAATCTTGCAATTTGACGGAATCTGTGGTATACTAACACCACAAGGAGAAATCCTTGGGAAGTATGGCATCACGAAAGGAGCGGTAACTATGAGATTTCAGTACACCGAAAAGAAGGTCACCCTGCCTGAGAACGTTCATAAGTATGCGGAAAAGAAAGTCATGAAGCTGGAACGTTTCTTCGGCACCGACGCCGACGCTCTTGTCACCTTCAGCGTTGAGAAGAACCGCAACAACGTCGAAATTACGGTTCACGCAGCGAACACCTACTTCCGCGCCAGTGAGAGTACGTCCGACATGTTCGCGTCGATCGACGCGGCCGTGGCGACCATCGAGCGCCAGATCCGCAAGAACAAGACCCGTCTGGCCCGCCGCCTGCGTCAGGACGCGTTCGTCCGCACTCCGGACGAAACTTCGTTCGCACCTGAGGAACCCGAAGAGGGCACATTCGAGCTTGTGAGAACCAAGAAGTTCAACATGAAGCCGATGACCCGTGAGGAAGCCATCCTCCAGATGAATCTGCTGGAGCATACGTTCTTCGCGTTCCGCGATGAGGATAATGACGGCGCGTTTGCAGTCGTGTACAAGAGAACCGATGGCGGCTATGGCCTCATTGAGGACGAAGCTTAAAGTACTGTGAAATACCGATGGACGCCCTCCGGGGCGTCCATTTTTGCAAAGATCCGGCATAAGAAGAGCAGAAAGCAGTGTTCTATGGTGCTTATGGCTAAAACAGCCAAAAAAATAGGGGCGTTTTTGTGCAGGATTTAACATAAGTTTTTGTTGACTTTTGCATCAGTATTTGTTATCATAGCAAAGCGTTCTGAGGGAGCGCAGCAAATCGGACGAAGCCAAGAAAAAAGATTGGAAAGATCGAAAAAAGTTCTTGACAAACGGATGAAGATGTGCTAAACTAAATGAGTTCGCTGCTGAACGAAAGACCGCGAAGCGACGAGCAAATCACAAAAAGTTCAAAAGAATTTGAAAAAAGTTCTTGACAAATGAAACTCGATGTGATACAATAAAAGCCCGCGAAACTGCGGAGTGCACCTTGTAAATTAAACAACGAGAAACATGAACAAACACCTTGGACAATTAAGGTTCTGAAAAAGAACCAAAAGAGTTGTTCAGTGAATGTCAGAAATGAGATTCTTTGAATAGCCAACGAAAATTCTTGAGTTAAGCTAAGAGCGAACGAAGAATGAAATTGATTTTAGAGCTTCGGCTTTAAGATACCATTTTATTGAGAGTTTGATCCTGGCTCAGGACGAACGCTGGCGGCGTGCCTAACACATGCAAGTCGAACGAAGCTCTGCGATACAAGACTTCGGTCAAGTTGAACGGATGACTTAGTGGCGGACGGGTGAGTAACGCGTGAGGAACCTGCCTTTCAGTGGGGGACAACAGTTGGAAACGACTGCTAATACCGCATAATGTATTCTGACCGCATGATCGGAATACCAAAGATTTATTGCTGAAAGATGGCCTCGCGTCTGATTAGATAGTTGGTGAGGTAACGGCCCACCAAGTCAACGATCAGTAGCCGGACTGAGAGGTTGAACGGCCACATTGGGACTGAGATACGGCCCAGACTCCTACGGGAGGCAGC
>URAZ01000001.1 GCA_900545925.1 uncultured Eubacteriales bacterium | reverse complement strand
ATATACATATATGTGAAAAAATAATGTATAATCATCCGCGCACGGCTGCTGTTTTGTGCAAAATGAAAAAAACTTTACTTTTTCCGCCAAAGCGCGTAAAATTTGAGGTAACAGAAGGAACCGTTCATGCTGTAGGTGCCGATGCCCACATCGGCCCGACAGGACAGAACGGGACCACAGAGGATTTAGGCGAATTCGCAGCTGCACAGCGGGCCGCTGTGGGCGTCGGCACCTACAAGCATGCTGCATACAGGAATGAATATGCAAAACACCGCTTTTTTTGGATCGCTTGACCCGCACCGGCGCGATCTCTGCGCCGCCGTTTTGGCGCTCTGCGCGCCGGATTTTGAAGAAAAACCTGCTCCCGCGCCGGAATTTTTATCCGCGCTCTATCAGAAACTCTGCGCGCAGATGTTCCCGGACGGCCTGCCGGAGATTCCCACTCTGACGGCGGATGAAATGGCATACCTGACTGCGCTGGAAGCGGCGCTGGCAAACAGGCGGGATGGCTTTGATCCCTACCTTGATCGCCTTCCGCTGCCGGAAGGCGCGCTTGCAGGCAGCCGCGTAGAGGCGCAGTATGCCCGCTTTGAACAGGCCGTGCGGGAAAGCCACCTCTTGGCCGTCATGCGGCTCGGCATGGAAGCAACGCCGTTTGATCCTGCGTCGCACACCATCGGTGTGCATAACATTGCACTGCATACGGCTATCCTTGCAAAAAAGGCCGGCTTCCCGGTTGACCTGCCGCTGGTCAGCGCGGCGGCGCTGGGACACGATATCGGAAAATTCGGCTGCCGGGGTGAGGACTTAAGCCGCATTGCCTATCTGCACTATTACTATACATGGCAGTGGTTCAGCCGAAATGATATGGAGGAGATCGGTTACATCTCTGCCAACCACTCTACCTGGGATCTGGAGTTTGAAAACCTGCCCATTGAATCTCTGCTTCTCATCTACGCAGACTTCCGCGTCCGCGGCACAAGAGCGCCCGGTGAAAAAGAGCGCATGCGCATTTATTCGCTCAAGGACGCATATGAAATGATTTTCTGCAAGCTGGCGGATATGACGCCGGAAAAAACGCTTCGCTACCAGAACGTCTATCACAAGCTGACCGATTTTGAAAATCTGCTCCGAAGCCGCGGCGTCAGCCCGGAACTGACGGAACAGGAACTTTTTCCGCACGAGACGAAGGATCCCTCACTCATGAATGCGCAGGAGGCGATTCGGGCACTGCGTGATCTGACGCTGGACGGCTCCATCCGCCTCATGCACACGCTTTCGACTGACCAGACGCTCGAGCAGCTGCTCGAGCAGGCCAAGGGCGAAAAGAATCTCCAGCGTATCCGCATGTACCTGCGTCTGCTGGAGGAATACAGCACCTATATGACGAGGGCCAACAAGCGGAAAACGCTTGTACTCCTGTATGAACTGCTCATGCACCCGGACGGCGACGTGCGGCGTATTGCGGGGCGCATCATGGGAAAAATCCTTGCGAATGCCGGTCCGCGCTACCGCAAGGAGCGGCCGCTTTCTGCCAAGGATGGCCAGATGCCGCCCGCCGTGATGGCGCTTTTGTCTGAGTCCGCTGAACTGTGGACGCATTATATCGGCCTCTGTCTGCACCCGGATTACCGCATCTCCAGCAAGCATGCGCTGCGCATTTCCAACTCTCTTAAGACCATCTGCCAGAGTCTGTTCGCTTCCTGCGAGGAAAAGGAGGCAGGGGCGCTTGTGCAGCCGCTTCTGGATGCACTCGAGCAGGCGAGGGACGAAGATCGGTTCGTGCTGGTTGATGCGCTGTGCCATGTGCCGTGCCGGTATCTGCCGCGGCCATATTTGCCGGAACTGTCCGCACGACTTGCTGCCATGCTTGGCACGGGAAATCCGGAACTCGATATCATCGCGCTGCATATGCTCCTGCGGCTGACGCACGCAGAGCCTGGACTGCGGCAGATTGTCCGCACCTGCGTGCAGCAATATGAGCCTCACTGGGAAGACCATCTGGCCCACGATTGGCTTAAGTCGCAGGTGCTGGCGGAGCCGTTTGCAGCGCTGGACGCGCAAACCGTCTCACAGATTCACCTCAGCAATCTGAAAAACGCCGTCCACTGGACCGTTAAGCTGACGCAGATCAATATGCTGCGCGAATATGTCCAGGCGCATCCGGAGACGGCGTTCCATACGGCTCTGCATTTTTCCAATCTGCTTTGCGTCAGCGAGCATCTTCCCGTGCGTGAAGCGGCGGGCAACGCGCTGCTTTCCATCGCGCCCGGACTGCTCGTTGACCAGATCAACGAAATCGTCATCGACCTGACGCGCGAATTGGAATCCGGGCAGGAGCAGATCTCGCGCTTTATCCCGCCGTATTTGGGAAGACTTTTGTGCCTGTTGCCGGAAAAGGAACTGGGCGAGTCGGTCGAATCCATCGGACAGCTTTCCTGCGGCGCGTCTATCCGGCCCGCGCGCGTGGCGCTGTTCACGCTCGGCGAGGCGCTGAATGTGCTGCCGGAGCAGGAAACGCAGACTGCCGACCACATTCTCGGCCTGATTCTTACTGGCATTGCCCATTACGATGAGACGATCCATCAGACGGCGCTGGCTGTTCTCTGCCGGGATATTTTCGGCCGAGATCAGCTTTCTCTTGCCAGAAAACACGATATTTTCATCCGTTTGCACAAAAAACTCCTGACACTTTTATCAGAACCGCGCACCGGTCAGCTGACATTCTTCAACTGCGCGGCCATGCTCAATCATCTCTACCGCTATACCGTCCGGCAGGAACTGCTGGAAGGCCCCTTCCGGTTCCCGGCGGAAAAGCCCGCTGCGTTTTTCCCCGGCACATTTGATCCGTTTTCCGTCGGTCATAAGCAGATCGTACAAGAAATCCGCGCGCGCGGCTTCGAGGTCTATCTGGCTGTCGATGAGTTTTCTTGGAGCAAGAAAACGCTTCCCAAGCTTCTACGCCGCCGCATCGTCTCGATTTCGACTGCCGACCAGTGGGATACTTATCTGTTCCCTGACGAGATCCCCGTCAATATTGCCATGCCGGAGGATCTTGCCCGCCTGCGGCAGCTGCTGCCGGGAAGAGACGTCTATCTTGTCGCGGGCAGCGATGTGATTGCAAATGCCTCAGCGTATAAACGCACGGAGCCCGGCACTGCTGCGGACTATAATCACATCATTTTCTGCCGCGACGGCAGCGCCGACCGCGCTGCGCTGACTGCAATCATTCGGGGAAAGCTTTTGCTTCTGTCCTTGCCGCCGTTTTATGAGACAGTCAGTTCCACGCGCATCCGCGCCTCGATTGACCAGAATCTCGATATCTCCATGCTTGTCGCGCCGGTCGTGCAGACGTATATCTATGAATGCGGCCTGTACGTCCGCTCTCCAGAGCAGAAGGATGTGCTGCGGCGCGAAGCGCTCTATTTCCAAAATGTCACACAGGACGAAGACACGCTTCCGCAAGCCGTACGGGACTGCATGCGCGGCAAAAAAGCACCCCGCGCGGCGCTGCTGCTGGCGCGACCTGCGCGTCTGCTCGGCTGGGCGGCAGGGCATACGATTTTGCTGGATGATCTGTATGACGTACTCGGCTCTCTGGAGGCATGCAGCTATGTGCGCCAGCATGCTTCCGGGCAAATTCTGTTCATGGATGCGGCACAGGCGGAAGAGGAGGACGCGTTGCGCATGCTTCTCAATGAACTGCTTGCCAGAAGTCTTGAACAGGGACATACCTACGCACTCTGCCGCTGCACCGAATCGCAGACGGCGCTGCAAAGCGCCCTGCGTCAGCTTGGCTTCACGCAGGCGGTAAGCGGCATCTATTATGTCGATATGCGCAACCCCGTTATGCTCCTGCAGGACGCCATGCTCTGCATCAAGCCGCCGCACCGCGACGCGCCCGCCGTGCGCGAAGCCGTTTTACAGACCCGGCCCCGCCTGCGTATGGCGCTGAGTGCCATGTTTCCCGGCAAGCTTCTTCTGTGCTTTGACACGGAACTGCTCAATCAGGCTATCGCACAGCGTATTGAGCGTATGAACGGCGTGCAGGATGTGCCCGAAGGCGTCCGGCAGCTGGGGCCATATATGTGCGTGCCCTACGGAAAAATCTTCGCGGATGCCATCGTGCCCAATACGGTTACAAAGACGCTCCATGTAGAAAAATGCTACGCACCCGATGTGCGCAGTTTTACGATTGAGGAATATCCGGATTATTCTCCGCTGCCGGGCCAGGTCCGCACGCTCCGGTCGTTCCACAGGCCGATCATTCTGGTTGACGATCTGCTGCACAAGGGGTACCGCATTGAAAAGCTTGACCGTGTTTTCCGGCAGGAGCAGCTTGCTGTTGACCGTATCGTTGTTGCTGTCATGTCCGGCTATGGCCGCGATCTGATGCGCGTACAAGGACGCTGTGCGGAGTGCGAGTATTTTATTCCGAACCTCCATTACTGGGTCACGGAGAGCCTGCTCTATCCCTTCATCGGCGGAGACAGCGTTGCCGGCCGGAAGCAAAAAGAACGCATGCTCCCGTCCGTTAATATGATCCTGCCCTATGTTTATCCCGGCTATTTCTTCGATGTAACAGAGCAAAGCATCCGTGGCCTTTCCAAAACAGCGCTGGAAAACGCCATGCAGATCCTCCGCGCGCTCGAACGTGAGCACCAGCGTGTATTTTCCGCCGCATTGACCATCCGCCGCCTCGGAGAAGCGCTCACGCAGCCCCGTCTGCCGGATAAGGGCGACTGCATGAACTTTGATTTTTCCCTCCCGGCCTCCAGCTATCTCGAAGAAGACCTTTCACGCCTAGACCGCATCTGCCGCTGAATACAGCTTTGGTTTCAGCAAACTAGAAAAATAGCTGTGCGATAAGACAATCTGCCGCATCTGCCTGTAAGAAAATCTTGCTATTTCGAGCCGAAACAGGTATAATGCAAATAACTGCCGCCTTTGGTGTGTGAATGAGCGGCAGGGGTGTGTGAAAAAACTCGCTCGAAAGGATGAAAAAAATGAGTCTTTCCTCTTCCGCTCCCTGGTTAAAATATTACGGTAATGTGCCGCATCATCTGTCTTATCCGCAGAAGACTATCTATCAGATGGTCAAGGCCGCAGCAGAGCGCAATCCGAAGCTGCCTGCCTATGAATTCATGGGCAAAAAGACGACCTTCGCACAGTTTATGCAGAAGATCGACGAGACGGCACAGGCCTTTCTCGCCATGGGCATCAAAAAGGGCGACCGCGTCACCATCTGCATGCCCAACTGCCCGCAGGTTCTGCACGCGTTCTATGGCCTGAACCGCATTGGTGCAGTGTCCAACATGATCCATCCGCTCTCTGCTGCGGGAGAGATCAAATTCTATCTCAATTTCTCGCACTCCAAGTGCATCCTCACGCTTGACCAGTTCTATGCCAAGATCGCGCCCATCATGCCCGAACTTGATAACAAGGAATGCAAGCTTCTGCTTGCTAAGATTGAGGATGAGTTGTATCCGCACCTTGCAGTCGGCTACGCGTTGACGGCAGGCCGTAAATACCCTAAGCCCCCGAAAAAGGGCAATTACATCTGGTGGTCGGAATTCCAGCGCGTCGGCAAAAAGCGTGATCTGCCGCTTCCGAGAGAGTTCGGCAAGGCGGAAGCGGGCGCGTCTATCCTCTATTCCGGCGGTACGACCGGCACAACCAAGGGCATTCTTCTGTCCAACATGAACTTTAACGCGCTGGGCCTTCAGACTATTGCCGCCTCTGGCTTTGCACCCATCGACGGCATGAAGATGCTCTCTGTCATGCCCGTGTTCCATGGCTTTGGTCTCGGTATCGGCATCCATACTGCCCTCATCGGCGGCGCATGCTGCATCCTTGTCCCGAAGTTCAACGTCAATACCTATGCCGAACTGCTCATCAAGAAGCAGCCTAATATCATTCCCGGTGTCCCGACGCTGTTTGAGGCGCTGCTGCGCGCTGAAAAGCTTGAAAACGCAGACCTCAGCTGCCTCAAGGGCGTCTTCTCCGGCGGCGACAGCATGTCTATCGAACTGAAGAAAAAGGTCGATGATTTCCTCAAGGCGCACAACGCTTCCGTGCAGGTTCGTCAGGGCTATGGCCTGACCGAGTGCGTCACAGCCTCCTGCCTGACGCCGAAGGACTATAACCGCGTCGGCTCTATCGGCGTGCCGTTCCCGGATACCTATTATAAAATCGTCAAGCCCGGCACCACGCAGGAACTTGATGCGAATCTCGAAGGCGAGATCTGCGTCTCCGGCCCGTCCGTCATGCTCGAGTATGTTGATAATCCCGAGGAAACGCACAACACCCTCCGCCGCCATGAGGACGGCCGCATCTGGCTGCACACCGGCGACCTCGGTAAGATGGATGAAGACGGCTTCGTCTACTTCTCCCAGCGCATCAAGCGCATGATCATCACGTCCGGCTACAACGTCTATCCCGGCCAGCTGGAAAATATCATCGACGGCCATGAAAAGGTTCTCCTGTCCTGCGTCATCGGTGTCAAGGACCCGTACAAGATGCAGAAGGTCAAGGCTTTCGTCGTCCTGCGTCCCGGCTATGAACCGTCGGAGGCAGTTAAGCAGGAGATTCTCGACTACTGCCGCCAGCATATCGCAAAATATGCGATGCCGTATGACATTGAATTCCGCTCCGAACTGCCCAAAACGCTGGTCGGCAAGGTCGCCTACCGCGTGCTCGAAGAGGAAGAGGCCGAGCGTCAGGCATTGGAAGACGCGAAAAACTCGTAAGCATTATTTTTCGGCAGCCTGCCGCGTTTCGCGGCAGGCTGCGATGATTTCAGGTGATTTCCATGAAAAAAAACGACCGCATCTGGGAACTGGATGCGCTGCGCGGCATTTGCATTCTCTGCGTGATCCTGATCCATCTGATCTTTGATCTGATTTACTTTATCGGCCTTGATCTGCACCTGCCCGCATGGTATGTGTTCGTGCAACAGTACGGCGGCGTGATCTTCGTCGTCTTGTCCGGCTGCTGCGCCACGCTCGGCTCACGCAGCTTCCGCCGCGGCTGCATTGTCTTCTCTTGCGGCATGCTCATTTCGCTTGTAACGTTTGGGATGTATCGCCTCGGCATGGCCTCGCGCGATGTGATCGTCTGGTTCGGCGTGCTGCATCTGCTGGGTGTCTGCATGATGCTCTATCCCGTTTACAAAAAGCTGCCCACGCAGGCGCTTGCCGCCGTGGGAGTTGTACTCGTCGTGACCGGATATCTCATTTTGGGTACGGTCGTGGAGGCAAAATTCCTGTTCCCGTTCGGTTTTGTCTACGAGGGATTTACATCCAGCGATTTTTTTCCGATTCTGCCGCATCTCGGCTGGTATATGCTTGGAACTGTTCTCGGCAGAACAGTCTATGCGGACAAAAAAACACGCCTGCCCGGCACGTTCCGGGAAAGCGCGATTGCGAGATTCTTCTGCTGGTGCGGCCGCCAGTCTCTGTTCATCTACCTGCTCCACCAGCCTGTCGTTTACGGCCTGCTGGAACTGATTGCAGCCCTGAAATGAAGAAAAAGTATGCGCCCGGTGCAGCCTTGCACC
Organism: uncultured Eubacteriales bacterium; assembly: GCA_900545925.1. Lineage (GTDB taxonomy): Bacteria > Bacillota > Clostridia > Oscillospirales > Oscillospiraceae > CAG-170. The sequence continues at coordinate 111,899 of URAZ01000001.1, read as the reverse complement.
GGGCGCGATATTTAATCCAGATCAAAATACTTTTTGAAAATTTTCCGCAGCAGATATGAATTCAGCATCGCAATAAGCGCACCACCAATCAGAAGCCAGAAGATGCACGTCCGCAGAAAAAAACTTGTTGCAAATATGAGCAGAGCAGGCACGGCCAGATTCAGCGCTGCCATCACGACCGAGTAGGGGAGATTGCCGATGGCAAGCAGGCAAGCGTTTTTCAGCATATTTTTAATGGAATTATCAAACTGCGCCAGCAGGGGATAGATATAAGCGCCGATCAGCGAAACGAGCAGTGCCGGGAAGCAGAAGACCACACCCATCCAGATCGACTGCGCCACTACGCCGGACAGATAGATCTCAACCTCAACGATCACCAGCAGCGTCGGGATCAGAAGGATCAGGAACAATAGAACGCCCTGCTTGAAATTGAGTTTGAACGACGCCCAGAAGCTGCGGACCACGCCGCCGCCCTCGCCGCGCACCATGTTGAGCGTTACGCGGTACATCGCCGCCGTAGACGCGCCGATGGTGAACACGGGGATACAGAACAGCAGCCACAGCAGATTCAGGATCACAAGATCCGCGACCCGTGACATAAACGACCAAAATGGGGAATCATAATTGAAGAACTTCATAGCGCGCCTCGTTTCAGGAAAGAATATAGAATATTATATCGACTGAACAGAAAAAACGCAAGCCGAAAAGAGGATAGAAGCAAACTGCACAATTTTGCAGCCGTGAAATCGTACAAAGTGCTGAAAATTTTTTCGGAACAAATTTTGATTGCTCAGATCAGAAAAATGTAGTATAATATGATCATTGGAAATGGAAACGTTTCCATAATTCAAAAATCATTCAGGAGGAAATACCATGAAAAAGATCATCGCAATGCTTCTGGCGCTCGTGATGGTTCTTGGCCTGGCTGCCTGCGCATCCAAGACCGAACCCGCTCAGCCCGAAGAGAACACCCCGGCCGAGACAACTGACACCCCGGCCACTGACGAAACCGCTCCCGCTGAAACCGAGACGGAAGAGCCCGCCGCTACCGAAGCTACTGGCTCTGTCTATTACCTGAACTTCAAACCCGAAGCTGACGAAGCTTGGCAGAAGCTCGCTGCAACCTATACCGAGCAGACTGGTGTTCCCGTTAAGGTTGTCACCGCTGCTTCCGGCACCTATGACACCACCCTCGCAGCCGAACTTGACAAGAGTTCCGCTCCGACCCTGTTCCAGTGCGGCAATCAGGGCGCCATCAACTCCTACGGCGACTACTGCTATCCGCTCGACGGCACTGCCATCATGGATCAGATGACCACCGATGCTTTCAACCTCAAGGGTGAAGACGGCCAGACCCTGTCTATCGGCTACTGCTACGAGGCATTCGGCATCATCGTCAACAAGGCTCTGCTCGAGAAGGCTGGCCACTCCATCGACGAAATCACCAACTTCGATTCCCTGAAGGCTGTCGCTGACGATATCCACGCCCGCGCAGAAGAACTCGGCTTCGACGCATTCTCCTCCGCCGGCCTCGACGGCTCCTCCAGCTGGCGTTTCTCCGGCCATCTGGCCAACATGCCGCTGTTCTATGAGTTCCGTGACGATGACGTGACCTCTCAGCCCGCCACCATCACCGGCGCTTACCTCAACAACTTCAAGAACATCTGGGATCTCTACACCACTGATTCCGCTACCACCGGCGCTGCCCTGGCTACCGCGACCGGCGACGAGTCCGAGGCTGAATTCGGCGAAGGCAAGGCTGCGTTCTATCAGAACGGCACTTGGGAATATTCCAACCTGACCGGCACGTTCGGCATGAACCCCGACGATCTGGCTATGATCCCCATCTACTGCGGCGTTGACGGCGAAGAAGAAGCTGGCCTGTGCGCTGGCACTGAGAACTGCTGGGCTATCAACAACGAATCCTCTGAAGAAGACATTCAGGCTACCATCGACTTCCTCGTTTGGGTCGTTACCTCTGACGAAGGCACCACAATGCTGGCACAAGAGTTTGGCCCCTGCCCGTTCAAGGACGCCAAGGAGCCGGAGAACGTCTTCTTCCAGGATGCCAACAAGTACACTGCCGACGGCAAGTACGTTGTGACCTGGGCATTCAACTGGACTCCCGCTGTTGACGACTGGCGTGCTGCCGTTGTCGACGCTCTGACTCAGTACACTGCCGGTACCGGCGACTGGTCTGCTGTCGAGACTGCATTCGTGCAGGGCTGGGCGACCCTGTATGCAAAGGATAACGCATAAGCAATAAGGCGTGACCAAAAGTAAAGAGGGGGCTGCAAAGCCCCCTTTTTTACAGAAAAGAAACTGCCGCAGCCGAAGATTTTGCGGACAAACGCCCGGAGGCCGGGCGCTTGTCTGTGAAATTGTCAAGATAGTAAATAAATAATAAAGGAGAAGCATGATGAAGAAGAAAAAACATGACGATTCGGCTCTGTCATGCAGCTTGATCCGCCGCCCGATCCAGCGCTGGGGCTGGCTGTTCCTGCTGCCGACGTTCGCAGCGTTCTGCGTGGGCTTCCTGTACCCGTTTGCAAAGGGGCTGTTCCTGTCCTTCTGCAAGTTCAAGACGACCAGCAAGTGGACGTGGGTGGGACTGAAAAACTACCAGACCATCTTCCAGGATGAGGGCTTCCTCCACGCGTTCTGGTATACGGCGCTGTTTGCGCTCGTATCCCTGCTCATCATCAACGTTCTGGCCTTTGCTGTTGCCTACGTTCTGACTAAGGGTATCAAGGGCTCGAACATCTTCCGTACCGTTTTCTTCATGCCGAACCTCATCGGTGGCATCGTCCTGGGCTATATCTGGCTCATGATCTTCGACGGCATCCTCAGCAACTTCGACACAGCCGTCGTGCTGGAAACCAAATACGGCTTCTGGGGATTGATCATCCTCATGTGCTGGCAGCAGATAGGCTATATGATGATCATTTATATTGCAGGCCTGCAGGCAATCCCGGAGGATATGCTGGAGGCCGCAAAGATCGACGGTGCGTCCAGCTGGAAAACGCTCTGGAACATCACAATCCCGAACATCATGCCGTCTATCACCATCTGCACGTTCCTGTCCCTGACCAACGGCTTCAAGCTCTATGACCAGAACCTGGCCCTCACGGGCGGCTCACCCTTTAAGACGCTGGCTGACGGCAACGTCATCAAGACCACGGAAATGCTGGCTCTGAACATCGTCAACTCCAACACCTCCAACTCCAAAGGCCCCGGACAGGCCAAGGCAGTTGTGTTCTTTATCCTGGTCGCGATCATCAGCATTGCCCAGCTTGTGTCCACCAGAAAGAAGGAGGTCGATCAGTAATGAAAAATACCGGCTTCCAGAAAGAGCGCCGTTCGCATACCGTCCTGACGGTCGTGTTTGCAATCATTGCCGTTGCGTATCTCTACCCAATCTTCATCGTTCTGGTCAACTCTCTCAAGACCAACGCCGCTATTAACCTTGATACGTTTGCCTTCCCCACAAGCGACACCTTCATGGGGCTGCAGAACTATATCAAGGGTATGACCTTTGGCAACTATCCATTCTATAAATCTGTCGAGTATAGCCTGATGATCACGCTGCTCTCCGCTGCTCTAATCCTCATCTGCACGTCCATGGCCGCGTGGTATATTTCCCGTGTCGACAGCCTCGTCTGCCGCATTGTGTACTACCTGTGCGTGTTCTCCATGGTCGTCCCGTTCCAGATGGTCATGTTCACGCTGGCAAAGACCGCCGATACTCTGAAGCTCAATCGCCCGTGGACAATTCCCATTGTCTACCTCGGCTTTGGTGCGGGCCTCGCTGTGTTTATGTTCACAGGCTTTGTCAAGTCCATCCCGCGCTCCATTGAAGAGGCTGCTGTGATTGACGGTTGCACCCCTGTGCAGACCTTCTTCCAGGTTGTCCTGCCCATGATGAAGCCGACTTTCATTTCCGTTGGCGTTCTGGAGATCATGTGGGTCTGGAACGACTACCTCTTGCCGTATCTGGTTCTGGATATCAACGAATTCCGAACGATCCCCATCCACATTCAGTACCTCAAGGGCAGCTACGGATCGGTCGATATGGGTGCTACCATGGCGCTGATCCTGATGTCCATTGTTCCGGTTGTCATCTTCTATCTCTGCTGCCAGAAGTATATCATCAAGGGCGTTGCCGCTGGCGCGGTAAAGGGATAAAGAAAAATGTCTGTTTCAGGTGGATTTTTCTGAGGTTCTGTATTATAGTGATACAGAACCAGCAAAAAACCAAGGAGAACAGCAGATATGACGATCAAGGATCTTGCGAGACTGAGCGGCTATTCGCTCGGAACTGTCTCTCGCGTGCTGAATAACCAGCCCAATGTTTCGGATAAGGCCCGGCAGGCAATCTTATCCATTGCACAGGAAAGCGGCTTTGAACTCAATGAGAGTGCCCAGCTTTTAAAGCAGCAGCGTTCTAACACTGTGCTTATCATCGTCAAGGGAACGGCGAATGAATTATTCGCCGGCATGGTTGAGCAGCTGCAATCGCTGTTTTCACGCACAACGCATCCGCTGATCGTTGACTTTATTGATGAAGACGACAATGAGGTGCTGCGCGCTGTGAAACTCTGCCGGGAGCGTAAGCCCATGGGCGTGATGTTCCTCGGCGCGACAAACCGTCATTTTGTCGGCGATTTCGACAAGATCCACGTCCCTTCCGTCATTGTTACGAATGACGCAAGCGATCTGCCGTTCGAGAACCTGTCCAGTGTTACGACCAACGACCGGCAGGGTGCAGCCTGCGCTGTTGACTATCTGATCCGCTGTGGTCACCGGCATATTGCGGTTCTCGGCGGCGACAGGCTGTTGTCCGATACATCCGCACAGCGCTACGCAGGCTGCGTAGAGGCGTTCGAGAAGAATGGGATGCGGTTTGATGAGCAAACCTATTACCATACCGGCCGCTACAGCTATGAAGACGGCTATATCGGTATGCAGGCTGTCCTGCGCGACACACCGCAGGTCACTGCCGTGTTCGCCATGGCCGACGTCATAGCCATCGGGGCGATTCGCGCGCTGGTGGATGCTGGTAAGCGCGTTCCAGACGATATTTCCATCATTGGCTACGATGGACTGAAAATCGGCAGCTTCTATACCCCGAAACTCTCGACCGTTTCCCAGTCTGTCGAGCTTCTGGCCCGGCGCAGCTTCTCTGTTCTGATGGACTGCGCCGAGCGCGGCGGGCATGCCCGCCATATGACTGTACCGTTTACACTTTCCAACCGTGAAAGCGTCAGAAAACTCGAAAACAGCTGAAAACAGCGCCCCAATGCTGCTTTTGCCTGTTTTCAACGAAAGCGAAATAAGAGTGATAGTATGAAAAGAAGCAGTGGAATCCTGATGCACATTACCTCGCTGCCCTCGCCCTACGGCATTGGCAGCATGGGAAAAGCAGCCTATGACTTTATTGATTTTCTGAAAGAGGCAAAGCAGACCTACTGGCAGATCCTCCCGATCAACCCGCCCGGCTACGGGGACTCCCCCTATCAGGCATTCTCTACGTTTGCGGGAAACCCGTATTTGATCGATTTGGATGCACTCGTTAAGGACGGGTACCTTCTGCAGGAGGAACTGGACCGCATCGATTGGGGCAGCCGCGCCGATCAGGTCGATTTTTCCAAAATGTACGACCAGCGCCTACGGGTGCTGCATTTGGCATGGAGCCGATTCCACAAGGCCCCGACCGAAGACTATGCGGAATATGTCCGTGAGCAGAGCGCGTGGCTGGATGAATATGTACTCTTTATGGCCGTCAAGGCATATTATAACGACGGCCCGTGGACCGAGTGGCCGCTCGATATCCGGATGCACCAGTCCGAGGCGATGGCGCATTATCGGGAGTTGCTGCACGACGAACTTGATTTTCATCGCTTCCTCCAGTACTGCTTCCACACGCAGTGGCAGCGTTTGCGGGAGTATGCCCATGAAAACGGTGTGTTGATTATCGGCGATATCCCCATCTATGTTCCGCTGGACTCCGCTGATGTCTGGTCGCACCCGGAGAATTTCCAGTTGACCCGTACCCGCCGTCCACGCGTCGTTGCGGGCTGCCCGCCTGACGGCTTCAACGCCAATGGACAGTATTGGGGCAATCCCATCTATGACTGGGCGCACATGGAACAGGACGGCTTCTCCTGGTGGATGCGACGCCTGCGCGCAGCAGGGGAGAGTTTCGATGTTGTCCGCATCGACCATTTCCGCGGGATTGAAAGCTACTGGGCCATTCCTGCTGTCAACCGCACGGCCCGCAAGGGCGAATGGGTCAAGGGTCCCGGCATGAAGCTTGTAAATGCTATCCGGAAGAATTGCCCGGATACCGATTTTATCGCCGAGGATCTCGGTTTCCTGACGCCGGAGGTACAGCAGCTTGTGATTGATTCCGGCTTCCCTGGCATGAAGGTGCTGGAATTTGCCTTTGATCCGCGTGAGCCGAGCAACTATCTGCCCGACCGCTACCCTGAAAACTCCATCTGCTACACCGGCACGCACGACAATGAAACGCTCATTCAGTGGTGCGAGGGGATCGACGTGGAAACGGACGCCTATGCCCGGAACTATCTCGGCATTACGCCGGAAGACGATCTGGCAGACGCCATCATGGAAGCCGGTATGCAGTCTAAGGCGCAGCTGTTTATCATGCAGATGCAGGACTATCTGCGCTTAGGCAAGGAGTCCCGCATGAACGAGCCCGGCAGACTTCTGCCGTCGAACTGGCGCTGGCGTATGCTGCCCGGCGCAGCCAATGAAACGCTGGCAAAAAAAATTGCAGGTTTGACAGAGCGTTCAAATCGTGTATAATACCATCGAGTTATCTGGCGTCCACCTGTCCTTGCCGGATAGGTGGATGCTTCTTTAAAAGCCGCCGGCAGTTTGTACGGCGGGGTCCCATGGAAGGAGAAATCTATGAGCGAATTTTCGGAACGAATCGTAAAGCAGACGGAAGCGCTGCTGCATTTCCAGCATGACGAGACGCTGCAGGAAACAACCCCAGAGCGGCTGCATGAGGCGCTTGGGCAGGTCATTATGATGGAGATCAGCGCCAACTGGACGAAGACTAAGCGCCGTCAGGCGCCGGGCCGCCGCGCGTTCTATTTTTCTGCGGAGTATCTTGTTGGGCGTCTGGTCTACAGCAATCTCTTCAATCTTGGCATTTTGCGTGAAATGAAAGCGGCCTTTGCCGAAAAAGGCGTCGATCTTGCGTGTCTGGAGCATATTGAGGACGCAGCACTCGGGAATGGCGGCCTTGGCCGTCTGGCCGCCTGCTTTCTTGACAGCGCCGCGACGCTCGATCTGCCGCTGACCGGCTATGGCCTGCGCTACCGCTTCGGCTTGTTCAAGCAGTCGTTTGTAAACGGCTGCCAGCGTGAAAACGCGGACGACTGGACCAAATACGGCGACCCGTGGAGTCACCGCCGTGACAAGCTGGCTGTCAAGGTCAAATTTGCCGACCAGACTGTCAACTGCGTCCCGTATGATATGCCTGTCATCGGGTATGAGACAACGACGGTCGGCACGCTCCGCCTCTGGCAGTGCGAAGCTGAGGAAGAACTGAACTTCGATGCCTTTAACGCGCAGGACTATGTCAAGGCGCTTGAAAAGAAGAACAAGGCCGAGGATATTACCCGCGTTCTGTATCCGAACGATTCCACATGGGAGGGCAAGCGTCTGCGCGTCAAGCAGCAGTATGTTCTCTCCAGCGCATCGCTGCAGGACATTCTGCGCGACTATCGCAAAGAGCACGGCACGGATTATTACCGTCTGCCGGAGTTCATCGCTGTTCAGCTGAACGATACGCATCCAGCCATGTCCATCCCTGAACTGATCCGTCTGCTGATGGCCGAAGGATTGGACTTTGATGCCGCGTTTGAACTGACCCGCCGCGTGTTTTCCTATACGAACCACACTGTCATGACAGAGGCGCTTGAAAAATGGGATCTGGAACTGCTGCGTTCTGTTGTGCCGGAGGTCTGCGAGATTATCGAGCGTATCGATGCCAAACTCAAGCAGGAGCACCCGCATACAACGCTCTTTATCGTCAAGGATGGGCAGGCGCATATGGCGAATTTGTCTGTCTATATGTCCACCGCTGTCAACGGCGTTGCCGAGATTCACTCTCAGATTCTCAAGGACGATCTGTTCAAAGACTGGTATGCCATCTACCCCGAGCGCTTCCAGAACAAGACCAACGGCATTACGCCCCGCCGCTGGCTGGGCCTGTCTAACCCGGAACTCTGCGGTCTGCTCGACAGCAAGGTCGGCGCAGGATATCTGAAACATCTCGACCAGCTGGAAGGACTGAAGGCTGGTATTGACGAAATGACCGTCAAGCAGTTCAACGCCATCAAGCTTGAGAAGAAACGCCAGCTGTGCCGCGTGATCGAGGAGCATGAGGGCGTTGCACTTGACCCATCGTTTATCTTTGACGTGCAGGTCAAGCGCCTGCATGAGTATAAGCGCCAGCTGCTCAATGCGCTGAGCATCATGGACCTGTATCTGTCTATCAAGGACGGCAGCATCAAGGACTTTACGCCCACCGCATTCATCTTCGGTGCAAAAGCTGCGCCGGGCTACCGCCGTGCAAAAGCAATTATTCATTATGTAAACCGCGTGGCCGATCTCATCAACAGCGATCCTGCTATGGACAGCGTGATGAAGGTCGTCTTCGTGCAGAACTATAACTGCTCCTATGCAGAGCACATCATTCCCGCCGCTGATATTTCCGAGCAGATCTCTCCCGCCGGAACCGAAGCCTCCGGCACAGGCAACATGAAGCTGATGCTGAACGGCGCAGTGACGCTCGGTACGCTCGACGGCGCAAACGTCGAGATCGCGGAGCAGGCAGGCAGCGAGAACGAGTATATCTTCGGCGCGACCGTCGAGGAGATCAACATGGTGAAGCCCAATTACAACGCCCGCAGCTTCTACAAGGCGAACCCGAATCTGCGCCGCGCTGTCGATACCCTGATCGACGGGACTGTCCCGACCGACGAGGAGCAGCACGAGCTCTATACGTCCCTGCTCGAAGGTGCAAGCTGGCACAAGCCGGATCAGTATTTTATCTTCTACGACTTTGATAGCTATAAGAAGGCTCGTCTGCGCGTGAATCATGACTACTGCGACCGCATCGCCTTTGGCCGCAAGTGCCTCATGAACGTCGCATCTGCCGGGAAATTCTCTTCTGACCGTACGATTTGTCAGTATGCCGAAGATATCTGGCATATCAAGCCTGTAAAATAAAAAAGCAAAGCGCAGGGCCTGAGAACCGGTCTTGCGCTCTGCGTCTATACGAAGGAAAAAGAAAGATGTTTGATTATTTGATTCAAAACGGTACTCTGATCGATGGAACTGGCGCACCGGCGGCCGCAGGCGATGTTGCGATTAAAGACGGAAAAATCGCCGCAGTTGGTGATCTCAAGGATGCTTCTGCCGGGACAGGCCTTGACGCAGCAGGGAAGTATGTTACGCCCGGCTTCATCGACATTCACCGCCATGCCGACGCGGCGCTCTTCCGTCCGCATTTCGGCGAACTTGAGTTGAAGCAGGGCCTGACCACGATCGTCAACGGCAACTGCGGCCTGTCTGTGACGCCCTGCGGCGGCAGATTCCAAAAAGAAATTGAGGCATACTTGACACCTGTTACCGGTGCGCTGCCGGACGGCGCCGACTTTTCCAGCCTTGCTGCCTATCTGCGCGCCGCGAAAAAGACGCCCAGCCCCATCCACACAGCCATGCTTGCGGGCAGCGGCACCATCCGCGCCTGCGCGGCGGGCTTTGGAACACCTGAACTCGATGCGGCGCAGATGGCCGAGATCCACCGGATGATCGAGCAGGAACTTGCCGCAGGCGCACTTGGCGTCTCGCTGGGCCTCGGCTACGCGCCGGACTGCTTCTATTCGACCGAAACGCTCATCGAAGCGCTTCAGCCGCTCCAGAATTCCGGCATTCCCATCGCCGTCCACATGCGGCAGGAGGGCAGCGGCGTCGTCGATGCGCTCCGCGAAATGATCGCCGTCGCAAAGGCTCTGCATAACCCGGTCGAGGTCAGCCACCTCAAGTCCATCGGCAAGGCCAACTGGCGCCGCTGCACCCCGGAAATGCTCCGCCTGATGCAAGAGGCCCGGCAGGAGGGCGTCGAGATCGCCTGCGACGTCTATCCCTATACCGCCGGTTCGACCCAGCTTGTCCACGTCCTGCCGCCGGAGAGTCAGAAGGGCGGTCTGGAAGCGCTGACCGAAAACCTGTCCGACCCCGCGTTCCGTGAAGCGCTCAAGGCCCGCATGCTGACCGGCAGCGACTTTGAGAATATCTCGCTTCTCGTCGGCTTTGAGAATATCGTTGCATCCAGTATCTCGCTGGAAGATCTGCGCAAGTATGAGGGACAGAGCATTGCCGCCATCGCGCAGCAGGAGAGGAAGGAGCCCTTTACCGCGCTGTTCGATCTGCTGCAGGCCGCGCATTGCGATGTGACCATGATTGACTTTATTGCCGACGAGGACGATATCTGCGATATCCTGCGCGACGCATATAGCTGCGTGATCTCGGACAGTACCTATCCCACCACTGGTATGTTCCATCCGCGCGTCTACGGCACCTATACAACGCTTCTGGAGCATTTTGTCCGCGAGAAGCGGGCGCTTTCCATTGAATCTGCCGTGCATAAGTGCACGGGCCGCGCTGCAAAGGTCATGGGCCTGAAAACAAAAGGCATCCTTAGCCCCGGCATGGACGCAGACCTGAATCTTTTTGACCTTTCCGCTGTCCATACCTGCGCGACCTATTCTGACCCGGCCAAATTCTCCACTGGCATAGACACCGTCTTCGTCGCTGGCCGCCCCGCCATCTTGAACGGTATCTTCACCGGCAGTATGGCAGGAAAAGTTCTGACAAGATGAATCCGAATAAGAAAAACCCAGCAGACGCGCAAGCCGTCTGCCGGGCGTTTTGCTGAAAGGATTTCGTTTGATATTTCGTGCCGATTTTGAAGCAAAAACCGTTTTCAAAACTGAAAAACCAGTAGGAGAATCTGAAAGCCTGCTTTCAGGCGAAAACCGAGAATACGCAAAGAAAAACCTGTAATCCTTAAAGATTACAGGTTTTCTTTCTGGCAGGGGATGAGGGATTCGAACCCCCGCAAACGGAGTCAGAGTCCGGTGTGCTACCGTTACACAAATCCCCTAACTGGGCTTCTCTCTGAAGCGCATGATTATTATAACGATTTATTCTGAAAAGTCAAGACTATTTTTTCTTTTTTTGCAGAAATTAAATTGAGGCAGAAACGGAAACTCAGGTTTTCTGCGGAAAAGCGGGATATTTTTTCTGATAAACACGTCTGCTTTCACGGAAATCGGAGAATTTCTAATTCATGACAAGGAAAACAGACTTTCTTTTACATGTGCCGCGCGCGGTTTCTTTCCGGCTCAGTGGGTCAAGATAACGGCGCTGAGACTTTTGCGGAGAGGATGAGATCATGAGGCGGAATACTGTTTATAAAAAAATACCGGCTGCGCTGGCTGCGTTCGTTCTGGCGATCGCGCTTTGCTGCCAGACTGCCGCGGCTGGCCGCACGCTGGTGCCGGGCGGATATACAGTCGGCATCAAGCTTTATGCGGAAGGGCTGATGGTCACAGAGGTGGAGAGCGGTACGCCTGCGCAGCAAGCGGGAATCCGGAAGGGCGATATTATCATGATGGCGGGCGGGAAGAAAACAGACAGTGCGCAGGCACTGCTTGGAAGCATTCAGACAAGCGAGCCGGTCGTTGTGCGTGTAGAGCGCGGAGGAAGGGAAGCGGAGTTTCTCGTGACGCCGGAAAAAACATCGTCCGGCTACCGGCTCGGCGTTCTGGTGCGCGACCATATCGCGGGGATCGGGACGGTCACCTATTATGACCCTGAAACCGGAAGCTACGGCGCACTCGGCCACGGCGTCAGCAGTCTGGACGGGACGCAGCTTTTGATGATGCAGTCCGGCTATCTGGTCCGGTCGAGCGTGGCGGAGATCCGTGCCGGTACGCGCGGAACGCCGGGCGAGTTGCATGGGCTTTTTGACGTGACGGATACAGTGGGGACGGTGGACAAAAATACGGCCTGCGGGATCTTCGGCACGATGACCCATCCGCGTCAAGGGCAGACAGTCGAAACGGCTCCAGCTGAAGCGGTCGTGACTGGTCCGGCTGAAATTCTTTCAAATGTTGATGGTGATCAGGTACAGCGCTTTACCATTCGCATCGACCGTGTGGACACAAACGCGAAAAACGGTCGGAATCTGCTCATCGCTGTGACAGATGAAGCCTTACTTGCCAAGACAGGCGGCATCGTGCAGGGGATGTCCGGCAGCCCAATCCTGCAAAACGGCAAACTGGTCGGCGCGGTCACGCATGTGTTGGTCAACAGCCCCGCACAGGGCTACGGTATTCTGATAGATAGAATGTTACAGGCAGCGGAGGGATGAAAAAACTGCCCCGGCTTTCTTGTGAGGAGAGTCGGGGCAGCATTTTGGAGAACGTTAAACGGGCGAACCTTCCGGTGCACGGTCGTCGCCAAAGAAGAACACTGCGACGGTGCCGGGGCCAGAATGCGATGCGACGATCGTTCCGATATCACAGATGCGAACCTCGCCGTTCAGATGTGGGAACGCGGCCTCAACGGCGGCCTTTGTCGCCTTGGCATCTGCAAGGCAGTTGGAGTGGCAGATAAACGCCTTGCCGGAATAATTTTCCCCGTTTTCAGCGTGACGCTTCATCGTCTCGACTGTGCGTGCAACAGCATTTTTCTTGCCGCGAACCTTGTCATAAGCGATGATGCGTCCCTTATCGTCCAGACGCATGATGGGGCAGATGCCAAGAACCGTGCCGATAGCGGCTGCAGCACCGGACATGCGGCCGCTGCGGCGGTAGAATTTCAATTCCGTGGAATAAAACTGATGATGGACTTTTTTGCGCTTTTCAAGCACCCAGTCTGTAATCTCGTCCATGGACTTTCCTCCGTCGCGCAGATCGGCTGCACCGTCAACCAGCAGACCGTAACCGGACGAAGAGCAGAGCGAATCAATCACAATCAGCTTCCGCTCCGGATATTTTTCCCGCAGCGCCTCTGCCGCGAGCAGTGCATTTTGTACGGATGCCGTCATACCGGAGCCGAACGCAATATGCAGTACGTCGCCCTGCTGCAGGAGCGTGTCAAAAAACGTTTCGTACTGAAATTCGTTCAACTGCGCTGTGCTTGGCAGCTTTCCGGCATCCAGGAAGCCATAAAAACGCGGAAGGGCTTCCGGGTCCCGGCCCATGTCGTCCTCGTAGCTGACACCGTCAACCTGATAGGAATAAAACAGAACGGGAATCTCTCGCTGCTCACAGTAGGAATAGGGGAGATCAATGGTAGATTCACAGGAAAGAATAAAGCCGGAACGCATGTCAAGAACCTCCGTGAAAGCATGATATATTCTTTAACATCATAGCAGAAGCGGGAGCAGAGGAAAACGGGCAATCAGTGTGGAATGCCTGTATTGACGCATTGCTGCACCATCGCCTCAAATCCACCGCGGTACAGCGCGCAGAGTCTGCTGAACTGCGCCTGAATGTCATATTTCATGTCGTTGGACAGCCATTCGACGATCTGTCCATAACACTCACACTGCCAGAAGCGGGTCAGGATTTCCCGGTCCTCCTTGTTGAGCGGCAGATTGCCATAGGCCGCCGAAGCGTAGGCCTCAACGGTGTGACGGCAGATCTGCATCAGGTAAAATGCAACAGTGTCATGGCTGATCGAACGGTACATGTGCATAACTGCGCGCCGGTTTTCCGTCATGAACTGCACGGCAGCGTTCAGACACGCCTCCGGCGAGTCCGGATTGGCGTACTGCCGGATGATCTGGTCAGCGCGTTCGGTAATGATCTCCGTCGCAAGCGAGGGAATGTCGGTAAAATGGTAATAAAACGTGTTGCGGTTGATGCCGCAGTCCTCTACGATTGCCTTGACCGTGACCTGATTGAGCGGTCGATCATTGAGCAGTTTTAGAAACGAATTTTTAATGGCTTGCTTGGTGTAAGCGGACATAGCTTGACCTCCTGCGCCGCAGCGTGAATACACCATAAGAATATCAGACAAGCAGGGGAAAGTCAATCTGTGCACTGGAGTGTTTTTGTCTGAAACGGTGCAGCTGTGCGGCATGATTTCCGCTCTTGCGGTTACAGGCTTCCGGTGATATAATACTACTATTTAGATGGAAAGAAATTGAGGAGTTGCCTATGGAACGGCGTTTTTTGCGCAGACTGCTGCTGCCGGCGCTGCTGATTATGCTCTGCATACAGGTCTTTGCCGCACAGGAGCAATCAGCGGCCCCAATGCGAATCGACCCGGAACCCGGCTTTACGACCTGCATCGAAGACACGGATGGAAATACGATTACGAGAAACGGTGTTCCGAATACAAATGCGCTTGCGGAATTCGGCCACGCTGCGCAGATCGACTCCTATTCGATCTATTACAACGGGCGGCTTCTGATGACCGTGACCCCCGTCGGCTTCTCTGCGCCGGATACCGCTGTGATGAGCATCGGCGGAATGCCTGCGTGCAGCGGATTTTATAAAACCACATTTTCCGTTGACGAGACGCGTGAGATTTTCCTGACAGGACTTACGGAATCAACGCTGGAACAGGTGCAGAACGAACTGACGGCCAGCGCGCTGGAGGACCGCTACTTCAACCTTACCAACGTTGACTTTATCGACGCGGAAAAGGAGTTCACAGAGGTTGCGGAAGGTGAGATCGCGTCGGATGCCAACCTCTGCTGGGCAGCTGCTGCGTCCAATATGCTCCGGTTCAGCGGCTGGGGAAGTAAAGCAGGATTTCAAACGGAGGATGACCTGTTCGAGTCGTTTATTTCCGCGTTTACAGACGCGGGAGGCGCATATACATACGCGCTGGACTGGTTTTTTAACGGCAATTACCGGCCGCAGGGGATCGACGGTTGGGCGCAGCTGAGAGAGCCGGGCAAAACCGGAAGCTATCTTTCCGAGTATGCTGCGGACAGCCTGTATCAGACCTATCAGATATCCGGCCATATCGACAATCTGCGGCTGGTCTTTGACGCGTTGGAGCGCGACTGTGCCGTCGGTATTTCTATCGGCAATTATATCTCGTCGTTCCGCGTAGGCGGTCATGCCATTACACTCTGGGGCTATCTGCACGATACAGCTGCCAGTCCCTATAGCAAGGAAGCATATCCTGCTGTTTTTATCTCTGATTCGGATTCGGATAAATATGACGGCAATCTGCGCCGCGAAGCGCCGAACCGGCTGCGCGTGATGATGATGGACGGGATGTTCAACGGTTTTGGCAACGACAGCTTGGAATTGGACTATCCCTCGTGGTTCCCATGGCGGATCGACAGCTTTACGGTTCTGGAGCCCTTCAGCACGGATCTGGAAAAAGACACCGCCGGAACCCGCAATAAAAATACCACGACGGATTTTTCCGTTCAGGATCTGTGCGTCCGAACTTCGACGTTTGATAATCTGAATCTGAGCATCTATACGATCCCGGCAGATCAGGCGTTCAGAATCAGCGGCATTGCAATGAACAACAGCGCGGTGAATCTGAGCAGCGTAAGGCTTCAGATTGTCACGACGATCACACAAAATGGCGAGGTCGTCTGGGAGCGTTCCAGTCAGCGCTCCATCAGCAGATTCAAGGCGTATGCCAATGTCGCGCTTTCGGAAACCTGTGATTCCCTTCCCTCCGGCAGCTATGAAGCGACAATCCGCGTATCTGCCAGCGGCATAGCGGAAGCCTATCTTCTGAACAACACGCGTTCGATTTCCTTTACCGTGGGCACCGCAGCGCCGTATACCGCGAATGCGTCTGTGTCTGTATCCATTCCCGAGTTTGACGGAAATGAAGCCGGCTATGGCACGCTGACCTTCTCCGGTGTCGATTCCTTATACCCAACCGGAACAACACTGACGTGGTCCGTCTATGAAAAATACAGTGCGTCTAGGGGCTGGGTGCTTGCATATCAAGCCTATGAGCAGCCGGAAACCGTCCGGTACGAGAGTACCACAGAGTCTGTACAGACCCTTGTGGTGCTGCGGCCTGTAGACCAGAGCCTTGCGTGTGTGATGCTCAACGCAGGACAGACGGCACTGCGCTACCATAAGATGTATCTCCTCTCGACCACGGACAACACCAGCAGCTGCTCGGCGATTGCCTATGGCCAGAACGCATTGACCGGCAGTGAGAAACTCAGCTTCTATATTTCCAACTATACGACCAGCAAACAGCCGATAACGGTTACACCGCGCATGTACGCGCTGCGTGACTTGGATGGTCTTCGCGTGGATCTTTGGTGCGGCGAACCCCTTGAAATGAAACGGGGCGATTCGACGGAAAGCACGCCTTATACCGTCACCAGCTGGGAAGCTGACCTTCCCGTCGGTCAATATACCATCTATGCCGAGACAACTGACGAACTTGGCGTTTATTCCAAGAAACTCAGCACCCTGAGCGTCGTTTCCGACAAGCCGTGGTGCTCTGTCATGCAGACGTTCCGCGGAGATGGCCGCTGTGCGGTCATTCTGGCGTGCAGCGGCCCCGAAGGAAGCCTGCCGTTCGGTGTTGAATACCGGAAAGACGGACAGGAGGAGGCAAACCGTGTTTCGGCGAATCTTTATTTGAACAAGGGATATATCACATCCTTCTGCATTTCGTTTGAGAGCGATGCGTCTGCCAAGTATTCCTTCCGTGCGTTCTGTGAAGCGGATGACGGGACAATCTACACGGATTGGTGTGAATGCCCGGCTCCTGCCGCGCAGCTGCTCACGCTTGACACGCAGAAGACCGGCAGTGCGGGGGAAACAGTCTGGGAATTCTTTGCGCCGGAGGACGGCGTATATGTCCTTTCCCTCAAATCGACCGCATTGGCAGAAGTCTATGAAACGAGCCGCACTTATCAATCCGGCGTTTTGTCGGACGATCCGATGGCACGCAATTTCTATCTGAAAAAGGGCGAAAGTACCCTCATCCGCATTCAGACGGAGGGCAGCTATACCATCGGGTTTACAACGATACCAGAGTTGGAGTTAGGGCAGACAACATCCTGTCTCTACAAAACCGGCGACAGCGAACGCTGCTTCCGGTTTACAGCACCGGCTGACGGCGTCTATCTGTTCACTGCTGCCGGAGAATCCTATGCTGCGGTGTATATATCTGATGGGAGCGTCACGCGCTGGGAGCGTCGTGGCGCACTGCAGTCCGGATCGCCTGCAGTAGCGGGAATGGAACTCAAGAAGGGACAGACCGCCTATGTCCGCCTTCAATACATGACCAGAGACTACCGGTATTCTGTCTCTGTCTCCCGTCCCGCGCCGGACGTTTCCGTCTCGGACGAGGGCGTGCGCATCAGCTATGACCCGGAATGTACCGGCCTGCACCTGATCGCGCTTTATGACACGGACGGGCGGATGGTCGATGCCCAATCCGTGTCCGTGCAGAGTCTGGATATGCATATTTCTGTCGTTCTGCGGGGAACGCAAACCGGCTTTGTCCGCGTGTTCCAGCTGGATGCAGAGAAAAACACGCCGTGCACGGCTGCAAAGCAAATTGCGTTACCGGCGGCGTGAAAACTATGATCGACAGACAGGAGTTTTGATTTGGACGGATTTGTAGCATGGCTGAAGCAGCTTCAGTTTGACGGCGTGTGGCAGACGGCAGTGCTCGTCGCCGCGTCGCTGCTCTGCATTACATTTCATGAGACGTGCCACGGGCTTGTGGCCTACTGGCTCGGCGACCCGACGGCAAAGCGTGCAGGGCGGCTGACACTCAATCCACTGCGGCATGTCGATATCGGCGGTTTGCTTATGATGGCGCTGTTCCGTTTCGGCTGGGCAAAGCCTGTCCCGGTCGATATGCGTTATTTCAAGCATCCCAAGCGCGACATGGCGCTCACCGCTGCGGCAGGCCCGCTGTCCAACGTTCTGCTGGCGTATCTGGCTGTGCTGCTCTACGGTGTCTTTGCCTATTGGTACTATTTCTCCGGCTCAACAGCCGTTTATGTCTTTGCACTTTTTTTCTATTACGTCGAGATCATTTCGGCGGGACTGGCTGTGTTCAACGTTTTTCCTATCCCGCCGCTCGACGGGTCTAAGGTGCTCTTTTCCTGCCTGTCCGATAAAGCTTACCTCTGGCTCATGCGCTATGAGCGCTACGGCATGGCGCTTTTGATGCTCCTGCTCCTGACCGGTGTACTCGATACGCCGCTGGAATTCCTACGCGACGGGCTTTTGAATGGGCTGGAAGCGATCGGCACATGGCCGGTGCAGCTGCTGCTTGCGCTGCGCTGAACCTATCTTTTTGGAGTTAAATCTGCATGGATGAACCGCGATACCATCTCGGCAGCGTTGTGCACGCGAAGGGCGAAACGCTTGAGGATTTCGACGGCCCGCTGGACGTGATTCTGCTGCTGCTGAGCAAGAATAAAATCGAAATACAGGATATTCAGATCTCCGCCATTCTGGAGCAGTATCTGGCCTATCTCGACGAAATGAAGCGCATGGATATGGAGATCGCCAGCGAGTTTATCGCCATGGCGTCCTATCTCATGTATATCAAAACGCGCATGCTCCTGTCCAAGGCAGAACAGGAGGAGGCGCAGAGCGAGATGGACAAACTCGTCGAATCCCTCCAGAAACGCCAGCGGCAGGACGCCTATCAACAGATCCAGAAGGCGGCAAAGCAGCTGGCTGTGCGCAATGAGTTGGGACTTGGACTGTTCACCAAGGGGCCGGAGCCGTACCAGCCGGACAGAACCTACCGCTACCGGCATGACAAGTCCGATCTGACTGCAGCGCTTGCCGCTATGCAGGACCGGACGGAGCGCCGCCTGCCGCCGCCTGCGTCCAACTTTGCCGGAATCGTCGGCGCAGAGCCGTACCCTGTGACGCAGAAGGCCAAACAGGTCATCAGCCGTTTGCTCGCCCACGGCGTCATGCGCTTTCTGGCACTGTTTAAGGGCAGCCGCAGCCGGTCGGAGATTGTGGCGACGTTCCTCGCTGTGCTGGAACTGTGCCGGCTCCGCTCTGTTTCTATCGGAGAGGATGAACGCGGCGATATGGCCGTTACATTTTTGAAAGCACCGGATGCCGATGTGCAGACGGACATTTCCTGATAAGGAGGTTCCTCTTGGAGCAAAATGATTTACAGCGGGCGCTGATGGCGGTTCTGTTTGCTGCTGGAGAGCCGGTCGATGCCAAACGCCTGAGCCAGACACTTGAATGCGATGAAACGGAAATCCATGAAGCGTGCAAGGCGCTGATGGACGACCTCAGCTTCAACCGCAGCGGCATCCGCATCGTGCGGCTGGAGGATGCCTATCAGATGTGCTCGTCGCCGGAAATGGCGGAATATGTAACCAAAACGCTCGAAACGCGTAAGCCGCCGAAGCTTTCTCCATCGCAGCTGGAAACGCTGACGGTCATCGCGTATTACCAGCCTGCGACCAAAGCGCTCGTCGAACAGATCCGCGGCGTTGACAGCGCCTACTGCGTCAGCGCGCTTGTGACAAAAAAACTCATCCGCGAATGCGGCCGCCTGAACGTGCCGGGCCGTCCTATCGTCTACGAAACGACACCGGACTTTTTGCGCGTATTCGGCCTTGAATCCCTGTCCGAACTGCCTGAGATCGAAAAGGTCGATCTGCACGTTGACCCCTCACAGGTTGAGCCGCTGGAGCAGAAGCAGGAAGACCCCGCGCAGCCGGATGCGTCTGCACCCGTACAGCAGGAGATCCCGCTATGACGTGGACATGGTGGATGACGCTCCTTGCGATCTTCGTTGTCCTCGTGCTGATCGGCTGTATCCCCATTGGCGTTGACGCGCGATATAGCGCGGAAGGCGTATTTCTTTCGGCAAAGATCGGGCCGTTTCTGCTCCAGCTTCTGCCGCAGAAGCCCAAAAAGAAAAAGAAGCAGCCTAAGCAGCAAAAGAAGGCAGAAAAGGCACCGGCAAAGGCTGAACCGCAGGAGAAAAAGCCAAATCCGCTGCTTTCCGGCGGTGTGGACGGGCTGATACAGCTGCTCGATCTTGCATTTGATACGCTCGGCAATCTGCGGCGCAAGCTTCGTGTGAACGAGTTGACGCTGTATGTTCACATCGGCGGCAGCGACGATCCGGCAAAGGCTGCCATGGGTTATGGCCGGGCATGGGCTGCCATCGGTGCCATCACGCCGTCCTTGGAACGTCTTTTCGTCATAAAAAAGCGTGACATTCGGCCCGCGCTCGATTATACTATAAGCAACACACAGGTAGACGCGCATCTTGTGACCACGATCACCATCGGGCGGTCGCTGGCATTGGCGCTGCGCGCCGGCATCCGGTTCCTGAAAATTCTGAACGAACGAAAAAAGGCGGTGTAAAGTATGGAACATCCTCTGTCTGATATGATGACCAATACCATGAGCAAGATTAAAGATATGATCGATGTCAACACGGTCGTCGGCAGCCCCATCACCACGCCCGGCGGCGTGACGATCATCCCCGTGACCAAGGTTTCCATCGGCTATGGCGGCGGCGGCAGCGACTTCGCAACAAAAAACATGCCCGTGAACCGCGACAATTCTTTCGGCGGCGGCGCAGGCGCGGGAATTAAGATTACGCCGGTTGCATTCCTTGTCATCCGCGGCGAAAATGTGCGTATGCTCCCGGTCGCCGAACCAGCCTCCACATCGGTTGACCGACTGATTGAACTGCTGCCTGATCTTTTGGAGAAGGGTGAGGCGTATTTTGCGGAAAAGAAGGCTGCGAAAGAGGCTGAAAAGGCAGCGGAAGACGCATAATGTCCGCGCGTTCTGCACAAACTTCCAGCAGGGTGATGCAGAATGAAACGCAGCGTTCAAAAAACAGTCTGGAAAGCGGCGGCGGCACTCTGCGCCGCCGCCTTTTTCCTCGGTGCGGTGTGCATGCCGAGCGCCGCGCAGATCGCACCGCCTCCGCAGGTGTCGGCCAAAAGCGCCGCGCTGCTCGACGGAATGACAGGAGAGTGCCTTTACGCGAAGAACGGCAATCAGCGTGCGCTGATTGCCAGCACAACGAAGATCATGACTGGCCTTCTCGTCTGCGAAGCGGGCGAATTGGAAAAAAACGTGACCGTGCCGGACGCAGCCGTCGGACTGGAAGGCTCCAGTATGTATCTGAAAAAGGGCGAGACGCTGACACGCGGGGACCTGCTTTACGGCATGATGCTCCATTCCGGCAATGATGCGGCTTTGACGCTGGCGATCTCTGTATCCGGAGGCGAGGCGGCGTTTGTCCGGCAGATGAATCTGCGCGCCCGCGCGCTTGGTCTGACACAGACGCATTTTGCCAACCCGCATGGATTGGACAGCGGTGAAAATTACTCCACCGCACTTGATCTTGCTCATCTTGCACAGGCTGCACTGCAAAACGCACAGTTCCGCTTGGCCGTCTCGACCAAATCCATAACCTGTGCGGGCAGGACTCTCACGAATCATAACAAGCTGCTTTGGCGCTATGACGGCTGCATCGGCGTTAAGACCGGCTATACCCGCCACGCGGGCCGCATTCTCGTAAGCGCTGCTGAACGTGATGGCAGAATGCTTATCGCCGTCACGATTTCGGACCCGGACGACTGGCGCGATCATGCTGCGCTTCTGGACTACGGCTTTGCCGTTCTCGGGAGCGACACGCCCGCCTATCCGCAGAACAGGAGGATTGTATGGAAGAACGACTGCAAAAAATTCTGGCGCGCTGTGCAGATGTCTCGCGCCGCAAAGCGGAGGAACTGATCGCGGCGGGTCGCGTCCGCGTCAACGGCAATACCGCGCGCCTCGGCGAGCAGGCCGACGCGGAGGAGGACGTGATCGAGTTGGACGGCGCGCGCGTCAAGACACGTCAGGAGCCGCAGCTGGTCTATCTTATGCTCTGCAAGCCGCGCGGCTTCGTAACCACTATGCACGATGAAAAGGGCAGACGCTCCGTTGCGGAACTTGTCGCGGACGTGCCGGAACGCGTGTATCCTGTCGGCCGGCTGGATTATAACTCCGAGGGTCTTCTGCTTATGACGAACGACGGCGCACTGGCAAATGCCCTCATGCACCCGAAAAAGAGCATCGACAAGACCTATCTTGTCTGGGTCAGCGGATACATAGCGGGGAAGGAGCAGTCCCTTTCACAGCCCATCGAAATCGACGGCCGGAAAACATCTCCCGCAGCTGTGCAGCTTCTGCACGAAGCCGATACGACCGCGCTTTTTCGCATCACGATCCACGAAGGCCGCAACCGGCAGATCCGCAGACTCTGCGAACGCGCGGAACTGGCCTGCACGCGCCTGCGCCGCGTGCAGGAAGGGCCGCTTTCGCTCGGCAATCTGAAGCCGGGTCAGTACCGACCACTGACAGATGCGGAACTGCATGCAATATTTGAAGAAATTCAAAAGTAACCCTTGACAAATGCGGGACTTTTGTGTATGATATTAGGGCTGTCCGGGGGTTGACACGGCCAGTCGATATCATGGAGTGGTATCGAAGCGGTCATAACGAGCACGACTGGAAATCGTGTGACGGTCAAAAGCCGTCCGAGGGTTCGAATCCCTCCCACTCCGCCATAAATGAGAAAAACCCGTAATCATGGAGATTACGGGTTTTTCTTTGCGCGGCAATGCTTCGGCAGAACGTTATATGTTTTTTATAAGGAATAAAACAAAACATTTTATGAAGATAAATTAGTGTAAGCACAGATGAATGTACACGAAAATCGGCACGAAAGAAGACCTCTCCGCGTAGGTGTGTTTTCGTGTATTTACAAAAATTCCGGTCAATGCTATACTATACAAATTGACTGAAACGTTTTTTGAAAGGAACGGTATCTATGGGTCTGCCTGCGAAGCTGGTGCGAGCACAACTCAATTTCTTTAAACCATTTGTCGCCAACTGTTCTTTGGAGATTACCCGGAAGGGGCAGGACAAGCTTGGCGAGTTGATGGAGGCCATCCACCGGCGCGATGTGATCGTCCGCGACCATGACTTCGGCCCATTTCAGGGCGCGTGGATCATGCCGAAAGACGAGCGGCGTCAGGGCGTTGTGCTCTATCTGCACGGCGGCGGCTATACCTGCGGCAATCTGGACTATGCAAAGGGTTTTGCTGCCACACTCTCGGACGAGTGCGGTGTGCGTGTATTCTGCGCAGCCTACCGTCTGGCCCCGGAGGATCGCTTTCCGGCGGCGCTGGACGATGCGGTCGTAAGTTATCAGTATCTGCTCTCCAAGGGATATCCCGCAAGCCAGATTCTGCTCTGCGGCGAGTCCGCTGGCGGAGGACTTATTTACGCGCTTTGCCTGCGGCTGAAGCAGCTGCGCCTGCCGCTTCCGTGCGGTCTGATCGGCATTTCGCCGTGGACAGACCTCACAGGCTCCGGTCAGTCCTATATTGACAACCGCGACATCGATCCCTCCATGACGCCGGAACTGCTGCAATTCTACGCTGCCTGCTACACCGACGACCCGAAAAACCCCCTCTGCTCACCGCTGTTCGGCGATCTGACGGGCCTGCCGCCGTCGCTTTTGTTCGTTGGCGGGGACGAGGTCATGCTCGACGATACGCGCATGCTCCATAAAAAGCTGCTCGATTCCGGCTGCAAGAGCCAGATCGTCATTGCACCGGAGCGCTGGCATGCGTATGTGCTGTATTATCTGAATGAAAACATGTCCGATTTTGATACAATCGGGCGGTTTATGACGCGCGTGCTCTCTCCGGTTCGCAAGCTGCGCTGGATGCGGCTGGACAACGCCGCGAAAATATACCCGGCGGCAAAGCGCCGGAACTGGACGAATTATTTCCGCCTGTCTGCCACGCTGACGGAAGACGTCGATTTGGGCGTGCTGCGCGCGGCACTGGATGTGACAGTGCGGCGTTTTCCGTCCATCGCTGTCCGGCTGCGCCGAGGTGTGTTCTGGTACTATCTCGAGGAGATCACGAAAGCCCCTGCCATCGAAGAGGATAAAAGTTATCCGCTTGTCCACGTCCCGTTTGATGATGTACGCAAATGCGCTTTCCGTGTGCTGGTTTACGGCAGACGCGTTGCTGTGGAGTTTTTCCACGCAGTCACGGACGGCACGGGCGGTCTGATCTTCCTCAAGACGCTGGTTGCAGAATATCTGTGCCAGAAATATAAAATCAATATCCCCGCTGGAAACGGCGTTTTGGGCCGTCTGGAGGACCCTGACCCGGAGGAACTGGAGGACAGCTTCCTGCGCTACGCGGGCGATATCACGGCCAGCCGCGCCGAGCAGACGGCCTATCATCTGAGCGGAACACCGGAGCCGGACGGCTTCCTGAACCTTACCACGCTCATGCTGCCTGTGCCCGCTGTGAAGGAAAAAGCAAAGGAATTTGGCGTCAGCGTAACGGAGTTTATCGCTGCCGTTATGATGAAGGCCATCAGCGACCTGCAAGCGGAAAAGGTTCCGCGCCGCATGCGGCGCAAGCCCGTTAAAGTTCTGTTGCCGGTCAATCTGCGCGGACTGTTCCCGAGCCGGACGATGCGGAATTTCGCATCCTATGTCACGCCGGAGATCGACCCGCGATTGGGCGACTATTCCCTTGCGGAAATTTGCCGGATCGTCCATTACAGGATGGGACTGGAAAACGACCCCAGGATGATGGCGGCGAAGATCGCAACGAACGTGGCGAGCGAACGCTCCGCCGTACTGCGCGCCATGCCGCTGTTTGTCAAGAATATCGCCATGAAGGCTGTGTTCGATCTGGTTGGTGAGTGCAAGTCCTGCCTGTGCCTGTCCAACCTCGGCCTTGTCAAGCTGCCGGAGGAAATGGCCCCGTACGTCGCGCGGATGGATTTCATCATCGGCGTACAGGCCAAGGCTCCGCACAACTGCGGCGTTGTCAGCTGGAACGGCACCATGTATATCAACATGATCCGCAACATCCGCGAACCGGAGTTGGAATCTCATTTTTACCGTGTGCTGCACGCGCTGGGGCTGCCCGTCAAGGTCGAGAGCAACCAGCGTTGGGCATGAATAGGAGGCTGTGAAACATGTATTGTGTCAAATGCGGCGTTGAACTCGCCGACAGCGAGAAAAAATGTCCTCTTTGCGGGACACCGGTATTTCATCCCGATATCCCGCGCAATCTCTCCGAGCCGCCCTTTCCGCCGGACAAGCGCATCCGGCCTGAGGACGTGAATCGTTCTGGTATTTTATTTGTGCTGACCATCGCGGCGCTTCTGCCTGCGCTTTTGTGCCTGCTCTGCGACTGGCGTATCAACGGAGCGCTCGTCTGGTCCGGTTATGCGGCGGGCGCGATCGGTCTTTTGTATATCGTCATCCTGCTGCCCATGTGGTTCCGCCATCCCAATCCTGTCATTTTCGTGCCGGTTGATTTCATCGCAGTGGGACTTTATCTGCTTTACATCAACTTTGCTACCGGCGGGCACTGGTTCTTGTCCTTTGCTTTCCCGGTCACGGGTGCGATTGGCCTTCTCATCAGCGCGGCAGTTGCCCTGACGCACTATCTGCGCAGCGGGTATCTTTACATTTACGGCGGTATGCTGATCCTTGGCGGCGGACTGGCCGTGCTCATTGAGTTCCTGATCAATCTGACCTTCCAGATCCACGAGACGCTCTTCTGGTCGTTCTATCCGATGGTCGCAGGCATTGTGCTGGGCTTGATGCTCATCGTCATCGCTATCTGCAAGCCTTTGCGCGAATCGCTGCACCGAAAATTTTTCCTGTGATATAACTGTGATATACAAACAGCCTCCGCCCACGCAGTGTTCTGCGGGGCGGAGGCTGTTTGTAACGATACGTTTTATCGATCAGCTGACGCTTCTGCTTCGCGTGATTTAATGTCAGCAAGCATGCTATCGTAGAATTCCTTGCTGATCTTGTATTTACGCAGATAAATCACATAACCCGCGACGATCAGCACCAGCGGAATGGCCAGCATAGCCAGCTTGATCGTCAGCTTGCCGGATGCGTCGATGGCTGCGGCTGCCGTATCAGAGCCCTTTGTTTTGATCCCAGCCAGCATGATGCTGATGCTGATCAGGCCGGTCGAAAGTGCACCGCCGATTTTGTTGACGAGCGGCTGGATAGAGAACGTGATGGATTCTGAGCGCCGCCCCAGCTTCCACTGGCCGTATTCAATGGTATCGGCGAGGAACATGAGCATCAGCAGTTGGATAAACGCCTGTCCGACAAACATCAAAATTGCGGAGATGGCGATCAGGACGATGGAATGTTCGGCAAAGAAGAAGGCCAGATAGCCTGCGACCACAAGGACCGTCGCGCCGGTATAAAGCTGGCGGCGGTCATGTTTTTTGGAAAACAACGGGAAGATCATCAGCGCGGCCAGCTGCGCCACGCCGCAGACGGCGGCCAGAATGGCGTACATGTTGATATCGCCGTAGAGATACTGCATGTAATATGTCGCAAAGCCGGTCGTTGTGCAGTAACCAACCATGAACAGCGCCATAGCCAGCGTCGTCCACATCAGTTGGTCATTTTTCGTGATGGCGTTCCACATATCGCGGATGGAGAATTTCTCTTCATCTTCCTTGATCTCACGGTTTTCCTTCACGCCGAACAGCGGGAAGCAGAGCCCAGCCAGATAAACGATGCTCACCGCGACGGCAACTGTCATCCACGCCTTGGGCGTGTTGCCGAGGGCGGCGGTGATGGGCTGCCAGCCGACCATGATGATGTACATGCCGATGTTCGCGCAGATGCGTGCGAACGCACCGTAATTCTCGCGCTGCTTCTGATCTTGCGTCAGGGCGGGCAGGAGCGTCCAATAGGCAATGTCGTTGATGCCGTAGCTGATATCCCAGAGGACATACGCGACCGCAAAGAAAATGACATAGGCCGTGCCGGTGCCGACATTGCCGAACAGAATTAGATAAAAGATTACGGACACAACGCCGCCAACCAGAATCGCAGGCTTGAACTTGCCCCATTTTGTGTGAATGTTGTCAATCACAAGGCCCGTGATGGGGTCGTTCAGCGCGTCGGCGATGCGCAGGACGGAGAGCACAAGACTTACCGCTGCGAACACATGAATGGGTAAGGAAAGAATGTTGGACAGGAAATATAAAAGTGCGTTTGCCTCGAAGGCATAGAACATATCGCGGCCGATCGTGCCGAGGCCGAAGAAATATTTATTGCGGCGGTCAAGATTTTTCATGGCTGCACCTCCCGAACGAAATAAACATTGGAGCCGAAATCGCCCTGCATGCGTCCGTCCGCATTATAGCCGGTTCCGGAAAAACGCGGTGCAAGCATGATTCCGGCGGAATAGGCTGCGCCGGAGGCCGTAACGGTCTGCTGGCCGTCATACATCTTGTAATAGCTGTCCGCCGTCTGTACGGCAAGGCCGTTTGGATTCAGTTTTACGGGCAGAACATGGCGCAGAAGCGAACCGAAATCGCCGACGCGCAGCAGCTGCGGGCGGCTGTCAAGCTGGTACTGCGTTTGTGCATCAAGCCCTGCCACACGCAGACGTTCGTAGCCAGGCGCTGCGCTCTGGATTCCGTGGAACACGCCTGCGACTGTCTCTTCTTCCGTCTGCGCCTGCCAGATTGTTCCGCCGCTGTCCGTTTTGTCTCTTGTAAAGCGACCGTATTGAAGCGTACGGCGGTGTGCCTTGTAAAACTCGATCTGTGCCCTTATCTCCGTCAACTCAACGGGCAGCAACTCTGTCAAATCCAGTTCATAGCCCAAGCATCCGAACATACTGATGTTTCCGCGCGTGGAAAGCGGCGTTGCGCGCAGCGTCTGTGCGTGCGGACTTGCAGATACATGCGTACCGAAGCAGGAGGGCGGATATAGATAGCTGAGGCTCTGCTGGATATGCAGACGCTCAACCGGGTCAGTATTGTCCGAGCACCAGATCTGCGGCGAGAAAAACAGCATGCCGCAGTCAAACCGGTTTCCGCCGGATGAGCAGCTTTCAAGCAGAATTTCCGGCCTCGGCTCAAAAATGCGGCGCAGCACATCATAAAGACCGAGGACAAATTCATGCTGCTTCGCACCAAGTGCGCAGGAATGTCGATTCATATCCCACTTGACATAGGAAATTGGCGCGGAATCAAGAACCTTGCCGACACTTTCGACGATATAGTCCCGCACGTCCGGCTTTGTGAGGTCAAGCAGCAGCTGGTGGCGGCCCAGAAGATCCTCACGGCCAAGACTGTCATGCAGCGCCCAGTCCGGGTGCTTGCGGTACAGGTCTGAATCCGGACTGACGGACTCCGGCTCAAACCAGAGCCCGAACTGCAGCCCGATGGCGTTCAGCTTCTCGCCGAGGCCCTTCAGTCCATTCGGGAGTTTTTTGGGATTCACGGAATAATCGCCGAGGCTGCTTGTATCACTGTCGCGTTTTCCAAACCAACCGTCGTCAAGCACGAACAGTTCGCAGCCAAGCTGCTTTGCGGCTTTGCCAAGTCGCAGAAGCTTCGCCTCTGTGAAATCAAACATGCAGCCCTCCCAGCTGTTGTAGACAATGGGCCGGGGCCGGTTTCTCCAATACGGCGGAATGAGCGTTTCATTCACATAGCGGCCGAAGCAATCGGTCTCGCCGCCGAAGCCCGCATCTGACCACGCCATGACGGCCTCTGGCGTCTCAAAGCGGCCACCTGGGGCAAGCTGCCAGCTGAAATTCGAGGGAGAGATACCCTGCATTATGCGCGTGAGGCCCTGCAGGCTTTTCTGCGCACTTAGATAATGACTGCCGGAATAGAGCAGATTGAATCCGCAGACCGTGCCGCTTGTCTCTGTTGCGTCCGGTGCGGCAAGCAGGAAGCCGGGATTTGCGCGGCTGGATGACGCGCCGGTCGTGCTCTCCAAGCAGGAGCGCGCCATGGTGACAGGTGTTTTTGTGTGCTGCATCTCGGCAATCCATCCGCCGGAGAAGGTGTGCATCGTCCAATCACCCGGAATGTCCGTACAGGTGCTCATGAACTTTTGAATAGAGACAGGCGTGTCGCTGAAGTTTTCTAGAATTGCCCTGCGCGTGAAGACCGTGGGCAGAACGCCGTATAGAAGCGTAAGCCGAAGCTTTGCCGCTTTATCCTCCAGGTAGACGGCAAGAACCGTCTGCCCGCGCGAGGCCGGCAGCATGGAGGGCAGGGGAGTCTTCAGCGCCTCACAACCGGTATAGCGGAAATCTGTAGAGATCGGTGTACCGTTTTGCAGCAACTCCAGCGGGCTTTCCCGGTAGTCTCCACGCCCGCAGCCGCTCCACTCGAGAGGGAAAATGTCCATGCAGTTGGCATTTGAATCTTCCCGGTAAAGCGTGCTGTCTCCCCAGCCGCAGCCTGGCCGGACAGCGAGTGCGTCTGCGTCGGATGCGCTTACGCGTGCGCCGAAATGCAGATGCTCCAAAAATCCGTCCCTGACGCGGAACAGATACGAATTCTTTTCATTTTGCAGATGAAATACGCCATGCTTGACTGTAATCATTCGATGTGGTAAACCTCCCCTCTGATATAAGCGTCGTAGGCCTCGTCTGTCACGCCGCCGCTGTGGAGCATATCGGCGTAGAATTCGCCGGAACGCTTGATCGTGCGCGTCTGAGTAGCGTAATCGACGTTGATGAGGCCAAAACGGGCGCTTTCTCCCTCAAGCCATTCAAAATTGTCGCAGAAGCACCAGTGATAATACCGCTCGAACGGCAGACCGGAGTGGAGCATGGCCCTCAGATGCTCGTAAATATACCGGGCACGGAAGGTGTCCTGATTGTCGCAGGTTCCGTTTTCCGTGACCCAGATGGGACGCTTCAGAAGCTTTTCCAGCTTTTCTGCGACCTGTGGAAGACCGTCAGGATAGATCTCCCAGCCGAGATCATTGCGCGGACTGTTTTTCCGAACACCGTCGGCAAAGCCCGTGACGGTTGAACGTGTGTAATAGTTAACGCCGTGGAAATCACAGTATTCGCCCTTCGGCAGCTTCCAGTGGTTCCGGAGCGGCAGACGGAAGACGCCTGTGGACATGGCCTCCGTGACCGCACCCTGAAACAGCCATTCAACGGCTCTGGCCGTGGCAGCCTGTACGGGATTTTTGGGGTTCTCCGGCTCGAATACGCGCAGATGATTCGCAAAGCCGACCATAGTGTCAGAATAGCCCATAGCCTCTCGCGTCTTGTGAAGCATCTGGTAGCAGCGGATATGACAGTAGGCCATGTTTTCCAGCACTGTGAACGTCTCGGAGAAGCTTTTATGTCCGGGAGGCCAGTCGCCGAAGAAATAGCCGTTGGTGGCATAGACGTTCGGCTCATTGATGGTGATCCAGTCGCTGACCAGATTGCCGAAACGGTCGGCACAAAGCTGAGCAAAGGACAGAAAATCATCGAGATTTTCTCGCTTTGCAAACCCGCCCAGACGCTCGAACCACATGGGATTGGAAAAATGATGGATGGTCAGCAGCGGGCGGATGCCCAGCTGGTGCATGTATTCCAACTCTGCGCGGTAGTGCGCGATCGCCGTTTCATCGACCTCGCCGCGGGACGGCATGATGCGCGCCCATTCTACGCCTATGCGGGCGATAGACAGATGCAGCCCGGCCATCAGTGCGCAGTCTTCACGCCAGCGGTTCCAATGGTCATTGGCGACTGCCGGATCGGATCCGTCCTTGATCTTACCCTGATGATACCAGTCGTTCCAGCTGCTGCCGACCTCCCCGCCCTCGATCTGCGCCGAAGCGGAACTGACACCGAGCAAAAATCCCTCTGGGAACTGTAGCCGCATGGGGTGTCCTCCTTCATTCTCATTTACATATACGCGTTCTTATTGTATGTTTTTTTCAGGGCGCCTGCAAGTGTCAATTTTGGACGAAAGCGGACCTGAAAATCTGTTCAGGTTTCCATATAGCGAAATCCCGATGTTATGTTACAATAATGTTGTTGTTATGGAAACCAACAAACGGCATGGGGGAGAAATGAATATGCGTCATACAAGATGGTTTAAGGACAAGGTTTTTTATCAGATCTGGCCCCGAAGCTTCCGCGACGGCAACGGCGACGGGATCGGCGATCTGTGGGGAGTATTAGAGAAGCTGGACTATCTGAAGGAACTCGGCATTGACGGTGTCTGGTTCTCGCCGCTCTATCCGTCGCCCGGAGCGGACTGCGGCTATGATATTTCGGATTACATGGACATTGCGCCGGAATACGGCGGCATGGAGGCATTCCGGGCTGTTCTGGACGGCCTGCACGAGCGCGGGATGAAACTTGTCATGGACCTGGTCGTTAATCATACGAGCGACGAGCATGAATGGTTCCAGAAATCCCGGCGGCGCATTGCGCCGTATACCGATTATTACATTTGGCGGTCCGCCAAACCAAACGGAAAGTTGCCCAATAACTGGGACAGCCATTTTGAGGGCAAGGCATGGCAATGGGATGATCTGCGGCAGGAGTATTATCTGCACCTGTTTGCCGTCAAGCAGCCGGATCTCAACATGGATAATCTGCTTGTCAGAACGGAGGTTAAGAAGATTCTCAAGTTCTGGCTCGATCTCGGTGTTGACGGCTTCCGTGAGGATGTCATCACCTTTATTTCAAAAAAGGAGGGCCTGCCGGACGATTACCTGTTCCCGGTTTTCAAGGGCATCCGGTTTTATAATCACGGCCCGCACATCCATGAGTATTTGCAGGAATTCCGCCGCGACGTGCTGGAAAATTACGACTGCATGACCATCGCCGAAGCACCGCTCGTCACGCCGCAGCGTGCGCTGGATTACATTGAAGAGTCGGACACCAATGAGATCGACATGATGATTCAGTTCCAGTGCATGTGCGCTGACTGTTTCTTTACAGATTACATGCCGCGAAAATTCTCCTTAAAGCGCCTGCGCCGTGCATTTTCCAGCTGGCAGACGCAGCTGGATGGACGCGGCTGGAATGCCCTATATCTCGAAAATCACGATCACCCGCGCGTCATTTCGCGCTACGGCAGCGAGCAGTATCGCGTGGAGAGCGGCAAAATGCTGGCCGTCAGCTATCTGTTTTTGAAGGGCACGCCGTTCATCTATCAGGGGCAGGAGATTGGCATGACGAACTGGCGACCGGAGAGCACCAGCATGTACGAGGACGTGCAGACCCGCAATCAACACCCGGACTGGCCGGAGGAAAAACGTCTCGCGCTCTACCACCGTGCGTCCCGCGACTCTGCCCGCACGCCCATGCAGTGGACAGACAGCGAAAACGCCGGGTTCACGACCGGTACGCCGTGGTTTTATATCAATGAGAATTACAAGAGCATCAATGTGGAACAGGCGCTGAATGACCCGGATTCGATCCTGAATTTTTACAAGAAAGCGATTGCCCTGCGCAAGAGCCTGCCCGTTGTGCGTGACGGGAGTTATCAGGAGTATTATAAGGGTTCTGACAAGCTTTATGTCTACGCACGCGAAACAAAGGAGCAGAAGCTGCTGGTGATCTGTTCGTTCACCGACAAGCCTGTGCGCTTTCAGGCACCTTATAACTTCTCCCTCAGCGATATGAAGCTGCTTCTGACAAATTACGACGATACCTGTGAGGAGAACAGCTTTCTCACGCGTCCGTACGAAGCCCGCGTCTACCTTTATGAATGAGGAATTTCTCTAACCGCACGGTTTTTTCATGGAGAAATAGAAAAGAAGCCCGCCGACCCGTTTGAATGGGTTCGGCAGGCTCTTTTTTTACTCTGTCCGCAGTGCAACGACCGGATCTTTCTTTGCCGCCAGCGACGACGGGATGAGCCCGGCGAGGAATGTCAGCAGCATCGAAATGGCGATCAGTGCCACACCGGCCTGCCACGGCAGCTTGGCGCCGAGCGAGGCAATACCGGTCAAATGCTGAACGACTGCGTTGATCGGCAGAATCAGCACCAGCGTCAGTCCCACGCCGAGCAGACCTGCAATCAGACCTTCAATCAGCGTTTCTGCATTGAATACGCGTGAAACATCGTGCTTTGACGCGCCGATTGCGCGCAGAATGCCAATTTCTTTCGTGCGTTCCAACACGGAAATATATGTGATAATGCCGATCATAATCGACGAAACAACCAAAGAGATCGAGACAAATGCAATCAAGACATACGAAATGGCGTTGATAATCGTCGTGACTGAACGCATCAGCAATGCAACATAGTCCGTATATGTGATCTGATCTTCCTCCGGCAGCGCGCTGTTGTAGCGCTCGACGCAATCGCCGATGGCGTCCTTGCCTGAAAATGTGGAGGTGTACAGATTGATCTTGGACGGATTGGAACGTTCTACATACCCAAGCGCTTCCAACATATCTTCATAGGTCGATTCCGAATAAGCGGCGGGAACATATGTGTCATAGAGATACGAAAACTGTTCATCTGTCAGTTCTGCCGTATCCATTGCGGCGGCCAGCTGTTCGGATGAAAGGCCGGCCAGCTGTGCAGAGACGGTTTCGGCATACTGTGCGGCGATCTGCTCACGCAGCATCTGAGCAACATAATCGAACAGCGTCTCGTCGTCCATCTGTGCAATGTACCCGCGTACGGTTTCCGGATCGGTTCCCATCTGCTCCGCATAAGAGTCCGTCATCTGCGCTTCGATTTTTTCGCGTGTCATGCCGTCCATAGCCTGCTGTACGGCGCCGTCCAGATACGCGTCTGGCGCCTGCTCCGACAGATCCGTATACATCTGCGCTTTGCGCTGCGTGTCTGCATCTGCCAGAACGGCTTCGACCGCTTCGCGCATCTGCGCTGCATCCGGCGTTTCTTCTTCGCCGGTCTTGAACGGAAGACCGCTTAAAACATCGGTTTCCGGATCATCCAGCTGCTGCTGGATGATTGTGCTTTGCGCGGCTGCGTCAATAACGTACTGTGTTAGTGCACTTGTATACCCCAGCGATCCGCGTACCATGCTGTTGGCTGCGTTCGGGTTCGGGCGCAGGACACCGACGATTTTCAGCGTTGTGCCGACTTCGTCAGAGCCGTAGAGATAATCCATTCCGGCCTCGGTCTGACTCAAATCCGTCCAACTGCCGTCCGCATCTTTGGAGTAGGTCTCAAACGGAAGAATCAGCTGGAAGCTATGCCCGCAAAGTTCTTCATAACTCCAGTTTGCGTCCGATTTTTCAATCGTTTCCTGATTCATGGCCGCCTGCATGGCGTCTGTCATTTCTTGTTCGGTTTTAAGACCCATTGCGTACATAACCAGATCGGAGATCTCATTGTTTTCGCTCACAATCAGCACAACCTCGTCGTAAGACTCCGGCCATCTGCCGTAGAGCACGTCGTATTGCAACTTTAAAAGCGGGGATATCCCTGTTCCGTCTTCATCCGGAAGCAATTCCTCCCAGACGTCCATGGCGGAATAATAGCTGCCGAACTGTGAAAAATAACTGCTGTAATCGCCGCCGTACATGCTGCTCATCATGTTCTGCAGCAGCTCCATCACGTCGGCCTTGACGATATTCCCGTCGGCATCCTTTGTGTAAACCGGCAGAGACAGGTCGTAGGCGTACTGGATCGAGGTCAGATACTGGTGGATCTCGCTGTCCGGGTTATCCAGATAGCGCTTGAAGGCTTCCAGATCGTTCGTCTGCGTGCCGTTCTTGTTCAGGCTCTGCATCAGATCATACATGACGTTGGACGCGTAGACGCGCCCGTCCGTATGCGTTTTTCCGGCCTCTTCGCTGTGTACGCCCATCAGCGCTGTCACCATGCCGGACATATCCGCGCTTTCCGCCTCGATCGTCACCGGATAGGACGAAAGCGTGTCCTCCTGCACGTCGTTGATATAGGTCTGAATGCCATTGGAGAGGGACAGGATCAGCGCAATTCCGATGATGCCGATGGAGCCCGCGAAGGCAGTCAGGATCGTGCGGGTCTTCTTTGTCATCAGGTTATTGAGGCTCAGACCCAGCGCCGTAAAAAACGACATGGACGTGCGCCGCTTACCGGATTCCGGCTGCGCCGGCGGCTCCGCCGCGTCTTCATACGGCACGCTGTCCGCCAGAACGCTTCCGTCGAGCAGCCGCACCGTCCGCGTGGCGTAGCGCGCGGCAAGCTCCGGATTGTGCGTGACCATAATAATGAGTTTCTCGTCCGCAATCTGCTTTAGAAGTTCCATGACCTGCACCGACGTCTCACTGTCGAGCGCGCCAGTCGGCTCGTCGGCCAGCAAAATTTCTGGGTCGTTGACCAGTGCACGCGCAATCGCAACGCGCTGCAGCTGTCCGCCGGACATCTGGTTTGGCTTCTTGTGCAGCTGGTCGCCCAGCCCGACTTTTTCCAGCGCCTGCACGGCGCGCTTTTTCCGCTCGGCCTTGCTTACGCCCGAGAGCGTCAGTGCAAGTTCCACGTTCTGCAATACCGTCTGATGCGGAATCAAGTTATAGCTTTGAAAAACAAAGCCAATAGAATGGTTGCGGTAGGTATCCCAGTCCCGCGCAGAAAAATCCCTCGTTGAGCGTCCGCTGATAATCAGATCACCGGATGTATACTGATCCAGTCCGCCGATGATGTTCAGAAGCGTTGTTTTTCCGCAGCCGGACGGGCCCAGTACGGCGACAAATTCATGCCTGCGAAAGCGGATAGATACGTTTTTCAGCGCATGAACTACAGCGTCACCGGCTTGGTAGTCCTTCGAGATCTGTTTGAGTTCGAGCATTGGGTCACGATCCTTCAATTCAAAATAAACAGAGTTAGAATACACTGGATTTATGAACAAATCTATGGAATCACAGACTGATTTCTGCGATGTTTACAGAAAATTTACTGCTTTCAAAACTTTTTCAGCCAGCCAAACAAATTGTTTGGACAAACAGACGAAATTGTAAAGATTTTAAGGCAGAAACCGTTGGTTTTTGGGTAAAATAATACTGGACAGCAGAAGAATAATGCGGTATAATTTAGCAGAATGTTGTGGAACACACAGTATATTGGCCGGCATCCAGCCGGCAGGTAATAAGGAGGAAATTCATTATGTCTGTTAAAGTTGCAATCAATGGTTTTGGCCGTATCGGCCGTCTGGCGTTCCGTCAGATGTTTGGCGCTGAGGGCTACGAAGTCGTCGCCATCAACGACCTGACTTCTGCGAAGATGCTCGCGCACCTGCTGAAGTACGACTCCACGCAGGGCAACTATGTTGCGCAGGGCCACACCGTTGAGTACCATGAGGGCGAAGGCGAAGACAACTACATCGTTGTTGACGGCAAGAAGATCGTCATCTACAAGATGCCGAACGCAGCTGATCTGCCCTGGGGCAAGCTTGGCGTTGATGTCGTCCTCGAGTGCACCGGTTTCTATACCAGCAAGGCCAAGGCACAGGCCCATATCGATGCAGGTGCCCGCAAGGTCGTTATCTCCGCTCCGGCCGGCAACGATCTGCCCACCATCGTTTACAACGTCAACCACAAGACGCTGACCAAGGAAGACACCATCATCTCCGCTGCTTCTTGCACCACCAACTGCCTCGCTCCGATGGCCAAGGCTCTGAACGATCTGGCTCCTATCGAGTCCGGCATTATGTGCACCATCCACGCCTACACCGGCGACCAGATGCCGCTCGACGGCCCGCAGCGCAAGGGTGACCTCCGCCGCAGCCGTGCAGCCGCTGTCAACATCGTCCCGAACTCCACCGGTGCTGCCAAGGCCATTGGCCTCGTTATCCCGGAACTGAACGGCAAACTCATCGGCGCCGCACAGCGTGTCCCGACCCCGACCGGCTCCACCACCATCCTGAACGCAGTTGTCAAGGGTGCTGTCACCGTTGAGCAGGTCAATGCCCAGATGAAGGCGGAAGCTACCGAGTCCTTCGGCTACAACACCGACGAGATCGTTTCCTCCGACATCATCGGCATGCGCTACGGCTCCCTGTTCGATGCAACGCAGACCATGGTTCTGCCCCTGCCGAACGGCGACACCCAGGTTCAGGTCGTTTCCTGGTACGACAACGAAAACTCCTACACCAGCCAGATGGTCCGCACCATCAAGTACTTCTCCGAACTGGGCTAATTCCACAACCAAGTCCCAGACAGGCGCTGCTCCGGCAGCGCCTGTTTTTTGCACCCTTCCCAAGGCTCCCCTGAAGGGAGAGTTGGCGCGAAGTGCTTGAGTGGTCAAGCGGCAGGTAACTGTAAAAACAGAAGCTATTCGGCGAATTCGTGTGCCCTTACTCGCTTGGTTGTATGGGCCGATGCCCACATCGGCCCGTTGGAAAGATATGAATTTTTTGCATTTTCCGTAAAATCGTGCATTCTGCCGGGGCGATATAGGCATCGGCCCATACGAACGAATGGGATACTGCATTCGCATTTACCAAAATGCCGTTAAAGAAACTGTTTTCAATCGGGAGGAGAAGAGCCACGCCCCTGCCAACTACATACGTTTTTGCACACCGGTGGAAGCCATTGGGCGCTGCATCAGTCTGAAAGTTGATATGTCTTAAAAGGTTGACAAGAGTAAACTTACATGCTATGATAAGTTTACAAAAGTAAACCTAAGGAGGACAGAACAATGAAGCGATTCCGTGCGTTCGTATTGGCAATGTTGATCCTTTTCATGTGCACTGCCTGCAAAAAAGAAACACTGCCTGCAACGCAGCCCGGCAGCGCACAGACAGCGGCAGGGGAGACGGAGCAGACTGTTTCCGGCGTTTCCGTCCGCATCCCGGCTGCGCAGTACCGATTGGCCCGCACGGAGCCGGAGGGGATGACGGTGGGCACCGCACTGCTGCCGTATTCCGGCGGAGCCGTCCTGACCGGCAGTATGATCACAGGCAGTGCGGACGAACCGCTTCGGACGGAAGCAGCGGCGTATTACACGCCGGAA
This sequence comes from uncultured Eubacteriales bacterium, assembly GCA_900545925.1. Lineage (GTDB taxonomy): Bacteria > Bacillota > Clostridia > Oscillospirales > Oscillospiraceae > CAG-170. Next base: position 74,058 of record URAZ01000001.1, on the reverse strand, counting down.
CACGCCTGCACCGTGCAGGAACTTCCGATTTCTCCGGACGGCCTTGCCGTGCAGGCGGCGCTGGCAGGGGAGCGGCTGTATTACATCGAATCGCGTCAGACCCCGGACGGCGAACAGTGGCTGCTCCACGCCGACGGACAGACGCGCGTGCTGGACGAAGCCCTGTCCGGCGTTTCCAATCTGACCGCCATGGCGGTGCAGAATGAAGCGCTGCTACTTGCCGCGGACGGTTCCTGCGTTCTCGCCTGCACCATGGACGGAACGCTTCTCTGGAAGCAGCCTGCCACAGAGATTAAACGATTCTTCCATGTGCGGGACGGTGCGCTTCTGGCCTGGGCACAGAGTGAGCAGATGCTTTATTCCATAGCGGATGATGAAATCCAGCCGCTGTGTCCGCTGCCCGATCTGTTCCGCACCGGGATTGAAATGCTCTATCCGGGTGAAAATACGCCGTATGACTGCCTTGTCTTTGCCAACGACGTCTGCTTCGGCTGGCAGATCGCGGAGAACGCCGTGACGCAGCTGTTTGCCTGCGATACGGTCGGCCTGTACGCCATGGATGTCGAAGCCTTCTGCGGCATGGGGAACGGACAGTACCTCGGATTGGAGTTTTACCCATCGGAGGACGAAGGGACGCAGCACCGCCTGTTCTGGCTGACTCCGGCGGAGGGTGATTTTTCGGAAAAGCGCCTGATCCGCATCGCAGGCAGCCGCAGCAACATTTTCTCCATGGCTGTTCGTGATTTTTCGTCCCTGTATCCGGAATATCGGGCCGAATTCGTCGATTATGAGGCGCAGTACGGCGAACAGGCCGACCAGCAGCTTTTGATGGATCTATTGTACGGAGATTGTCCCGATCTGCTGTTTGTAAACGGCCTGCCGTTTGCACAGTATGCCCGTCAGGGGCTGCTGGAAGACCTGTATACGTGGATCGACGCGGACGAAACGCTTTCCCGTACAGATTTCACACAAAATCTTCTGCGCGCGCTCGAAACGGACGGCGCGCTGTACCGCCTGCCGCAGACCTACCTGCTTGCGACGGCCGCCGGTCTGCCGGATATCGTCGGCGGCCGGGAGGCATGGTCGATGGCGGATTTTCTGGATACCGCGCAGGCGCATCCGGAGATCGGTTCCGTCTTCGCGCAGGACGACGGCGCGTCCATGCTCCAGCTGCTGCTCCTTTATGCGCCGGATGCCTTTGTGGATTACGAGACGGTGCGGGCGAGTTTCGATTCTCCTGATTTTCTCCGTCTGCTGGAGCTCGCGAAGCGGCAGACGCAGCCGGAGGCAGAATCGCCCCGTGAAGCGTTGCTGACCGGTCAGGCGCTGCTGGAGCAGCTGATGATCGGCCGTGCACAGTATTTTGAAGAAGAATACGAAGACGGTCTGAACCGGCTTGCCATCCCTGGCTTTCCGGGTGCGGGACGCGCCAGCTTCTATCTGACGCTTCCGATGGCCATCCCGGTCAATGCGCAGGAAAAGGAGGGCGCGTGGGCGTTCCTGATGCTCCTGATCACCGAGCCGCTCTACGCCGCGCGCAGCCGCGGCGGCTGGCTGCCGATACAGTCGGACTTTGAGAAAAAGACGGATGCCATGACAGATACCACCGCACAGAATCTCCTGCGCGAACTGCAGGCGGAGGCTGTGTCCGCATTTGACTATGATGCAGCTGTTGATGGGATTCTTGCCGATGAACTGCCGTATTATTTTGCGGACGAGCAGACTGCCAAACAGATCACAGACCGCATCCAGCGCCGCGTCCAGCTGTATCTCGAAGAAACCTACAAATGATACTATAAAAATAATAAAAGGCGGGCGGTACCCGAAGGTACCGCCCGTTTTGCATAGGAGATAATTATTTGTCGTACATATCGACCAGCTTGAGCAGGTGCTCGTAGCGCTCCTTGGCGTTCGCTTCGTTCTTTGCGAACAGAACGGTTGCACGCTCCGGGAACTCGCGGGTCAGACGGCTGTAGCGGGCTTCGTTCATCAGGAACTCCTGATAGCCGCCGGCGGGAGCCTTGGAGTCCAGCGTGAACTTCTTCTCTGCAGCCGGGTTGAAGCGGAACATGTTCCAGTACCCGCAGTCAACAGCCTTCTTCATTTCCTTCTGGCAGTTCTGCATGCCGCCCTTGATGGAGTGCATCTCGCACGGTGCATAGCCGATGATGAGGGACGGGCCATGGTAAGCCTCGGCCTCTTGAATGGCTTTCAGCGTCTGCGCAGCGTTGGCACCCATGGCGACCTGTGCAACGTAGACATAACCGTAGGACATGGCGATCTCCGCCAGAGACTTGGACTTGGTTTCCTTACCGGCAGCCGCGAACTGTGCGACCTGACCGATGTTGGAAGCCTTGGAAGCCTGTCCGCCGGTGTTGGAGTAGACCTCGGTATCGAAGACGAAGATGTTGACGTCTTCACCGGAGGCGAGAACATGATCGACGCCGCCGAAGCCGATGTCGTAAGCCCAGCCGTCGCCGCCGAAGATCCAGACGGACTTCTTGCTGAGGTAGTCCTTCTTGGACAGGATATCTGCGCCCAGTGCGCAGGCATCGCAGTCACAGTACTTCTCACCCTTGGCCTTGAGTTCAGCAGCATGCTCGGCAAACTGCGGAACCTGTGCCAGTTCGTCAACAGTTGCAACGTTCTCTTCCAGAGCCGCGACATACGCCTTGGTTGCAGCGGCGTTGGCTTCGAGATCGTTGACGGTGTCGAGGTACTTCTGCGCAGCGGCCTTGAGGTCGGCGTTCGTCCACTCGACGGCGATCAGAGCCTTGGTCTTCTCAATCAGGCTGTCGCGGATGGCCTTCTGACCGAGGTACATGCCGAAGCCATGCTCCGCGTTGTCCTCGAACAGGGAGTTGCACCATGCGGGACCCTTGCCTTCTGCATTTGTGCAGTACGGGTTGGTAGCGCCCGGGTTGCCCCAGATGGAGGAGCAGCCGGTGGCGTTGGAGATATACATCTTGTCGCCGAACAGCTGCGTGACCAGACGCGCGTAGCTTGTCTCGGCACAGCCTGCGCAGGAGCCGGAGAACTCAAGCAGCGGCTTGCGGAACTGGCTGCCCTTGACGTCAGCAGTCTGGAGTTCCTTCTTCTCGGAAACCTTGTTCACGCAGTAATCGAAGACGTCCTGCTGATCCAGCTGCGTCTCCTGCGGAACCATCTTGATAGCCTGAACCTTTTCGGGGCAGGCGCCGACACAGACGCCGCAGCCCATGCAGTCGAGCGGAGAGATGGCCATGGTGAACTGATAAACGCCTTTACCCTTACCAGCCTTGACCGGGACGATCTTAGCAGCTGCGGGTGCGTTCTTGGCTTCCTCATCGGTCAGCGCGACCGTGCGGATGGTAGCGTGCGGGCAGACATAAGCGCAGTTGCCGCACTGGATGCACTTTGCAGAATCCCATTCCGGAACTGCAACGGCAACGCCGCGCTTTTCGTAAGCGGCAGCGCCCAACTCGAACTGTCCATCAACATGATCGACAAACGTGGAAACCGGCAGAGAGTCGCCGTCCATCTTATCGACCGGGAAGAGGATGTTCTTAACCTGCTTGACAAGTTCGGGCTTGCCTTCGAGGTTATGCTCGACGACAACGTCTTCTGCGTTCGCCCAGTCAGCGGGAACGTCGATCTTCACATAGGCGGTAGCACCGGCGTCGATGGCCTTGTGGTTCATCTCGACGACGTCCATGCCCTTCTTGGAGTAGGACTGTGTGGCCTTTTCCTTCATGTACTTGATGGCGTCCTCTTCCGGCAGAACCTTGGCCAGGGAGAAGAACGCGGACTGAAGGATGGTGTTGGTGCGCTTGCCCATGCCGATGGACTGCGCCAGATCAATGGCGTTGATGGTGTAAAGCTGGATGTTGTTCTTGGCAATGTAGCGCTTGGAAGCGGCATCCAGATGATGAGCCAGTTCTTCCGGTGTCCACTGACAGTTAATCATAAACACGCCGCCCGGCTTGACGTCACGGACAATGGGGAAACCCTTCGTGATGTAGGACGGGTTATGGCAGGCGACGAAGTCGGCCTTGTTGATGTAATACGGGCTCTTGATGGGCTTGTCACCGAAGCGCAGATGGCTGATGGTGACGCCGCCAGTCTTCTTGGAGTCGTACTGGAAGTAGGCCTGCACATACTTGTCGGTATGGTCGCCGATGATCTTGATAGAGTTCTTGTTTGCGCCGACAGTGCCGTCGCCGCCCAGACCCCAGAACTTGCACTCGATGGTGCCTTCTGCGGCGGTGTTCGGGCAGTTTTTGTCCTCTTCGAGAGAGAGGTTCGTCACGTCGTCCACGATGCCGATGGTGAACTCATGCTTCGGCTCGTCCTTCTTCAGTTCGTTGTAAACAGCGAAGATGGAAGCAGGAGGCGTATCCTTGGAGCCGAGGCCGTAGCGGCCGCCAATGATGGTAGCCTTGATACCTGCGTTGGCCAGAGCGGTCACAACGTCCATGTACAGAGGCTCGCCCAGAGAGCCGGGCTCCTTCGTGCGGTCGAGGACTGCAATCTTCTTGGCGGTAGCCGGGATGGCTGCGACCAGCTTGTCTGCACAGAACGGACGGTACAGGCGAACCTTGACCAGGCCGACTTTCTCGCCGTGTGCGTTCATGTAGTCGATAACTTCCTCAGCAACGTCGTTGATGGAGCCCATCGCAACAATGACGCGGTCAGCGTCGGGGGCGCCGTAGTAGTTGAACAGCTGGTAGTTCGTGCCGAGTTTCTCATTGATCTTGCCCATGTACTTTTCGACAACTGCGGGCAGTTCGTCATAGTACCGGTTGCAGGCCTCGCGGTGCTGGAAGAAGATATCACCGTTTTCATGGCAGCCGCGGGCAGCGGGATGCTCCGGGTTCAGCGCATGCTGACGGAACTCCTCAACAGCCTTCATGTTGCACATTTCTTTGAGGTCGGCGTAGTCCCAGCAGGCGACCTTCTGGATCTCGTGGGAGGTACGGAAGCCGTCAAAGAAGTTCAGGAACGGAACCTTGCCCTCGATCGCAGCCAAATGCGCGACAGGGGACAGATCCATGACTTCCTGCGGGTTGGTCTCGCAGAGCATGGCGAAGCCGGTCTGACGGCAGGCCATAACGTCAGAGTGATCGCCGAAAATGTTCAGAGCATGGGTCGAGACGGTACGCGCCGAGACGTGGAATACGCAGGGCAGCTGCTCCGCCGCGATCTTGTACATGTTCGGGATCATCAGCAGCAGACCCTGAGACGCCGTGTAGGTGGTCGTCAGAGCACCTGCGCCGAGGGAGCCGTGAACCGTACCGGCCGCACCAGCCTCAGACTGCATCTCAGCAACCTTGACACGGGTGCCAAAGATGTTCTTCAGACCTGCGGCAGACCACTGGTCAACGAAGTCCGCCATCGGGGAGGACGGCGTAATGGGATAAATACCGGCGACCTCTGTGTACGCATAGGATACATGAGCCGCAGCATTGTTGCCGTCCATGGTTTTGAATTTACGAACCAAAACAATTACCTCCTAAAAGTAATTACATATTCATGCACCTTGACTATATCACATTTTCTTGTCAATGTAAATCAAATTTGGAATAACCTTTTTGGATTTGGCGGAAATCTTACGAAATTTTGCGTCTCGTTCCGGCAAGTTTTGAAAAACCTGTTGGTTTTTAACGTGAAATGCGCTATGATAGATGCGAAGAAAAAAGCGGAGGGATGCAGATGCTCAGTAAGGTGCTCTCACTCGGCCTATCAGGCGTCAACGGATATGAGGTGCAGACGGAATGCTACATCGGCACGGGACTTCCGGCGTTCGATCTGGTCGGCCTGCCGGATGCGTCCGTTAAAGAGGCGCGCGAGCGGGTGCGCGCCGCGATCAAAAACTGCGGTTTCCGGTTTCCTGTCAGCCGTATTATCGTGAATCTTGCTCCGGCGGGGACGAAAAAATCCGGCACGCTTTATGACCTGCCGATTCTCTTGTCCATCCTGGCTGCTTCTGAACAGGTGAAGCTTCCGAAAAAGCCTTGCGCGTTCCTCGGAGAACTCAGTCTGGAGGGCGTGCTGCGCGCTGTCCCGGGCGTGCTGCCGATGGCACTGGCCGCAAAGCGGCTTGGCTATGAGGAACTTTACGTCCCGGAGGATAACGCACGAGAGGCCACGCTTGCGGGTGGTCTGACCGTCTACGGCGTGAAGGATATCCGGCAGTTAACTGCGCACCTGACCGGCCAGACACCGATCGATCCCGCACCCGTCTGGCAGCCGGAGCAGAGAACACAGCAGCTTCTGGACTTCAAGGATGTAAAGGGGCAGGAAAATGCCAAGCGGGCACTTGAAATTGCGGCAGCAGGCGGGCATAATATTCTTCTGGTAGGCCCGCCGGGTTCCGGTAAGAGCATGCTTTCCAAGCGCCTGCCATCCATCCTGCCTGATATGACGCGGCAGGAGCAGCTGGACGTCACGCAGATCTATTCCGTCATGGGTCTTCTGCGCCCGGATCATCCGCTCATCGAATCGCGCCCGTTCCGCAGCCCGCACCATACCGTCTCGGCAGCCGCGCTGGCCGGAGGCGGAGCGAACGTCCGGCCTGGCGAAATTTCCCTTGCGCACAAGGGCGTGCTGTTCCTCGACGAGCTGCCGGAGTTCCGCCGGGATGCCATCGAATCCATGCGCCAGCCGCTTGAGGACGGACAGGTCACCATTTCCCGGGTGCAGGGCTCACAGACATTCCCTTGTGAGTTCATGCTGGTCTGCGCTATGAACCCCTGTCCCTGCGGTTGGTACGGCGATCCCAGCGGCCGGTGTACTTGCTCGCAGGCAGCGGTTGACCGCTATCTGAGCCGTATTTCCGGACCCATGCTCGACCGTGTAGACATGATCGTCGAGGTCAGTTCCGTTAAGTTTGACGAATTGCGTTCCCGGACAGAGGCAGAACCGTCGTCCGCTATCAAGGCCAGAGTCGATGCAGCAAGAAACATCCAGAACACACGCTACAGCGGCACATCGACTCGCTGCAACGCCTATATGCAGCCCGCGCAGCTGCGCACGTTCTGCCAGCTGGACGAGGCCTGCACCGACCTTATGAAACAGGCGTTTGACGCACTTGGCATGACGGCCCGTAGTTATGACCGTGTTCTCAAGGTTGCCCGCACCATTGCCGACCTTGCGGGCAGCGACCAGATCCGCCCCGAGCACATCGCCGAGGCTGTCCAGTACCGTTCGTTCCAACTTGGCGGCGAGAACACAAGATAACGGAAGTTTTTTGACTGTTCTCACATTAAGCCAATTACTTTTGATAATAAGGAAGTTTTGTATGCGCAATATTGCCCTGACGCTTAAATATCTCGGCACGGCCTATCACGGCTGGCAAGTGCAGAAGACGGTCACGACCGTCGGACAGACGCTTGAAGAGGCGGCAGCTGCCGTCGTCGGCCATCCGGTGCATATGACCGGCTGCGGCCGCACGGATGCAGGCGTTCACGCACGCGTCTACGTCGCCAATTTCCGCACCTCTGCCCGCATTCCATGTGACCGCATCCCGTATGCGCTCAACACGCACTTGCCGGAGGATATTGTCGTGACGGATGCGATGGAGGTGCATGAGGACTTCAATGCAATCGGCTCCTGCGTCAAAAAGGAATATACATATCTGATCTATAATTCCGGCATCCGCGATCCGTTTTATGTCAATCGCGCGTGGTTTTATCCCAAGCATTTGAACGAGAAGATCATGCAGCGTGCGGCTGACTGCTTTATCGGCACGCACGACTTTGCCGCTGTTCGGTCGGTTGGTACAGATGTGAAATCCACTGTGAGAACGGTCTACGATTACAAGGTCGAACGCGACGGCGATTTGATTTCGCTGCGCGTCAGTGCCAATGGCTTTCTTTATAACATGGCCCGCGCCATGGCTGGTACCTGCGTCTATGCTGCGGAAGGAAAGTTCCCGCCGGAGGCTGTCGCGCAGATTCTCCTGAATGGTGATCGGACGGCAGCCGGTCCGACGGTCCCGCCCGGCGGGCTTTACATGACACAGCTTTGGTACGATGACGGAAGGGCGGTTTTCCATGTCGGATAATGTCTCGCAGCTGCATGCGCAGAAGCATCCGGGACTTGGGAAGCGGATCGCTGTATTTGCGCTCCTGCTTGTGCTTGTCACGGGCGGTGTAGCGGCTTATGTGTTTCGTGACCGGCTGAATCTGGACGCGCTGCAGCGTTATGTGCGCTATCTGAACGTCTCCGAGGACAGCAAAACGGGGCGCTTCGTCTACGACGAGAGCAACTCCAACCGCTATGCTGATCTGTCCGGCGGACTTTCTGTTGCCTCCGCAACGGGACTCAGCCTCTATGACAAGGACGGTGTGGAGACTGCATCCATTCAGGCGTCCATGTCCGCACCGGTCCTGAAAACCGGCGGCGAAATTGCGATGGCCTATGATACCGGCGGAAATACACTGGAGGCTGCCAGCCAGAAAAACGGCTCCGTTCTGCATATTTCCTCGCAGAAGCCGATTCTCGACGCAGATATTGCGTCTGACGGCAGCATCTGCTATTTATCCAGCGAATCCGGATACCGTTCCGTGCTTTATGTCTATAATAGCCAGCAGGCTTTGATCTACCGATGGCTCTCGTCGAGTCAGTATTTCATGCGCTGCACCGTCTCTTCCGGGGCAAAATACGCCGCTGCTGCCGCGCTAGGGCAGGAGGACGGCATGTTCCAGTCCTCTATCGTTCTCTTCCAGACAGATTCCGAGGAAATTCTCCGCACCATCCCCATCGGGAATGCCCTGATCTACGATCTGCATTTTCTGTCCGGAAATGCGCTCTGTGTCCTGTGCGAAGATGCGCTGTATTTTTACGATCTGGATGGTCAGTGCCTCGGAAGCTATGCCTTTGAGGATGACTATCTCAAGGACTACACATTGGACGGCTCTGGATTTGTTACGCTTGTCATGAATCTCTATAAGGCCGGAAACCGCTATACCGTCCTGACTGTCGGGTACGACGGGACGGTACTGGGCACGCTCCCAACCAGCGAGCAGATCTTGGATATTTCTGCTTCCGGCCGGTATCTTGCGCTTCTGACAAGCGGATCTCTTGCTATTTATGATCAGAATCTGAAAGAATATGATGTTTCCGACAACACGACCGGTGCGTCCAGCGCTGTGATGCGCGAGGACGGCTCCGCAATTCTGCTGGCCAATGGCCATGGGGCACTGTATGTCCCGTAAATAATTTTCCAAAAAACGTTTACAATTCTGCAAAGATACGACGGCCTGACTGTGATATACTTTATGGCGTCGTTTGACAAGAGCGCACATGCCCTCTGGACGTTCCGGCACGCCTTTCGCAGCGTTATCGTCCTTGACGTACAGCCGGTATGCCTGCGTGCTCTTTTCAAGCGACGCTAAGGAAACGCGATAAGGAGAAGCCTTTTATGAAACCGACCCTGTGCTCAAGATGCAAAAAGAATCTTGCAGTCATTTTTATAACGAAGATCGACGGCGGAAAAACCGTCAACGAGGGCCTTTGCCTCAAATGCGCCAAGGAGATGGGCATCAAGCCTGTCGATGATATGATCGAGCGGATGGGACTCTCCGAGGATGACCTTGAGAACCTCAACGGTGAGATGACCGAGGCGATGAATGGACTGGAAGGCCTGCTCGGCCAGAGCCGCGACCCGGAGGAGGATGGCGAAGACGACGAAGCGGACAGCCAGACTGCCACGTTCCCCTTCCTCAATAAACTTTTCGGAGCCGCCGGTCAGGGGCAGGATAATACGCCTGCCGTCCCGGAGCCGGAAAAAACCGAGAGCCGCCAGCGCTCCGGTGACAAGCCGAACAGCAAGAACAAGAAGCATAAATTCCTTGACACCTACTGCCAGAATCTGACGCAGAAAGCGCGTGACGGCAAGCTTGACCGCATCATCGGCCGCGAAGAGGAGACGGAGCGTGTCATCCAGATTCTCAACCGCCGCCAGAAGAATAACCCTTGTCTCATCGGCGAACCAGGTGTCGGTAAGACTGCCATCGCTGAGGGCCTTGCACAGAAAATTGCCGACAAGGACGTCCCGTATAAGCTTCAGAACAAAGAGGTCTATCTCATGGATCTCACGGCCCTCGTCGCGGGCACGCAGTTCCGGGGGCAGTTTGAAAGCCGCATGAAGGGCCTCATTGAAGAGGTCAAAAAACTCGGCAATATTATTCTGGTCATTGACGAAGTGCATAATCTCGTCGGCGCAGGCGATGCAGAGGGATCCATGAACGCCGCCAATATCCTGAAGCCAGCGCTCTCACGAGGGGAAATCCAGGTCATCGGAGCAACGACTTTCAACGAGTACCGCAAACATATCGAAAAAGACGCTGCACTCGAACGCCGCTTTCAGCCCGTCACCGTCGCCGAGCCGACCATCGAGCAGTCCATCGCCATCATCCGCGGCATCAGCCATTATTATGAGACGTTCCACGGTGTCGTGATCTCGCCGGAGATTGCGCGCCAGGCCGTTCTGCTCTCCGAACGCTACATTACCGACCGTTTCCTGCCGGATAAGGCCATCGACCTGATCGATGAAGCATGCTCGGATGTGAACCTGAAAAATAAGAACATTGGCAGACTCGAAGCGCTTAAAAAGGAGCATGCCGATTACGATCTGGAACTTTCCATGCTCACGGAGAACGCCGAAAAGACGCAGGACGATTATGCCCGCATGGCGGAACTCCGCAGCCGGAACCTTCAACTGGACTCTGAGATTGCAGAACTGGAAAAGCTGCCAAAACCCGCGTTGACGATTGATAATCTGGCCCGCATCATTGAACTCTGGACAAAGATTCCCGCAAGCAAGATCCGTGCGCAGGAATATGAGCAGCTTTTGAACCTCGACGCAGAACTCAAAAAGCATATTGTTGGGCAGGACGAGGCGATTGCCTCCGTTGTGTCTGCTATCCGCCGCTCCCGCGTCGGCATTCAGGTCAAGAAGCATCCTGTTTCCTTCATCTTCGTCGGTTCGACCGGCGTTGGTAAGACGGAACTTGTCAAACGCCTTGCCAGCGAGATGTTTGAGTCGGTCGAGTCGCTCATCCGGCTTGATATGTCCGAATACATGGAAAAGCACAGCGTCTCGAAGATCATCGGATCGCCTCCTGGCTATGTCGGCTATGACGAGGCCGGACAGCTGACCGAAAAGATCCGCCGCCGTCCGTATTCCGTCATTCTGTTTGACGAACTAGAAAAGGCTCATCCGGACGTACTGAATATCCTGCTTCAGATCCTCGATGATGGCCGCATCACTGATGCACAGGGGAGAGTCGTCAATTTTGAAAACACCATCATCATCATGACTTCCAACGCAGGCTCCAGCCAGAAGGGCGGCAGCGTCGGCTTTGGCCGCAGCCTGACCGAGCAGTCGAAGGAAAAGGCCATGAAGGCGCTGAGTGAGTTCCTGCGGCCTGAGTTTATCAACCGCGTTGACGAGATCGTCTGCTTCAACCAGCTGAGCGAGGAGAACTTCCGCGGCATTGCAGATATTATGCTCTCGGAACTCAAGCAGTCGCTGGAGAGCCGCGGTATCGAATTCGCGTGGGACGAGAGCGTCAAGGATTATCTTGTCAAGAAATCCTATTCTGTGTCCTATGGTGCGCGCAATCTCCGCCGCGCCATCCAGACCGACCTTGAAGACCCCATCGCCGAACGTATCATCAAAAGCTATGTTGATCCGTTCAGTTCTATCAAAGCAACCTGCGAGGACGGGAAAATCAAACTGGAAACCGTATAATTCAAAATGCGCCTGACAGTCTTGTCGGGCGCATTTTCCGGTTGGTCATGTCTCCGGCGGTCGCTTTTTTTCGCCTTGCCGGAAAAGAAGCGGGAGAAAAGAGGCGCTGGTTACGGTACAACAGATTGTGAGCAGTTACGATTTAATATCTGCGGAAAAAACGCCTTGCGTTAAAAATGTGAAGAGTAGTACGAATTCGCCGGAGTTCCGTAGGGGCCGATGTAGGCATCGGCCCCTACGAAGCGCATAAGAGTAGCGTCGGAAATTCTGAACTGCTCCAAATTTCGCGGGAAAAGTCCAGAAAAACCGAAGAGGTTTTTCAGGTCGGTTCAAGGAGGGCCGGAGGGAAATCGAAATCCATCCGGGCTCGTTTTCTTTTGGAGAAGCAAAAGAAAATGCTGAAGGGCAGTCACAAATTTCTAATATGAGTGATTGCATCAGAAAAGTCCTTAAATCACCAACAAAAAAACACCCCCGCTTTTCAGCGGAGGCGCTTTTACGATCGGGTCTATAAGCCGGGTTCTGTCATCGACAGTCATCTATCTAGGCGCACCGTTGCCGGTGCGCTCCAGCCACCTTCTCGGAAGCAGCCGGGCAAGCCTTGCTTCCTCTGCGGTGTTGCTCCGGATAGAGTTTACAGCAATGGACGCTTTCGCACGCCATTGGGTGCGCTCTTACCGCACCTTTCCACCCTTGCTGGAGACAGCTTACACTGCCTCCGGCGGTTTATTTCTGTTGCACTTTTCCTCAGATCGCTCTGGGCGGGCGTTACCCGTTATCCTTGCCCTGCGGAGCCCGGACTTTCCTCATGCGCGGCCTTTCGGCGCTGCGCCCGCGACTGTCCGACCCGGTCGCGGAAGTATTGTACTTTATTTGCAGGAAAAAGTCAAATGGATTGCAATTTCTTTCCCGCGCGGATATAATACAGACAGGAAATGATAAAAGAGGCTTTTGGATATGAATCATCTTGTTGATCAGTATTTTGATTCCCTTACCGATAAAAGAGTCGCTGTGCTCGGCATTGGCGTGAGCAACCGGCCGCTTATTCGCATGCTCCTTGCGCGCGGCATCTGTGTTCTGGCCTGTGATAAAACGCCGCGCGAAAAACTTGACGCGGAGGTTCTGGAACTGGAGCAGGCAGGTGCTGTGCTTCACGTTGGGGAACATTATCTTGACGATGTGCAGGCCGATATTGTCTTCCGCACCCCCGGCATGCACCCAGATATCCCGGCGCTGCGCCAGCTGCGTGAAAGCGGTGCGGAGATTACCAGCGAGATGGAGGTATTTTTCGAGGTCTGCCCCTGCCATATCATCGCCGTGACCGGATCCGACGGCAAAACGACCACCACGACGTTGATTGCGAAAATTCTTGAGCATGCGGGGCATCGCGTCTGGCTCGGCGGCAATATTGGCGCGCCGCTTCTGCCGCAGGCAGCGGACATGACGCCGACAGACATTGCTGTTGTCGAACTCAGTTCCTTCCAGCTTATGACGATGGAGCGCTCAGCCGATATTGCCGTTGTGACGAACGTGGCTCCGAACCATCTGGATGTGCATAAGGACATGGCAGAGTATGTGCAGGCCAAGAAAAACGTCTTTGCGCATCAGAGTGAAGCCGGAAAGGTTATTCTGAATTACGACAATGCTATTACGCGCGGTTTTGCAGCTGATGCAAACGGAACAGTGGAGTACTTCTCCCGGCAGACAAAGCCGGAAAACGGCGTATATCTGGAAGACGGCGTGATCTACAGAAATGGGAAGCGGATCATGGCCGCTGCGGATATCCGCATCCCGGGTGTCCACAATATCGAAAACTATATGGCCGCCGCCTGCGCTGTTGAGGGGCTTGCGACAGAAGAAGATATCGACGAGATTGCGCGCACATTCGCGGGAGTGGAGCACCGGATTGAGTTTGTCCGGGAACTGGACGGTGTGAAATATTATAACGATTCCATCGCCTCCAGCCCATCGCGCACGATCGCGGGCCTGCATTCATTCCATCAGAAGCTGGTTTTGATCGCAGGCGGATATGATAAAAAAATACCGTTTGATGTGCTGGGGCCGGAGATCTGTGCGCATGTGCGCCTTTTGATTCTCTGCGGCGCGACGGCGGAGAAGATCGAAGCAGCGGTCAAGTCTGCGCCGAACTATTTGAATGGGCAGCCCGAAATTCTGCATGCGCAGACGCTCGAAGAAGCGGTACGGTTGGCAAAGCAGTATACTGTCCCCGGGGATATCGTGACACTTTCCCCAGCTTGCGCCGCATTTGACCAGTTCAAGAATTTTATGGTGCGCGGGGAAACCTATAAAACGCTCGTGCAAGGGCTGTGAACAGGAGAAAACAGGTATGAAACTCAGCGAAAGGCTCCGCAAGGGGCTTGCAATCAAGGAGAAGATTGGGCGGTCCTACTGTGCTGCCGTGATCGTCGCCGCAGGCACATCCTCGCGCATGGGCGGTACGAATAAGATTCTGACGGTGCTGGAAAACCTGCCGGTCATCTGCCGGACGGTTGACGTGTTTGATAAGTGCGCCATGATCGATGAGATTATCGTTGTCACGCAGCAGGAACTGCTGGAAAAGGTCAGCCGGTATCTCAAAGCGTATGACAAAATGCGCATGGTCGTCGCGGGCGGCGAGACGCGGACAGATTCCGTCATGGCGGGACTTGCAGCTGTTTCTGACCGCACGCAGCTTGTTGCCGTCCACGACGGCGCACGGCCGCTCGTGACCGACGCAGTCATCTGCCGCGCTGTTTCCAAGGCAAAAAAGTTCGGTGCAGCAGCGCCCGCTGTGCGCGTCAAGGACACCATCAAAGTCTCGACAGATGGCGCAGTTGAGGAAACGCCCGACCGCAGCAAACTCTACGCCGTCCAAACCCCGCAGGTTTTCGACCGTGATCTGCTTGCCGCAGCGCTTCAGAATGCGAAAGAACAGGAAATTGCAATCACGGATGATTGCAGCGCTGTCGAAGCGCTCGGCATGCCCGTGCAGCTGACCGACGGCGATGAAGAAAATCTGAAGATTACAACGCCGCTCGATCTGGAACTGGCTGCGCTGATCCTGCGCAGGAGGGCGGGCGTATGAGAATCGGCCATGGCTATGACGTTCACCGGCTCGTATCCGGCCGGGTGCTGATTCTCGGCGGCGTGACGATCCCGTATGAAAAGGGACTGGACGGTCATTCCGACGCGGATGTGCTTGTCCATGCCGTCATGGACGCGCTGCTCGGCGCGGCGGCCATGGGCGACATCGGCAAGCTTTTCCCGGATAACGACGACCGCTATCTCGGCGCGGACAGCATGGAGCTGCTGCGCGAGGTCAGCCGGAGACTGGCAGAGGCCGGATACCGCCTCGGCAATCTCGACGCGACCATCATCGCCCAGCGGCCAAAGCTTGCGCCGTATATCGCGCAGATGCGCCGGAATATTGCCGATGCGCTGCGCACCGATATCGGAAACATCAGCGTCAAGGCGACGACCGAAGAACGCCTCGGCTTTACCGGCTCCGGCGAAGGCATCGCCGCCCACACTGTCTGCCTGATTGAATAAGCAAAAAAATTTACAGCGAATCCGTAAGCACCTACATATCTGTTTGTAGGGGCCGATGTAGGCATCGGCCCCTACAGAATGCTGTGCATATTTTCAACTGCCCATCAGGCGGAGCCCCGCCCCTGCCAACTGCTCCAATAAACAAGACCCGGTACGGAAGCACCGTACCGGGTCGCTTTACACAGCGCCCTTCCGCCTCTCCGGCAGCTGCGACAGAATAATCGCCGCGAACATGACCGCGCAGCCGAACAGTTCCCGTGCGGAGAGCGTTTGGTTGAGCAGCAGCCAGCCGAACAGGGCGGCAAAGACGGATTCCAGGCTCATAAGCAGAGACGCCAACGTTGGCTGCACGTCACGTTCGCCGATGATCTGAAACGTATATGCCACGCCGCCGGAGAAAACACCCGCATAGACAATGGGCCACCAGCACTGTAAAATGGAACCCCAGTCTGGCGCTTCAAACAGGAGCATACCGACCGCCGACAGCGCGGAGCAGACCAGGAACTGCACGCAGCTTAGCCGCACACCGTCCATATGCGGCACGACCGCGCCGACATAGCAGATATGAATTGCGAACAGTACCGCGCACCCAAGCGTCAGCAGATCGCCGCCTGAAACCGAAAAGCCGGAGCCGACACACAGCAGATACATTCCGCACACAGCAGCCAGTGCGCAGAGCCAGACCCGCAGTCCGGCACGCTTGCCTATGACCGCACCCAGAATGGGGACGAACACGATATAAAGTGCCGTTACAAATCCGGATTTTCCGACCGTTGTATCAAGAAGGCCGAACTGCTGGAGCGTCGTCGCCGCGAACAGCAGCACGCCGCAGATCACGCCGGCCAGCAGCTGCTTTTTCTTATCCGATTGCGTGACCGCGCGGTTCTGCGACCAACCCTTGCGGTCGAGCACAGCAATGACCGGCAGAAGCACAAGCCCCGCCAGAAAAAAACGCGTCGCGCCCATCGTAAATGGTCCAACATACTGCATGCCCTCGCTCTGAGCGACGAACGCCGCGCCCCAGATCATGGCGCACAGGAGAAGCAGAATACTGCCTTTTGTCTGCTTTTGCATTGCCTTTGCCCCTTTATCGTAAAAAAGAATCCAAGCAATCATAGCATACCGCGCGGGCAAAGTCAAACAATCTTGCCGTGCGGCGGAAATTGTGGTATGATACACAAAAAGAGGAGGGCAGACGCATATGGAACCGTTATTTCTGCCGGTGCTGCACAGCTTTGAAAACAACAACATCTTTACCGGAAGCTATGGCAAACTCCGCTTCCGCGTCACGCCGAACATCGTCATGCTGACGCAGAAGGAGGTCAACTTCGACGAGAGCAGCATGAAATGCGAATGCTGGCACGGCGAATACTGCTACGAAAAAAGCCAGATGGAGGATGAAAAAACCTTCCCCCTGAACGAAGCGGCCTACCACGAAATGTACGACTGGATTTCAGCACACATATAAAACAGACGCGCCCGGCGCGTGCGCCAAGGCGTATCTCAAAGCAGTTACTGTATACAAGCCTCTGGATTAAACGCAAAGGAGTTCATGATGAGGATCGAATTTGAAAACATTATCCTTCGGGATATGATAGAGTCCGACATTGAAGACTATGTACGCTGGTTCACCGTGGAGCGCGAATGGGAAAACTGGGATGCTCCTTGGGAAAAGGAAGATACTGACGAAGATAGCGAACGCAGAAGATGGACAGAGTCCTACGAATCCAGAAAAGATCGTCCGGATGATGTCCGTCGTTACAGGCTTGAGATCGAATGGAACGGCAGGCATATCGGCTCGGTAAACGCCTATCACATTGACGAAAACTACGAATGGATCGGAGCAGCCGAGAGTGGACAGACGGTCCATCTGGCTGTCGGAATTTGTCTTTACGAACCCAATTTGTGGGGCAATGGGATCGGCACAAACGCTCTGTGTGCCTTTATAAATTATCAGTTAAAAATCGGCGCGGACGAAATTTACACGCAGACCTGGTCAGGCAATGTTCGTATGATTCGTTGTGCTGAAAAGCTCGGCTTTGTTGAATGCAATCGCAACGTAGGCACACGAGAGGTCGACGGGCAACAATATGATGGCCTGAGTTTTAGATTGAAGAAATAATATACCTGAACCCGGTTACAAGTTGCAGGGGCCGATGTGGGCATCGGCCCCTGCAAACTGCTTTTTCGCATAGAACAAAAGCGGCCCCTGCATTTCACAGGGGCCGCTTCGATGTTATTCCGCTGTTTTTTCCGCAGCCGTCTTTGTTTCCGGCGCGGGCTCCTGCTGGCGGGGCTTGATCTCTGCCAGCGCCTGACGGAGCGCTTCGTTCTGCGTACGCAGCTCTTCAAGCTCAGCACGCATGGGTTCGAGCTGCTTCTTAACCTTACGGTCTGCAATGGCCTGATGGAGCTTGTAGTGGCTGTACGCATTCAGTGCCGTGAGCGCGATAAACGCGCCGCCCGCGATCAGACCGACCTTTTTCATGTCCGACTTCCGAAGCACATGATGCGATTTGTTCTTTCCGCCGCGTGTGATCTCCACGATGGCAGGATCGCGCTCGGCAAGCTTCCGCGCTGCCAGCGCTGCGCAGCACTGTTTGACCTTGCAGTTCATATTCTGACCTCCTGTTTGCAAAAATCATCCATGTCTTTGCCTGTATTATAGCCAATTCCAAGGATTTTTGCAAGGGGACAGTCGGTATGATTTGCCCAAAACTTATACGGCTTCGCTTTTTGCAAGGGGACAGTCGGTATGATTTGCCCAAAACTTATACGGCTTCGCGTGCGACCTTTTTGTTCTGCATGACCTGGAGCGCAATGATCCCGGCAACGATCACAAGACCGATTAAATCCGAAACAGTGCCCGGGATCAGCAGCGTCAGTCCGCCGATCACCGCGAGCACGCGCAGCGGCCAGTGCATGGGCCGGAGGATATAGCCCTCCAGACCGGCAGCAACTGCAAAAATGCCGAGAAGCGCTGTAATGACGATCTGAATGATTTGGAACACGCTCGTGACATTCTCAAACAGCATCTGCGGGTTATACGCGAAGATGAACGGGACGATGAAGGCTGCGATGGCGAGTTTGGTTGCATTGATGCCAGTCTTCATGGGGTTCGATTTCGCAATCGCGGAGCCTGCGTAGGCGGCCAGCGCGACGGGCGGCGTGATGTCGGCGACAATGCCGAAGTAGAACACGAAGAAATGCGCGGCGACGAGCGGGTAGCCCATCTTGATCAGGATCGGCGCGCACGTGGAGGCCATGATGCAATAGTTCGCGGTCGTGGGAACACCCATGCCGAGGATGATGCAGCAGATCATGGTCAGAATCAGGCCGATAAACGTTGCATTGCCAGCCAGCTGCACAACGGCGTTGATGAGAATGGAGGCAAGACCGGTGACGGTGATGCAGCCTGCGATGATACCGGCCATCGCACAGGCGACCGCGACGGTAATGGCACCCTTCGCGCCTGCTTCCAGAGAATCAAAGACGGAGTTCGCGGAATCGCCGGCTGCGCCGAGCGCGGCCTTGCCGACGGTGCGGAACGTGCGCGTCTGCGCGCTCTGCAGGCGGAGCATAAAGAAGTTGACAAGGCCGACCGCAATGGCCGCGAGGATGGAATACGCGGCGGAGTGCGACATCGTCTTCGCGCCGGAGGACACGAGCCAGACCAGCAGGATCAGCGGCAAAATCAGATAGCAGTCACGAACCAGAAGCCGCCACTTGGGAAGCTGATCTCTCGGGATGCCGTTCAGACCGAGTTTTTTTGCCTCCAGATGCACAGAGATGAAGATGCCGGTGAAATACAAAATCGCGGGCAGAATCGCTTTGACCGCGACCTGCGCATACGGAATGCCGATATACTCTGCCATCAGGAATGCTGCTGCACCCATGATAGGCGGCATGATCTGGCCGCCGGTTGAGGCAGCAGCTTCAACTGCTCCTGCAAACTCCGGCTTATAACCGGTTTTTTTCATCATCGGGATGGTAAATGAGCCGGTCGTGACCGTGTTGCCGACCGAGGAGCCGGACACCATGCCGCACAGCGCGGAAGAAATGACTGCAACCTTCGCCGGGCCGCCAGAAGACCAACCTGCAAGCCGGTTTGCGAATGAGATGAAAAAGTTCGCAATGCCGGTACGCTCCAAAAACGCGCCGAAGATGATAAACAGAACGATGTAGGTATAGCAGACGCTGACTGGCGTACCGATCACGCCGCTGGTCGTGTAAAACAGCTTGTAGATGATATTCTGCAGCGCCTTATAAAAGCTTGCACCGTAACTTAGCTGATTATAGAACGCATAAACAATCAGAAGACCTGCGACCACAAGAATGGGCAAACCCACACAGCGGCGGCAGAGTTCGACCAGAATCAGAATACCAATGCAGCCGATGGCCACATGAATGGGCTGGATGCGGGTTGCAAGCCGAATCATCGTCATGGCGTTGAGCGCAAAGTAGAAAAAACAGGCCGCGCCGATCACCATGAGAAAAATATCATACCACGGCAGATAGTTGGGCTTTACATGGTGCTTGCTGGCCGGGAAATTCAAAAAGCCCGCAAGAATGATAAAGCCCATGAACAGCGGCAGGCGGATCTCCGGCATGGCTGTGGAAAAAAGCGTCATGCAGATGCAGTACACGGCGAAGCACGCCATAAAGACCTTAATGACAATGGCGCGCCAGCCGGACCAGATGCGGGTGTTGGATTCGCGGTCGTATTTGCGCATGACCTCGTCAACGTCGGCAGCGATATTCTGCTCTGTACCGGCGTTTGCGGTCGCGGGGGTTGTCTTGTCGGGATTTTTGGACAAGGTGCATCTCTCCTTCATCTTTTTTCTGTACGACAACTACGGCAGGGAAGCCCTGCCGTAGTGCCGGTTATGCGTAAAGCACGCGTGAAACTTTACTTGGTGGGAACGTCAAAGCCCTTCTCGGCGAAGTACTTGGCAGCGCCCGGATGATAGGGGACGGAAGTGACGGAAGCGCCAAATTCGGTGCTGACCTCTGCGTACTTGGCGTGGGTGTCGGTGAGGCTGGCGGCGTTATCGAAGATATCGGCGACCAGCTTGTAGATTGCATCCTCGGAAACGTCGTTGCGGGCGAGAACGACTGCGCTGACGGCGACGGTGATGGTGTCAGTGTCAAGACCGTAGACATCCTTGCCAATCGTGACCTTAGTGTAATACGGGGAAGAGGCAAGTAGCTGGTCAACGTGCTCGTCGTCCAGAGAAACGAGATAGACATCCTTGGTCGTTGCAAGATCGGTGATTGCCGTTGTCGGAGCGCCTGCAACGATGAAGGCCGCATCGATCTGGCCGTTTTTCAGAGAATCTGCACTGTCGCCGAAGGACTGATACGTCGGGTTGATGTCAGACTCCGTCAGGCCGTAAGCACCGAGCACGTCCATGGCGTTGAAATACACGCCGGAACCGGCCGCGCCGATGGAGACGTTTTTGCCCTTGAGGTCGGCGACCGTCTTGATCTCAGGATCGATCGTGACGATCTGCACCTGCTCAGTGTAGAGTGCTGCGACTGTGGAGAAGCAGCTGACAGCGCCGGTATCGGCAAACAGGTTTGTGCCGGCGTAAGCATAGGCCATGACGTCGGACTGGCAGAAAGCCAGTTCTGCGTTGCCGTCTTCAAGTTCAAAAATATTCGACTGAGAGCCGTTGCCAACCAAACCGACGACATCAATGCCCGCGTTATTTGTCGCGTGCTGGGCAATGACAGAGCCAAAGGCATAATAGGTACCGGATTCGCCGCCGGTGACGAAGCGCAGCTTGGCACCGGAGGATGCTGCAGGCGTTTCAGCGTTGGAAGCAGGTGTATCGGATGCGTCAGAAGCCGTATCGGACGTCGTCTGCGTGGGAGCCGCGGGAGAAGCGGCACACGCGGCCATGCCCAGAACGAGGACAGCTGCGAGAAGCAATGCAAGAATCTTTTTCATATCTATTCCCTCCTGAAATGATTTGCTGTGTGAAAGTATAATACATCAATTTGCATTTTTCAAGATGTATTTTGTCATTTCAAGAAATATTTTTTTTATAAAATTCGTAATTTCAACAGAAATCCTTCATAAATACTTAGATTCCAGTAAGAATTGAACGGAAAAGAAAGAATCGATTCATTATAGTGCAGGATATAAAAGAGGAATCCTGCATACAGGTGTAAAAAATCTGGCGGCCAGCTTTGACCGCCAGATGAATGACATTGCTTTAAACTGTATTTTTATTCAAATATTCCTTCAAAAACAGGATTGCCTGCCGGTAGCCCTCGAAGCCAAGTCCCATATAAGTCTTTACGCAAGCCAGCCGCGCATAGGAGATCTGCCGGAAGTCCTCACGTTTCGTCACATCGGACAAGTGTACCTCGACTGCCGGAAGCGCAACGGCTTTCAATGCGTCTAAAATCGCAACGCTTGTGTGCGTATAGGCTGCCGGATTGATAACGATACCGTCAAACACGCCGTAAGCAGCTTGGATTTCGTCCACCAGTGTGCCCTCATGGTTGGACTGGAAGACTTTACAAGAGATGTCTTCTTCACGGCAGACTGATTCGCAGAACTGCACCAGCGCGGCGTAATTCTGCCGGCCGTAAATATCCGGTTCCCGCAGGCCGAGCAGATTAAGATTTGGCCCGTTCAAAATCAGCAGCTTCATCCAAGCACCTCCAGAATCTGATGCACAGCATCCTCTACCGTGCGGTCATTGTTAATCATAGCATCTGCAAATTTTTCATACAAAGGCTTCCTGCGCCGATAAATTTCTTCTGCGCCGAGCGCCTGCGAGACAGGTCTTCCGTCCAAGGGAAGCCGATCCAATTCGCGCGTCAGGCAGAAAATCGTCCCGTTCTGATGCAGCAGCGGGTAATTTTCCGGCCTTGTCACGCACCCGCCGCCCGTGGCAATCACAAGCCCGGAGTGCTTGCCCAGTTCCGTCAGCACCGCCGTCTCCCTCTGACGGAAGCTTTCCTCGCCCTCAAGCCGGAAAATCTCTGGAATGGGGATCCCGGCCTTCTGCTCGAGTACGGTGTCTGCGTCTAGAAATGTGCGGCCCAGCTGTGCAGCAAGTCTCGTGCCGATTGTCGTCTTGCCGCTGCCCGGCATGCCGATGAGAATCACATTCTGCATCTGCGCGGTCAGCGCTTTTGTGATTGCGCCGATACGTTCATCCGCAATCGGTTCACCCAGAAAATCCTCACAGCTTTTCTTGGCCTGTGCGACGAGCATCAAAAGTCCGTTCGCCCGCTTGAGGCCGAGCCGCTCGGCCTCAAGCAGAAATTTCGTCCGCGCAGGATTGTAGACCACATCCAGCGCGGCTTCCAGCTTCGGAAACCGGCTTAAATCAACAGGCGATACGCCGGTGTTCGGATACATGCCGACCGGCGTTGTATTGACGGAGATCTCCGTATCCGCGTGCCGGTCGAGATTCTCGTAACTGTTTGTCCCGTGACGCGAAATAACAACGACCTCCCGCGCGCCCATCTGCCGCAGGACATACTGTGCGGTCGCTGATGCGCCGCCGCTGCCGAAAATGAGCGCCTTTTTGCCGCGTATCTCCGCGCCGCTGGATTGTACCAGCATGGAAAAGCCGTAAGCGTCGGTGTTGTCGCCCCAGAGTGTCCCGTCTGTCCTGCGGACAATGGTGTTGACCGCCCCGATGGCACGGGCTGTTTCGGAGAGTTCCGCACAATAGGGGATTATGTCTTTTTTATACGGAATGGTCACGTTCAGTCCGTCAAAGCATCCGGACTGCAAAAATGCGCTGAGCGCCTCCGGCTCTGTTTCAAACAAGTCGTAGGAATATCCCGCAAGCTGTCGGTGAATGGCAGGAGAGTAGCTGTGACCAAGTGTCCGGCCGAGCAGACCGCAGCGCATCGTCTTAGAATTCATAGCCTGTCTCCTTTTTACGGCCCATCCACGCATCCAGCACGGCAATCGCTGCCGCAGCCTCTACGCACGGGACGGCCCGCGGTACGATACATGGGTCGTGTCGCCCATGGATGACGAGCGTTTCATTTTCCATCCGCGAAAGGCTGACGGAGGCCTGTGTCCGGGAAATGGACGGCGTCGGTTTGAATGCGGCACGGAACACAACCGGCATGCCGGTCGAAATGCCGCCCAAAATACCGCCACAGTTGTTCGTTTCCGTGACAATGTGCCCATTTTGCACGCGGAACGGATCGTTATTCTCGCTGCCGCGCAGCCGCGCGGCAGCAAAACCTGCGCCGAACTCCACGCCCTTGACCGCCGGAATGGCGAACACAGTACGCGCAATCAGGTTTTCCAGCCCACCAAACATCGGCTCGCCAATGCCTGCCGGAAGCCCGTCTATCACACATTCAATCACGCCGCCGATGGAATCTCCGTCCGCCTTCGCCTGCGCAATTTCCTCCTGCATGGTTGTAGCTGCGCCGTCAGAAACGGCTGGAAACGGCTTTCCCGCGACCGGCGCGTCAAACGGTGCGCTGTCGGTGACAGTTCCAATGGATAAGATGCGCGCGCGGATGCGGACACCCTCGTGTTCCAGCAGCTGCATGCAAATACCGCCGGCAATGCACATCGGCGCGGTCAGCCGACCGGAAAAATGTCCGCCGCCGCTTGCGTCCTGTGCGCCGCCGAATTTGACCTGCGCAGTGTAGTCTGCATGGCCAGGGCGGGGAACATCCTTTAGATTTTCGTAATCGCCGGAGCGTGTGTTGGTGTTGCGGATGATGGCCGTGAGCGGCGCGCCGCAGGTTTTTCCGTTTTTCAGCCCGCATAAAACTTCCGGGGCGTCAACCTCTCTGCGCGGCGTTGACCACGCATTCTGTCCGGGCGCACGGCGGCTTAAAAAAAACTGCAATTCATCCAGATTGATGGGAAATCCAGCTGGGAGTCCATCAATCGTAACGCCGATGGCGGGCGCGTGGGACTGCCCGAAGATGGAAACGGTCAGATTTCCGGTATACACGCTGCTCATACTGCATCCTCCTTCAAAGAAGCAAAGTCCTCCCAGAATGCGGGATAGGATTTTGCGACGCATTCGCTTCCAGACACCGTAACCAGGCCTTCGCAGCCGCAGGCGGCCATAGCCGCACTCATGGCGATGCGGTGGTCGCCACAAGCGTCCGCCGTTCCGCCGGAAAGGCGGTCGCGGCCTAAAATAACCAGACCGTCCGGCAATTCATGTACGCATCCGCCAAGCACGGAAAGGAGCGCTGCCGTCGTTTGCAAACGGTCGGATTCTTTCAGCCGCAGCCGCGCTGCATTTTCAACCTGCGTTTCCCCGCTGCAAAGCGCGGCAAGACAGGAGACAACTGGGATGAGATCCGGAACCGGCCCTGCGTCCAGCGTGATTCCATGCAGATTTCCGCGTCGCACGATAACGGCATGCTCAGAGATGGCTAACTTTGCGCCGAAACGTGTCAGAATTTCCGTAATAGCCCGGTCTGCCTGCAGCGATTCGGGATTCAGCCCCGTTACAGTCACGCCCGCCTCCGACAGCGCGCCCATGCACAGGAAAAACGCCGCGTTTGACCAGTCTCCCTCGACCGTCTGCACAGAAGGCGCCGCATAGCGCTGCTCACCGCCGATCTGCCAGACCGGCCCGTCCTTTTTTATAAGAATTCCCGCTTCCGCAAGCGCCTGCTCCGTCATGGCGACGTACCGCGCCGATTGGAGCGCGCCCGTGACCGTCAGCGTGCTGTTTCCGCTCAGAAGCGGCAGCGCAAACAAAAGCCCGGAAATAAACTGCGAGGAAACATTGCCGGGCAGGGAATAGTCTCCTGCGGTCAACTGCCCGTCCGTATGCAGGACAGACCCGTCCTGCTGCAGCCGCATGCCGTGCATCTCCAAAGCCTCCCACAGCGGGGACAGAGGACGTGCCGGGAGCCTCCCGTGCATCTGAATTTCTGCCCGAATGCCAAGTGCCCCAAGCACTGGAAGTAGAAACCGCAGTGTCGATCCGCTTTCGCCTACATCTAGCCGCGCCTGCGCTGGGCAAACGCTGACCGGTGAAATAAGAAGTCCGTCCGAAATTTTTTCGCATCGTGCGCCAAGCGCTTCCAGACACTGCATCGTCGCTTCAATATCCGCGCTGAAGCCGTCCAAAATCAAATGAGACGGCGATGCAGAGAGTGCTGCGCAGATCAGCATCCGGTGCGCCTGTGATTTGGAGGCGGGAATCCGAATCACACCTGTGCGCAAGCCGGGCAGTATCGTCCGCGTCATTGTGCACCTCCGGCCAGCAGCCAGTTTGAAATTTCGTCGGCCGGTGTTTTTCGGATTTCACAGTGTCCGACGGCTGTTGGAACGATCAGGCTGACCGATCCGCCGGAGGATTTTTTGTCGTGTAAAACTACGCCGAGCATCTGCTCTGCCGGATACGCACAATCGGTCGGAAGCCCGTACTGCCGCAGCAGGTCCAGCACCGTATCCCGCGTTTCGGTCGTGCAGAAGCCGAACTGCACCGCTGCCCGCACGATCATCGCCATACCGATGGCGACGGCAGAGCCGTGGCTGACGGCAAAGCTGCTGCAGGCCTCGATCCCATGGCCGAAGGTATGGCCGAGATTCAGAAGCTGCCGCTGGCCGCGGTCAAATTCATCCTGCGCGACGATATCGCGCTTCATCCGCACGCACGTTTCGATAATATGCTCCAGCTGCGCATGCGGCGGCGTGCAGTTCAATTCCTCGAAAAACGGTGCATTTCCAAGCACCGCGTATTTGATGACCTCCGCGCAGCCATCGTGGAAAATTTCGTCCGGCAGGGAATCCAGACAGTCCGGGTCGCAGAGCACGAGCCACGGCTGGTAAAACGTCCCGGCCAGATTTTTCCCGGCAGGCAGATCGATGGCCGTTTTGCCGCCGACGGAGGAATCGACCATGGCCAGCAGCGTCGTCGGGATCTGGATAAACCCGATCCCGCGCAGATAGGTAGAGGCCGCAAAGCCTGTCAGATCGCCTACTACGCCGCCGCCGAGCGCGACGACTGCGTCTGCCCTTGTCAGCCGGTTTTCACACAGCGCATTCAGAAGCGCCAGATACGTTTTCGCGCACTTGGAATTCTCTCCGTGCGGAAATACGAACCGGCATACGGAAAAACCGGATTCCGCGAGGCTTTTCTGTACTGTTTCGCCATACAAGGGCCATACAGAATCGTCCGAGACGAGCATGACCGTTCCCGCGTTCGTCACGCTGCGAACCAGTTCGCCGGCGCGGCGCAGCAGTCCGCGTTCAATCAAAATCTCATACTGCCGCGAGGCGGAGATAGAGACTGTCTTCATCGTCCATCGACCTCCTCCTTGCGCTTTTTTCCATCTTCCAACAGCTGCGTCAGCGCATCGGGGTCGTCTTCGGCAATCGCTGTCCGGTATTCCATCAGCCTGTCCATCAGGCAGTCCAGTTCATGGAGCATATTGTCGCGGTTTTCCAGGAACAGTTCCGACCACATCGGCGCGTTCAGCCACGCCACGCGGGTCATATCCTTGTAGCTTCCGGCAGAAAAGCCCTTGTGTGCCCTTGCCGTCGGACTTTTGATATATGCGTTCGAGACGAGATGCGCCATCTGTGAGGTAAAAGCGATCATTTCGTCATGCTTTTCAGCTGTCGTGACCGAGTAGCTGCCGAAGCCTGCCGGTCGCAGTAACTCCTGCACGCGGGAGAGCAGTTCAATGTTATCAAAAGCCGGCGGGACAATGACCATCGGTGCGTTGTGGTAAAGATTTGCGCGCGCGTGGCCGAAGCCGGAATACTGCGTACCGGCCATTGGATGTCCGCCGAGATAGGTGAAGCGGTACTGTTCCGCCAGCGGGAACGCTGCCGCGCAAACCACGCGCTTCGTGCCGCAGCAGTCGATCACGATGGGTTTCCTGCCGATATGCGGCGCAGCCTCGCGCAGATAGTCGATTGCGGCGAGCGGCCGGACGCACAAGAGTACCAAGTCGCACGAGCCGATCGTATCCATCGTAAGCGGTTTGTTCACCGCGTCTGCCAGCTGCGCAAAGGCAAGCATGCTTGCGTCTGTATCATAGCCATAGACGATCCATCCGGCAGCGTGATAGGCTTTTGCAAACGAGCCTCCGATCAGCCCCAGACCCACAATTCCGACCGTCATTCTGCCACCGCCTCGCGCACCGCGCGCACCTTGCGAGCAACCTCGGCAAACTGCTCACAGGTCAGAGACTGCGCACCGTCGCACAGCGCATGGATGGGGTCGTTGTGCACCTCGACGATCACGCCGTCAGCCCCGCAGGCGGCAGCAGCCAGCGTCATGGGCGGCACGAGTCGGTTGATGCCTGTGGAATGGCTGGGGTCAACGATGACCGGCAGATGCGACAGTTCATGCAGCATCGGGACGGCTGCCAGATCAAGCGTGTTTCTGGTATAGTCGTCAAACGTGCGGATGCCGCGCTCACAGAGAATGACATTGTCGTTGCCGCTGGCCATGATATATTCCGCGCTCATCAGCAACTCCTTGAGTGTGTTGGCAAGCCCGCGCTTGAGCAGAATCGGCTTTTTGACCGAGCCCATCTCCTTCAGAAGATCATAATTCTGCATGTTGCGCGCGCCGATCTGAATGACGTCGACGTTCTCAAACAGCGGCAGATGCTTAATGTTCATCAGCTCCGTCACGATGGGCAGCCCCGTCTCCTGCTTGGCGATCTCAAGCAGGCGGATGCCCTCGCCATGCAGCCCCTGGAAGTCATACGGGGACGTGCGCGGCTTGAACGCGCCGCCGCGCAGCAGCTGCGCGCCCGCAGCCTTGACGGCCTTTGCAACGTATACGATCTGCTCCTCCGATTCGACCGAGCACGGCCCGGCGATCATCGCAAAATGCCCGCCGCCGAATTTCGCATCCCCGACCGAAACCACGGTATCATCTGGGTGGAACTTACGGTTGCAGCATTTGAACGGGTCGGAAACGCGCTTGACGGAATCGACGATATCCAGACTTTCCAGAAGGGACATATCAATCCGGCTTGTATCGCCAACCAGCCCCAGAACGGTCTGATACTCGCCGAGCGAGGGGTGCACATCGATTTGCTGGTTCCGCAGCCAGGTAATGAGTTGATTCCGCTTTTCGTCCGGGACGTTGTGCTTCAATACGACAATCATGGTTTTGACCTCCAGTACAATAAAAAATGCGGCACAGTCAATTCTGTGCCGCATGCAAATTACCAACTCTTCTGCGCATCACAAATTGACCTTACTATCTGGCGACAGTAAAGTAATAATAGGACGCGAAAACAGAAGTGAACATGAGAAGACTCTCCTTATGAAAATCTGTGACAATCATAGCACGCTGGACGCTGCTTGTCAACCGGGCGGACGCGAAAAATGGGGAATCAGAGCGCTTCCGCCTCCGCGAGCCATAAGCTGCCCGACGCGTCCGACGGCATACGCCAGTCGCCTCTGGGGCTGAGCGTCACGGAGCCGACCTTCGGCCCGTCCGGGATGCACGAGCGCTTGAACTGCTGCTGGAAGACCCGGCGGCAGAATATCTTCAGCCAATGCAGAATTACTGCGTCTGAATACTTACCGCCATACGCGTATTTCGCCATCCGAAACAACTTGCGCGGACGGGAGCCGAAGCGCAGCAGGTGATATAGGAAAAAGTCATGCAGTTCATACGGGCCGACGAGATCCTCTGTCTTCTGCGCGATTTGCCCATTTTCATCCGCAGGCAGAAGTTCCGGCGAAACGGGCGTATCGAGAATATCCAGCAGCACGTCCCGCAGCGCAGGCGCGCTGCTCCCGGCCTCGTACTGTACGATATACCGCACCAGCGTTTTGGGAACCGAACAGTTGACCGCATACATGGACATATGGTCGCCGTTATACGTCGCCCAGCCGAGCGCAAGCTCGGAAAGATCGCCCGTTCCGATGACCAGCCCGCCGGACTGATTCGCAATGTCCATCAGGACCTGCGTGCGCTCCCGCGCCTGACAGTTTTCATAGGTCACGTCATGCACGGCTTCGTCATGGCCGATGTCCGCGAAATGCTGCCGGACGGAGGCCGTGATATTGACCTCCTGTACGCTGACGCCGAGTTCTTCGCAAAGTTTGACCGCGTTGGATTTTGTCCGCTTCGTCGTGCCGAAGCACGGCATGGTGACGCACAGAATTTCTTTCCGGCTGCGCCCGGCCAGATCAAATGCGCGTACGCACACCAGCAGTGCCAGTGTGCTGTCCAATCCGCCGGAAATACCGAGCACGACCGTTTTCGCGTGTGTATGCTCCAGCCGCTTTTTGAGTCCCTGCGACTGGATGCGCAGAATCGCTTCCGCGCGGGCACGCAGCTGCTCGTCATACGGCGGAACGAACGGGTTGGGCGCGATGTGCCGCGTCAGCACAGTCTCGCGCAGCGGCTGGTCAAAGGGAACAACCTGAAGGCCGGGGACAGAGTCATAACTCGTCGTGCGGTGCCGCTCGTGCATGAGCCGCTGCACGTCGATCTCGGAGACTGTCAGGGAAGCACTCGCAAACGGCTCGTTTTCCGCCAGGACCGTCCCATTTTCCGCAATCAGATGGTGCCGTGAGAAAACCATGTCCTGTGTGGATTCTGTCGGCGACGCGCTGCAATAGATATAGCCGCAGGCCAGCCGCGCCGACGTTGCGCCGACCAGCATCCGGCGGTAATCCGCCTTGCCGATCACCTCGTCGGAGGCAGAGAGGTTCAGAATGATCGCCGCACCGCCTGCACAGAGCCGGGTAGAAGGCGGGCAGGGGACCCAGAGATCCTCGCAGAGTTCCACGCCGAAGGTATAATCCTGCATGCCGGAGCAGCAGAACAAAAGGGCTGTTCCGAACGGCACGTTCTGGCCGCAGAGAGGGATTGTATAGGCCTTTCCTTCCAGCGTTTTCGCGGAGGAAAACTGCCGCAGTTCATAGAATTCACCGTAATTTGGCAGATGCGTCTTCGGCACGACGCCGAGCAGCTGTCCCGCGTGGATGACCGCTGCGCAGTTATAGAGTTTTCCGCCGAAGCGCAGCGGAAGCCCGACTGCCGTGACTGGGTAAAGGCCCTTCGACGCCTCCACAATCTGCGCCAGCGCAGGTTCGACCGCGCCGAGCAGGCAGTCAGAGAAAAACAGATCGCCGCAGGTGTAGCCCGTCAGGCAAAGTTCCGGCAGCGTCAGCAGATTCACGCCCGCCGCGTCCGCCTCACGCATCCGCGCAAGGATTTGCTCCGTATTGTACTGCACATCCGCGACCACGACATCGACTGTCCCTGCCGCAACTTTGATAAAACCATCTTTCATGGAACTGCTCTCCTGATATCGTATTTGGTTTGACACTATATACGATACACGGTTTTCTCAGATTTATCAAGAATAAAAACCGCAGTCGATCTACGCTTTCCAGACGTTTGCAACTGAAAAGCTGATGCGGATCCGGCCATTTGCTTCCGCAAACGTCACCATGTCAGCCAGCCGGAACAATTCGGATAGACGGTTCCGGATGCTGTCGTTCAGAATGCTGACGGGGAGCGAAAATTCCACATAGATGAGCGCGTTCTGCTCCCGCAGTTCCAGACTGTCTGCGTGCATCGGCGTCCGAAGCGTTTTGGCAATCGCCGCAGCATGTGCGCGAAGCTGATTATATATCGTGACCTTTTCGGGTACCTGTTCTGTTCCGCGGAACGCTTCATTTTTTGCGGCCATTACCGCAGCCATATCCTGAATATTCATCGACATTCGTATATCCTCCTTTGTTCGTTTGCCTTATGGGCTTGTTTTTTTATTCTGCTGCAAAATCAGATTTGTCCCGTACGGTTTTAAAATTGTTTAAAAATGCTTTCAAAGTAATTTACCGCACTTGTCTGCTTCCCGCCATACAGCAGGCCCGAAAGGAGGCTGCGTTCTGTGCTTGATTCGGTCATTACAACTGGAATTACATTGAAAATTTTTTTGCTGTGTTCGGCAGCCTCTGTGCTGCTCGGCATTGCTGCGGCCTTTGTCATGACAAGAAACAGCTGCAGTTCACAGAGTTTCTGCATCACGATTGCGCTGCTGCCGCTGGCCGTTCAGATGGTCATCATGTTGGTGAACGGGAATCTTGGCGCAGGCGTCGCCGTTGCAGGTGCGTTCAGCCTGGTTCGGTTCCGTTCTGTGCCCGGAAGCGCGCGGGAGATCGCGGCAATCTTTTTTGCCATGACGCTGGGGCTGGCAACAGGCATGGGTTATCTCGGTCTGGCGGCGCTGTTCTTTTTCATCTTTGCAGCGTCCATGCTGCTGCTTTCTGCGTTGAAATTTGGAAAGGGCGATGAGGCGGAGCGTGTGTTGAAGATCACCATTCCGGAAAACCTCAACTATGAAGGCCTGTTCTCTGACGTGTTCAGCCAGTATCTGTCTTCCTGCTCGCTTGAGCAGATCAAAACCACCAACATGGGGACACTCTATGAACTGCAGTACCGCGTCGTATTTCGACAGACACAGCCGCCTAAGGCGTTTTTCGACGAACTGCGCTGCCGCAACGGAAATCTCAATATTTCCTGTTCGCGGATGTCAGAAAAAGAGATGCTCTGACGCTTGCGGTCTGCGGAAAACGCTTGTATAATCAAAATAAAAGGGAAGGTGCGGCAGTATGCGGCTGTTGCTTGCAGAGGATGAAGCGGATTTGGCTGAGGCGCTCGGTGTGTTTTTTGAGAAAAATCATTTTTCAGTCGATATTGTCCATGATGGACGCACGGCATGTGAATACGCTGAGTCAAGCGTCTATGACGTAATCATTCTCGACGTCATGATGCCGTATATGGACGGCTTTACGGCGCTGCGCCGGATGCGTGCAGATGGGAACAAAACTCCAATCATGATGCTGACGGCCAGAGGAGAGACGCGCGACCGCATTGAGGGATTCGATTCCGGCGCGGTGTTCAGCTGGCAGTGGAAAACGACTATGTCCAGCCTATAGACGTGCCGCTTGATCGGCTGTTTGACTGCTTTTACCGCCCGGACGCCTCCCGCACCGCCGCGACCGGTGGCTTTGGAATCGGACTCTCCATCGCCAAGAACATTGCCGAGGCGCATCACGGAACTATCTGTGCCAGCACGAAGGAGAATCGGATTACGTTTACAGCAGAATTGAAATAGTCACAGAGCAAAATCCGATGCGTTTGCATCGGATTTTGACGCTTTCTGGAAGATTGAACCTTGACGTCACAGGAATTTCTGGCTATACTATTAATTCAGAGATTAAGGTCCGCTATAAAGGAGGAGCCGTTTATGCGGAAGATAAAAAAGCTGTCAACCGCGTTTTTTGTGCTTGTTTTATTTCTTACATTGTCTGCACCGGCGATGGCCGCTGCGGCGATTGATACGACACACCATGTCAGCCTGACGATCAGCTACCAACAGGACGGAAAACCGATTCCCGGCGTGCCGTTTGCGCTTTACCGTGTGGCGGATGTCAACGCGTATGCAGAGTTTACGCTGAGCGGCGATTTCAAAAACTATCCCGTCAGACTAGACGGACTGGACAGTGCGGCATGGCGCGCACTTGCGGAAACACTGGCTG
Source organism: uncultured Eubacteriales bacterium (assembly GCA_900545925.1). Lineage (GTDB taxonomy): Bacteria > Bacillota > Clostridia > Oscillospirales > Oscillospiraceae > CAG-170. The sequence goes on along the minus strand of URAZ01000001.1, from coordinate 41,269 downwards.
CCTATGTCCAGCGCGACCGGCTGACGCCCCTGGACAGCGGCGTGACCGACCGAAACGGAGAACTGACCTTCCCAACGAATGGAAAGAAGCTCCTCCCTGGGCTGTATCTCGTGATCGGCCAGACATTCTCTGATGGAAGTTTCGTATATACAACAGAACCGTTTCTTATCTGTCTGCCGAATCTGGACGAGAAGACTGATACATGGCAGTATGATGTGACGGTTTCACCGAAGCACACGCGCACGCCTATCCCTGTGGGACCGCCCGATGATACGGATAAGCGCAAAGTTTTGAAGGTCTGGAACGATGCGGGACAGGAGCATGACCGTCCGGAAAAAATCACGGTCCAGCTGCTGAAAAACGGCGAAGTTTACGATACTGTGATCCTCAATGAACGCAACAGCTGGCGCTATATTTGGAATGACCTTCCGAAATATGACAAAAACGGGCTACCCATTGAATGGCGCGTTGTTGAACTGACACCGGAGGGATATACCGTCTCTATTACGCAGGAATCGGGGACCTTTGTTGTGACCAATACGCCGAAGCAGCCGTCCGTAACGCCGCCTACAGATCAGCCGAAGGAGCCGACGCTTCCACAGACCGGCGAACTCTGGTGGCCCGTTCCCGTCCTTGCCGCTGCAGGTCTCCTGCTGATTGCGGCAGGTGCTGGAAAAAAACGAAAGGCGTAACAAATTGCCGCACAGTTCAAATGAACCGTGCGGCAATTCTTCCTTCTTTGAGGATTTTTATGACGTCTTTCGGAGAAGGTATTCAGATTCTCTGTGGCAATTTACTGCAGGCCTTTACCGGATCTGACCTTATCGAACTCCGCCTCAATCTGCGTGTCAGGCTCTGCTGTGAACAGGGAGACGACGACGATCACAATCACACTGAAGACGAATGCAGGCAGAAGTTCATAGATTCCGAACAGACCGCCGAGGGGTTTCAGGACAAGCTTCCAGAAGAAGACCATTACGCCGCCGGCAATCATACCGGCAACTGCACCCTGATAGGTTGTGCGTTTCCAGAACAGGCACAGGAGCATAAGCGGGCCGAAAGCCGCGCCAAAGCCTGCCCATGCAAACGACGTAATACCAAAGATTGTGGAGTTGGAATTCCACGCGATTGCCATAGCAACGATGGTGATGAGCACCAGTGTGATGCGTGAGCACCACATGACCTGCTTCTCTGTCGCATTCTTCTTGAACACGCCGCGATAGAGATTCTGACTGACGGCGCTGGCCGAGATCAGCAGATACGAGTCAGAGGAAGAAATCGCAGCAGCCAGCACGCCTGCGCAGGCAAAGCCTGCAAGGATCGGTGGTAAATAGGACGTTGCTGCGTCGATGAAAATATTCTCTGCGTCGTTGTTGGACAGATAATCAAGCCCCGCGACACTGCGGCCAACAACGCCAATAAACACGGCGGCGGCCATGGAAATCACGACCCAGATGATTGCCACGCGGCGGGAACGGCCCAATTCATGCTCGGAGCGGATACCCATGAACCGCAGAAGAACCTGCGGCATGCCGAAATAGCCAAGCCCCCATGCAAGGCAGGATGCGATGGACAGCGCACCATAGGGCTGGCTTGCGCCGAAGACATTGACTTCTGTAGTAGAGGGCGTTGCTGTGCGCACCATGGAGAAGAAGCCGTCAATGCTCTTTGCGTTCTCAATGACGGTGTTCAGGCCGCCGGCTGAGACGACGGACAGGACGAGAATGAGTACCAGCACCGTGACCATCACGACACCCTGCATGAAATCAGATGCGCTTTCGGCCAGATACCCGCCGAGGAAGGTGTAGACCAGAACGAACGCCGCAGCCACAATCATCATGCCGCCGTAAGAAAAGCCAAACAGGTTCGCAAACAGTTTGCCGCAGGTGGACAGGCACTGCGCGGCATAGACGCTGAAGAAAATGATGATAATGAGCGAGCAGATCGTCATGATGATCTTTTTCTTCTCATGGAAGCGGTTTGAGAAGAAATCCGGCAGCGTGAACGCGTTCACGGCGATGGAATACCGGCGCAGCCGTTTTGAGACGATCAGAAAGTTGAGATAGGTACCAATCGCAAGACCGATGCACGTCCAGCCTGCGTCAGCAAGGCCCGTCCAGTATGCAAGGCCGGGCAGACCCATCAGAAGGTAACCGGACATATCGGAGGCTTCGGCGCTGAATGCCGTGACCCACGGGCCAAGACTGCGCCCGCCAAGAAAATAGGACTCTGCGTTCTTATTCGCACGTCCGGCAAAATAAACGCCGATGCCGATAACCGCTGCCATATATAAAATCATGGCCAGCAGATGTTGTAAATTTGCTCCACTCATAAGTGCTTTCTCCTTTTCTTTTCCTTGACACATTACAAAATATCATGTATAATATCAAGCAATCTCATGATATGCGCGTATGATAGCACGTTAAAGTGGAAAAAGCAAGAGGTTTTTTAAATGGATACCAAGAAATATGAGGTTTTTGAAAAAACAGTGGAACTCTCCTCGCTGACGAAAGCTGCGCAGGAACTGGGACTCACGCAGTCCGGCGTCAGTCATATGCTTGCCTCCATGGAAGCGGAACTTCAGCTGCCGCTTCTGAAGCGCACCCGCACCGGTGCGCGGCTCACGCCGGAGGGCGAGCAGGTGATGCCATATATTCATGAAATCGTGCGGCAGGAAAGACTGCTGCGGCAAGCTGCAGCTGGCCTTCATACGCTCGTCACGGGCAAAATCCGCATCGGGACATTTACCAGCGTCGCCACACACTGGCTGCCCGCTATGATGATGCAGTTCCAAAAGGAGCATCCGCAGGTAGATTTCCAGCTTTTCAACGGAGATTATCACGATATCGACACATGGCTCGGGAATGGAAGCGTCGATCTTGCATTTACAACGCTGCCTGCCCGCCCGGGATGCCGGTGTACGCCGCTGTATGAAGATGCGTTGGCCGCTGTTCTGCCAAAGAATCACCCGCTGGCAGAACATCCGGTCTGCCGTGTCGAGGAACTGGCAAAGGAGCCGTTTATCTCGCTTCTGGAATCCTCCAACCACGATGTGCGCCGCGCGTTCAGCGCCGTCAGGGTCAAGCCGAACATCCGGTTCGAGACGAAGGATGACTATGCCGTCATTGCCATGGTTCGGCAAGGGCTTGGCGTGAGCATTATGCCGTCGCTGCTGCTGCGTGGAAATACTGACGGTGTGGAGATCCGCACTATTGATCCCCCAGCTAGCCGTACTATCGCCCTCGCCGCTGCGACAGATGCCCCGGCTGCTACCCGATTTGCAGAGTTTGCAGCCCGATGGGTCAAAGAGAACACATAAAAATCGGGGCCGCTGCAAACCGCAGCGGCCCTGAAAATTTATTTCCGGCTCAACCGGTTTTCCATATAGTTGTGTGCGGCGGTTTCAAATTCATCAACGAGAGGCGGAAGGTTTGCTTCGCCGTATTTGCGCTCGAGCGCGGTTTTGAGAATCAGGTCAGCCAGTTTCGGGTTTTTAGGAAGCAGACAGCCGTGGGAATAGGATGCAAAAACGTTTTTGTAGTGTGCACCTTCCGTTCCGTCCTCTCCGTTGTTGCCATAGCCTTCGAGTATTTTGCCGAGCGGCTTTACACCGGAACCGAGATACGTCTTGCCGGAGTGGTTTTCAAAGCCGACGATTTTGCAGTCTGCTTCTTCACAGGTGAACAGATAATTGCCGATCATGCGCTGCTCGGAGCCGACGGTGTAAAGATCAAGCGCGCCGGTAAAGTCACACTGTTTGCCGTCCCATGTTTTATAGTACTGGCCCAGCATCTGATATCCGCCGCAGATAGCGAGCACAGGGATGCCGTCTTCGATGGCGGCCTTAAGTTCGGCGGTCTTCTCGCCCTTGAGATCGTGCATCAGAATCTCCTGCTCAAAGTCTTGCCCGCCGCCGATAAAAATCAGGTCGCAGTCCTTTGCAATGAATTTCGTCCCGATAGGAACAGGGAAAACATTAGCCTGCATGCCGCGCCATTCCAGCCGCCGCTGCATACAAAGAACGTTTCCGCGGTCGCCGTAGAGATTCAGAACGTCGGGATATAAATGATAGATGTTCAGTTCCATAGCTTACTCCCAGAATTGCTTGTAGCCATACGTTTTGCTGATCGTGCTGCGCAGAGCCAGCATGGCCGTGTACGTCGGCATGACGAAGACCGGCAGCTTGTGCGCCGTCGCCTCTTCCATCAGCTTTCCGTAGTCCTTCTGCACATGCAGCTTCTCCTTTGGGAATCCGGCGTAGAGGAAGCGCAGTGCCATATCCTCTGCTCGCGTGCCGGACAGATAAACCTCTGCAAGCGTATCGCCCATCTCGGGCAGGCGCTCAAAAGCCACGTCCCAGATCCAACTGACATCGCGGCCATCTTGCGTCCGGTCGTTGAGACATGCGGCAAAGACGAACGGCGCCCTGCGCTGCGTCAGGAAACGCAGCACCTGGTTGCAGCCTGCCGGATTTTTGATCAAAATCATGCGCACATCCGTGCCGTTGATTTCAAACTTCTCCATGCGCCCGAAACCACAGGCAAAGCGTGACAGCGACTGCGCCGCTCTTGAAAGATCCAGCCCCATGGCTTTAGCCGCCGCCATAGCCGCACAGGCATTATAGATATTGTATCCGCCCGGGAGATTGACTGTCGCGGGAATCTCTGTTTCGCCGTCGCGGAAGACAACCTCGGAGTGCTCCTCGTCGCTCAAAACAACCTTGCTGACGCAAATATCCGGCCTCGGACGGGCGTAGCCGCAGCGTGGGCAGCGATAACCGCCCAGATGGCCGTAGGTCACGAAGTCGTATTCGTATTCGCTCTTGCATTTGATGCAGTATGGCGCGTCGGAAAGTTCCGAAACCTGCGTTTCATAGAGCGGCGTGTTGATACCATAGAAAATAACGTGGTTTGGCACGTCGTTGTGAAGACTCGTAATGAGCGAATCGTCTGCATTCAGACACAAAACGGCGTTCGGGCTGTTCTGCGCGCCGATGCGCAGCTTTCCGAGCGTATGCGTGACCTCGCCGTAGCGGTCAAGCTGGTCGCGGAAGATGTTCGTGTATACGATCACCTTTGCATCAACGTACTTGCTGATGAATTTCAGCGCCGCTTCGTCCGCCTCGATGAGCGCATGCAAATATTTGCAGCGGCCTGTGAGCGTGGAGTGGACGGCGAATTCCGCCGTGACGCCGGACAGGAGGTTCGCGCCGGATTTGTTTGCAAAGTAAGAGATTCCAGCGTCCTGCCACGACTGCTCGATCATACGCGAGGTCGTGGTTTTTCCGTTGGTGCCCGTGACGATCACAGTCGTCACGTTCTTTGCAAGTTCACCCAGCAGGTTTGGGCAGAGTTTGAGCGCCACACGCCCGGGAAAATCCGTGCCGCCTCTGCCCAGCAAGCGGATCAGGGCCCGGCAGAGCTTGCAAGCAAGCACTGCGATCATTACTCGTAATTTCATGTCACACTTATATCATATTTTTTCGCAAAACTCAACTGGTTACGAAAGATTTACAAAATTGTACTTGTATTGGTTGTCATAATCTGATATAATGCTGTCGAATTGTTTTGAAAACACACCGTTCCAGTCAGAGAACGCGAAAAAGGAGTCTGTAAAACCATGCGAATGGGAAGAAAATTTCTGTGCCTGCTGCTGTGTGCCGTGCTGCTTCTGTCCATGAGCGCTGCTGCGCTTGGTGCGAACAACAAATACAGCAGCTGGTTCCAAACAAACTATGATGAGATCAACAAGCTTGGTCTGATGCCGGAGTCGTTTAATGGTCTTGACTTGACAAAGAACATCACACGCGGCGAGATGTGTGAACTGGCCGTTTATGCGTTTGAAAAGGCCACCGGCAACGACATCGATATGTCAAACGAAACCTTCAGCGGCTTTACGGATACGTCGGACCAAAACATCATTAAGGCGCATCTGTACGGCATTGTCAACGGCTATGAGGACGGCTCGTTCCGCCCAAATCAGCTTCTGACGCGGCAGGAGTTTTTCAAACTCATCGAGAACTTCTGCACGGCTGCGGCATTTTCTCCCAAGGCGACCGACGGTGCACTGAGCGGATTTGCTGATGCTGGTTCGATTTCTGCATGGGCAAAGGAAGCTGCGCAGATCTGCGTAAGCTATTCCTATGTACAGGGCACAAAGCTTGGAAATGGTACTTATCTGAACCCTAAGAGCAACGCCAGTCGGCAGGAAGCCATGACGATGTTCCTGCGCTGCTATAAGACTATCCAGTGGTTCTATGATGAGAATGTCAAAAGCGCGACGGTCGTTGTCGATCAGATCAACCTGAATGTTACCGTTACAAGCATCAACAAAACCATGTATGTCTGCCAGACAGGATATATCAACGTCCGCGATTCCTGGACGACTGGCAGTACGAAGGTCGGCGAGTTGAGCTACAATGCGGCTGTCACCGTTACCGGCATCACGACCACGACCTCCGATGGCCACCAGTGGTATCGCATCAAGTATAACGGTATCACGGCCTACGTCCGTGCGGATTTGCTCTCGGACGAGAAGGACAGTACCGTCACACCGGGCAGCGGCTCCGGTTCCGGCAGCGGAGGAACCGTCTCCGGTTCCGGTAAGGCGAGCGAGATTGCGAATTTTGCCATGGGCTTCGTTGGCTACAGCTATGTCTGGGGCGGCTCGAGTCCGTCAACTGGCTTTGACTGCTCTGGCCTCATGTACTATGTCCTGACGCAGTACGGATACTCCATGAAGCGCGTTGCCAACGACCAGATGACGCAGGGTACTTATGTTTCCCGCAGCGACCTGCAGGTCGGCGACCTCGTCTTCTTCGGCTACAGTGGTTATGCGAACCACGTCGGCATGTATATCGGCGGCGGCAACTTCGTTCACGCTTCTACGCCGTCCACGGGCGTCCGCGTCAATTCGCTTGACGAATCGTATTACAAGACCCGCTTCCTGTGCGGGCGGCGCATCATCTGACGATCAAATCATGACATACCGGCCCCCGGTCTGCTAAAAAAGCGCCGGGGGCTGCGCATATCAAAAGGAGAATGTATGGAGCGAAATGAATTGGTGCTTCTGCGCCTGTCTAATCAGTATCTGTTGCATGCGGGGGAGCGGATGAGAGTGCTTCGCGCCATGAACGGCTTTCAGGCGCAGTTCCTTTCCAACGCACTGCACGCCATGCGGCTGCGCTGCGCAGCGTATGACAATGCGCATGCGGCTGACGGCCTCGTGAAAGGCTGGACACTTCGCGGCACAATGCACATCTTTGCCGAAGCCGACCTTCCGCTGTTCCTGCACAGCGGCTGCCAGTATCGGAGCCGGGATTGGACGCTCCCATCCTTCTGGAACCAGCGCCCGGATTGGGCACTTACGCCGCAGCGGCAAGCATATTTTTCAGACCTGATTGTCGATGCGCTCGCACAGGGGCCGCTGACACGGGAGTCGCTGAAAGACCGCTGCCGCGCTGCCGGAATGACGCAGGCGGAGGAGGACAGTATGTTCCATCCCTGGGGCGGAGGGATACGCGAACTTTGCGAACGCGGATTCCTCTGCGGTATGGTCAGCGAGAAAAAGGCGTTCCGCCTCTGCCCTGCGTTTACGCCGATGGAGGAGCGGGATGCGCTGCTGGAGCAGACACGCCGGTATTTTACGAATTACGGCCCGGCCTCCATCCGGGACGCAGCCTATTATTTCGATACCTCGCAGGCGGAGATCAAAAAGCGGCTGGCCCGGCTTCCCGTGGAAGTAGCCGAATGCGAGGGACAGCGGCTTTTCAGCCTGCATTCCGGCAGAATGCCGGAGCAGGCGATTCCGGACTGCTTGCTGCTGGCAGGCTTCGACCCGCTGGTGCTGGGCTATGAGAAAAAGCAGAGTATATTTCTTCCGCAGGAGTATCTGCGCGGCATTTTCAGCCTGTCCGGCATTGTCATGCCGCCGGTGCTGCTGCACGGCAGCGCGGCGGGCCGCTGGAAGCGCAGCGGAAAGCGTCTGTTCGTCACGCAGTTCCGACCGTTTTCGCGGGAGGAACGCGGCTTTGTGGAGACAGCCGCGGCGCAGCTTTGGGGCGAAGCCGTACAGCCTGTCTTTCAGGACGCATAATCGACCTTTTCAAACCGAAAAATCCATGCTATACTTTTCTTGTCCCTCATACGCTTGTATGGGGTGATCATATGAAAAAATGGGTAGAGATCATGATGCCGGTCATGCTGTTTGCGACCGTTCTGTATTTCTGCGTCTTCGCCGTTCTGACACATCGAAGCGCGCAGACGGCGGCCATGCAGCCCGGCGGAACGACCGTCGTGCTCGACGCGGGGCACGGCGGGGAGGACGGCGGCGCGACCGGCGTTTCCGGCACGTCGGAGGCGGCGCTGAATCTGGATATTTCGCTGCGCCTGCGCGACCTTCTGCGCCTGTGCGGCGTGCGGGTCAGCATGATCCGCGAGACTGATACGGCTGTCTATTCAGACGGCTGCCGCACGATCTCGGAGAAGAAAGTTTCGGACATCAAAAACCGGACCGAGACGGTGAACCAGACGGAAAACGCGCTGCTTCTGAGCGTGCACCAGAACTTCTTCACCGAGGGCAAGTACCACGGCGCACAGGTCTTCTACGCGAAAACGCCCGGCAGTCAGACGCTGGCCGAGCAGCTGCAGGCCAATCTGGCCCTGGGCCTCGAGCCGGGCAACCGCCGTCAGTGTAAAAAATCGGACGGCGTGTATCTCATGGAGCATATCGGCTGCACCGGCGTGCTGGTCGAATGCGGATTTTTATCCAATTACGAGGAAGAACAGCGGCTCTTGCAGCCGGAGTATCAGAAAAAGCTGGCCGCCGTGATCGCGGGAACGCTGTCCGTGTGGCTCTCAGAGGAGCATCCGAATGAAATCTAAAACCGTTTTTGTCTGCAAGCAATGCGGCAACGAAACGCCGCGCTGGCAGGGCCAGTGCCCCGCCTGCGGGGCATGGAACTCCATTGTGGAGTTCGAGGATAAAAAAATGCCTGCCGCGAAGGCGGCAGGCCGCGCCGGTATCGCGCGCGCCGTCCCGAAAAAGCTCAAAGAGGTGACAGGGGAGCAGGAGATCCGCTTCTCCACCGGTATGCAGGAGCTTGACCGCGTTCTGGGCGGCGGCGGTGTACGCGGGTCGCTAATTCTGGTGGGCGGTGCGCCCGGCATCGGCAAATCGACGCTGCTTTTGCAGATCTGCGCGTATCTTGGAAAAACGCTCCGCATCCTCTATGTCTCCGGCGAGGAATCGGAAAAGCAGATCAAAATGCGCGCCGATCGCCTGCAGGTCGCGTCGAATGAATTGTATATTCTCTCGGAGACGGATCTTTCCGAGATTTTGAGCGCCGTTGACGAGGTGCAGCCGGATATTCTCATTGCCGACTCCATCCAAACGCTTTACAACCCGGAAAACACCTCCGCCCCTGGCAGCATTTCACAGGTCAAGGACTGCACGATGGCGCTCATGCAGCTGGCCAAGAGCAGCGGCGTGACCGTCTTCGTCGTCGGCCATGTCAATAAGGAGGGGGCGATCGCTGGCCCGAAGGTGCTCGAACACATGGTTGACTGTGAACTTTTTTTTGAGGGCGAGCACGCCAGCAGCTACCGCATTCTGCGCGCGGCTAAAAACCGCTTTGGCTCGACAAACGAGATCGGCGTGTTCGAGATGGAGGGCAGAGGACTGCTCGAGGTTCCGAACCCCTCGGAAATGCTGCTTGCCGGGCGGCCACTGAACGCACCCGGAACCTGCGTGGCTTGCGTGATGGAAGGCACGCGTCCGGTTCTTGCTGAAATTCAGGCGCTTGTCGCGCGGACGAACTTCAACGTGCCCCGCCGAACGGCGGACGGCTTTGATTTTAACCGGGCGAATCTGATGCTGGCAGTGCTTGAAAAGCGCGGCGGCATCAATCTCGGAATGTCGGATGCGTATGTAAACGTCATCGGCGGATTGCAGTTGGACGAGCCTGCTGCTGACCTTGCCCTCGTGCTTGCAGCCGCGTCTAGCTTCCGTGACAAGCCCATCGACCCGGCGACCGCGGCCATCGGCGAGGTCGGTCTGACAGGTGAGATTCGCGCCGTGACAGGATTGCAGCAGCGCCTGTCCGAGGCGTCCCGTACAGGCTTTAAGACCTGCATTATCCCGCGCCACGGTACCGGCAATCTTACAGCGCCCGACGGCATGGAACTGCTGCGTGTGCGCAACATCCGCGAAGCAATCGAACTGGTTCTGTCTTAAATCAGAAAAGGAGAATAGATATGGAAGTGCGTGAATTACTAAATGTGCTGCATATTGCTGAGCGCCTTAAGGACGAACTGCGCCACTGCGAGACAAGCAAGGGCCGACGTGAGAGCGTTGCCGAACACAGTTGGCGGCTTGCGCTGATGGCATTTTTTATGAAAGACGAGTTCCCGACGCTCAATATGGATAAGGTCATTAAAATGTGCCTGATCCACGATCTCGGCGAGTGCTTTACCGGCGATATCCCGACATTTATGAAGTCCGCAAGTGACGAAAAGAAGGAGGATACTGCGCTTTTTGACTGGGTTGCGTCGCTTCCGCTCCCTTATGATACGGAACTGGCTGCGCTCTATACCGAGATGAGTGCGCGACAGACGGACGAAGCGAAACTTTATAAGGCGCTGGACAAGCTTGAGGCTGTCATCCAGCATAACGAGTCTGATATCCGATCGTGGGAGCCGCTGGAGTATGATCTCAACCGGACATACGCCTATGACGCTGTTGCGTTTTCTCCCTATCTGACGAAGCTGCGCGAGGCTGTCCGCGAGGATACGGAGGAAAAGATCAAAGCAGCGGAAAAATAAGCGATTTATTGCAAAAAGTATTTGACACGAAGAAAAATCTCTGCTATAATTCATAAGCCGCATTAAAGAGGTTAGAAGCTGCTTCGGCACACCTCAAGAGCGAGTCTACGAAAGAAAAGGTAGGTGCAAACGAATATGCAGGCTATTATCGTTACCGGCGGTAAGCAGTACAACGTCAAGGAGGGCGATGTGATCTACATCGAGAAACTCGCGGCGGAGGCTGAATCTACCGTTACCTTCGATCAGGTTCTGGCAGTTGTAGATGGTGCTGACTCCAAGTTCGGTACCCCCACAGTTGCAGGTGCTAAGGTTGAGGCTAAGGTTCTGAAGAATGGCAAGGGCAAGAAGATTCGCGTCTTCAAGTACCGTTCCAAGAAGGACTCCAAGTCCCTCCAGGGCCACAGACAGCCGTACACCAAGGTGCAGATCGAAAAGATCGCGCTGTAATTTATGACGCGCGTCGAATTTTTCGATCACGAGGGCAGAATCAGTGGATTCTGCTGTTCGGGCCACAGCGGCTATGCAGAGGCGGAGAGCGACATTGTGTGCGCAGCCGTTTCTACAGCTGTCAAGCTTACAGAGTGCACGATCAATGATGTACTCGGTGAGCATGCCAAATGCAAGGTCAACGAGGACGAGGCCCGAATCACCCTGACCCTTCCTGCAGCGTGTGAAAGTGAAGAGGCTGTACAGGCAGTTCTCTCCGGCATGATGTTGACATTGTGCTCTCTGCGGGATGACTATCCTGATTATATCGAAGTTTTGGAGGTGCAAAACGATGCTTAATATGAGTTTCCAGTTCTTCGCACATAAGAAAGGCGGCGGCTCCACCAAGAACGGCCGTGATTCTGAATCGAAGAGACTCGGCGCCAAGCGCGCGGACGGTCAGTTCGTTCTGGCCGGCAACATCCTCGTTCGTCAGAGAGGCACGCACATTCATCCGGGCAACAACGTCGGTATCGGCAAGGACGATACGCTGTTCGCTCTGATCGACGGCAAGGTCAAGTTCGAGCGTATGGGCAAGGATCGCAAGATGTGCTCTGTCTACGCAGAACAGTAATTTGTTGTAAAAACCCCGAACGAGTCCCGTTCGGGGTTTTTTCTTAGGGAGGTGCGGCATGACATACTATCACGCTTCTCCGGCAGGCGGCCTGCAAGTTCTCGAACTGAGAAAGTCCCCGTATTTTGACAAGCCCACGCAGGTCTGCCTGACGTCTCTGCGCGCCATGGCGCTGTTCTACCTCATTCGGAACTATGAATACGCATACGGCTATACCCGACAGGGGAAGCTGTATTTTGACGAGCCCTTTCCGGACGCGCTGAAAAAACTCTACGCCGGAAAATCCGGCTGGCTCTATACCTGCGAAGAAGGGAACTATGAAAAAACGGAAATTCCGAACGAGTTCGTTTCATCGCAGCCCGTCCGCGTTCTTGACGCGGAATATATCCCGGACGCCTATGAAGCGTTCCTGCACGAGCAGGAGGCGGGCAATATCCTGCTGCTGGATTACGCGCATTTCGCATCTGACCCGGAAAAATTTGCAAAGAAGCGCGCCTGGCTGGAAAAAGCCATCTCCGAAGAGATTCGGAAGAAAGCAATCTGGAAAGCCCCGGATTCCGACTGCGCGCGTTATTATCGGGAGAACTATCCGGAAATCTGGGAACATACGCTGGAGGAAGTGATCTTTCATGGAAAACCGGAGAATTGAAACACAGCGGCTGATCCTAAAGCCAATCACACTGGAAGACGCGTCGGCGGTCTTTGTCTGGGCCAGCGACCCGGAGGTAAATCGGTATATGCCCTATCCGCTGCATAAAAGCATCGAGGATACGCGCGCGTGGATCGCGTCAATCACACCGGATATGCTGGAATTCGGGTTTTACCGCAAGGACAACGGACAGCTGATCGGCACAGGCGGCGTGGGCAAAAACGAAGACGGCGTGCATGTGCTGGGCTACAACCTCCGGCACGACGCATGGGGACAGGGGTATGCGACAGAGGCGGCGCAGGCGATGCTTGCGTGGGCGTATCACAGCCTCGGCGTGCGGGATTTCACACTGTCTCACGCAGTTTTAAATACGGCATCCGGAAACGTTGCACGCAAGTGCGGCTTTCAGCTGACACATTACGGACAATACAGCCGCCTTGACGGCAGTGAAACGTTTGATGCAGCGTTTTACGAACTTCATCTGAAAGGAGACGAAGCATATGTTTATTGACAAAGTCAGAATCTCGGTCAAAGCTGGCGCGGGCGGCAACGGCGCGGTGGCCTTCCACCGGGAAAAATATGTTGCGGCAGGCGGGCCGGATGGCGGAGACGGCGGCAACGGCGGTTCGATTGTTCTGCACGTTGACGATAACCTGTCCACGCTGATGGATTTCCGCTATAAGCGTAAGTATAGTGCGCCGAACGGCGAAAACGGGCAGGGAAAGCGCTGCCGCGGAAAGAACGGCGAAAATCTGATCATCAAGGTGCCCAGAGGCACCGTCGTGCGCGATCTGGCCACGAATGAGATTATCAAGGATATGTCCGATTCCGATGATTTCGTCCTCTGCAAGGGCGGCAGAGGCGGCTGGGGCAACCAACACTTTGCCACGCCCACCCGTCAGGTGCCGCGCTTTGCCAAGGCGGGCCTCCCGGGCGAGGAGCACGACGTCATTCTGGAACTCAAGTTGCTGGCCGATGTCGGCCTTGTCGGCTTCCCGAATGTCGGAAAATCAACACTCTTGTCCGTTACGTCCAACGCGCACCCCAAAATTGCAAATTACCACTTTACCACACTCTATCCGAACCTCGGCGTGATCTACGTTGCCGACGGCGTTTCGTTTGTCATGGCCGATATCCCCGGCATTATTGAGGGTGCAGCTGACGGCGTTGGCCTTGGCCACGATTTCCTGCGCCATATCGACCGCTGCCGCTTGCTCGTCCACATTGTCGATGTCTCCGGCAGCGAGGAGCGTGATCCGGTCGATGATTTTGAAAAGATCAACGAAGAACTTCGTCAGTATTCGCCAGACCTCGCGGCCCGCCCCATGATTGTCGCAGCGAACAAGGCGGACCTTCTGTCCCCGGACAGTGACAATCTGGACAGGCTCAAAGCGCATGTCGAGGCGCAAGGCTATGAATTTTATGTGATCTCCGCTGCCACAACGCAGGGTACGCGTGAACTTATGAAGACTATCGCTGGCAAGCTGGCTGCGCTCCCACCCGTTACGATCTACGAGCCGGAGTACGTCAAGCCTCTGGCAGAGGCAGGCGATGCAGATGAGTTGCAGATCGAGCACTATGACGATTTGTGGGTCGTGTCCGGCAAGTGGCTCCAGAAGCTTCTGAACGATATCAACTTCGACGATTATGAGTCCCGCATGTACTTCGACCGCCAACTCCGCAAAAGCGGCCTGTTCGACCGTCTGGAAGAGCAGGGGATTGAAGATGGAGATACCGTCAGTATCTACGATTTTGAATTTGACTACACGAAATAAACGAACAAAAACCCGCAGCCATTTGCTGCCCCCTGACAGGGGTAACAACGGCGGTGGGGGATACCCGGCTGGTGTTTCAGGCACCAGCCGGGTTTTCCATTGGTGTATAGCTGGGAATGATTCATGCTAAAATCTAATTAAAGCAATTGATTGTCCAACTACGCCGTGTAATGCTCTTTATCGTATCAGAGGTCAAGGTGCAACTGGTATCGCAAAGCCGATCTACTACCTTCTCCAAAGTAGCAAACACTTCATTGCGGAAGCCGTGATTTGAAGTTCTTTCCATATCTGCTCGATGGGATTCATCTCAGGCGTATAAAGTAAAATAGGAAAGCACACGCAGTTCTTTCAGACAGTTCACCGCTGCATGATAGGTATCTGTTGTAGCGATTCCAAGCTGAATGCCCTTCTCCCGCAGCTAGTCCAAAATGACCGGCAGATCGGCAGTGCCCTTTATATTGTCATTGCCCGCGAGGCTCTCTTCCTCGAAATACCGAACAAGCTTATTCGTCAGGTCTTCTGCATCGACGTACAGTCCCGCTTCCATGGATTCCAATGCAGGTTTCAGATCATCTGCAATATCCCGGTATGGCTTCCATGCAAACGAACCATCCGGAAGCACTTTATTCTCTACAATCCCAATCGAATGCAGTGCTTTTTCCGCGTGGATGCTTGTATCTGATATCCTGTAATCCGAAAAAATGCGCCTGATGACGCGTTGTGCTGCAGGAACCCAGAATTCGTTAAAGTCAAGCAGCGTCCCGTCTTTATCAAATAGAATTCCGGCTATCTTCATGGCTCCTGTCTATCCTTTCTCTTTCATTCTGTCTTTAACAGTCATAACACAGCGCCTTGAGAACTCCTGACTGTCACATTTTAAGAGGATGTGGCTCATAACGAATAGGCTGTTTTCTAGACATTTTTATACGCATTTTCGCCATAATTATCATTGCTTTTCCAAAAACGCCTGTGCTACGATTTTAAAAGAAATCAGAAGGAGAATCAAGGCATTGAAAAAGAAGCATTGGAAGCTGGTCATTTTGTCCGGCATTTTGTATTTTGTCTGTCAGATCTGCCGCACGGATCTGAGCGCCTGCATGGTCGATCTGCTGCCCGATCTGGGCATTGCGAAGGACGCGATGGGGTTGGCGATCACAGCCGGATATATCGCGTATGCCGTCGGGATGTCGATCAACTCCCTGCTGACGGACCGCACAAATCCACGGCTGATGATCTGCGCCGCCATGTTCTGCTGTGCCGCGACGCATCTTGGCATCCGGCTGCTGCCGTATCTGCCGGTCATGATTGTTCTGTGGTGCATCAACGGCTATGCGCAGTCCGCAGTCTGGCCCAGCCTCGTCCGGCTGACGGCGGACAACCTGCCCGCAGAGCAGCAGGAAAGTGCCCTGCGCATTGTTTCGCTTTTCCAGCATGCCGGTTCTCTGAGTTGCTTTTTGATCGTCCCCGCGGAACTGGCCTTGGGTGGCTGGCGGACAGCCATGTCGGTCACAGCAGCGGCCTGTCTGACACTTGGCTTTGTGTGGTTTTTGATGCGGGATCTTCGCACAGCGTCACAAACGACGCAGATGCAGAAAAAACGCGCAGCCAAGCTGAATTGGCAGTTCTTCCGCAGAGGAAGGCTGTTTTATTTTATGGGCGTCGCCTGTCTGACCGGCATGATCCGTGACGGGCTGACCTCCTGGGCGCCGGTGTATTTTTCCGAGGAATTTTCGCTGAACGCGACGCTTTCCCTGATCTTATCCGCAGTCCTGCCCGCCGCGAAAATTCTGGCGCTTGCCGTACATCCGGCGGTTCAGAAAAAAGTCCCGAAAACCAGAACGCAGCTGATCGTGTTCTATGCAGGCTGCGCTGCCGCAGCGTGTATTGTGCTGCTTGCAAATCTTGCCGGGTGGACGCTGGCCGCGGCAGGCTTCATGGCGGTCATGCTGTGCCTGATGGTCTGCACAGACCTTTCCTTTACGATCTCGATCCCCATCCAATTCGGCTCCGTCGGCCGCAGCGCGACCGTCAGCGGCATTCTCGACTGCATGCTGTATCTGGGCGCGGCGATCTCCTCCTATCTGTTTGCGCTCCTCGCGCAGTGGGGCGGCTGGACGGCGACCATTGTCAGCTGGATCGTGATCCCGCTCATTGCGATCGGCATCCTCCTGAGCCGAAAGAATCCTGAGCCGGAGACGGCTGAAAAAGACTGACGCAGTTGAGGGTGGGCTCTACTCCGCCCGATGGGCAGCTGCAAATCTGCGCAGCAGCCTATAGGGGCCGATGTGGGCATCGGCCCCTACAATCAAGCAGGTAAGTACATACGGATTCGTCGAGATTGCCGTAAAAACAGAACCACCAGCCATATGCGTATGACTGGTGGTTTTCCTTATACCTGAACGCTCAGCTGCTTTCTTCCGTCCACATGCGGGAGAAGCAGCTTTTGGTTTTTCGTAATGGTGATCTCATACCGGCAGCCGCGGAAGACGCGGGTGACCTTTGCCGGGAGCAGCTGCTCCGGCAGACAGGGGTCGATCTCGAGGCCGTCCCATGTTGGGCGGACGCCCAGCAGATACTGCGTTGCGGCCAGATACATCCATGCCGCCGTGCCGGTCAGCCATGAGACGTTGGCAAGGCCGAATTTATCGCTCTCCGGGCCGAAGATGTTCGAGGAATAGACATACGGCTCCGCCTTATAACGCTCCGCGCCTGCCGTTTTCTGCGCGATCATCGGCAGAAGCTGATGATAATACTTCCATGCGTTCTCCGGACGCCCCAGCATACATTCTGCGATAATTGCCCAAGTATTCGCGTGGCAGAAGACGCTGCCGTTTTCGCCGCAGCCCTTGTTGTAGCAGGTCAGGTTTTCTTCCTTCGTCGGATAGTCCGTCGTCATGGCCGGGTGAATTTTCTTGATACCGAGGTCGGTATCGAGATATTCTTTCACACTGTCCATGGCTTGAATTTGCTGCTCCTGTGTGCCGAGGCCGCTGAGGACTGCCCAGCTCTGCGTATTGAGCCAGATCTTTGCCTGCGGCTCGGACTCCGAGCCGATAAAGCGGCCCTCGTCCGTGATGCAGCGGCGGAACCACGCGCCGTCCCACGCAAGCGTGCGGCAAAGCGCCTGCTGGCGGTCATAGAGCGCCTTGCATTCCGCTGCAAACTCCGGTTCACCCATGCGCTCCGCCAGTTCCTGCATCATGCGCAGCGCAACGGCAAACTGCATCCCCGTCCAGATGCTTTCGCCCTTCCCCTTGCGGCAGACCTTATAGAGCATGTCGTTCCAGTCGGAGCTGAGCATCAGCGGGAAGCCGTGCGCGCCCATGTTCTGCGTGGTGAAGCGGATGGACTGTTTGATGTGCTCCCAGATCGTGCCGCTGCCGCCGTCGAAATACGGGGCCTGCGTGTCGAGGTACGAAACGTTTCCCTCTTCCAGCGCGATGTGATAGGCGTCCATGACCAGCCAGAGGTGGTTGTCCGAGTGGATGCGCGTGACCGGCTCCCAACCCTCGGTGGGGAAGAAATAGTGGTTGCAGTGGCCGTCCTGATACTGCTGCGTGAGCAGCTGCTCAAACTTTTCTTTTGCCCGGTCAAGCTGCAAGGGGATCATGGCCAGAACGTCCTGCGCGGTGTCGCGCACGCCCACGCCGCGGAACGTACCGGTGGCGTAGTAGCTGATATTCCGGGAGAAGCGGAAGTTCCGCTCCATCTGATAGGGGTTCCAGATGTTAATCATCGTCTCCGCGTCCTTGTCCGGGAGGCTGCACTGGAAGCCGGAGAAGAAATCCTCCCACGTCTCCGCCAGCTTCTGCATGGACGCGGCGAAAAAGTCAGGGGCTTTGCAGGCAGCAAGGGACTGGAAAATCTCGTCCCCCGTCAGTTCCGTGCCGAGATAGATATTGACCGACTTCGCTTCTCCGGCACGGAGCGTCAGCGGCAGCTCCAGCGCGAAGCACGGGTCGCCGCCGAAAAGTGTGGAATTTTTCAGGTGCTCATGTTCGAGTCCGACCGGCGCTTCCTCACTGCGGTAGCTGCCGATGAAGGCATCGCGGTCGCAGTCAAATCCGGCTGCGGGCACATCGCTTGCAAAATACACCAGCGGCGTCTCATCGGGCTTCGGCTGGTTTTCCACGCCGTAGCGGTAAATGAGCACGCCGTCCTTCTCGTAGACGGACAGCTGGTGCTTGTTGTAGCACTGCCATTGCAGCTCGCGCATGAATTCCATCATGCCAAGCTCGACGTAGGGGTAAATCGTCACGTTCCGGTCACAGTCGGAGCGCAGCTCCAGATGCCAGAGCATGACGTTTTTCAGCGGACTGACCAGATATGTAACCTCGGTGCGCAGACCATCACGTTCTGCCGTAAAGCGGGTGTAGCCCATGCCGTGCGCAGCCTCCCATTTCTCGGGCTTGCAGGCGCACGGCTCATTGGTCGGACACCAGACGGCATCGCCGTCCTTGATGTAGGTGTAGAAGCCGCTGCGGTCGGTCGGCAGGTGGAAGAAGCGGTAGTGGTTGATGCGCCAGATCTGCGGGGATTTATACCACGCAACGCCGCCGCCTGCCTGCGAGATCATCGCATGGAGCGTCCCGTTGGACAGATAATTCATCCACGGGGTCGGCATATTGTACCGGGACAGCACAATTTCCCGATTCTGATTCTCAAAACGGTATGGGTTCATTTGTCCGTCTCCGTTCTTTTTTGTGCCAGCAGCCACTGCAGGAGCATTTCATCATACGCATACGTCCATGCGTCATGGCCGCAGTCTCCAAAAACCGTCAGCCTTGCATTGCCGCCCGCACGCTGTATTGCCTTGACCATATCGACCGTCTCCGTCAGGGGTACGACATCGTCCAGCGCACCATGAAACGCCCAGACCGGCATAGTCAATACCTCTGCGTTCCACGGCATTCCGCCGCCGCAGCAAGGCGCGATAGCCGCGAACAGCTCCGGCGCCGCCATCGCAAGGAACCATGTGCCGTATCCGCCCATGCTGAGTCCTGTCAGCGTGACCCGATCCGGGTCGCAGGCGTATGCTTCGATCATGCGGCAAACGAACCGCTTCAGTTCCGGAAGCATCGCCACCCAAAAGGACCCTTCCGGGCAGCGCGGTTCGATCAGCACGCAGTCTTCTTCCCGCGTTTCTGTCAGGATGTTCGCCAGTCCATGAATCTCAGCCTTCTCCAGATCCTCACCACCGCCGCGTTCACCTGCGCCGTGCAGCTGGATAATCATTGGAAGACCTGCGTGCATCCGCTCCGGCATCCGGACGGCATAGGCAAAGCCCGCATCTGTCAACCGATGATATTGTACGTTCATTTTGTATCCTCCGCCCTGTCTCAAATGACATTTGCCGACGCGATCTCATGCCAGAAAATTGCCCGTGTCGCCTGTCCGTCGGCTTTTTCCTCGCAGCAGCAGTCGAGAACCGGCTCCTCCAGCTCCTCGATCCGGTCGAGCCGTCCTTCCGCATAGGCCAGCAGCCGGTCTCTGCAATGTAGCAGGCGCTGCCGCTGGCCGCCGATGCGAAGATCAACCACGTCAAAGCCCTGCGGCTTGTTTTCGTGCATCCACTGCTGCTCATAGGCCGCATAAAACGCGTCCAGCCGTTCGAGCGCCGCGTCATAATCGGTGCAGAGCGCCTTCGCGGTTTTTTTATCGCCGGACAGATACGCCGCCCTTGTGCGAATGCCGAGATCGGCTTTTATATTCAAAAAATTACAGAGTGCACGCAGGGAACGGAACAGATAGCCATAGTCTGCATCGTGCTCATGCTTCGCCAGCCTCGCGGCGCAGTTCGCATAGCCTGCCGCGTCCGCCGGCTTCACACGGTTATCAAACTGCCCCATGAACGGGTCACAGTAGAGCAGATACTTTTCCGGGTTATAGATCGCCTCAGCAGAATCGTTCTGCGTCCCGGCTAGGTCGAGCGCACGGAAATCCTCAAATGGGATACCGAATTCCTTCTCAAAATTCGCATGGATGGTTTCCTCGTCGTCAATGCCCCGCGCCATCTGCGCAACCATAAACAGGGCCGGGAGCACGGCAAATTTGGAGCATTCCGCGCCGTTGTCGCCCCACATCGTCATGACCACGTTCTCAACGCCCTTTGCGCGGCAGGCCCGCATGGCTTCGCGCATGGTAGCAATGGCGAAAGCATTGTGCGGCGCAAAGCCGGCCCACGTCCAAAGGCCGCCCGCGAACCAAGACTCGCTCTTGATGGCATTGTGCGCATCGATATTTTTCTCATAACGCTGCTGCTCGCGGCTGAAATAATCCCAATACACCAGCTGGACATTCTCCGGCACCAGCTGTTTGATCTTCTCCGGGATCTCGCCAAGTTCCGGGTCTTGATTAAAATTGGTAAAGTAATCGCCGCCCGCCAGACGGAAGAACATATCGCCCCACATCAGAAGCTCGAAGCCATATTTTTTCGCCATTTCTGACACCCTGCGCAGATGTTCCATCAGGATGCTGAAGCGATCGCGGTAGCCGTGCAGCGTCAGATATTTGCCAAGGCCGAGCAGATCCGCTTCGTCCATGCCGATGTTCACAATATTGGTGCGCAGACATTCGCGCAGCGTGCGGAACATCCCATCGACCAGTTCATAGGTTCGCTCGTCGCCGGTCAGCAGAATGTCGGCTGCATCGTGAATTTCCCGGTAGACCGGCCAGTGAAACAGGGCGTTGACATGGGCAAGCGTCTGGATGCACGGGATGACCTGCATCCCGTGTGCTGCCGCATACGCATCGATCTGTTTTAATTCCGCCTTGCTGTACCGTCCGCGCAGATGGCCGAAATAGGGGTGGCCGTCCACCTCATAGGTGTCCTCCATATACATGTGCAGCGTGTTGCATCCAAGCCTTGCGGTCAGGTCAATCCAGCGCTTGACCGCGTCCACCGTCATAACGGCGTTTCGTGAGCAGTCGAGCATCGTGCCGAAAGTCTTGAAAGTATGTTCCATTTCTTTATCCTTTCCAGTCCGGTCAATAGTCAAACACGCGGTCTTCTCCCGCGCCAAAGCGCAGCAGATAGATGCGCCGCTGATTCGGCTTCAGGAGCAGCACGTCCCATAAATCTTCTGTTTCCGCGCCCAAGCCCCGCTCCGTGCATTTCCGGACGTTCGGAAACAGCGATTTTATCGGCTGCGGGCGGACTGAGTCGATCAGGAAATATGGGATGTGACAGAACGTAGTTTCGTAATCGCAGGCGTACTGCCCCGCGAACCAGCCGCCGAGCAAAATCCCACGCTTCTGCGCCTGTCGGAGCAGCATCATGGCAGGCTCCGAGGAATAGTTCATGTAATTCCAAGGATCCTGCCCCGTTTCAAACCGAGATTTCGGCAGCGCATGGGAAAAAACAAGCACCATCCATCCGGCAGGTAAATCCAACGCCTCCCGTTTCAGCCACGCAAGCTGCTCCACGCCGTATTGACAGCTTTTTTCAAAAAGTTCTTCCTGTTCGTCGATCTGCGAAACATAGGACGAGAGGAAAATCAGACGCGCCTTCCGCTCGGAGAAATCCACATAATAGTACGGCTTATTCTGCGGTCGATGCAGATCGGGGTACTGTTCCAGATAAGCCGTCTCCTGATACCAGCGCTCGTCCGTCACGATGCCCGTCACGATCTGGCCGACATAGCGCTCGTTGCGATAGCCGTCGTCATCGCCGCAGGCAATGTAGAGCTTGCCGGAAGCTGTTGCATTCTGAAACCGCGCCAGCTCCTGCGAGAGTACAAAGCGGGACGCATTTTCGGGGATGCTGCCGTTTAAAATATCGCCAAGGTGGATGACACCGTCAAAATGCGTCTGCGCATCGACCGCGCGGATATTTTCGTCCGTATGATCCGCAAAATCCGACAGAGCCGTTCCCGCAAGCAGCGCGAAGCAGAGATCGTCCGGCTCCCGGAGTGCCCGGATTTTTTCCGTCAGCGTCCGGCATTGATCTGCAAAGTATGGTTCCATCTGGATTCCTCCATCTATTTAATAGTGAACAATTCTGTCCTCGCCCGCTCCGAAACGCTTCAGATAGACCCTGCGTTCGCTCTTTTTCAGTATGAGCGCATCCCAGAGGTCTTCGCTCTGCGTGTCCAAATCTCTTTCCCAGAAACGCACGTCGTCGTCAAACAACTGCGGATCATATGCAGTTTCTGACGCAGTGATGATAAACGGAATTCCAAAAAGCGTTACAATCCGATCGCCGTGATAGTGGCCAATGAACCACCCGGCAATGTCAAAGCCGTATTGCTTCCGGCACTGGTCGAGCGCGGAAAAGATCTGATTGCCGTTGACGATGTCGTTCTTTTCGAGTGCAGTTTTCTCATCGAACAGCAATGCAGAAAACGGCGCGTCATGCGAGAATAGCATCACCGTCCAGTCCGCCGGCAAAACCAGCACCTCGTTTTGCAGCCACTGGATTTGTTCTTCCTCGTATCCGAAGATCATGACCGAACCGCCGCCGCGGTGCTCATAAAAATACGAGCACAGGAACACAAGGCGAACCTTTTCCTTCGCAATATCTACATAGTAATATGGCTTCTGCGCCGGACGGCGGACGTTCTGCTCCGCGTCCAGAAAGCCGATGGCCTCCGGCCAGAGCCGCGCGGAATACGGCCCGCTGCATGCGTCGTGATTGCCCTGCACCGGGAAGAAGCGTCCGCTCGAAACAGTGGGCCGGAACAGCGCGAGCTGCTGCCGCAGCAGAAGCTTTGCGTACCGTCTGCCGATCTCACCGGCGAGGAAATCACCCAGATGGACGCAGCAGTCAAAATGTACCGCCTGATCGACTGCGGAGATGTTCTCAATGGTAGCCGGGACGGAATTGTCCAGATGCGAATCCGCAACCAGCGCAATGTTTAAATCCCCATTGCAGGACAGCACGTCCTGGATTGTATGTGCTGCTTCGTATTCATAGCATTGATTGATCATATTGAATCCCTCAACAAGGCCGGATCGGCGGCAATTGTGCACGCCGTATCCATTTCTCACATTTCAGCCGGTATTTTTGTATCAATTAAACGATAGCACGTCATTTATCGGCCTGTCAAATGGGCATAGTGCCAAAAAAGGGTCTGTTTGCGCCATGATTCTCAGCCGGTAATAAATAGAAATAAAAACGAGGTCATCTGCGGTATGACCTCGTTTTGGAGTATACGGCTGCCTTGATTGGCAGCCGCGGATATTTGATTTTCAGCCGCTTTCGGACACGCACTCCCGCGCTTTTGATCGGCACTGCGATTTCCTGTTCATGCCGCGCGATATGAGTTTACAGCGTATCTATCCATGGTATCCCCCTTCTTTGAAAGCATCAGTCTCGCTCGTTTCAACGGCTCGAATTTGCACAAGCTGCACTGCCGGGCAGGTTGTCCTCGCTTTGTATCCGTGCGTTCTAGACGGGGTAGCGGTAAATAGGCGTCCGCCCATCCGGGAGCGGCGCGTCCTATTGTCATTACAGGGTTCTGGTACAGACCTCGCGGACTTTGGCCTGAAGGGCCTTGAGGTCAGAAAAGGTGTCCGGGCGCTTGCTTTCGTCGCGCAGGAGCGCGGACGGATGATAGAGTGCAGTGAAGAGAATGCCGCCCTTTTCAGTAAATTGTCCGTGTTCGCGGGAAATCTTGAAATCCGGACGGATGAGGCGCATGGCCGCGATACGGCCGAGGCAGACGATGATCTTCGGCTGGATCAGCTTCGTCTGCGCGCGCAGGAAGCCGATACACGCATCCTGCTCGGTCTGCATCGGGTCGCGGTTTTTGGGCGGGCGGCACTTGACGATGTTCGTGATATAGCAGTTTTCCCGGCCAAGGTCGATGATGGAGAGCATTTCGTCAAGAAACTTTCCAGCCGCGCCGACAAACGGCTCGCCCTGCAAGTCCTCGTTTTCTCCCGGTCCCTCGCCGACGAACATGACCTCCGCGTCCCGCGGGCCGACGCCGAAAACGACGTTGTGCCGCGTCTGCGACAACGGACAGTTGGTGCAGGACAGGCAGGCAGCCTGAAGCGATTCCCAGTTCAGCATGCGATTGCCCTCCTTTACTTTCGTTCCAGTTCGTCAAACGGCAGGTCGTAGCCTTCGCGGAAACGGCGGCGGCGATCTTCCAGCGCACGGCGGCGCTGCTCCATGCGCATGCGGCGGTAGCGGCGCTTGCGCAGCTGATAGAGCACGATAAGGGCCAGTATCACACCAACGGCAACAAAGATTGCAATCACGACCCACTTCCACCAGTTTTTCTGGATATAGGCTCCCGTTCCGGCAGCGGCGGAGGAAATCTCGGAACGCGCCACATCGGTGATAGCAAGCAGCTTCGTCTGACCGAGGATCTCACCGGCATAGGTAACGGTGGCCGAGCCGAGCACGTCGCCCTCGCGGACAGGCGCGTCAACGCTGTCGCTGTTAAGCTGGATATCTGTGACCAGCTTGTCGGGGTCATAGTCGTTCGGCAGCAGAACCTTGATCTCGTCCTGCGGCGCAACGGCGACCGCCTCCGCACCGGCAGAGTTGTTGATCTTCACCTGATCGACCGGATACAGCGGCGACATGATCGGTAAGTATGAGTAATTATCAAAGCCATAGTCAAACAGCCGTGCGCACTCCGTAAAGTTCTCCATAAGCAGATCGCCGCTGTCAAGGATGGTTGTGGCCGCGCCGCAGACAATGCCCAAAAGGTCAAGACCGTCTCCCGTCGCCTCGGAAATGACGCAGCGGCCCGCCTGACTGGTATAGCCGGTCTTGATGCCATGCGCACGCGAATAATAGAGTGAGTTGGACATCGAGCGGTAAATCAGCATGTTTGTCGTTTTAAGCTTCGGGATGTTCTGCCGTACATTATCATCGGGCAGCTGATATTCATAGGTATCAACGATTTGGCGGAAATTTTCGCTTTTGAGCGCGGCCTGCGTAATGATGGACAAATCGCGCGCGGTGGTATAGTGATTCTCATCGTGCAGACCGTGGGGATTGCTGAAATGCGTGTTGAGGCAGCCAAGTTCATAGGCGCGCTGGTTCATCATGCGGACAAAATCCGTAATGGAACCGGCAATATGCTCGGCGATGACGTTGCAGGCGTCGTTGCCGGAGACGACCATCATGCAGTACAGCAGATTTTCCAGCGTCATCTGCTCACCGACCTGAAGCCCTGCGACGCTCGAATCAATGTCCAGATCCTCGAGCGCGGATGCCGAAACGGTCACAACGTCGGACAAATTGCCGTTTTCCAGTGCCAGCAGACAGGTCATGATCTTCGTCAGGCTGGCCGGATAGATGCGCTCGTCCGCGTCCTGTTCATAGACGGTACGGCCCGTGTTGAGATCGACGAGGAGCGCGGCCTTGGCCGCGACAGAAAAGCTTGTCCGCGAGGACAGCAGCTGATCCTCCGGCACGCTGTCGTCTGCCGCTGCGGCATCCGCGCCGTCGCTCTGCGTCTGCTCCGGGTCTTCCGCCGTCTCAGCGTCCACCGCGAGAAGCGGCAACGTCAGGGAAGACAGCAGCAGGAACACGGCAAGCAGCAGGGAAAGAACCTTCGTTTTTTTCATTTTTATCTCCATTTTATTCTGTTCGGATTGTACAGAATCAAAAAAATATGGTATACTGATTGCGTCAGTTGACACTTAACGTATTATATAACAGGTTGGCCCGGTATGTCAAATGGAGGCAGCTGTATGCGGAAAAAGCGTGTCGATCCGGCGCTTGTCTTGTGGAGCGCTGCAATTCTCCTGTGCGCCTGTGCATTCTTTCTTGGCCGCGCAACGGTGCGCGGGCCAGTTCTCGAAACGCAGCACGCTGCGCCCGGCGGCGCGGCACAGGACGCCTGGATCAGCCAAGTCGAGAAAAAGGCGGCTTCCGCCGCTGAAGGAAGCGGCCGCGTCTGTTTGAACACGGCAACGATGGAAGAACTTCTGGAACTTCCGGGCGTGGGAGAAAAGACGGCGGAGCGGATTCTTGCATACCGGGACACATACGGAAAATTTGTCACGACCCAGCAGCTGCTGGACGTCGAGGGGATTGGAGAAGGGCTGCTGGAAAAGCTGCGGCCGTATGTCTATGTGGAGGAAATCGAATGAAAATTCTGGTTGTGGATGACGAAAAGCTGCTGGTCAAGGGCATTAAGTTCAACTTGGAAAACGACGGCTACGAGGTCGTAACCGGCTGTGACGGCATGGAAGCCGTGGAATTGGCGGCGAGCGAAACGCCGGATCTGATCGTGCTCGATCTGATGATGCCCCGGCTTGACGGTCTGGAGGCCTGCACGAAAATCCGGGAGTTTTCGCAGGTTCCCATTATCATGCTGACCGCCAAATCCGAGGATATGGACAAGCTGCTGGGCTTTGAGCACGGCGCGGACGACTATCTCACAAAGCCGTTCAACATTCTCGAACTCAAGGCACGCATCCGCGCGCTTCTGCGCCGGGCCGGAACAGCAAAAAAGCAGACGCCGGAGCAGACGCTCGTCTGCGGGCACATCACGCTCGACCGAGACAGCCGCAGCGCGTTCCACGAGGACGTGCCGGTTGATTTGACGGCGAAGGAATTTGATCTCATGGAACTTCTGATGCGCAACCCCAACCGCGTATATTCGCGCGAGACACTGCTCGACGCAATCTGGGGCTACGACGTCAGCAGTGAGATCCGCACGGTGGATGTGCACATCCGACGGCTGCGCGAAAAGCTCGAAAAAAATCCTGCCCAGCCGGAGCATATTCTGACCAAGTGGGGAGTTGGCTACTATTTCAAGTACTGAACGGCGCAGGCGGCTCATGCCGTCAAGCTCGCAGATCCGCAACGCGCTGGCGTATATGGCCGTTACGGTCCTCGTGCTCGTGTTTCTGAATATTTATTCTGCCTCCGCCTCGCGCGATCTGATGTTCAAGGCAAAATGCTCGTCCGCGCAGGATAAGCTGAAGGTCGTCACGTCCTCATTTTCCGGTGTAGATGCGCTGACGCAGGAGACGGCGGAGCAGATCATCTCTGTCATTGGCGATATGAACGTCACGCGCCTCATCGTGACCGACGCATCGGGCCGCGCGCTCTACGATTCTGTGCCCAGCCAGAACGCGGAGGGAAAATTCGTCCTGCTCGAGCCGATCGTGCAGGCGCTGGATTGTAATGACGTCTTTTCCTGCGTCTATGAAAACAACACGCTCAAAAGCTACGCTGCGTCGCCGGTCCTGATGCACGATACGGTCGTTGGGTGCGTATATCTGATGGAATACGATGCCTCGCAGGGCGGCATTATCGCAAGCCTTGAGCGGACGATCTTCCGCGGGTCGCTGGTTCTGATCGGGATCATCTTTTTGTGCGCGGTCATCTTTACCATGACCGGTTCAAGCCGCATGCGGCGGATCATGACCTCCATGCGCCTTGTGCGCGAGGGCGAATACAGCCACAAAATTCAGATGCGCGGCTCGGACGAATACGCAACGCTGGCAGCGGAGTTCAACAAGCTGACCGACAAGCTGCAGCAGACGGAGATCACCGAGCGGCAGTTCGTCTCCGACGCGTCGCACGAACTCAAAACGCCGCTGGCATCTATCAAGCTGTTGTCCGACTCCATCCTGCAAAACGAGATGGATACGGACACGATGCGGGAATTTGTCGCCGACATTGGCGCGGAGTCCGACCGGCTGACGCGCATGGCGCAGAAGCTGCTCACACTCAGCCGGGCCTCAGCCGATGAAACAGAGGGCGGAGAGCATGAGGTCGTTGATGTCGGACAGACGCTCTCGCGCGTGTTCCGCATGCTCGTGCCGCTGGCCGACCGGCAGGCGGTCAAGCTGACGGCCAGCGTAGAAAAGGGCTGCACGATTTTGTCCTTTGAGGACGATGCGTATCAAATCCTGTTCAATCTCGTGGAAAACGGCATCAAATATAACCGGGAAAACGGCAGCGTCCATGTTCGGGTGCGGCATGAGGAAGATACTGTTGTCATTGATGTAGAGGATACCGGCAGCGGCATTCCCGAAAACGCACTGGACTCTATTTTCAACCGCTTTTACCGCGTTGACAAAGCCCGCAGCCGTCAGGCAGGCGGCGCGGGACTCGGCCTTTCCATCGTACATGAGATGGTCGGGCGGAATTTCGGCACGATCTCGGTTCGTTCCACAGTCGGCGAGGGCTCGTGCTTTACCGTCACGTTCCCAAGCTTCGGTTCCGGAGAGGAGGACGACCCGGATGCGTAAAAAAAAGGACTGCCTGCTTGCCGTGCTGCTGGCAGTGTGCTTTCTGTGCGGATGCTCCGCATCGGTCCATCTCCGAAGTCCGGAGGAACCGCAGATTCAGTTTTATTACTGCGTCCGCGAAAGCGCGGATGCAAAAACCGGCGCGCTCACAGCCACCCCGGCCTCCGTACCGGACAGCAGCCCCGCAGCCGTTTTGCAGCAGTATCTGATCGCTCCTGCGGAGGAAGGACTCGCGCTTCCGGACGGACTCAGGGGCAGCTGCTCCTTCGATTCCTGCGAGGACGGTACGCTGACGCTGCTTTTAGATGAAAATGCGCCAGAAGGACTTCAGGCGTCTTTGGCGGCAGCCTGTCTGACGCTGACGCTGACCCAGCTGGACGGCGTAGACCGCGTGCGCCTCGTGCGCACGCAGCGGCAGACGGAAGTCACTTATACGGCAGAGCAGTTTTTACTGTACGACACATCTGCCGACCAGCCGGAATATGTCGTGCGGCTGTATTATCCCGACAAAGATGGCCTGCTCGCCGCGCGCGATGCTGTTGTCCGTACCGCTGACATGGAGCAGCTTCCGCTGCTTGCGCTTCAGGCGCTTGTCAGCCGCGAGGTTCCCGTGAATCTGACGCGGGCCATCCCCTACCGGACGCAGGTGCTCGACCTTTCCGTTACGAACGGCTCGGCAAGCGTCGTGCTGTCCGACGATTTCATGGGCTGCGATACCTCGGCGCAGCAGGCGGCAAACGCTGTGCGCTCCATTGCCGCCACGCTCTGCGCGCTGGACGGCATCACCGCCGTGCAGCTGTCCATCATCGGCGAGTCCGGCCTGACCTATTATGACATCACGCAGCCCATTGTTCCGCAAGCAGATTGGTACGCAGAATAGCGTAAAAATGCCTCCCCTTGTCATGCCCTGCATGATAAGGGGAGGTGGCATTTTCAAAGAAAATGACGGAGGGGATGGGGCACGCGTTTCTGCATACTCCTAAATTTGTGACGTTCGCATCCCCTCAGGCCCTGCAGGCCAGCGTCCCTACCCCCTATTGGCCTTTCGGGCCATTTCCCCCTGAGAGGGGGGAATCAGCCCTTTTCAGGGGGAGCCTTAGGTGCGCCTCAGGTTGGGAGGTAGTCATTGATGGTGACCGGCGTGTTCAGGCGCGGGGCGGAGGATGCGTTCAGGAGGAACAGGCGGCAGGTGTCCTGCAGGTTGAGTACAACGAAATCCGTTTTGGTACGCAGGACGCCGATGCTCGTGACGCGGCCATCCGCGTCATAGGAGACTGCGACGGCGCAGCCTTCGTTCAGATCGTCGGTCAGGGTGATCTTTCCGGTGTCCGTGTTGACGCTCCATGACGTTTCGATCTCGTTCCCCTTGTTATCCCAACCGTATCCAAACTTACTCGTACGCAGGTTGTCCCAGCGCGTTTCGCCGTCCCACAGGGCAATCTTGTAGCCAGCATAGGTATCGCCCGTCCAGCCGGACGTGCCGGGCAGGTAAAAGAGCGTCCAATCTGACGGGAACGAGCAGTTGGCGTTCAGCGTCCCGACAATCTGGGGCGCTGCGCCGAGGAAATACGCGCCGAGCGTACCGCTTCCATAATAGGAATATCCATAGAACGCCTTTTTTCCAATCGATTTTATACTCGCAGGAAGAACCACTGCATTTTTAAAATAGCAGCTGTCGAACGCTTCGTCTTCAATCACTTCCAGCCCATTCGGGAATGTGATCGTACTATAATTTGTAAGTCCAAATGTCAAACAAAATGCTTGCTTCCCGATTTTTTTCAGCGTGGACGGGAAGCGGACGGACGGCATGTGAGAACAGGAGAACGCACCTTCGCCGATCTCTGTCACCCCCTCCGGGATCACGACCTCTGTTTTCAGGCCGTACATATGCGCAAACGACCGCTCTTCAATTTTGGTCAGGCTGGCGGAAAGCTTCAGGCCGGTAAAGCCCTTGCACAGGTAAAACGCCCGTTCGCCCACCGTTTTGATACTGTCCGGCAGGGACAGGATTCCGCCGAAGCCATCGCATTCCTTAAACGCGTGCGTACCAATGCTTGTCACGCCGTCCGGGATCAGCAGTTCTCCGGAAAAGTCTGTGTACGCGAACGCCTCTGCGCCGATGGTTTTCAGCGTCGACGGCAGCGTCAGCGTTCCGGTAAACATTCCATTAGACCGAGAAGAAGAGAATGTACCGTCTGCAATTTCCGTGATGCCCTCCGGAATCGTCAGGCTGCCGGTAAACGCACACCCGGAAAATGCCTCCTTGCCAATCGTCCGCAGATTCTTTCCAAGCGTCAGGGTGCCGTTCAGATTTCCACAATCACAAAACGCACGTTCGCCGATTTCCACAACAGAATCCGGAATTGTCAGACTGCCTGTATATCTGCTTTCGCAGAACGCGGACTCGCCAATGGTGCGCAGATTCCTGCCCAGTGTCAGCGTCCCCTGTGTTTCCGGGCGCAGATATGGCCGGCTGTAGAAAGCATAGCGCCCAATCGAGGTCACGCTGTCCGGAATCACAAGATTGCCGGAAAACGAACAATCATAAAACGCACCGGCACCGATTGTTTGCAGGCTGCTTCCCAGTGTCAGCGTTCCGGTCAGGCCGGTGCATCCTGCAAACGCTCTGTCTCCAACAATCTGTACACTGTCCGGGAGCGTCAGATCTCCGTTCAGGTTTCTGCATTCGAGAAAGGCCCTCTCGCCGATGCTCCGCACGCTTTTTCCAAATTGAATCGTACTGCAGGCCGTCCACGGAAAAGCGTTCCGGCCGATCTGCGTGATCTGGTCGCCGATCACGATCGTCTGAATCGAATCACGGTAATCCATCCACGGAAATTCGTTTCCGTACTCATAATCCTCCATCGCGCCGCTGCCGGAGATGGTCAGCGTGCCGGTGCTGCTGTCAAATGACCAGTAGGCAGACGGGCCGCACTTCCCGCTCGTCCCCGCCGCCGACGCGCCGATGCACAGCGCAAGCAGCAAAAGCGCTGCAAAGAGCAGCCGTGTGATGTGTTTTTTCATTTCAAGGCCCCCGTTTTTTGTTTTTCTCTATTATATCGTGCAATTCTGAGAAAATCAACCGGAGCAAAGGCCCTCTGAAAGGGGAGGTGGCTCGGCGAAGCCGAGACGAAGGGGTTCCGCGGTAGGGAGCTCCGGATTTCGCCCAAATTGTCGGCGAATTCGTAAGCACCAAGGCTCCACTTTGAATAAAGGGGAGCTGTCAGCGAAGCTGACTGAGGGGATTACGCAGTGTAGTTACAAATTACAGAGTGCTCCGAAATTTGCTACGTTCGAATCCCCTCAGGCCCTTCGGGCCAGCTCCCCTTGTGCCCAAGGGGAGCCTTGGACGGCAGTTTAACCGGGAATTGATTTAGATTTAAGGTTCTCAGCGAAATATCACGAAGATTTAACATAATTCTGGACGCGCATTTGACATTCTCTTTCTATATTTATATCAGATAAAACGAATTTAGAAAGAGGTCTGTGCGGATATGACGATTTTTAACTTTTTAACATTGCTCGGCTCGCTGAGTTTGTTCCTGTTCGGCATGAGCGTGATGGGAACAGCGCTGGAAAAGCGTGCGGGCGGGTCCTTGAAGGCCATTCTGGCGAAGCTGACAAACGGTAAATTTTCCGGACTTCTGACGGGTCTTGCCGTCACGGCAGTCATTCAGTCTTCTTCGGCTACGACAGTCATGGTTGTGGGCTTTGTCAACTCGGGGCTTCTGAGCCTCAAGCAGTCTATCCCCGTGATTATGGGCGCGAACATCGGCACGACCGTGACGGCGTGGCTGCTGTCGCTGTCCGGCATCAACGGCGACAGCCTGTTCGTGCAGCTTCTGAAACCCTCGTCGTTTACGCCAGTGCTAGCTGTGATCGGCATTATTCTGTATCTGACCGCAAAGGGCAAGAAAAAGGACACGGGCCTGATTCTGCTGGGCTTTGCGACGCTGATGTTCGGCATGGAATCGCTGTCCGGCTCTGTTTCCGGGCTGCGGAACGACCCGAACTTTACAAAATTCTTCCTGATGTTCTCGAACCCCATTCTGGGCGTTCTGGCAGGCGCGATTTTGACGGGCATTGTACAGTCCTCGTCCGCATCGGTCGGTATTCTGCAGGCGCTGTCCTCGACCGGGGCTGTCAGCTACGGCGCGGCAATCCCCATTATTATGGGTCAGAACATCGGCACCTGTGTGACGGCTATGCTGTCCTCCGTCGGCACGAACAAGAATGCGCGGCGCGCGGCCGTTGTGCACCTGAGTTTCAACATCATCGGCACAGTTGTCTGGCTGACGCTGTTTGAATCGGCGAACGCGATCTTCCGCTTTGCCTTCGTCTCCACCGCCATTGACACCTTCCATATCGCACTGATCCACTCGATCTTCAATCTGGCCTGCACGCTGATGCTGCTGCCGTGCTGCGGGCTGCTGGAAAAGCTGTCGTATAAGGTCATCCCGGAGGGACAGCACGCAGACGCGACGACGGAACTGGACGAGCGTCTATTTGCAACACCTGCTATTGCGCTCGTCAAGAGCGAGGAACTGGCCAAGCGCATGGCGGCGGACTCCGAACTTGCGCTGCACGAAAGCCTGCAGGCCGTGCTCGGCTTTACGCCGGAACTGGCCGCCTCTGTCCGGCAGCGCGAAGACGACACCGACCGCTATGAGGACACGCTGGGAACCTTCCTTGTGCATCTGGCCACACAGCCGATGAGCGAACAGGACAGCGTGGAATCGTCCAAGCTGCTGCATCTGATCGGCGATTTTGAGCGCATTGCAGACCACGCCGTCAATATTATCGAATCGGCAGAGGAGTTAAAGGAAAAGGGCGTTTCGTTCACGGACTCTGCAAAAAAAGAACTTCAGACGATGCTGAACGCCGTGAGCGAGATCGTTGATCTCACAAGCCGGGCATTTTTGCAGGACGATCTGACACTTGCGCGGCAGGTCGAGCCGCTGGAGCAGGTCATTGACAAGCTGAAGAATGAACTGCGCACAAATCACATTGCCCGGCTCCAGCGCGGCGAATGTTCGCTGGCCGCAGGCTTTGTGCTGTCCGACCTGCTGACAAATCTGGAACGTGTGGCTGACCACTGCTCGAACATCGCAGGCTGCCTGCTCGACATGAAAAACGAGCGCATCGACTTGCACAAGTACCTCGGCGACGTCAAATCCGGCAGCAACGAGTTTTTGATGCAGTACAATACGTTTGAAGAAAAATACAAACTGGCGTAAATGCACCGGATACCGCATACCAAAAGGCTCCCCCTTCCATGCAGGGCATGGTATTCTATTGAAAATGGAGGGATTAAAACATCTATGAAAAAACTGCTTTTTATCATTCCGTCGGCCCTACTGCTGTTAGCCGCTGGTACGCTCATTTTCTGCAAGCACCATGCCGAGCGAAGCAGTCTTGCCTGCATGGATATTGACTTGTGATACACAAGAAAAAATCATTTCGCAGCGCCGCCCCAGTGTGGGCGGCGTTTGTCGTCCCCATCATCTGGCTTGCGGTTCTCATGGCAGGATGCTATGAACCTGGCATGACAATTTTCACGCTGATGGATGCTTTTTCAGCCGCGACGAAGAATCCATTTTCTTTGCACTGGACAACCTACACGCCAAAGTTTATCGGCATCTTTTTACTGCTCTATGGCGGCGCGATCCTGTTCTATTACACAGGGCAGAAGAACACCAGACCCGGTGAGGAACACGGCTCCGCGTCGTGGGGCAGTGTCCGGGAACTGGATAAGAAGTACCGCGACAAGGATGCAGGCAAAAACGTCATACTGACCCAACACCTGCAAATGAGCATGAACGGTAAGCTGCACCGGCGAAATCTCTTGCAGATCATTGTCGGCGGTTCTGGCAGCGGCAAGACGCGATTCCTTGCAAAACCAAACCTCATGCTTGCCAATGCGAGTTTTATCGTCACTGACCCAAAGGGCGAAATGCTCCGTGCCGTCGGAAATCTGTTTCTGGAGGAAGGTTATGTTCTGCGCGTTTTTGACCTGATCGACCCATCTAAATCCGACTGCTACAACCCGTTTTGCTACATCCGAAAGGATGCGGACGTGTTCAAGTTGATCGACAATTTCATCAAAAACACCACGCCAAAAGGTGCAAAAGCAAATGATCCATTCTGGGAGAAATCGGAGACGGCGCTTGACGCCGCGCTCATGCTTTACCTGCTCCACGAAGCACCACCCGAAGATCAGAACATGGAAGCCATTCTCTACATGATTGAAAACGGCGGTGCAAAGGAAGAAGATGACGATTATCAATCTCCGCTTGACCTGCTGTTTGAAGCCTTGGAGGAAGAACAGCCCAATCACATTGCCGTGCGGCAATACCATATTTTTAAGCAAGCCGCGGGCAAAACAGCAAAATCGATCTTGGTGAGTGCCGCTGTCCGCCTTGCATCGTTCACGCTGCCGGAGATTCAGCGCATCACCGCCACCGACGATATGGAGCTTGGCAAGCTGGGCGAACGGAAACAGGCCATCTTCTGCATCATCCCGGATTCTAACGATGCGTCTTTGAATTTTCTGGTAGGAATGTTATATACACAGGCTTTTCAGGAGCCTTACTATCAGGCGGATAAGGTGCATCAAGGGGCGCTGCCGGTTCCCGTGCGGCTGATGTTCGATGAATTTGCGAACGTGGCCCTGCCGGATGGCTATGCCCGGTTGCAGGCAACTATGCGCTCTCGGAACATTATGTCAACTATCGTTCTGCAAAATATTTCGCAGCTCAAGGCGCTATTTAAGGACGACTGGGAGGGCATCATCGGCAACGCGGATAGCTTCATCTATCTCGGCGGCAACGAGCAGTCAACGCACAAATACATTTCGGAGCTGCTTGGGAAAGAAACGATTGATACCCGGACGTCCAGCCAGAGCAAAGGTCGGAACGGTTCTTTCTCGCAGAATTTCCAACAGACCGGGCGCGAGCTTGCCAGCGTGGATGAGCTGGCAGTTCTGGATGGTGGCAAGTGCATCCTCCAGCTTCGCGGCGTGCGCCCGTTCCTGTCTGAGAAATATGACATCACCAAGCATCCGAATTACAAATACCTCTCGGATGCCGACCGGCGCAACACGTTTGATATTGAAAAGTTTCTATCCACCAAGCTCAAAGTGAAGCCGGAGGAAACGTATGAGGTCTATGAGATTGACGCCGCTTCTGAGAAAGTTGCAGGTTCTTAGAAAAAGTCGCTTGAAAAAGTTGATGGTTTCGTCAAAAACTCCCTTAAAAAAGTTGCGCGTATCTTTGCACTACTTCTGATTCGGAATTTATCCGCCTGAAGCAGAGAAACAATTCCGAAATCGGAATATTTCTTGACGTTCCGCAAATACTATTCTATAATAAGAACATCATATCAAGGAGGTGGCGGCATTGGTAGAACGCAAGGAATATTTGGAGCAACTGATCGGCTGGAAAGAAGAACAGGTCATCAAAGTCGTGACCGGCATCCGCCGTTGTGGGAAATCCACGCTGCTGATGCAGTATCAGGCGTGGCTCCGGGAAAACGGCGCGCTGGATGCGCAGATTGTATCCGTGAACTTTGAAGAACTGGAATACGAAGAACTGTTGGATTACAAGAAACTGTACGCATATCTGAAAGAGCGGCTGGTCGCTGGAAAGACGACCTACATCTTCCTTGATGAGATTCAGAAAGTTCCCGACTTTGAAAAGGTCGTAGACAGTCTGTATGTCAAGCCGAATGTGGACATCTATATTACAGGCTCGAACGCATATCTGCTCTCCGGTGATCTGGCAACACTCCTGACCGGGCGCTATGTGGAAATTCGGATGCTGCCGCTCTCGTTTCAAGAGTTCCTTGCCATCACAGAGCTGGATGCCGAGCGCGGTCTTGCAGAATATCTGAGAAACGGTGCGCTGCCTTACGTCGCCAAGATGAGCAGAACGCCGGAAAAGGTGGAAACCTATTTAGAGGGCATCTACAACACGGTCATTGTCAAAGATATTGAGGACCGGCAGGTGCGCAAAGAAAGCGACCCAAGCAAGCGAAAGATCACGGATATTGCGCTGCTGAAAACAATCGCCAAATATCTTGCAAGCGTGGTGGGCAGTCCGGTTTCCATCCGCAGCATCACGGACTATCTGATCTCCAGCGGCAGAAAAATTTCTCCGAATACTGTCAATGACTATGTAGAGGCACTGACGGAATCGTTTATCTTCTATCCAGCAGAGCGGTTCGATATTGCTGGTAAACAGCTTTTGAAAGTCAACAAAAAGCTCTACATTGTCGATCTTGGACTGCGAAATCATATCTTGCCGCGCAGAAGTTATGACCTCGGTTTTTCTCTTGAAAATCTGGTCTACCTTGAACTGCTGCGCCGTGGCTATAAGGTGATGATCGGTAGGATTGGAAATACGGAAGTGGATTTTGTCGCGGAAAAGCAGGGAGCCTATACCTATTATCAAGTGACCGCCGATATGACGGCGCAGGAAACCTTTGAGCGCGAGATGCGCCCGCTGGCACAGATCCGCGATAATTACGAAAAGATCATCTTGACCGCCGACCGCCTGACCGTTGGCAACTACAACGGTATCCGAGTAAAGAACCTCACGGATTGGCTGCTCGGCAAAGAAAATTAAATCTCAGCAAACTCCGGCTGTATCCGCAGTCGGAGTTATATCGTTCAAAAACCGTCAGTGCAAACTGGCGGTTTTTTCATATATACAAGACACCAACAACAAAACGGCCACTTCTGAAATTGAATTTGAAAGGAGTACCGGAGAATGGGAGTGTGGTCTGGACGTGTTCTTCCGTTCCCGGCAAGTTATATATGGAGTTTTTCAATTCCGCAGTCGATGTCCTTCAGACGCTCGTTACGGCGCTTGGCGGTGGTCTTGGCATTTGGGGCGTCATCAATCTTCTGGAAGGCTACGGCAATGATAATCCGGGCGCAAATGCTCATGTGCGGTAAAGTAACACACAACAATTTGATAGGCAGCAGCTCCCCTATTCCTAGTGCCAGATACAGCTATTTTTAATAACTGTATCTGGCAATTTTATTTTGAGGATTGACTATGATTATATATATGTTATAATGTACTTGTACATTAAGTACAATTCAAAAGCAAAGGCGGTGAGTTATGGAAATCATCATCAGTAATAACGCCAACAAGCCGATATACGAGCAAATCACATCACAGATTAAAGCTATGATAATGAGCGGGGAACTGCAAGCCGGAGACGCAATCCCCTCAATGCGGGCATTGGCAAAATCAATCCATGTAAGCGTCATTACTGTACAGAAAGCCTATGAAGATTTGCAAAGGGACGGTTTCATAGAAACCACAGTAGGCAGAGGGAGTTTTGTGTCAGCACAAAACAAAGAATTTTATCAAGAGGAACAACAACGTATTGCAGAGGAACATTTACAAGCCGCCGCTGAGATTGGACGGACAAGTAATATCTCCCTTGAAAAATTGACGGAGTTGTTGGCTTTATTCTATCAGGAGGACGAATGAGCATGGAAAATATTTTAGAATTACAGCAAGTTTCCAAGACATTTCCCAAGTCAAATTTCACATTGGAAAATGTGACCTTTTCCCTACCGTATGGGGCTATTTTAGGATTTGTCGGAGAAAACGGAGCAGGAAAAACTACGACGATTGGTTGTATTCTGAATACAATCACGAAAGACAGCGGAACGGTAAAGCTGTTTGGACAGGAAATGCTGGACGCAGATACGAGCTTGCGTGAAAAAATTGGTGTTGTCTATGACGGCGACAATTTTCCCGCTTACTGGACAGCAAAGCAGCTATCCGAAGTCATGGAGGGGCTTTATACACAGTGGGACAATTCCCTGTTCCAGAAGTATTTAGAGGACTTCCACCTGCCAGCGAAGCAGAAAATCAAACATTATTCCAGAGGAATGACAATGAAACTGGCGATTGCCGCTGCACTGGCGCACCACCCGGAATTATTGATTTTGGATGAAGCGACCAGCGGCTTAGACCCGATTATGCGTGATGAAATGCTGGACGTTTTTCTGGAATTTGTGCAGGAAGAAAATCACTCAATCCTGTTATCTTCCCATATCACAAGCGATTTGGAAAAGGTTGCGGATTACATCACTTTTATCCATAATGGCAAGCTCATTATGACCGTATCAAAAAATGATTTGGTATATAACTATGCTGTTATGCGCTGCAAGGAAAGTCAATTCCTTGCATTAGACCCGAAAGATATTCTTGCCTATCGGAAACGTGATTTTCAAATTGATGTGCTGGTTTCCAACGGGAAAGAAGCACAGAGAAAATATAAAGGCGTTGTCATAGACCATGTTTCCGTTGATGAAATTATGCTGCTTTTAGTAAAGGGGGAACGAGTATGAAAGGGCTACTTAAAAATAATTACTTTGCTGTACGTTCAAATGCAAAGGCATTTTCCGTGTTTATGTTGCTGTTAGGCATTTTTGTTGTCGCTGTTATCAGCCCCTCTTTGCTTATGGGTTATGCGCTGTTAGGAATGATTGGCTTTTCCCTAAATGCGATTGCGGGTTTGAGGAAAGAAAGCTCTACAAAATGGAGCAAATATAAGTTGACTGCTCCTGTAAAACGGTCAGACATTGTGAAAAGCTATTTTATAAGTCAAATTCTATGGTTGATTGTGGGAATAGCTTATGCGGGAATTGGCGTGGCACTTTCCATTATGCTGCATGGCGTTACCCTTGACAGAAATGTAGATATTTTCATGCTGTTCGTTGTCGGAATCGGAATTAGTTTGTTTATGGGAGCAATATTTTTCCCGCTGTTTTATTTGGGCGGAGAGGAACGAAACGAAGTTTTTCTGATAATCAGCTTACTTTGCGGTATTGGAATTGTTATGGGGCTTTCTACTCTCATAAATACGTTATTTCCCAAGATGACTGCACCGCAGCTTATATGCGGAGGAATTGCTATACTTGCCTGTTCGTTATTGGTATATGTTTTATCTTATCCTTTGACCGTTAGTATTTTCAAGAAAAAGGAATACTAAACGAGATAGCAAACCCAGTCGAGCCAGTCAACGGCAAGTAAATGGGCTGCGCCCACCGTTGACAGCCCCAACTGTCCTTGCTGGTGGGTAATCAAGGGGCGACAGCCAAAAGTGCTGCCGCCCTTTCCCATAATCAAAGAAAGGGGGAGTTTCCATGACTGAACAGGAAGCCTATAAAGAACATATCCGCTATACCCATGATACCTATTGTCGGATTGTTATTCGCCATGCGTCCTTTGACGCTGCCCGTATGCTGGCGGCGAGGTGGAAACGGGAAATCTCCCTTGAATATTTGACCGAAGAAAAGTTTGTCCTACTAAGCACCACAGACGAGTATTTTCAAGTGCCGGACTATGGCGAAACTTATCCGTTTTCTGTTCGAGGGCAGACGATACTTTTAGATAGCTGTTCTCTTGCGGCAGCTCTTGCCCGATTGCCGGAACAGACGCAGGAGGAAATCTTTTTATATTACTTCCAGCACTTGACGCAGAAAGAAATCGGAGAACAAAGCGGCTGGACACGTAGCACAATCGGGCGACATATCCAGCTTGCCTTGAAGCGGCTGAAAGAGGAAATGGAGGTGCTGCCCCATGAGTAACCGACTTCTCCCCTATGAAACTATTATAAAGGCACATGAGGGCGACCCCATAGCAATACAGGCTGTCCTTGACCGCTATGCCGGATATATCCGCTATTTCTCCAAAATGAACGGCTATTATAACTCTGATATGGAGGACTACATCAGAACAAAGCTGATTGAAAGCCTGTTCAAGTTCCGTCTTGACCGTTGAGCATAGAATATAGATGTGATAAAATTATCTTAATAAAATTTTAATTTGGAGTGAAACTATGGACTATATAATACGAGAAATGAGAAGCGAAGAATATTGTTTACTAAGTGACTTTTTGTACGAAGCGATTTATATTCCAGACGGAATTGAGCCACCACCTAAATCAGTCATAGACTGTCCAGAATTACAAGAATATATCATTGAGTTTGGAAATCGAAAACACGATAAAGCCTTAGTTGCAGAAATTCAAGGAAATATAGTAGGAGCTATTTGGGTAAGAATTATGAATGATTATGGACACATTGATAATGATACGCCATCTCTTGCTATGTCTGTCTGCCCCCAATATAGAGGATTAGGCATTGGAACTTCATTATTGAAACAACTATTACAAGTAGAAAGATTGGCTGGATATTCAAAAATATCCTTATCTGTTCAGAAAAGTAATTATGCAGTGAAGATGTACGAGAAAGTGGGATTTACTGTTGTTGATGAAAATAGTGAGGAATATATTATGACCGTAAATCTATAAGAGAAAGCCACAGTTTGCCACACTGAACCACTATAAAAACTGAATATTCCGCCGTCCCGCAGCGGCACATGAAGCAGTAAATCCGAAAAAGATTTGCTGCTTTTTTTGCGCCCATTTTTGGCAAATTTCCAAAAGTTCCGTATTAGACAGTGAAGCCAAAAAAGGCTGCCATTTTTTTCAGACAGCGGGCAAAACGCAGCTTCCGAAACGCCTTATTGTCGGGAAAGACCGAGCCGCCGGAAAAGTTCTTGCCGGAAAGTCCGTCATTTTTGCTTTTTGCGGTGTTGTAGGGAGTAAGGGGAAGAACGCCAGCCCGCAGCCTTTTATGAAAAAGCTGGTTATAGATTTTCTGAAAAAGTGGCAGTAGGAAGTGAACGGCAGTCCGGCAGTTTCTTAGAGCAAGATTCTACCGCAGTACCAAAATTCGCTTTTCGCTCATTTTGCCCCTGCGGGA